>NZ_JABAEG010000005.1:0-377419 GCF_023701965.1 Rhizobium sp. CG4 | reverse complement strand
TAAGGTCCCGCAAGCTTCGCCGCCCACGTTTCTCTTTCTTCTCATATTCAATTGTCAAAAAACTGACACACATCAGTGTCCAAAAATCCAACCCCAAAATCCGAAAACCCTGGGAACAAACCAGCCACAAAAGCCAATCTATCGTGATTTCTCTAGAACGAAGCAGTCCGTCGCCAGCAGCGCCGCCGCCCTCGTTCAGTGAGCGGACTTATAAATCTATCCCAACAAACAAGTCAACAGCCCTTTTTCATATTTATAATAAAATCATACAAACTACTGTTTTTATTAGAGAAATGATGACGTTTGTAGATTTTGACCGATTTTGGCGGCTTAAAAGCATATGCTGGTCCTGTCGTTTGAAAAATGCCATAGGAATTGCCAGCACTATTCGACTGAGGCCACTGACAGGCCCGCTTGAAACAAGGATTGGAGCAGCCGTGCGCATACTAGAAGAAGCCGTTATTCGCGAACTTCCCAATTACTATCGCGGAAAGGTACGCGAGAACTACGACTTGCCGGATGGCTCCCGCATCATCATCTCGACCGACAGGATCAGCGCCTTTGACCGTATCCTGACCTGCATTCCTTACAAGGGACAAGTGCTGACCCAAACAGCACGGTACTGGTTTGAGCAAACCGCAGATATATGCCCGAACCACGTTATCAGCTATCCGGACTCCAATGTGGTGATCGGTAAACGTCTCGATATTCTTCCCGTTGAGATCGTTGTCAGAGGATATCTGGCCGGCACGACAGGCACCTCCATCCTTACTCTTTATAAGAAGGGCGAGCGCCAGATGTATGGCATCACTCTGCCGGATGGCCTTCGCGACAATCAGAAACTGCCGGAACCGATCATTACCCCAACCAGCAAGGCCTTTGATGGCGGACACGATGAGCCCCTGACACCGGATGAAATCGTTGAAAAGAAGCTTCTCACGCAGGAGCAGTGGGCAACATTATCAAAATATGCCCTGGCCCTGTTCAAGCGCGGCCAGGAGATCGCCGCCAAACATGGCCTGATCCTCGTCGACACCAAATATGAGTTCGGCACGGACGCCGAAGGCAACATCATTCTTGCCGATGAAATTCACACACCTGACAGCAGCCGATACTGGATTGCAGAATCCTATGGCGAAAGCTTTGAAAAAGGTACACGGCCCGCGAGCTTCGACAAGGACTTTGTCAGAGCATGGGTGGTTGAACGCTGCGATCCCTATAAGGACGACATTCCGGAGATTCCGGAAAAGCTCGTCATGGACACATCGGATGTGTATATAAGAGCATATGAGCAAATAACGGGGAAAACATTCGTTCCTGATAATAGCGAAAACACACCATTGGAACGTGTTCGCAAGAATTTGGAGCCCTATTTTACCGGAGCCTGATTGTGGTAAACTCATCTGCATCCATGAAAACCGTCAGCAATACAGCAAAAACCGCGCTTCCCCGGAAGCGGCTGCGGCGGCCTGCAGAAGAAACCCGCAGTGAAATTCTGGCCACGGCCGAGAAGCTGTTCAGCATGCGCGGCTTCTCGACTGTGACGATTGCCGACATTGCCGCGGCAATGTCGATGTCGCCAGCCAATGTGTTCAAGCATTTTCACTCCAAGGTCGCGCTGGTTGACGCCATCGTCCTTAGACAGATCACATCTTTGCAAAATGATCTAGATGCCATGGACACCACGCTGCCCCCCTATGAGCGACTGCACCAGATGGCGCTGTCACTGATGCGCAAACATGTCGTGACGCTGGAAGAAACACCTTATGTGTTTGAGATGTTGGTTTTGATGGCCAAACAGGAGCTGGATTGCGGCGAGCAATATCTTCAGGTTCTCAATGCGCATGTCAGCAAAATTATCGCAGCCGGCATCAAGCTTGGAATTTACCAGACAGACGATCTCGACGAAACTGCCGATACCATCAATCATGCCCTCGTCAGCGTTATCCATCCTGTGCTCATCGCAGGTGAGAACCCGGATATTTTAGCCACACGCTGCACGAAACTCGTCAATATGATGGATGCTGCGCTGCGAAATACACTTGCAAAGTGACGCTTTTAATTTTACGTCACTTGATAACAACTGACGAAATTCAATCATCCGGCTCATTGTATCCAATAAGCCGGATGTTTTTGGTTCATTATTGATAATTGCTTGAAATCAGCTCCGGCTTGCGGATCATCAGAAAAAGCTCTCTTTATCCGCAGAGCTGGCTCTTATGTGGGAAACACGAATGACAAGACGTATCCTTCCGGTTCTTGCCGCCCTGTGCGTGGCTAGCGTGGTTGCAGGCTGCAGCGATGAAAAGCAGACTGCACAGGCGCAAGCGCCAGAACGTCCACCTGCTCCTGTCAGCGTTGTCATCATGAAAGAATCCGAGCAGCCGTTGACGACGGTACTGCCCGGCCGTGCCAGCGCCTTCCAGACTGCGGAAATCCGCCCACGCGTCACCGGCATCATTCGCGAGATCACCTTCAAGGAAGGTAGCGAAGTGCAGCAGGGAGACCTGCTCTACCAAATCGAAGACGACACCTATGTCGCCGAAGTTGCGCAGGCCCGCGCCAGCCTTGCAAAGGCTGAAGCCAGTGTTCCAAGCGCTCAGGCAAACCTGGCCCGCTATGAGCGTCTGGTCAACAGCGGTGCAACGCAGATTGAATATGAAAATGCTAAGGTGACATTGCTTCAGGCCGAAGCAGATGTTGCACAGGCCAAGGCGGCGCTTCAGGCGGCTGATATCAATCTCAACCTAACGAAAATCCGCGCACCGTTCAACGGCATCACCACATCGACCAGCTTCAGCATCGGTAACGTAGTCACTGCTAACCAGTCCGCTGCGCTGACCACACTGCGCCGTATCGATCCGATCTACATTGACCTGATTGAATCCAGTGCCAATCTGCTACGTCTTCGCACGGCAGTTGCCGCAGGCTCAAAGGGACCGAACAATGCCGAGGCCGACCTCCACCTGACCCTGGAAAACGGTACGAAATATCCTCATGCCGGTAAGGTCGACATGTCGGATATGGCGGTGAGCGAAACCACCGGCACTTATTACATCCGCGCCCAGTTCGACAATCCGGATGACCTCATTCTGCCGGGCATGTACGTTCGCGCCACGCTGACGATCGGCAAGGAAAAAGGCTTCCTTATTCCGCAGCGTGCTGCCGACAGAAACCCCAGCGGCGAACTGACTGCAAAATTTGTCAGCGAAAAGGGTACCGTTGAAACGCGCACATTTGCTGAAAGCAGCCAGTCAGGCAATTCCTGGCTTGTAACCACAGGCGTCAAAGACGGTGACAAGCTGATTGTGGATGGTTTCCAGTGGATTGGCGACGGCGCACCGATTGCACCTGTTGAAGTAACAATTGACGACAAGGGACTGGTGGTAACCCAGCCAGCGGCTCCAGCAGCCGCTCCCGCAAACTGATAATCGCGACAATCGCCCGACGACCGTAACAACGAAGGCGCAGAAACACATATGGCCCACTTCTTCATCCGGCGCCCAATCTTTGCTTGGGTGATAGCGATTGTGATTATGCTTGGCGGCTTGCTGGCCATCAACACACTCTCTATCTCGCAATATCCAGATATCGCACCGACAACGGTTCGCATCAGCGCCAGCTACAATGGCGCGAGCGCGGAAACAGTACAGAAATCGGTGACGACCGTTATCGAAGACGGCATGACCGGCCTCGATGACCTCACTTACATGACGTCCTCATCTTCAACTGGTAGCTCGTCCGTTACGCTGACCTTTGGTAACAGCATCATGCCGGATATTGCTCAGGTTCAGGTGCAAAACAAGCTGCAGCTTGTCCAGACCCAGCTGCCGGATGTTGTACAGCAGGCCGGCATTGAAGTCAGCCGCTCTACGTCGAGCATCCTGATGGTCGGTGCGCTGATTTCGACCGATGGCAAACGTACATCGGTGGATTTGGGTGACATTTTCTCAACCCGCATCGAAGACCAGATCAAGCGTCTTGAAGGTGTTGGTAGCATCAACATCTTCGGTTCCGGTTACGCCATGCGCGTCTGGCTCGATCCGTTCAAGCTCAACAAATATCAGTTGACGACCAGCGATGTCACTACGGCTATTCAGAGCCAAAACACTCAGGTTTCCGTTGGTCAGCTTGGTGCACTGCCAGCCGTACAGGGTCAACAGCTGAACCTTACGATTACCGCGCAGAGCCAGCTGACAACCGTCGCGGACTTTGAATCGGTTATCCTCAAAGTCGAAAAGGACGGTGCAACCGTCCGCTTGAGCGATGTTGCCCGCATTGAAATTGGGGAAGAAAGCTACGGCGGCGATTCCCGCTCGAACGGCCGTCCATCCTCCGGTTTCGCGGTAAATCTTGCAACCGGTGCCAATGCTCTCGATACAGCCGCCCGAGTGAAGGCAGCGCTTGAGGTCGCCTCGCAGGGCCTACCTGAAGGTGTTGTCATCGAATACCCGTATGACACCACGCCATTCGTTCAACTTTCCATCGAGAAGGTTGTTCACACACTCATCGAAGCGATCATTCTCGTCTTCGTGGTTCTGTTGATCTTCCTGCAGAATTTGAGAGCAACGATCATTCCGATGATCGCGGTTCCCGTGGTTCTGCTGGGCACATTCGGCATTCTTGCGCTGGCGGGATATTCCATCAATACGCTGACGATGTTCGCGATGGTGCTTGCCATCGGCCTTCTGGTGGATGATGCGATCGTGGTGGTGGAAAACGTCGAACGTATCATGTCCGATGAGGGGCTTCCGCCTCTCGAGGCGACCGAAAAGTCGATGGGTGAAATTACCGGCGCGATCATTGGTATCGCCCTGGTTCTGACGGCCGTGTTCATTCCGATGGCCTTCTTCGGCGGCTCCACCGGCATTATCTATCGCCAGTTCTCGATCACCATTGTGTCGGCCATGCTTTTGTCTGCCGTCGTCGCAATCGTTCTGACACCAGCACTTTGCGCTACGATCCTGAAGCCTGTAGACCACCACAAAAAACAGCGTGGTCCCGGTGCATGGTTCAATCGAGGCTTTGGCAAAACAACTGATGGCTATGTTTCGAGCATCGGTTACCTGCTAAAGCGCCCTCTGCGCGTCATGGTGATGTTCGCCATCGTCATCGGTGGTTGCGCCTGGTTCTTCACCAAGTTGCCAAGTTCGTTCCTTCCTCAGGAAGACCAAGGCGTTCTGCTGACAATCGTTCAGCTGCCAACAGGGTCGACGATCGAGCGGACCAACGCGGTTGTAAAACAGGTTGAAACATATTTCCGCGAAAACGAAGCAGACAATGTCGATTCTGTATTCGGCGTTCTTGGTTTCAGCTTCACCGGTTCCGGCCAGAACAACGCGATAGTTTTCACCAAGCTGAAGGACTTCTCGCTTCGCAGCAAACCTGAACAGCACGCTGGAGCGATTGTTCAACGCGCCATGGGAACCTTCTTCACATACCGTGATGCTCAGGTCTTCCCGCTGCTTCCGCCTGCTATTCAGGGCATGGGTACGTCGAGCGGTTTCTCAATGTATCTGGTCGACAGTGGTCGTAACGGTAATGACGCCTTGACAGCTGCATCGAAGGAACTGATCCAGATGACCGGGTCCAACCCGAACATCAGCTCGTTGCGCAGCAACAGCCGCGATAACGAATCGCAGATGAAGATCAACCTTGATCAGGAAAAGATGGGCGCCATGGGTGTGGATCTTGCCTCGGTCAACCTGATGCTCTCGACCATCTTTGCCGGTCGTGACGTCAATGACTTCACGCTGAATGGTGAACTGAAACCGGTATATGTTCAGGGTGACGCACAATACCGTATGCAACCGGACGACTTGAAGTTCTGGTACGCCCGTAACAGCAGCGGTGAAATGGTGCCATTCTCGTCCTTCTCGGAAGTATCCTGGGTAAGCGGCGCTCCAACCCTTGCACGCTTCAACGGCACGGGGGCGATCTCGCTTGAAGGTACAGCCGGACCAGGCATTGCCTCGGGTGTTGCCATGGATGAGATGGAAAAACTGACGGCAAGCCTCAACGGTGGTTACACTGTGGCCTGGCAGGGCATCTCCTATCAGGAGCGTCTGTCCGGTTCGCAGGCTCCTGCCCTCTATGCTCTCTCGGTCCTCATCGTCTTCCTTTGCCTTGCTGCACTTTATGAAAGCTGGTCCATTCCGTTCTCGGTCATCATGGCCGTTCCGGTTGGCGTGCTAGGTGCTCTGGCGGCAGCACACTTCTTTGGCCAGTCCAACGATGTGTACTTCAAGGTTGGTCTGCTAACGACCATTGGTCTGGCGGCAAAGAACGCGATCCTGATCGTGGAATTTGCGAAGGAACGAATGGAGCATGGGTTAAGCTTGCTCGATGCCACATTGGAAGCAGCACGCTTGCGTCTGCGCCCGATTATCATGACGTCACTGGCGTTTATTCTTGGCGTGGTACCGCTTGCAATCGCAACGGGTGCTGGCTCTGCAGCTCAGAACGCCATCGGTATCGGCGTTCTCGGCGGCATGCTTGCAGCGACGGTTCTGGGCGTATTCTTCGTACCGTCGTTCTTCGTAATCATCAGAAAGATATCAAAACGGTCACACTGACAGAAAAAACGTTGTGCCTGCACTTCTCTGATTGTTAAAAAATATACGAATCGTAGCAAACCTTATGCTACGATTCACCATAAATGCTGATCGGGGCCAGTATTCGGGGCAGCCGTGAGATCTCGAAACTTTTAGGGTATTATGATGCTATCCATTCGGACTTCCATTCCACTGGCCCTGCTGCTGCTTTCCGGCTGCGTTGTGGGACCAGACCACAAGGCACCAGAAATTCAATTGCCAACAAAATTTGCTGAGGGCGGCAAGACGAGCAATGGCGATGTTTCAACAGTTGCCTGGTGGAATGCTTTCAACGACAGCCGTCTTAATGGGTACGTCACCACCGGCTTGGCGCAGAACCTGACAGTGCTTCAGGCACTGGAGCGCATCAATCAGGCTGAAGCCAGCGTGGTTGTTGCCGGCGCGGGTGCACTGCCAAGCCTCACGACCCAGGGCCAGCACACAACCAGCGGCCGCAAGGGCAGCCTGCCAACGGCAGACAGCAGTGTCACCAATACATCGGCTGGATCGCTAAACGTGTCCTGGCTGCTGGATCTGTTTGGTCAGTATCGCCGTTCCAAGGAAGCCGCAAATGCAAACCTCGACGCCGCTTACGCAAGCGCCGATGTTGCAAAGCTTTCGCTGCTGTCTTCGCTTGTTTCGGCCTATATCGATGCGCGCTACTATCAGGAGCGTCTGGCAATTGCCCGTCAGAACCTGACATCGCGTCGTGAAACACTCGACCTGACCAAGCTGCAGCTTGAAGCCGGTGCAGCTTCCCGTCTGGACGTTGTACAGTCCGAAGGTCTGGTAAACTCGACACTCGCAGAAATTCCGAACCTTGAAACCAACTTCCGTCGTGCAGCACACCGCGTTGCAACGCTGCTTGGCATGCCTGCATCGTCGCTGGTTGTGGAACTGCAGCGCGGCGCACGCCAGCCTGTTGCGCGCTCCATTCCAAAGACCGGCATTCCGGCCGACCTGATCCGCAACCGTCCTGACGTCCGTGCAGCAGAACGCACACTGGCAGCAGCGGTCGCTCAGATCGGCGTTGCCGAAGCGCAGCTGTATCCAAGCATCGAGCTTGGCGGCACGATCACACCAAGCTACTCGCGCATCAGCGGTGGCAGCCGTGGTTCGTCCAACTCCTGGTCTTTCGGTCCGTCGCTCGTTCTGCCAATTCTTGACGGTGGCCGCCTGCGCGCCAACGTCGACATTGCCAACTCTTCCGCACGCGAACAGTACCTTGTCTGGAAACAGACGGTCCTTACCGCCGTTGAAGAAGTTGAAAACGCACTTGCAGCCATCAACCGTGACCAGCGCACGGCCAGTGCTCTGCGTGCAACGGTCAACTCTTACAACGAAGCGCTTTCGCTCTCGACAGCCAGCTACCGTGACGGCGCATCTTCGCTGCTCGACGTGCTGGACGCACAGCGTTCCGTTTCGACAGCCCAGGCAAGCCTTGCTCAGGCTGTACAGCAGACAGCGCAGGACTACGTCGCCCTCAGTGTTGCTATCGGTGGCGGTTACGCCATTGGCGCGACACCTGCCAAGCCAGCCATGTAAGCTGCCTGCCAGCGCATCCCAAAACAAAAGCCCGCAACACATGTTGCGGGCTTTTTTGTTGGCAAGACAATAAAAAACCTCCGGTTTTGGCCGGAGGTTTTTGCTGTCAACTCGGTTCGAGCTGATTAGTTCTTGGCACGCTCAACGTAGGAATTGTCTTCGGTTGCGATAACAACGCGAACACCAGCGTCAACATGCGGCGGCACCATTGTACGGATGCCGTTGGACAGGATAGCAGGCTTGTAGGACGAAGACGCTGTCTGGCCCTTAACGACTGGCTCGGTCTCAACGATCTCAAGCGTCACGTGGCGTGGCAGTTCGAGAGCCAGCGGGTTGCCTTCATAGATCGACAGAACGCAGGTCATGCCTTCCTGAAGATAGGCCTTCTGGTCACCCATGGTCTCGACGTCTACGACAACCTGGTCGTAGTTTTCAGGATTCATGAAGTGGAAGCCTTCGCCGTCTTCGTAAAGATACTGGAAGTTCAGGTCTTCAACGAATGCGCGCTCAACCTGCTCGGTCGTGCGCCAGCGCTCGGAAACCTTCACGCCATCAACGATGCGGCGCATATCCACCTGTGTAACAGGCGTGCCCTTGCCTGGGTGGAAGTTCTGGGCGGTGAGAACGACGTAAAGCTTGCCCTCGACTTCGAGAACATTGCCCTTACGGACAGATGAGGCGATAACCTTGACCATATGACTTCCTTGTAACTCAGTAAAATGCGTCGTAAAGGACAGCGCGGCTGCGCCTGCCGGTAGACGTTTAATCTGTTTTCCGGGCGCAAGTACCTTAAATTCACGCAAATAGCCAGCCTTCAACTGTATCGACCAAAAAGAAAGCCAGCCATGAACCCGTCAGCCAAGACATCTTCCCCATGGTGGACGCCGGATGTGCATGCCGACCGCAGGCCATTTCTTTTGGGGCGCAACGCGATACAGTCAAATCTCAGAGCCTATTTCGCCAAAAACGACTTCCTTGAGGTTGATACACCGTCACTGCAAGTGTCTCCGGGCAATGAGGCGCATCTGCATGCTTTTGCAACGCAGGGCATAACAACGGCCGGCGAACATTTTCCGCTTTACCTGCACACGTCTCCGGAATTTGCTTGCAAGAAGCTGCTCGCAGCCGGCGAACAACGCATTTCCTGTTTCGCACATGTCTATCGCAACAGGGAACGAGGCCCGTTGCACCATCCGGAATTCACCATGCTGGAATGGTACCGCGCCAACACCGGCTATGAAACGCTGATGACCGATTGCGCAGACATTCTTGCCCTTGCTGCCGAAACCACCAAGACGAAACATTTCACCTACAATGGTCGTAGTGTCGATCCATTTCTGGAGCCGGAAAGAATAAGTGTCGCTGAAGCGTTCGAGCGTTATGCGGGCGTCGACCTTCTGGCCAGCATTGATAAAAATGGCGAGACAGATCGCGACCATCTGAAAGCCGCACTGACAAATGCCGGCATCCGCACATCATTTGACGACACCTGGGCAGACCTGTTCAGCCGCGTCATCGTCGAACGTATCGAACCGGAACTTGGTTATGGCCGCGTGACAATTCTCGATGAATACCCGTCGAGCGAGGCCGCACTCGCCCGCCGGACAGCGAAGGATGGCCGCGTCTCCGAACGTTTTGAGCTTTATGCCTGCGGTGTGGAACTGGCAAATGCCTTCGGAGAACTGACCGATAGCAAAGAACAGCGCATCCGTTTCGAGCAGGAAATGATTGAGAAACAACGTGTCTATGGCGAGACATATCCGCTGGATGAAGACCTTTTGGCAGCGCTGGAATTGATGCCAGCCGCCAGCGGCATCGCGCTTGGATTTGACCGTCTTGTCATGCTGGCAACCGGCGCTCCGCGTATCGATCTCGTCATGTGGGCACCAGTCGCGGAATACGGGAGATGACAACGATTACCCGCAGCCTCAAATCGGTAAAGGCCTTAAACGAGGCCGGGTTGATCGACGCACCGGCGTCTGATCGCCTGACGCCGGTTGGAGAGCGTTATGCGGTGGCCATCACCCCTGATATCGCAGCCCTAATACAACAGGAAAATGGTGATGGACCGATAAGCCGTCAGTTCGTACCGGACCTAGCCGAACTGACCATCACCAATACTGAACGCGAAGATCCGATTGGTGATGAGGCGCACAGCCCAGTTCCGGGCATCGTGCATCGATATCCTGACCGTGTGTTGCTGAAGGCCGTTCATATCTGCCCGGTGTACTGTCGCTTCTGTTTTCGCCGTGAAATGGTCGGGCCTGATGGCAACGGCACATTGAACCGCGAAGAGCTGGACACGGCCATCGCCTATATCAGGGACAACCCGACGATCTGGGAAGTCATCCTGACCGGTGGTGATCCCCTGGTGTTATCGGCTCGCCGGCTGAGCGAAATCATGTTGGCGCTGAAAGCGATCGACCATGTTAAAATCGTTCGTTTCCACACGCGCGTGCCTGTCGTCGAGCCGCAACGAATTGACGACGCTCTTGTCGATGCACTGAAAGCCAGTGGTAAGACCACCTATGTGGCACTACATGCCAATCATGTCGACGAACTGACCCCACAAGCACGCGCTGCCTGCAACAGGTTGGTTGATGCGGGTGTTGTGATGATCAGCCAGACCGTTCTGCTGAAGGGCATTAATGATGATGCCACCATCCTGGCAGATTTGATGCGCGCTTTCGTCGAAACTCGAATCAAACCTTACTATCTGCATCACCCCGATCTTGCGCCAGGTACATCACATTTTCGTCTGAGCATCGAGGAAGGTCAGAAAATAGTCGCGCAATTGCGTGGCAATATCTCCGGCCTCTGCCAGCCGACATATATTCTGGATATTCCTGGCGGCTACGGCAAAGCGCCGGTCGGCGAATCGGTGATCCGCCAGACGGGCGATGGCTGTTATTCGGTGTCCGACTTTACCGGACAGAGTCACAAATACCCTCCGGCATAATTTTTTTCGTACAATTGATTCCGATCACATTTCGCTGATCCAGCCGCGTGTTTTTTTTCCACAATCGCCGGAACCAATCGGTATGCCCGACGTTTCAACGCGGATGTTCACCAAAAGCAGATTTGTGCTGAGCGGGTGGAGGCCTGATGGAGACCGCACGAAAACAAAATTTCACAATTCCGCCCGAAATCTGTCATCATAAAGAAAAATATTCTGCGCATAATCATTTACGTTGATTTTGATTTAGAATTCGGCTACGAAGCAACTTGTTGGAGCTTAGACTCCGGTTTTAGTGCAACACGCGAACAAAGGAGAGTGACATGTTTAAACTAACATTCAATGCCGCCACCCTTGGTCGTATTGTGCTTAAACACGAGCGCACAATTTCGTGCTCCTGCTTCTGTCGAATGTGACCTGAACACCGTTCAATTCATTTCAAAATTTATTCGACAAAGCCACAGCAATCGAGCTGTAGCGGGAGTAGGCATATGCAAAAGCAAGTTATAGAATTCGCCGGTGAACCAGTCGGCATCGTCATTCCGGATAATGATCGTTTCAAGTTCATCGCGGTGAAGTTCCACGTTCACGATCTCGATGAACAGCGGTTCGATACGCCAGATGATGTGAAACTGGCCATTCGCAATCTCGTTCACAATCGCAATATCGCGGCTGTCGCGTGAAATCTCACGCAACACCGGATGTGCGATCCCTATACGCTGAACCATATTTCACGACAGATAAAGCGCGAAGCCTGGTATTTTATACCGCTCCGCGCTTTTTATATGTCAGAAACACCTAGGACAAATCCGGCGCGAAACCATGCGCTGAAAGTCTCATGTCGAAAAAGCGACATCACCACTCTCTCACGACAAGAGAGTGATTTCGACAAAGCTCGGAAGCTCACAAAATTCAGAATGCCGTAAATGTCAGCGTCGTCAGTGAACGCACGATGCCCGGGATGCAGACGATATTATCGTTGATGAATTTCCCGGTATCCTGATCTTCCTTCAGGTATATCTTCAGCAGCAGATCATATTCACCACTGGTCGAATAAAGCTCGGACACCAGCTCCGTTTTGTAGATTGCATCCGCGACCTCGTAGGTCTTGCCCGGTGTGCATTGCAATTGAACGAAGATTGGCTTCATTGGTAGATACCCTGATATGCGCTTTCGATGAGGTGGCACACCTCTTTTCAACAACACTATTGGCTGAGGCGTGCCTGTGTTGCAAGTCCATTGGCCATTTTGTGCCCTCTAGCAAAGACCATTGTCTTGCTGCCCTCGCACAAACCCGGGCAGATCGGCATTATTCCCTAAGGGAATGATCTGTTGACGATATGTCGATATCCAACAGCCTTCACACTCGCTAAGCTCGAAGCATAATCACTCCCGGTCAACGGGAGAAACCCACTTCCGGATGGCGAACATGTACAACGATCCACGCTCCCACGGCCTGTGGGAAATGACAGCTCCCCCGCCGCCTGAAACATCGCCGCTTCAAGGCAATGTCTCGGCAGATGTCGTCATCGTGGGTGGCGGTTATACCGGCCTTTCCGCAGCCTTGCATCTGGCAGAACGCGGCACGCGGGTAACCCTACTGGAGGCAAAACAATTTGGCTTTGGCGGCGCTGGCCGAAATGTCGGCCTGATCAATGGCGGCATGTGGACCATGCCCAAGGAACTGCCAACCGTGCTTGGTCCTGTTTATGGCGAACGCTTGCTGGATTTGCTGGGCGGTGCGCCGCTGGTTGTGCGCGAGCTCATTCAAAAATACGCCATCGATTGCCAATTGCAGACGAACGGTACGCTGCATTGCGCTGTCGGCAAGTCAGGCCTTGAGGAAATTGAGGAGCGCTGCCGCCAATGGAGCGCACGCGGCGCGCCGGTGAAAATTCTTGATGCGGAAGAGACCGCCAGACGTGTTGGCACCCGCGCCTATGCTGGCGCTCTTCACGACAGCAGGGCTGGAACCTTACAGCCACTCGCCTATGCACGCGGCCTTGCCCGCGCCGCACAAAATGCAGGCGCCCAGCTACACACTGAAAGCCCGGTCCTATCGACAGAACGACAGGCTGGAAATTGGATCGTCAGGACTGCAAAAGGCTCCGTCACGGCACAATGGATTATTGTTGCGTCGGAAGCCTATAGCACCGGCCCCTGGGAAGTCGTTCGCCAGGAACAGGTCTATCTTCCCTACTTCAATTTCGCAACGAAACCGCTGAACAAAGCCGTCCTCAACACCATTTTGCCGGGCAAAGAAGGATGCTGGGACACACGGGAAATCCTGTCGTCTTTCCGGCTGGACAAGGAAGGCCGGCTGGTTTTCGGCAGCGTCGGTGCATTGCGCAACACTGGTCTAGCCGTTCACCGGGCTTGGGCTATCCGTTCATTACAAAAACTCTTCCCGCAAATTGGCAAAGTAGAATTTGACGCCGAATGGTACGGCAAGATCGGGATGACGGATAACGCCCTGCCACGTTTCCATAAATTCGCACCCAATGTCGTCGGGTTCTCTGGTTACAACGGCCGCGGCATCGCGCCGGGCACAATCTTCGGCAAAACAATAGCAAGCCATGTCAGCGGTGATATCACCGAAGACAACATGCCCTTGCCTCTGACCGAAGCGAGAGAGCAGAAACTGCGCAGCGTCAAAGAACTTTACTACGAAGCGGGCGCACAGATTGCCCACATTGCCGGGGCACGTTTCTAGCACCCGTTGCCTGAGAAGGCCTCTCTGACCGGATCTGCGTGCTCGACCGCCGCAGGTCCGGTTTTTATTTGCCGCAAATACGGACAAGACTGGCTGACATCAGCATACGACGTCGGCGCAAGCCGATGTATTCTTGAAAACACATCCATTCTCGGTTAAGCCAAACCGTCATATACAACAAAACATATCGACTGACCAAAAGGAACCGCCATGAAATTTCTCAGACGCCACATGTTCAGAATAATCGCGGCTTCCGTTGCAGCCGTATTCCTGTCCACAGCCATGCTTTCCGGCACAGCCGCTGCTGAAGAAAAAGTAACGGTTTTTGCCGCTGCCAGCATGAAGAATGCGCTGGATGCGATCAACGCAGACTGGGCCAAGGAAACCAGGAACGGAACCACTGTTTCCTATGCAGCGAGCTCTGCATTGGCCAAGCAGATTGAAGCTGGCGCACCTGCCGACATCTTCATCTCCGCCGACCTGGCATGGATGGACTATGTCGCTGAAAAGAAGCTGATCAAGGAGGACACCCGCTCCAACCTTCTGGGCAACCGCATCGTTCTGGTAGCTCCAGCTGACAAGGGAAAGGACGTTGAAATCAAGGAAGGTTTCGACCTGGCTGGTCTGCTGGGTGATGGCCGCCTGGCGATGGGTGCAGTTGATTCCGTTCCAGCTGGCAAATACGGCAAGGCCGCTTTGGAAAAGCTCGGCGTATGGTCATCGGTTGAAGCCAAGGTTGCCGGCGCAGAAAGCGTTCGCGCAGCGCTGCTGCTGGTATCGCGCGGTGAAGCTCCTTACGGCATCGTCTACCAGACGGATGCCGCTGCTGACACAGGCGTAAAGATTGTCGGCACGTTCCCTGAAGATACCCACCCAGCTATCATCTATCCGGTTGCAGTCCTGTCTTCCTCGAAGACACAGGCAGCTGAAGCCTACCTCGAATACCTGAAGTCGGACAAAGCTGTACCGATCTTCGAAAAGGAAGGCTTTACAATCGTAAAGTAATCCTCATCCACTCGGATGAAAAGACATACACGCCCCGGTCATGGCCGGGGCGTTCGCTGACAAGAATAAAGGAAACCCGCATTGGACTGGCTAACACTTGGCCCTGACGAATGGATCGCAATTCGCCTCAGCTTATGGGTTTCCACCATCGCGATGCTGGTCAGCCTGCCCTTTGGCATTATCACCGCACTGGCCTTGGCGCGCGGCCGTTTCTGGGGAAAATCCCTGCTCAACGGCATCGTGCATCTGCCTCTGATCCTGCCACCGGTCGTGACAGGTTTCATCCTGCTGGTTCTGTTTGGCAGACGCGGTTTCATCGGCTCCTATCTTGATGAATATTTCGGCATCGTTTTTTCCTTCCGCTGGACGGGCGCAGCGCTTGCCTGCGGTATCATGGGCTTTCCGCTTATGGTCCGCTCGATCCGCCTTTCGATCGAATCCGTTGATCGAAAGCTGGAGGAGGCAGCCGGAACCTTGGGTGCAAGCCCGTTATGGGTGTTCCTCACCGTTACCTTGCCGCTGACATTGCCCGGCATTATCGCCGGCATGATTCTGGCCTTTGCCAAGGCCATGGGTGAGTTCGGCGCCACCATTACATTCGTGTCGAATATTCCTGGCGAAACACAGACATTGTCGGCCGCCATTTATACATTCACGCAGGTTCCGGGCGGAGACCTCGGCGCGCTAAGGTTGACGATCGTCGCCATTGTCATTTCCATGCTGGCACTTCTTGCCTCGGAATTCATGGCGCGCTTCGTCGGAAAACGGGTGAACGCAGAATGACCCTTACCGTCAGCATCAATCACCGTTTTCAGTCTTTTCATCTGGACGCATCCTTTGTGTCCGAGCGTGGGGTGACAGCACTTTTCGGCCGTTCAGGATCGGGCAAAACCTCGATGATCCGTATCATTGCCGGATTGACGAAACCCGATAACGGTAAGGTCGTTCTTGATGACACGACGCTGGCGGATTCCGACAGACGACTTTTTGTGCCGGGTTACAAACGCCGCTTTGGATATGTGTTTCAGGAAGCACGGCTTTTCCCGCACATGACCGTGCAGCAAAATCTGGATTATGGCCGCTGGTTTACACCAAAGGCCAACCGCCAGACCAACGATGCTCGCATCATTGAGATGCTTGGCATCGGCGCGCTGTTGTCGCGACATCCGGACAAATTGTCAGGCGGCGAAAAACAACGTGTCGCCATTGGCAGAGCACTTCTGTCTTCACCACGCATGTTGTTGATGGATGAACCGCTTGCGGCGCTAGATGAAGCCCGAAAGCTGGAAATCCTGCCCTATCTGGAACTTCTGCGCGACGAAATGCGCCTGCCGATCGTTTATGTCAGCCACTCGGTCGCCGAGGTCGCCCGTCTGGCCGACAAGGTCATCGTGATGAAGGACGGCAAGGTGGAAGCGGCAGGTCCCGCCAGCGAAGTTCTTGGTGAATCCGCCTTTTCCAACCAACTCGAACGCCGTGAAATGGGCAGCATTCTCTCCGGCAAGATCGAAGCGGTTGACGATAAATATGGACTGCTGACCGTTCGCCTCAAACAGAAAAGCCTCACCATACCTGCCAAGGCAGGCGAAATCGGCAAAACCGTGCGTGTGCACATTCCTGCCCGCGACGTCATGCTGGCAACCGAAAATCCCAATGGTTTGAGTGCATTGAACATTTTGCAGGGCACCATCAAGGACATATCAGACGCCACCGATGGCATGGTCACCGTCAGCATCAATTGTGGTGGCGATACCATCCTGTCACGGATTACCGCCCTGTCTCAGGAAAGGCTGGGGCTTGAACCGGGCAAGCCGGTTTTTGCGATCGTCAAATCGGCAGCACTCGACCGCTACTGACCGGCATCAGATGACCGGTGGCGGTTTTTCTCCAGCCAGTCCAACTCTGGTTTGACAGCCTTTTCAAGCTTCTCCTGCATATTACGGTAGGTGTGAAGCAGTTCATTACCAAACTCCGTCAGGGCAGCACCACCGCCCTGCTTGCCGCCCCGCTGGGATTCGACAACCGGCCTGCGGAACATGCTGTTCAAGGCATCCACCAGCAGCCAGGCCCTTCGGTAGGACATATCCATCGCGCGTCCTGCGGCAGAGATGGATCCTGTCGAGGCAATCAGCTCCAGCAGACGGATCTTGCCATGACCCAGCCTGCTATCTGGCGGAAAATCGATCCGCAACACCAGTCGCAAGACATCATCACTATTTTCCATCAACCATCTCGACACATTCAGCAGGACTATGGTCGCTGTTATTTCATGCCTTATTCGGAAAGAACAGAGAGAGCTTCATCCGCAATCGTCTGTTCCTCGTCGGTTGAGATAACATAGACCGCGACCCGGCTGGCCTCACTGCTGATCAGCCTGCGATTTTCATTATTGGCGGCATCATCGATCTCAACACCCAGCCACATCATCCTCTCGGCTATGCTTTTGCGCATCAACGGCTGATGTTCACCAATGCCAGCCGTAAAAACAAATGCATCCAGACCCCCAAGTGTCGCCGCAAGCCGTGCAGCCTCGCCGGCAATCCGGAAAGAAAACAGATCAAGCGCAAGTCTGGCGTCGGGATTTTCACTCTTTAGCAAATCACGAATGTCAGCACTGACGCCGGAAACGCCAAGCAGGCCGCACCTGTGATAAAGCAACTCCTGCAGATCGACAGGCTTCATGCCCTTTTCAGTAAGGAGATGCAAAAGAACCCCGGCATCAAGCGCTCCGCACCGGGTTGCCATCGGGATGCCATCCAGTGTCGAAAAGCCCATGCTGGTGTCACGGCTAATGCCTTCCTCCAGTGCGCACAGACTTGCCCCGCTTCCCAGATGCGCGGCAACAACCTTCCCCGAGCCAAGCTCAGGTGCGATGCGCTTCACGGCACTGGCAATGAATTTATAGGACAGCCCATGAAAACCGTAGCGCCTTACGCCTTCATCATGCAGGGCAGAGGGTAGCGCAAAACGTTGCGCCAACGGATGCTGGCTTCTGTGAAACGCGGTGTCGAATGAAACCGTCTGCGGCATATCAGGGAAAAGATGACTAATCGCCCGGATCAACCGCAGACTTTGTGGCTGATGCAAAGGTGCAAGAGGTGTCAGATCTTCAATACCGACACGTGTTTCGTGGCTTAGAACAACAGGGCCTTCGAACCTGTCGCCACCATGCACCACCCTGTGCCCCACCGCATAAACATCATCCAGGTTGAAATGTTTGGCGAGCCAGCCAAAGGTTTCTTCCAGCACGTCATGCAGGACATCCTGCCCATCCGAGGTCAATGGCACTTCAAAATCTTGCGGACCTTCCATCAAATGGAAAACCAACGGACGCTCCCGAAAATCAATGATGCCTTTGCCAACACGGGTGGCCTTATCCGCCTCGACCGCAAAAAGACCAATCTTCACGGTCGATGAACCGGCATTGAAGGTAAGAAGCATCTTGCTCGTCATGACTGACCTCCCGTTGCATGTACCCGACAATCTCACCAAGCGCGCACGCTTTTGTCATCAGGATCATAGGGTCGATTTTGACCGTAGAATTGATTTCAATCAATGATTGCGCATATCGTTCCCCTATCCTGTAAATAGACAAGATATGCCGCCCCGTTCGGTCTATCTAAAATCAGGGGTATTCATGACTGTTTCAGCGCCGCCAAAAACCGACGCGAACTCCAACAGCCAGCCAGTTCCCTGGCACGCATTGGAAGTTCTGCACGCCGTTAACAAGCTGAATAGTAATGAAGCCGGATTGCACCCGGATGAAGCAAAACGGCGATTGGAAACCCACGGACCAAACCAGCTTCCTGAACCTCCCAAAACCAGCCCGTTGTTGCGGTTTCTCGCCCAGTTCAACAATACGCTGATTTATTTCCTGCTGATTGCTGCCGCCTTTGCCGCCTTCCTTGGGCACTTTGTCGATGCTGCCGTGATCGTTGCAGTCGTTACGATCAATGCGATTGTCGGTTTCATTCAGGAGGGCAAGGCAGAAAGCGCGCTTGACGCCATCCGCAACATGATTGCGCCGCATGCCACGGTTCTGAGAAACGGCGAAAAGCAGAATATCGATGCCAGACAGATCGTGCTGGGCGACGTGGTTCTGCTGGAGGCTGGAGACAAGGTTCCCGCCGACATTCGCATCATGCGTGCGCGCAATCTGCAGATCAACGAGGCTATTCTAACAGGGGAATCGGTTCCTGCTGAAAAGCATGAGAGCCCATCGCAACCAGATGCCAGCCTTGCAGAACGCCGCTCACTCGGTTTTTCCGGCACCATCGTCACCACAGGCCAAGCAACCGGACTGGTGGTCGCAACCGGTGGCGCGACCGAGATCGGCCGTATTTCTTCGCTGATCAGCCAGGTCCAAGGCCTGACAACGCCTTTGCTTGAGCAAATCAACCGCTTCGGAAAACTGATCACCTGGGCAGCATTGGCTCTGGCCGCCGTGCTGCTGTTGATCGCGCTGCTTGTCCATCAATATGACTGGGCCGACGCCCTGATGCTGGTTGTTGCGCTGGCGGTCAGTGTTGTACCGGAAGGCCTGCCTGCCGTTATCACCATCACCCTTGCCATCGGTGTTCAGCGTATGGCCGCTAGAAACGCTGTCGTCCGCCGTTTGCCCGCCGTGGAAACACTGGGTGCTACCTCGGTCATTTGCTCAGACAAAACCGGCACTCTCACAAAAAATGAAATGACCGTCGCCTGCGTGGTCACGGCGTCATCGACAGTCGATGTCACAGGAGCAGGTTATCAGCCAGAAGGCATGCTGGTTGAAGCCGGTAACGAAACGCCAGCGAGAAACGACCCCGCCCGCGACCAGCTCGTCAACGCCGCTCTGTTGTGTAACGACGCTGTCCTGACGCATAAAGATACCCATTGGATAACGCTGGGTGATCCGATGGAAGGTGCGCTGGTGACGCTTGCGCTGAAATCAGGCCTTGGGCAGGAAGAACAGCGAAACAATTGGCCGCGTCTTTATGAAATCCCCTTTGATGCGCGCCATCGTTACATGGCAACACTCCACGCCACACCGTCAGGCGAACGGGTCATTTTCGTCAAGGGAGCGCCGGAAACACTGCTTTCTCTCTGCCAAAGACAAGCCGATCTCGATACGGACCAGCCAATCGACATCACCTATTGGCAGGAAAAAATTGCCGCCGCTGCAGCACAGGGACAGAGAATTCTGGCCTTTGCCACCAAACCGGCGCGGCAGGACAAACAAGACATAAACCCTGACGATATGGCCTCCGGTCTGGTCTTTCTCGGCATAGCCGGCCTGATCGATCCACCTCGCCCGGAAGCACTTTCCGCAATAGCGCAATGCCGGTCGGCAGGCATTTCCGTCAAGATGATCACCGGCGACCACGGCGCAACGGCGCTGGCAATTGCCCGCCAACTCGGCATTGCCGACAATCCTGAGGTGCTGACGGGCGTTGAGGTTGATGCATTTTCCGACATGGACCTGCAAAGAGCCGTCAAGACCGTCAGCGTTTTTGCCCGCACCAGCCCGGAACACAAGCTGCGGATCGTGCGCGCTCTACAGGAAAACGGCGACATTGCCGCCATGACCGGTGATGGTGTCAACGACGCGCCATCCTTGAAACAGGCCGACGTTGGCGTCGCCATGGGTCATAAGGGCACCGAGGCCGCCAAGGAGGCCGCCGAAATGGTGCTGCTGGACGACAATTTCGCATCGATTGTGGCGGCGGTGCACGAAGGACGTACGGTCTACGACAATATTCGCAAGGTGATTTCCTGGACCCTGCCGACGAATGGCGGCGAGATTCTGTCGGTGATTATCGCTATTATCTTCGGACTGACCCTGCCAATGGCACCGGTCCATATTCTCTGGATCAATATGGCCACCACGATAAGCTTGGGGCTGGTGCTGGCGTTTGAGCCACCGGAACCTGGTGTCATGCAGCGAAGCCCAAGAAAACGCGATGCACCAATGCTCTCGCCATTCCTGTTATGGAGGATGATTTTTGTTTCAATCCTATTCATGCTTGGTGTGTTTGCTATGTTTCAGTTTGGTCTGTGGCGTGGACTGGGAGAAACCACAGCACGGACGATGGTGGTCAATGCCATCGTGGTGATGGAGATTTTCTACCTGTTCAACGTGCGTTACCTGCACATGACGTCTTTCAGCCTGCGCGGAGCAATGGGCACACCTCCGGTGCTGTTGGCGATTATCGCCGTCACTGTGGCGCAGTTCCTGTTCACCTACACACCATTCATGCAGACAATGTTCGAAACGGCACCGCTGCCCCTGCTTGACGGGCTAGTCGTGGTTTTAACAGGCATCGTGCTGATGATCGTTCTGGAGATCGAAAAAATCGTACTGCGGCGTTTGCGACTGTTTGCCTCGGAGGTGTGAGCGGTTTCAGACAAACCGATCACGCCAGGCCGGTTGCGCCCCGGCAACTGGCAGCGCCGTCGCTTCATAGATGCCCCGGGCAATCGCGCGAGCCATGACAATGCCAGCAAGATGACAAATCTCGGCAAAATGAACACCGGTTTCCAGCGGTTTCAAGCCAGTGGCCGCGGCAAACATTGTGTCGCCGTCACTGGAAAGATGCGCTGGTAATACGGCCCGCGCCAGGCCGTCATGGGCCAAGATCGACAGACGATGGGCCTGCGCCTTGCTCAGCGTCGCGTCCGTGACAACGGCACCAATGGTGGTTGCCGTCAGGGTAACACCCTTCAAGCGCATAGCAGTATCAGACGCTGAAAAGCCGCCTGGAAACCCCCTGTTGCCAAATTCACCCGCCTGCTCAAACGGTGCTGCCCAAAAGTGCGGACCATCGCCGACCGTTGCTGAGCCGAGCGCGTTGACGGCAACCAGTGCCGCAACCACATATCCACCTGACGTCACCGCACTTGCCGAGCCAAGACCACCCTTAAAGGTCGCAGTGGTCGCACCTGTGCCAGCACCAACCGTTCCCAGCGAAAATGCCGTGTCGTCAGCAGCCGTGAAGGCCGCATAACCCATGTCGCGATAGGGCGAATGCCGGCCCCAATCCTTGTTACCACCATTGAGCAGGTCCATCAGGATCGCCTGCGGAACAATCGGCACCCTTGTCGTGCCAACCTGCAGACCGCGCCCCTGTTCACGTAAACCCGCCTGCACGCCACCCGCCGCATCCAATCCGAATGCAGAGCCACCCGACAACACAAAAGCATCAACAGTTTCAACGGTCATTGCCGGATTGAGCAGATCGGTATCACGGCCACCCGGCGCACCGCCGAGAACCGAACCGGACGCAACAGCCGGTTGGTCAAAAACAATCGCCGTGACGCCGGACCCAAGCGCGAGGTCCGTTGCATGCCCGACACGGACACCTGCTACATCTGTCAGCAAATTCTGCAATTGCGCCATGGTATCCTCTTTGTCTCAGCCATCCTGCACCACCCTGTAACATCAATATACGGGTGGACAGCCGGTCTGAAATTCCCGTGTTTGGCTGCATGGTTATCAGCAATTAACCTAATGGTTTAGGTGAATCTTATGTTTTCAGTATTATCCAAATGACTAGGATATCCAGAAGTTTGAAGGGAGATACAGTCGAGATGAACGCGAAGATCCGTGAAATACTGTCAAAGTTCGGCCAGTTGCCGGTTTCCGTTGATACGATTGCCGATGAAGCTGATCTTTATGCAGCCGGGCTTTCTTCTTTCGCGTCGGTTCAACTGATGCTTGGAATTGAAGAAGCATTCGATATCGAATTCCCTGATAATCTTTTGAACCGCAAATCCTTTGCGAGCATCAAGGCTATTGAGGACACAGTGACCCTTATTCTCAAGGACCAAGAGGCAGCCTGATGAACGTTTCTGTTGCCCTGCCGGAAACCGCGCTTGCAGCCCGGACTGCGCGGGTGGCAGTTATCGCGGCCAAACATGCCGATGATGTCGATCATGCCGGACGTTTTCCCAAAGAAGCCGTTGACGCGCTGAAAGCTGAACGGCTGCTTGGCATTCAGATTCCGGTTCATCTGGGTGGCGAAGGCGCCTCCCTTGAACAGATTGCCGAGGTTTGCTCGACACTCGGGCAGGCCTGCTCGGCCGTTGCGATGATTTTTGCCATGCACCAGATCAAGGCATCCAGCCTTGTGGAACATGGCGAAGAAAGTGAATGGCATACACAATTCATGCGCCGCATCGCGGCCGAACAACTGCTGCTTGGCTCCGCAACCACCGAAGGCGGTATCGGCGGAAACCTGCGTAATTCCATCTGCGCCATTGAGCGCGAGGGAACGATCTGCCGCCTGCAAAAAGACGCGACAGTTATATCCTATGGCAGTGACGCCGATGCTATCCTCGTCACATCCCGTGCCCATGCAGATGCCAGTTCTTCCGATCAGGTGATGACGGTCTTTTTGAAAGATCAGTACTCCCTGGAAAAAACCCATGTCTGGGACACGCTCGGCATGCGTGGCACCTGTTCGGATGGCTTCCTGTTCAAGGCAGAAGCGCCTGCCGTACAGATATTTGCCAAGCCTTTTGCCGAAATCGCCGCCCAGTCCATGCTGGCCACCTCCCACTTGTTGTGGAGTGCCGTCTGGCACGGCATTGCAGCCGACGCCGTCATGCGGGCACAAAGCTTTGTCCGCGCCGCAGCACGCCGTTCACCCGGCATCGTACCGCCCGGCGCCATCCGGCTGGCAGAAGTATCGAGCAAACTGCAAACGGTTCGCTCTAACGTCATTGCCGGCCTTAGAGCCTATGCCGAGACCAAAAAAGACCCTGACGCACTGATGTCCATGGGTTTTGCGGTCACCATGAACAATGTGAAGATCTGCTCGTCGGAGACCATACTCGACATCATCAACCATGCCCTGCTGATCTGCGGCATCATGGGTTACAAAAACGGTACGCCCTATAGTGTCGGACGCCATCTGCGCGATGCGCATTCCGCACAATTGATGATCTCGAACGATCGTATTTTGGGCAATACGGCAAATCTGTTGCTTGTTCACAAGCAAGACACCAGCCTGTTGGGATAAAAAAATGGATATGCAAACCTCATTTCTGGACCGTCTCTTCGAGAAGGGCCTGCTGATTGATACGGGTGTTGATGGCCTCTATGGCCGCAGCGGCCAGTTCGAGGATGTCATCACCGCTTTTGAACGTTTGATTGACCGCACCGGCGGCATTGATGGTGCGGAGGCCATTCGTTTTCCGCCCGGTATCAACCGCGCCCATTTTGAAAAAAGCGGCTACATGAAGAGTTTCCCGCAGCTGGCGGGCACGGTTCATTCGTTCTGCGGCTGTGAACTGGATCACATCAACCTGCTGAAATGCATGGATGAAGGTGACGACTGGACAAAGGAACAGAAGGCGACCGATATCGTCTTGACTCCGGCCGCCTGCTATCCGCTGTACCCTACCATCGCCAAGCGCGGAAACCTGCCAAAAGACGGCGGTCTCTACGATATTCAGTCCTATTGTTTCCGGCATGAGCCCTCCAAGGACCCGGCCCGTCAGCAACTGTTCCGCATGCGCGAATATGTCCGTATGGGCACTGAAAAAGACGTGACCGATTTCCGTCAGACCTGGATGGATCGCGGTGTGAAAATGATGGAAGCCGTTGGCCTGGACGTTGAAATTGACGTTGCCAACGATCCGTTCTTTGGTCGTGCCGGTAAAATGCTGGCCAACAACCAGCGTGACCAGAACCTGAAATTTGAACTGCTCATCCCGGTTACGTCGGCAGCCAACAAGACTGCCTGCATGAGCTTTAATTACCATCAGGATGCATTCGGCACGAAATGGGGGCTCAACCTCGACAATGGACAAGTTGCGCACACCGCCTGTGTCGGCTTCGGACTGGAGCGTATTGCGCTTGCTTTGTTCGCCAAACATGGTCTCGACGTTCAGGAGTGGCCAGCAACGGTTCGTGAAACGCTCTGGGGCTGATGACATGACAAAGGTTTTTCCGGCTATAAATCCGGATGGTTACATCCAGCATCCGCTGCACGCGTCCGAGCGCATGTGGCCGGAAACCAATTGTTATGTCGATCTGTGGATCGAGGTCTTGTCAGCCGCTGGCCTACCACCGGAAGCCATGCTCGGTTTTACCCTGTCGCAAGACTTCGAAGGAGACCAGTTCACCTTCTTCAAGGTGCCCCTTGAGGATCTTGAGGCGCTCTTCGGGATCCGCGTGACCGAACTTGCGATTTTCGATAACGTTGAAAATCATGTGCTGACCCAGATTGAGCGTGGCCGTCTGTGCCTGCTGGAAATGGACAGCTTCTACATGCCGGATACCCAGGGGGTCGGTTATGGCAAGGAGCATGGCAAGACCACCGTTGCGATAAACCGGCTCGACGTCAAAAACCGCTCTCTCGATTATTTCCACAATGCCGGTTTCTTCCACCTTGAGGGCGATGATTTCTCAGGGCTGTTCCAGCATCATCTTGAAGAGACTGCACCACCCTTTCTGCCCTATACGGAATTTGCAAAATTTCCGGACGCACCTGTTTCGCAGCATCATATTCGCACGGTTGCCGAGCAGCTGCTGCGACACCACTTTGCGCGGCGTCCGTCCAAAAATCCGGTCCGGGCTTTTGCCAAGGTATTCCCTGCGCAGGTTGAAGCGATGGCTGACAGGCCATTCGGCTTTTTCCACAAATACGCGTTCAATACCCTGCGGCAGCTTGGCGCCAACTTCGAACTGACCGCCAGCCACCTACAATGGCTGGGTGGAGAAGTCCGTTTTGGCGAAGCACAACAACATGCGCTGCGCATCGCAGAAATCTCCAAGACTGTGCAATTCCAGCTTGCTCGCGCCATTACTCGCCGTAAATTTGATGCTCTCACCACCGTCCTTGATCCTGCAGTCGATGCCTGGGATTTGCTGATGCAGGATCTGACAAGATCCGTCGGTGCGGCAAGCGACGCAGCGTGACACCCCCAATCCTGACTGAAAGCATGATTCATATCCTCCTTTCAGATGGATGGATGCTGACGACCACACCTGCCAACGCTTTCGAGAAACCATCGGACATTTCCGCAGAGACACAGCAGATCACGGCATGTGTTCCCGGCACCGTTGCCGAAGCGCTGGAAAATGCCGGCATGTTCGACCGAAACAACCCGCATCCACTTGATACGCACGATGCGTGGTACAGGCTTGCCCTGAAAACGGATGCGCCGGCTGATGTCATGCTGCACTTTGCTGGCCTTGCCACCGTGGCAGAGGTGTTTCTGAACGACACGCTGATCCTGTCATCCGAAAGCATGTTTGAAAGTCATGATGTTCCCGTCCATTTGAGCGGTAACGACAATTTAGCGATGTGTTTTCGCGCCCTCGCGCCACATCTTGCCCGCAGGGGACCACGGGCGCGTTGGCGTCCGCAAATGATGAACACGCAAGGGTTACGGCTAATCAGAACCACGGCGCTCGGTTATATGCCCGGCTGGTGCCCGGAGATCCACGCCGTAGGTCCTTGGCGACCAATCAGCTATTCGCGCCCCGCCAAGCAGGCAATCAAGGATCTGGTGCTCAGATCCGACCTTTCAGACAAAGGTGATGGCCTTCTCTCGATCGCCTTCAAACTGCAAAACCGCGTCGATACGATTTCAGTTCATTGTGCCGATCATTCGCTGACGCTGCAGCAGAGCGACAACGGGGATATCGCTGGCCAGTTGACCATTCCCGGCGTTGCGCAATGGTGGCCACACACTCATGGCACACCGCAACTGCACGACGTTACACTGAAGATCGGTGGCGAAACATACCTGTTAGGTCAGACGGGGTTTCGGCGCATTGAGGTCGATAGTGGTTCTGACGGCAATGACTTTACCATCAAGATAAATGGTGAGCGCATCTTCTGCCGTGGCGCCGTATGGACCAATGCCGATATTGTCCGGCTTCCCGGAGCGCGCGCTGATTACGAGCCATGGCTTAAACTGGCCGCAGATGCCGGCATGAACATGATCCGCATCGGCGGAACCATGACCTATGAAACGCCTGAGTTCTTCAAACTCTGCGACGAATTGGGCCTGATGGTCTGGCAGGATCTGATGTTTGCGAATTTTGATTATCCGGCAAAGGATGAGACATTTTGCGAGCATGTCAAAACTGAAGTGTCGCAATTTCTTGCGGGAACGGCCTTCTCTCCCTCGCTGACCATCCTGTGCGGCGGCAGTGAAATGCACCAGCAAGGCGCCATGCTTGGCCTGCCGGAAACAATCTGGAATGGCCCACTAACACAGGAAATCCTGCCGGAACTGGCAACCCGCCAACGTCCTGATGTGCCATTTGTTGCCAATTCACCGAGCGGCGGTGCACTACCGTTTTACCCGAATGCTGGAATAGCCCATTATTACGGTGTCGGCGCGTACTGCCGTCCTTTGGACGATGCCCGGCGCGCCAATGTACGTTTTGCAGCCGAATGCCTGGCATTTGCCAATGTGCCGCAACAACAGATTCTCGATCGGCATCTCTCGGTGCCAGCGGTGATTGACCCCACATGGAAAAAGCAGGTTCCCCGTGACCGCAGCGCATCCTGGGATTTCGACGATATCCGTGAGCATTACCTGACAGAGCTTTATGACGTCGTTCCAAGCCGATTGCGCCGTGAAGATCCCAGCCGTTATCTCGACTACTCCCGCGCCGTCACCGTTGAAGTAATGGAAGCGACATTTGCCGAGTGGCGCCGGTCCGGTTCATCCTGCAACGGTGCCTTGGTCTGGACATTGCAAGACCTGATGCCGGGTGCAGGCTGGGGCGTGATTGACGCAACCGGCGAACCAAAACCGGCTTGGTATGGTCTGAAAAGGGCATTCCGCCCTGTACAGTTGCTGTTGAGCGATGAAGGCACCAATGGCCTGGACGCCCACGTCATCAACGAGACCTCCGCTGCGCAGGATTTCGTTGTTGAGCTGTCCTGCCTGAGAGATGGCAGCCAGCCGGTCGTAAGCGCACGGCGAGAATTGCAACTCGCAGCCAGACGCACGGCAACCATCGCAGCGAGCGATCTGTTCGGGGCATTTTTTGATACGACCTATGCCTATCGCTTCGGTCCACCGTCTCATGATGTCACTGTAGCGCGGCTCAAAAATGCTGCTGATGAGGAGGTCATCTCAGAAGCGTTTCATTTCCCGCTTGGCCGGTCACGGGCGATGCACGCTTCGGATATCGAGGTCCATCTGCTGAGAAACGACAAGGGAAACTGGTGTCTAAAACTGACAACCAATCGGCTCGCACAGTCCGTTCATGTCCAGGTGGATAATTTCCGCGCCTCGGACGACTGGTTCCATCTCGCACCGGGTGCCGCCAAGACGATTGAACTGGCCGCCAGAAGCGGTGAGGAAATGCTGCCATCGGGTGAAATCACCACACTGTCCTCAAAACAGACGCTGCGGTTTTAATCCACCGCCAGCGCCAGTTCCCTGACCTTGTCGAGATAAATCTTGCGCGCATGTTCCGGCGAAAGATTGTGATCTGCATTTGGTATGATTGCGAAGGACACATTGGGGTAGGCCTTTAGCCCCCGCCCGCTCACATCAAAGTAATAATTGAAGTGATCAAGTCCGGCATCATTTTCGCTGTAGAGAAGCGCCACCTTGGTTTTCTGGGCCTTCAAAGTATCAAACGCCGCATAGACCGAACGACCAAACTCATTATGTGAGCGGAACAGCCGTGCCGTCCTGACGCCAATCTGTTTGCCGACCGCCTTGCCAATGTTAATGGCAGCACTCGGCAAATCCACTTCACCCTTCAGGATTCGCGTAAAGGTGCCCCGGTTCAACATGCGTTCGCGATATTCGCCAAACGACCGAGGTTTATGATCAAGGCTATCCTCGACAGAACGCCCTTTCTCCCAACGGAAACAATCCGCATTCACCACGATGGCCCCCCTGATGCGGTCATCGGCCAGTGCACTGCTAAAGGCCACAAACGCACCACTGCACCGCCCAGCAGCAATCACCGGTCTCTTGCCGCGCCTCTGCATGAAATCGACCGCTTCGATCACGTCGATATTTTGCGCTTCTTCATAGAGAACCTGTTGCGGAACACCCGGCAGCGGTGGACTGTCGGCAATATTCGCGCCGTCAAATCGCAAGGAGGTTATGCCTTCTTTCGCCAGATCGCGGGCCATGCGCGCAGTCAGCCGTCCCCAGCCGGAATGGCGGTCATAGGCTGAGTTGAGGAAGACGACATTGGCGCCTCGCGGCTGGCCAAGCGGTTGACACACCACACCAAACAGACGGCCCCTCTCACCAAATTGAACCGGCGTCTCGGTAAATCCGGCACCATCAAGCACCGCGTTCTCAGGTTGCCCTGCATGGTGAGCTCGATCAGCGCAAGGTTCTGACCGCTCCTTCACCCAGGAGACAATATTCTCGACGAGACCATCGGGAATGATGGACTGGGTTGGAGAGGACACCAGCGCATCATATCCGGCAAACACAATGGCGTCGGCTTTGGCATCCAAAGCCTTGAAATGTTTAAGAAGGTCATCCTCGGCAATACGCTCGGGCCGCGTCACAAAAAGACAATCGGAGGACGGGATGGTTTCAAGCTTGAGCAGATTGATCTTTTTGATCGCATCCGCAACGCCAGCCGGCATCACAAGACCAGCAATGGAACCGGGATCTTTCAACCGCTGATCTGCAGGCAAACCAAGCCCGTCATCGATCATTGAAGACCACATGGCTGTTTCACGCAGATAATTGCGACCGGAAACAACCGGCGCCATCATGACCAACGCATCGATTTTACCCGCTTTGGTCAAGGCTTCGCAGGCCATGATGCAACCAAGGCCCTGCGCGATCACCACCAGTTTCCGGCAGCCGGATGAAGCTCGAAGGGTTTGGGCAGCATCCACAACACTTTGGATCCAGACCTCAGCACCCGCATCGCTGCCATCAGGATCAAGGGAATCACCCGTGCCCGGATAATCAAAACGCAGACTTGCGATGCCGACGTCCGACAGGCGCTCCGCCATGATACGCTGCAGTTTGCGCGTGCACAGTTCTTCCATTCCCCAAGGACTGAGGAAAAGCACAGCCTTATCCGTGAGATTGTTTTCATCGGGAAAATGAAAAATGCCTGCGCACTGCGAAAAAACCACCGGCCTCGCGGCATAGGAAACAAGCAGCCTGCTTTTCGCTTGAATATCAACATTCTGAGGAAGATCAGTCTTGATCTGCGAGGTGTCTACCATATCCAAACCGTACCGCTCTGATTTCCACATACCCTGCCGCAAATAGCTTAAATATTAGCACATTGTATAGTGTGTTTTTTCACAGCATAAAACCCTGACGCGAATCTGAGGGCAAACGCACGCGATTCATCACACCGGTCGCTTACATAAATTTGAACCGCGTCACGCTTGCAGTTAATCAGCATCGCAGTTAGTTCACCGAGAATAGTATCTTGCTCTGGCAATCTCACCGGTCAGAACCTATTTCCTCAACCAATAAAGCTCACATGTTTGCGAGGATGGCTTTGACGCCACCCAAGGCATAAATTATAGTCACCTTCACTCCGACAGGGCATTTAAGCATACATGGAAAAAAGCCTCGCCCGCTATATCTGGACCCACACCAGGCGGCAGCAACTCTGGATTTTGTTCATCGTCGCCCTGTCGATGATTCCATACTTCCTGTCTTTTGATCTGCCAAAGCAGATTGTCAACGGTCCGATTCAGGGCGGCGGGTTTGAAGGCGTAAACGCCACCCAGCTGTTCATGCATCTGGAAATCGATCTTCCATTCTGGGGTACCGTGACGCTTTTTCCCGGCGTCGAACTCAACCGAATGATGACCCTTATGGGGTTGAGTTTTACCTTCCTCGTCCTCGTCATCATCAACGGCCTGTTCAAATATTACATCAATACGTTCAAGGGCCGCCTTGGCGAGCGCCTGCTTCGCCGCATTCGTTTTGACTTGATAGACCGTATTCTTCGTTTTCCGCCTTCTCACTTCAAGCGAGTGAAGGGGTCGGAAATATCCAGTATGGTGAAAGACGAAGTGGAGCCGCTGGGTGGTTTTACCGGCGACGCCTTCGTGCAGCCCGCCCTTCTTGGCGGACAGGCATTTTCGGCGCTGTTCTTCATCCTCGTACAGAACCTATGGCTCGGACTGATTGCTGCTTTTATGGCCGCGATACAGGTCGGCATCATTCCAAAGATGCGCCGCCGCCTTATCGATTTGGGTCGTCAGCGCCAGTTGAGCGCCCGTCTTCTGGCCGGCCGCATTGGTGAAATCGTTGATGGCATTGGCACAATCCATGCCTACGACACATCGAATTATGAACGCGCCGACGCTGCCCATCGGCTTGGTGAGATTTTCAGGATTCGTTATGACCTCTACCAGTGGAAGTTTCTGGTCAAGTTCATCAACAACTTCCTGGCACAGCTGACACCGTTCTTTTTCTACGCTATCGGCGGTTATCTGACCCTCAAGGGTAGCCTTGACGTCGGTCAGCTGGTTGCCGTCATCAACGCCTATAAGGAACTGCCGGGACCGCTCAAGGAGCTGATCGACTGGGATCAGGCACGCCAGGATGTGCAGGTCAAATACGAGCAGGTCATCGAACAATTCGATTCGTCGAACATGATCCCGCCGGAAATCCAGACAGTTTCGCTAGCGGCGGCCGGCACGCTGACGGCTGCCATCACCATCGACAAGCTGGTTCTCGACGACGACAGCGGTGCGCGCATTCTCGAGCCGACCTCGCTTAGTATCGAGCGCGGCGAAAAAATCGCCATTGTCGGCGGTGCAGCGGCGGAAGCACTTGCCGAAGCAATTGGACGCACCATTCGCCCTGCCAGTGGTAAGATTTGCATCGCCTCCGACGACATACTTGAAATACCCGAATCCACCACTGGGCGGCGCATTTCCTATGTCTCTTCCGACACCTATTTCTTCCACGGCAGCCTTAAGGACAACCTGCTTTACGGGCTCAAACATGCGCCATTGAAGTCGAAGTCCTATGTTGGAAAGGAAGCGGACACCCGCAAATGGGAAATTCTGGAAGCCAAGCTTGCCGGTAACACCGACATGGATCTGCGCGGAGACTGGATCGATTACGAATCCACACCAAGCGGCAGTGACAAGCCGGGCAGTCTGGCGCATGACATGTTCACGGTTCTCGAGAAAGTTCAGCTTTCGTCCGACATTCTCGAGTTTGCGCTTCGCTCATCCATCGACCCGCTGTCTGACCTGCATCTGGCTGCCCGCATTGTTGAAATGCGTCAGGCCTTGCGTGGCGAATTGCAGCGGGAAAATCTCAGCAACATCATCGTGCCTTTCGAGCTGGAAAGCTACAACACGGAAGCAACGGTCGGTGAGAACCTGCTGTTCGGCACGATGCGTGATACCACACTGACAGGTCGCACGATTGTCGAGAGTGAGTATTTCCGCAAGTTGATGATCGAAACCGGCCTGTCACGCACGCTGTTCGACATGGGCTACACGATTGCGGAAAACCTGATCGAAATCTTCGGCGATCTGCCGGCAGACCACCCGTTCTTCCAGCAGGTGACCTTCCTGACGGCGGAAGAAATTCCGGCTTATCAGCAGATCCTGCAGCGTCTGCAGAACGTTGGTGAAGACAAATACAACGGCGCAACGGACACTGAAAAACGCGCCATGCTGCGTTTGAGCTTCTTCTACATCGAACCACGTCATCGTTTTGGTTTGCTGACACCTGATCTGATGAAGAAGATTGTCGAGGTACGTCACCAGTTCCATGATGGCCTGCCGGACGACTTGCGCAGTCTCATTGAACTTTATGACCCGGATCGCTATCTAAGCTCCACAAGCCTGCTGGATAACATTCTGTTTGGCAAGATCAGCCACCGACATACGGATGCATCGCGACGTATTCGCAGCATCGTCGCGAATGTGCTGCATGATCAAGGTCTTTATGAACGTGTTCTGGCAGTTGGTTTGAATTTCAATGTCGGTGCGGGCGGAAAACGTCTGTCGCCACTACAAAGACAGAAACTCAATCTGGCACGCGCGCTGATACGACGTTCCGATTACTATATCTTCAATCGCCCGCTGCCAGGTCTCGACCACCGTCTGCAAGAAGCAATCGTTGAGAGCGTCATAACCTTCCTGCACCGCGAAGATGACAAGCCAGCGATTATATGGGTTTTGTCGAATGTTTCACTAACGCGTATGTTTGACCGCGTGGTTGTCTTCAATCAAGGCGCTCTGGCGGCAGATGGAACGTACGAGACTCTTAACGAAGAAAACGCTATATTCCAAAAGATGGTAGCGACTTAAGCGCATGACAGCCGAAAGCTGACAAAGAACCGGATAGGACAAGGCAATGCTTTTCAAAGATGAAATACAGATGCTGCGGCGTGTTCCGTTTTTTTCGGAAATGGAGCCATCCAAGCTGAAGCTTCTCGCTTTTTCATCCGACCGTGTGAGCTATATGGCTGGCGAAGATCTGTTTCGTCAGGGCGATATGGGTGATGCAGCTTACGTACTTTTGACCGGCAAGGTTGATGTTCTCGTGGATTCGCCGTCCGGCCAGATCAAGCTGACCGAAATGAGCGGCAATGCCATCGTCGGTGAAATTGCCATTCTGTGTGACGGTGTCAGAACAGCAACGGTTCGCGCATCAACCTCGGTTGAAGCTCTTCGCATCGGCAAGGAACAATTCTTCAAGCTGATGTCAGACTTCCCGGATGTAACCATCAAGGTCATGCGCGTTCTCGCAGAACGTCTTACCAGCACCACAACGGAGTTGGGCAAGGCAAGAGCACGGCTCGAACATTAAGTTTATTGCGTGACACGCACCCTATCCTGACCGGATATTTTCGTTCACATGCGCTTTGAGGCAGAAATTAACCGGAACAATTAAAGAGGAAGAATATTTTCTGTTGTAATAAAACTGAAATGCTGACTGAATTAAAGAGACAGCATTTCAACCGCAGGGCATCATCAGGATGGAGCTTGCGGCACGGCACCATGAAACACAGAGTATCATGGGAACCGTGGTGAGTAGAGGTGGATCATGGTAGCGAGTTCCGGCGAAACAAGTCGGGAAAAGAGTGCAGACTTATTCCGCGTGAAAATATGGGGTGCACGAGGCACCTTGCCCGTATCAGGCGAAAATTTCTCCAAATATGGCGGCAATACCATCTGCATCGAAGTTCGCTGCGGAGAGCACGTTCTCATTTTTGATGCCGGATCGGGCATCATGCCAGCCGGCATGTCGCTGAAGGCTGAGGGCGTCTCCGACATAAATTTGTTTTTCACCCACTGTCACTACGACCATATTGTCGGCTTCCCCTATTTCAAGCCGTTCTTCAATCAGGCCAATAAGGTTGCCATCTGGTCGGGCCATATGGCCGGCGTCAAGACCACGCGCCAGATGCTCAACGAATTCATGAGCCCACCGTGGTTTCCGGCACCGCTCGACATATGCTGCGCCAAGATCGACCCACAGGATTTCAAGGCTGGCGACACGCTTGATGTTCGACCGGGTCTGGTCATCAAGACCGGCGTGCTCAACCATCCCGGTAACGCCATCGGCTATCGTATCGAATGGGCAGGCCGGACAATGGCCATCATCACCGACACCGAACACACGCCAGGCATCAATGATCCCAATGTTCTGGAACTGATCAAGGATGTTGATCTGTTCCTCTACGACTGTTCTTTCACAGATGATGAAATGCAACAGTTCAAGGGCTATGGGCACTCGTCCTGGCAGCAGGCCGTTCGTCTGGCAAAACTTGCCAATGCTTCCCGTGTCGGTTTCATCCATCACTCTCCGTGGCGCAGTGACGAAGATCTCGACAAGATCGATGCGCAAGCTAGACTGGAATTTAATGGCGCATTTGCTGCCCTTGATGGCCAGACCATTGAACTCTAAGTATTTTTAATGCCAATCATGTGATGGGCCGTGATGCAGATTTGGCAGGTATGAAACGTGCCTGCTGTTTTTTCGCCACCATAACCTCACTATGCTGTTCACTGCGGTTCATATTCGAGGCGCACAGCAATGCTGTTTGCTATTCAACACCATCAGTCATACTGTCTTTAGGAAGTCGGCATCTTTGGGCAACAAACGGCAACCGAAACACCAGGAATATTCTGTTCCCGTCATGACCCAAAAGACCGTTTATCATCGGGCAACAGCAGATGAACTCCGATAATCTTCCTGCATCGCTACAACTGCAAAAACTGCGTCTGCTCAGCGGACTAATTATGTTCTCGTTTTTGAGCATGCATTTGCTCAATCACGCGCTTGGCCTGATCTCCATTGAAGCGGCCGAGCACGGAAAACGCTGGTTCTCTGCTGTCTGGATGAACCCAGTCAGTCTCAGCGCCTTTTATGGCGCAGTTCTGACCCATGTTCTGCTCGTGCTGCATGCGCTTTATAAACGCAGAACCCTGAACATGCCGATGCGTGAGGCCCTGCAGCTGATATTCGGGCTTCTCATTCCACTATTGATTATCGAGCATGCCGCAAGTCTCAGATTTTCAAGCATGCTCTATAGCATTCCCATTACCTATGAGAATGTCATCCGCCGTCTGTGGATCAATGCGCCTGTGGCGGGCGTACGGCAAAGCGTGGCTGTTGTTGTCATCTGGAGCCATGGCTGTATCGGCCTGTTTTTCTGGCTGCGATACCGCTCCTGGTATCCGCGTGTCGCGCCCTATTTCCTGACAATCGCCGTTCTGGTACCGGTTATGGCACTGCTCGGCTTCAGCAGTGCCGGACGTGAGCTTGAAAGCGCCCAGAGCTACAGGGCCTTGCCCAACCCCATCATTGCTGCTCCTAATGAATTGCACCGTCCAGACCCTCGGCAGGCAAGCATTGATGACAACATCAACAACATCGTCAAATCCATCCAGCTGACATTCGTCGGCATGGTCGGGACAGTGTTCCTGTTGCGTGGCGCACGCACTTTGCGGCAGAACTCGACATCGATCGATATTCATTACGAGCATGGCGCAACGGTTCGCGCTCCAAAGGACATGACACTGCTGGAGGCGAGCCGACTGAATGGCATTTCTCATTATTCGGTTTGCGGTGGACGGGGTCGCTGTTCCACCTGCCGAGTGAGAATTCTCGAAAGTGACGCCCCCCTCCCGCCACCCGGTGATATTGAGAGAGCCACTCTGCAACGTATCCATGCAGATCAGAATATTCGACTTGGCTGTCAGTTGCGACCACAGTCCAACCTTCGTGTTGCACTGCTTCTTTCACAAAACCACCAGCAGGTCGCCCCAGCCGAAAGTGAGCCAATCCGTCCAGGTCGCGAAGAGGAAATTGCTGTCCTGTTCTGTGATCTGCGGAACTTTACGACGTTGACGGAAGCCCGCCTTCCCTATGACATCGTGTTCCTGCTCAACCGCTATTTTGCGATTGTTGGCCAGGCCATCGAGCAATCCGGTGGCAGGCTGGACAAATTTATCGGCGATGGCGCAATGGCGCTGTTCGGCCTCGATGGTAATTCGGCAAACGCCTGCCGGGATGCCATGCGGGCAGCAGCAACGATCGTGCAGGACATAGAGCGTCTGAATGAGGAACTGGAGAAAGATTTCTCGGTACATCTTCGTATTGCCATTGGCGTCCATACCGGCCCATCCATCGTCGGCGTGATGGGATATGGCGAGGCGAAGTCGCTGACGGCGATCGGCGACACAGTCAATGTCGCGAGCCGTCTGGAAAGTGTGGCAAAAGAATTGAATGCCACAATCGTTGTCTCGGAACCGGCTATCGTCCAGTCAGGTGTGCCGATTGGCACTCTGCAAAAACACGATATCACAGTGCGCGGACGGTCGTCGCAAATGCGCGTTTATGTTATCTCGGAACAGGAAAGTGCTCGCTTTCTGCCAACTCCGGCGTAAATCCAGTCTCCGTCATGAAAATTGCTTTCTACGCTCCGCTCAAATCGCCCAATCATCCCGTCCCCTCCGGCGACCGGCTGATGGCGCAATTACTCATGCAAGCCATGTCGATGGCTGGCCATGATGTATCTGTGGTCTCGGAGCTGCGCAGCTTTCTGCGAAATGCCGACGACCCCGATTACGAGACTTTGCTGCAAAGTGCGAAGGAGGAAAGTGGCCAGATCAGGCAGAAATGGCAAACAAGTGGCAAACCGGACGTCTGGTTCTGCTACCATCCCTACTACAAGGCGCCGGACCTGCTTGGTCCTTTGCTGTGTGATGAATTTGGCATTGCCTACATCACATCGGAAGCGTCCTATTCAAACCGGCGCAATATCGGCCACTGGGCTGAAAACCAGCGCCGTCTGCTGGATGGTATAAAGCGTGCGACCGTCAATCTTTGCTTTACGAAACGCGATCATGACGGCCTGCTGACGGCCGCACCTGACGCCCGGTTGGCGATGCTGCCGCCATTTATCGATCCCGCCATTTTCCTTGCACAAAAACCGGCACCTCACCCTTTCCGGCTGGTAACGGTGGCGATGATGCGCGCTGGCGACAAGCTGGAAAGCTATGCTGCGCTGGCAAGCGCACTGGCACAACTACCGCCCAACCTGCCCTGGACACTGGATATCATTGGAGATGGTCCGGAGCGTAAAAACGTCGAGCTTTTGTTGGATGAGTTTGATCCGTCACGTCTTCATTGGCATGGCGAAAAAAAGCCAGAAGACATCGCGGTCATCTTGGCCAATGCCGCCATCTATGTTTGGCCGGGTCATGGCGAAGCCTATGGCCTGGCCTATCTGGAGGCGCAGGCGGCGGGGCTTCCTGTTGTCGCAGAACACACAGCCGGTGTCCCGGAGGTGGTCCAGAATGGCAAGACTGGCCTTTTGACGCCGGCAAATGATGTAAATGCCTATGCTGCGGCAATAGAACATCTGCTGCGTCATGATGACGACAGACAAACGCTGGCAAGTAATGCACGTTTATTCGCAACGATGGAACGTTCGCTTGATCGTGCAAGCCAGAACCTCAACACCATTCTCACGAACGATATTGGAACCACCGATGACAGCCATCTCCCTTCGTGAAACACTGGATGAATTCGCAAGTCAGGGAAAATCGGTTGATCTGTGGTTACGGGATGACGACGCGATTGAACCAACTGCCGCTCTGGAAAAACTGGTTCGTCTGACGCAGCAGTATGCTGTTCCCCTGACGCTGGCGGTGATTCCCGAACATACCGGCGAGAGACTGGCAACCTATCTGCGGGATTACCGACATATTGATGTGGCAGTGCATGGCTGGTCGCACCTCAATTACGCGGCAGAAACTGAGAAAAAACGCGAACTCGGTCTGCACAGGCCGAAAGAAATCGTTCTCTCCGAACTGACCCACGGCTTTGAAAAGCTGCACGACCTCTATCCAGACCAGTTCATCGCCATGCTGGTACCGCCGTGGAACCGGATCGATGACGGTATTGTCGATGGATTGCCGGATATCGGCTATCAGACACTGTCGGTGTTTGGACGAAACAAGCCGGTAAGTCTGCCGCTTCTGAACACCCATATCGATCTGATGGATTGGCACGGCACCGGTCGCGGACGACCACACGACGTCCTGTTTGAGGAAATCGCCACGCGGCTGCGATCAGAACCACAAGGTGGCAGTATCACCGGTATTCTGACCCATCACCTTGTGCATGATGAGAGTGCCTGGGCGTTTCTGGAAAAGCTGTTTGAGCTTACCGCCAACCATCCGGCCATCAGCTGGCGCGCTTCACGACAGCTGATGGCGACACTGTCACCATGATTTCCAGGCGATAAGCAGACCGGACGAGTTTTCATCCAATGCAGCGCGCACTGCCAGCACGTCATCAAGTGGTGCCTTGTCCGGCAACGAACCGGCAACAAAATCCGCCCCGGCAAGGCAGATCGATGCCGCGCGAGCAACAACGGTAAACAGCAACGGACCCGTTGCCCACCATGCTGGTGCCCGTGGCATATCGTGTAACGCCGCCGGAATGGCCGTCAGCATACGGGTGAACACCGGATGCTGTGGCGGTGCGGCGATAAAAGAGTTGGCCAGAAGCACACTTCCTCGTCCCGTATCGCGTGGCACCTCTTCGGCAAAAGCGGTCAGGCCCTGCAGCGGCAACAGGTCATGAAAGCTGATATCATCGCGCGCGGGGTACCAGTCACAATCAAGATAGATCCCACCAAAGCGCTCAAGGATGACATAACGAGCCACGTCAACCGCCCCGGGATAATCTCCGCGTCTCAGCATGTCGGCAAAGTCCGGATTATCCGTAATGCCCTCACGGTCAATGTCGGCTTCGCGCCACAACCTGAATTCGCAGCCATTATCTTCGGCGTGCTTACGCCACGCCTCAATGCTGACCGGAAGCTCTTTTGGCCCAATCCAGATCTGGTGAATGATCTTCGGGACCGGCTTTCGGTTTGCCTCTGCAAGCGCACGATGTCCGCTAACATCAAAGATACCGTAGGGGGCCAGCACCTCAGGTGGTGGAACGAGAGTGTATTGATAACCAATGCGTTTGAGTGTGTCTTTTTCCACTTTGGCCTGCCGAAGCAAGGCCGCATGCAGCCTGCGCGGCAGACCAAACACGGTTTTGGGACCCATCAGGCCGTTATCTGGTTCTTTTTGCAAGTCTCGCAGCAGAGACCTCGCCTCATCAAGGCGATTTTCCTTCTGAAATTTTCTGACATCGGCGAGCAGAGCGTCATAATAGGTCTTGTCCGCCATGTTTCCTTCGGTCCCGTTCAAATGCGGATGTAACGTCATTCCGCTTTTGCCCATACGCAAGCATAGACAGACCAATGGCCCTGCGATAACGTGACTGTAACATCCTGATTACCCATTCGTATTACAGGTAAACAAAAGGATCGAGACAGGGAACCCATTGGCATGAAAACAGGCGTCGATTTGCTGCGCGTTGAAAATGTGCGCGTCTCGTTTTCTTTGATGGGTGGAACCATAGATGCCGTTCGCGATGTCAGCCTGCGCATCCTGCCGGGTAAGGTCACCGCACTGGTCGGAGAATCCGGTTCCGGAAAATCCGTTCTCGGCCAGACCATCATGGGTTTGCACCCAAGAACAGCACATACCAGCGGCCGTATCCTGTTTAATGACACTGAGAAATCGGCAGGCCCGGTCGATCTGTTATCGCTTCCCCAAGATGGGCGAGAAATGCGCTCCATCCGCGGCAACCGTATCGGCCTGGTCTTTCAAGAGCCGATGACATCCTTCTCGCCCCTGCACACAATCAGCAATCAGATAGATGAGGCCTTGAGAATTCACACGACGCTCTCGCCAAAAGAGCGTTACGAAACATTGCTCGATACACTTGATCTGGTGGGTTTCTCTAACCCGGCCAAAGTCTGCAACATGTACCCGTTCGAGCTATCGGGTGGAATGCGGCAAAGAGCGATGATTGCGATGGCACTGATCTGCCGCCCGGCCCTGTTGATTGCCGATGAGCCCACGACGGCTCTCGATGTCACGATCCAGGCACAAATCCTCAAACTGCTGCGTGACCTGCAGGAACGTCTCAACATGAGCATGTTGCTCATCACCCATGATCTCGGCGTCGTTGCCAATATCGCCGACGAAGTTGCCGTGATTTATCAGGGTGAGATCATGGAGGCCGGCCCGGTCAACGAGATTTTCCGCTCACCGTCCCATCCTTACCTCAAGGGACTGATGGCGGCCGTTCCGCATTTCGATATGAAGCCGGGCGAGCGGCTGAAGGCGTTGCGTGAAGTCACTATCGACAAACACAGCCTGATCGGGCGCAGCACCACAAAGCAACACAAGAAGGACGGCGTCCTGCTTTCGGTGGATAACATCGAAAAGTCTTTCACCATTCGCAAAGCCGGCTGGTTTGAAAAAGCCGCTGCGACCAAAACCCTCGCCGTCGACAATGTCAGTTTCGATATTCGTCGTGGAGAGTGCCTCGGTCTGGTGGGGGAGAGCGGAAGTGGCAAAACCACGGTCAGCAAGATTTTGATGCGTGCCGTAAAGCCCGATGCCGGCAGCGTCACCTTCCATGATGATACCGGCGATATCGATGTGCTGAATGCCGCCGGCGATGACCTCAAGACATTGCGTACCAAAATCCAGATGGTGTTTCAGGATCCGGTGTCCTCGCTGTCACCACGCATGACTGTCGGCAATATCTTGAGTGAACCGCTGGAAATCCACAATCGCGGCAATGCCAGCACTCGGAAAGAAGCTGTGCGTGCGCTGCTGAAAGCCATCGGACTTGGTGACAGTGCCCTTAATCGTTACCCGCACAGTTTTTCCGGTGGCCAAAGACAGAGAATTGGCATCGCCCGTGCTCTGGCACTGGGGCCTGAACTGCTGATCTGCGACGAGCCTGTGTCAGCGCTTGACGTTTCCGTACAGGCGCAGATCCTCAATCTACTGAAGGATTTGCAGCGGGATCTGGGGCTGACATATCTGTTTATCTCCCACAATCTGGCCGTGGTCGACTACATGGCTGACCGCGTTGCCGTAATGTGCGACGGCCGCATCGTGGAAATCGCCCCGCGTGAAATCCTGATGCAGAACCCGGTTCACCCTTACACCAAGGCACTTTTGACAGCAGTCCCCTTCCCTGATCTGGATCGTCCGCTGGACTATGCCAAACTCGGAAAATCGGGCTTTACCAACCGTGCCAGCTGGGGCCGCCAGTTCCAGTCGGAAGGCAGCCACGGTCTCGCGCCCGCTGACCTGGGCAATGGACATGTCGTGCTTGCCAACCGCAATGTCGACGTAACGGAGTTGCGCTCATGATAACCCGGCGCACCACCTTGATGCTGCTTGCTTCGGCTCTTGTCCCGGCGACCGCCCGTGCCGCGCTGGTGGAACCGGAAAGCCTCAAGCAGAAAGTACAGGCCGGCGAACTGCCTGACATTGCCAATCGTCTGCCAAAAAATCCCCGCGTCCTCGACTTAAAATCACTTGGACGCATGCCCGGAAAACACGGCGGTTCGGTGCGAATGCTGATTGGTGGGCAACGCGATACCCGCCTGATGCCGATCAATGCCTATGCCCGTCTGGTTGGTTACGACGAAAAGTTCAGTTTCCAGCCTGATATTCTCGAAAGCTACGACATATCCGAAGGCCGCATTTTTACGCTGCATCTGCGCGAAGGCCATAAATGGTCCGATGGCAGTGACTTCACGACAGAGGATTTCCGCTATTTCTGGGAAGATGTGGCGCTGAACAAGGAAATCCATAAGGGCGGCCCGCCCATCGACCTAAAGGTGCATGACCAGCCACCAACCGTCGAAATTATCGACAAACTGACCGTTCGTTATACCTGGCAGGGGGTAAATCCGGACTTTCTTGCCAAGCTGGCGGCACCATCACCGGCCCGCCTGTATCTGCCTTCCGCCTACATGAAGCAGTTCCACAGCAAGTACCAGACACCTGAAAAACTTGCGGCCCTTATCAAGAAAAACAAGGTTGATGACTGGAGCGGCCTCCACATCAAGATGTCGCGCCAGAACCGGCCGGAAAACCCTGATCTGCCGACGCTGGATGCTTGGCGTCCGCTGACTGCACCGCCAGCCGAACAGTTCGTTTTTGAGCGCAATCCCTATTATCATCGCATCGATGAAAACGGCCTGCAGCTGCCCTACCTCGACCGTTTTGTCCTCAACGTTTCCTCGTCGGAAATCATCGCAGCCAAAACCGCATCCGGTGACAGTGACCTGCAGCTGCTCGGCCTGGACTTCTCCGACTACACATTCCTGAAGGATGCGGAAAACCGTTACCCTCTCAAGGTCAATCTGTGGAAGCGTACCCAAGGATCGCGAATTGCCCTGTTGCCAAACCTGACCTGCGGTGACAGCCAATGGCGCACACTGTTTCAGGATGTTCGGGTGCGGCGCGCATTGTCGATTGCCATCAATCGCCACGAAATCAATATGGCCTGTTTTTATGGTCTGGGCACGGAAAGCTCTGATACGGTGCTGCCGGAAAGCCCGCTTTACAAGCCGGAATTTGCGCAAGCCTGGGCGCAGTTTGATCCAGAGGCGGCAAATGCGCTTCTCGACGAAGCCGGTCTTCAGGCCAGAAATTCATCCGGCATACGCCTGCTGCCCGATGGTCGTCCTGCCCATATCGTTGTCGAATCCTCAGGTGAAAGCACGCTCGAAACCGACGTGATGGAACTGGTGACCGATCACTGGAAAGACGTCGGCATCTCACTTTCTGTTCGCGTTACACAGCGCGACGTATTCCGCAGCCGCGCAATGGGTGGCGAAGTGACGATGGCTGTGTGGATGGGCATGGACAATGGCATTCCGACAGCGGAAATGCTGCCATCAGGTCTTGCTCCCACCGACACAGATCAATTGCAATGGCCACTATGGGGCGTGCACTACCTGTCTGGCGGCCGCGAGGGCAAAGCGCCGGATCTACCCGAGGTCAACCAGTTGCTGCAACTTCTCAAACAGTGGAGAACCAGCACTACGCTCGAAGACCGCACCGCAATCTGGCAGCAGATGTTGTCACTTTATTCTCAGCAGGTCTTTTCGATCGGCACCGTGAATGGCGCGCTGCAACCGCTCGTGCATTCATCGCGGTTGAACAACATTCCGTCGAAGGGATTGTTCGGTTACGACCCGACATCCTACCTTGGTGTCTATATGCCCGATACATTCTGGTACGGGGAAGGGGCATAATATGCTGCGCTATATTCTCGGCCGCATCCTATTCATGATCCCGACGCTGATCCTGATTTCCATGCTGGTTTTCACGATCATCGAGCTTCCACCCGGCGATTATTTTGAAAGTTATGTCGCAGAGGTCCGCGCCATGGGCGAGACCGCCGACATGGCGGAAATCGAAGACCTTCGCATCCGCTACGGTTTTGACCAGCCCGCCCCGATCCGCTATCTGCGCTGGGTATCGGGCATGTTGGTTGGAGATTTCGGTTATTCGTTCGAATACCAGTTGCCGGTCAGTGACGTGGTTGGTGACCGTCTTTGGTTGACGGTTCTCGTCTCATTCGTGACCATTATCGTCACTTGGATTCTCGCATTCCCTATCGGCATCTACTCGGCAACCCACAAATACAGCTGGGGTGACTACGGCCTGACATTCCTCGGTCTGCTTGGCATTGCCATTCCCAACTTCATGCTCGCGTTGATTCTGATGTATTTCGCCAATATCTGGTTCGGCACATCGATCGGCCATCTAATGGACCGCGAATATCTCGGTCAGGCGATGAGCTGGGCCAAGTTCAAATCCATTCTTGAACATCTGTGGATCCCGGTTCTAATCATTGGCACCGCCGGAACGGCTGGCATGATCCGCAGACTGCGCGCCAACCTGTTGGATGAGTTGCAGAAACAATATGTCGTCACCGCCCGCGCCAAGGGCCTGCACCCGTTTCGCGTTCTCACCAAATATCCGCTGCGCATGGCCCTCAACTTCTTCATTTCCGACATCGGCTCAATCCTGCCATCGATCATATCAGGCGCGGAAATCACCGCCGTCGTGCTGTCTCTGGAAACCACCGGACCGATGCTCATCAAAGCGCTGCAAAGTCAGGACATGTATCTGGCCGGGTCATTCCTGATGTTCCTGGCATTCCTGACGGTCATCGGTGTTCTGGTGTCGGATATTGCACTCGCCATCCTTGATCCGCGTATTCGCCTGGGCGGAGGGAGCCATAAATGAGCGCGCCTATTCCCGGTCCCGGTGAACCGTTGCAGCATTATGTATCAACCGCGCCATTCGATCCCTATCTGGTCGAACCGAACACCAGCGGCATGGCTGGGATTGCACGGGCCTCACAGCTAAAGCTGATGTGGTGGCAGTTCAAACAGCACAAGCTGGCGCTGTTTTCCGGCATCTTTCTGATTCTGGCCTATTTCGCCATCATCATTGCGGAGTTTCTGGCACCCTATAATCTGCACACCAGAAATGTTGAGCAGATTTACGCGCCACCACAAAGCGTGCATCTGTTCCATGACGGCGAATTTATTGGTCCCTTCGTCTACGGACGGACCATGTCGCTGGAAATGGAAGATTTGAAACGCGTCTATACTGACAACCCCAACGACATTCAGCAGCTACGGTTCTTCTGCCGTGGCGACAGCTATCGGTTCTGGGGGCTTTTCGAGTCCAATACGCATCTGGTCTGCCCTGCCAAAGACGGCGAGTTCTTTTTCTTGGGAACAGATCGGCTGGGGCGTGACGTGCTGTCGCGCATCATCTACGGCGCACGCATCTCGCTCACAATCGGCCTGTTTGGCGTGACCATGAGCTTCATTCTCGGAATTGTGATTGGCGGTCTTGCCGGTTATCGCGGTGGCGTATTCGACCTGATCGTTCAGCGCATCATTGAGGTTCTGCAGTCCATTCCAAGCATTCCGCTGTGGTTGGCGCTTGCCGCAATCATGCCGGTCACCTGGAGCCCAATCCTTGTTTATCTCGGCATCACCGTCATTCTCGGCATGCTGGACTGGACGGGACTTGCACGAGCGGTGCGCTCCAAACTGCTGGCATTGCGCGAGGAAGACTATGTTCTTGCTGCGCAATTGATGGGTGCAAGCACCCGCCGCATTATTGGCCTGCACCTTATTCCCGGCTTCATGTCGCATCTTATCGCTTCTGCAACACTGACTATCCCCGGCATGATCCTTGGCGAAACTGCCCTCAGCTTCCTCGGCCTTGGTTTGCGCCCTCCGATCACAAGTTGGGGAATTCTGCTCACTGAGGCGCGCAGTGTCAGCGTTATTGCGTTATATCCTTGGCTCCTGCTACCAACGCTACCGGTTGTCCTTGTGATACTGGCTTTCAATTTTCTGGGTGACGGTCTACGAGATGCTGCAGATCCTTTCAAATAAGCAAAAACCGGTAGTCCGGCACCTCGCCATCATCTGTCCAAACACCATGAGGCATTCTCAGTGACATCCCGTCTGAACGATGCACGCATCCTGATGTACAGTCATGATACGTTCGGCCTTGGCCATTTGCGCCGCTGCCGCACGATTGCCCATGCGCTGGTAGAAGACTACCGTGGCCTGAACGTGCTGATCATTTCCGGCGCCACGATAGCCGGGGCTTTCGATTATCGCGCCCGCGTCGATTTCGTCAAAATTCCCAGTATCATCAAGCTGCGCAATGGCGAATACACGTCGCTGGATCGTCATATCGACCTTCAGGACACGCTGAAAATGCGCCGGTCGATCATTCGCCACACCGCAGAAAGCTTCCAGCCGGATGTCTTCATCGTTGACAAGGAGCCAATGGGCCTGCGCGGCGAAGTCGAGGAAACGCTTGAATATCTGAAATCGCAAGGCACGAAGCTGGTCATTGGCCTACGCGACGTCATGGATGCGCCACAGCTTCTTGATGTCGAATGGAAACGCAATGATGTGATGAACAAGATTGCGAAATTCTACGACAATGTCTGGGTCTACGGGCCGCCCGATTTCCACGATCCGCTCAATGGCCTCGACGTGCCGCAAGCTGTACGCGATCGCATGGAGTTCGTTGGTTTTCTGCAACGCTCACAAACGCAAAGTGAAATCGACAACCCTCGCCCCAAGGATGACTACATCCTCGTTACGACCGGCGGCGGCGGTGATGGCAGCGAACTGATTGATGATGTTCTAAACGCCTATGACTATGACAAGACACTGACCCACAAGGCGCTTGTTGTTCTCGGTCCCTACATGCCCACCGAGCAACGCGACAGGCTGTTGAGCAAGGCTGCCCACATCCCGCATCTGGAAATCATCCAGTTCGACAACCGTATGGAAGATCTGGTTGCCGGCGCGAAGGCCGTTGTTTCCATGGGTGGCTATAACACCGTTTGCGAAATCTTTTCGTTCGACAAACCGGCTCTCATCGTGCCGCGCGTCGTGCCCCGCGAAGAACAGCTGATCCGCGCCAGCCGCGCCAAGGAGCTGGGCCTGTTGGACATGCTGTTGCCGGAAGAAGCAGAAAATCCTCAGCTGATGGCAGAGGCGCTGAAGGCCCTGCCACACCGACAGCCGCCCTCTGCTAACTCCCAGAACTTACAGCTCGATGGTTTGCAGAACATTTCGCGCAGAATAGCAGAATGGCTGCATGCCAGCGAAGACATCAACGCCGCCAAGGCGACAGGCTAAGCGCTTTTGAACACCACAAAGCAACCGATAGCCTTCCGAGAAAAAAGAGATTGTAAGAGCTTGAGCGACAAGAAAAAAATCGTCGTCCTTTTGAAGGGATATCCGCGGCTTTCTGAGACGTTCATTGCACAGGAATTGCTTGGGCTGGAGAAAGCCGGGCTGGAGCTGGAATTGGTCGCCATGCGCCGTCCTACCGACAAGAAACGCCATCCCGTCCATGATGAAATCAAGGCTCCGGTTTCTTACCTGCCGGAATATCTGCATGAAGAACCGATAAGGGTTTTGCGGGCGCTTTGGGCCTGCCGCAAACGCCCCGGATTTGGCAAAGCCTTTAAACGCTTTCTGTGCGATTTTCGCCATGACGTGAACCGCAACCGTATTCGCCGCTTTGGTCAGGCAGCCGTTCTTGCTGCCGAGTGGCCAGACAATGGCGGATGGCTGCATGTGCATTTCATTCATACGCCCGCCTCTGTCGCTGCCTATACCCATCTTCTGACAGATATTCCCTGGACGATCTCTGCCCATGCCAAGGATATCTGGACGTCCAACGACCACGATCTCTCGGGCAAGCTCAACAGCGCGCGCTGGGCGGTTACCTGCACCGCCAGCGGTTATGAGCATTTGCGCAATATGGCCCGGCAGAAGGACACGGTTCACTTAAGCTATCACGGGCTGGATCTGACACGTTTTCCGCATTTTGATGCCGACCGTCCGATCAATGACGGCTCGGATGCTGCCCGGCCGATCACCATTTTGAGTGTAGGTCGCGCCGTCGAGAAAAAGGGCATCGATATTCTGCTGAAAGCGCTGGCCTCATTGCCCTCTTCTCTGCACTGGCAACTCGTTCACATCGGCGGAGGTGAGAAGCTGGAAAGCCTCAAGGCTTTGTCAAACTCGCTTGGACTTGCTGACCGGGTGACCTGGAAAGGCGCGATGGATCAGAAGGAGGTTCTGGACCATTACCGCAAAGCCGACCTCTTCGCACTTGCCTGCCGTATCACGCAGGATGGTGACCGCGACGGTCTGCCGAACGTGTTGGTTGAGGCTGCTAGCCAGAAGCTCGCCTGTCTTTCTACCAACATTTCAGGCATCCCGGAATTCTTCATCTCAGGTGAAAACGGCCTGTTGACCAATCAGGAAGATGTCGCCGCTTTCACCACAGCACTACATACCTTGATCACTGATCCCGCCCTGCGCGCAAGACTTGGTGTTGCCGCCGAGCAGAAAGTGCGCACCGCATTCGATAACAATACCAGCATTGCCCATCTCAAATCGCTGTTCGAACAAGAGTGGGAAAAAGGCGTATGACCACAGAAACCGCCACGCCGGGACCACGCGTTTTATTTTACGTCCAGCATTTGCTCGGCATCGGTCACATTGCGCGGGCAAGTCGCGTCGCCAACGCCATGCAGAGAGACGGTTTTGATGTGACGCTGGTCACCGGCGGTCTGCCAGTACCCGGTTTTCCGGCTGACGGTTTGAAGCATGTGGCATTGCCGCCGATTGCCGTTGGCGATAGCGGTTTTTCCGGTCTGGTCGATATCAACGGTAAGGCGGTCGATGACAGCTTCAAGCAGCTGCGCACCACCCTGCTTTTAAACACCTTCGAAGAGGTGAAACCGGATATCGTTATTATCGAGGCCTTTCCGTTCGGTCGACGGCAGGTACGGTTTGAGCTTTTGCCACTGCTGCAAGCCATCGAACAATCACGGCCACGCCCACTGCTGATGACGTCGCTGCGCGATATCTTACAGGAACGCAACAAACCGGGCCGTGACGAAGAAACAATCGAACTCGTCAAAAAACACTTCGACACCATTCTTGTTCATGGCGACCCGAATTTCGTTAAGCTTGAGGAAACGTTCCCGCTCGCGCACGAGATTTCCGCACGCGTGGTTTACACTGGCCTCGTTGCCCCTGAACCGCCGCCAGAACCAACAGAGCAGTATGACGTGGTCGTTTCCGCAGGCGGTGGCGCCGTCGGTGCGGAACTCATCAAAAGTGCATTGGAAGCGTCAAACATCGTTGACGATGTAAACAGCTGGTGCCTGATAACAGGCCCTAACATGCCGCAGGCAGACTTCGACGCGATTTCCGCTCAGGCCAGTGACAAGGTTTCCGTTTTCCGTTTCCGCAAGGATTTTCCAAGCCTGCTGTCAGCGGCAAAACTATCGGTCTCTCAGGCGGGCTATAATACGGTCTGCGATATTTTGCGGGCAAAATGCCGCTCGCTTCTTATTCCCTTCGCTGTCGGCGGTGAAACCGAACAGGGCGCCCGTGCCGAGCGGCTGGCGAAGTTACAGCTAGCCCATGTCCTGCAAGAAGACCAAATCTCCGGCCCGGCCATGGCAGATGCCATCAGACAGGCACTGGCGCTTCCATCACCTGATAGTCAGAACCTTGATCTCAACGGTGCGCAAGGCACCGCTGCAATTCTGCACAAGCTCTATCAATCGCGCTGACGGTATAGCCTATTTCAGCTTTTCCCGCCGGAAACCAAGGCCAATCAACCGACCGGCCAAATGGGCAAGAAGCGGGAATTTGATGATCGCCTTTACAAAACCTGGCGGTCCCGATGGTTTGCCCGCGTTGGCTTTCGGTGCCTTTCGTCGGCTGCGCATCATCAATTGCAATTTTTGCGTAGCTTTGGTCGGGAAAGAGCGTCGTGCTTCAATAGCTGCAAGGTCATTATCTGAGACGGTACCTCTGCTACTCAGTGCAGGTGTCAGGATATTGGCGGCAGCAACCGCATCCTGAATGGCAAGGTTGACCCCGACACCGCCAATCGGCGACATGGCATGGGCGGCATCACCAATACAAAGCAGACCTTGTCGCCACCAGCGTTTCAGACGATCGATCCGCACGGTCAGTAGATGCACATCATCCCATGACGCAATTTCCCGCATCCTGTCCTTCGGCAGAGGACTGACAGACGCAACTGCATCCCAAAATGCTTCGATGCCCCTATGTTGCAGTTCGGCAAATGTACCCTTGCGCACCACAAAACCGCATTGCCAATAGTCACCGCGATCAATCAACACCAGACCTTGCTGGGGGCCAGCATGTCCCATCGTCTCGTTGGGATCACCCGGCTGTTTGGAAAGTCGCATCCACAAGACTTCGGTTGGCACTCCAAACCGTTCAACCTCAAGGCCGGCCTTGTCTCGCACGACGGAGTTTCGACCATCGGCGCCAATGACAAGCGCACTCTTGATGACAAGATCGCCTTCCGGTGTTGAGACCTCCAGCCCGCAAACGCGACCGTCTTTTATCGACAGGCCAGTAACAGGCGCATTCATCAACAAACGGAAGTTTTCGTATTGCCCTGCTTTGCCTGCCAGAAAGTTCAGGAAATCCCACTGCGGCATGAAAGCAATGAAGCGGTTCTTGACCGGCAACCATGAGAAATCGGCAATGGTGATGGTGTCATCCCCGATCTGTGCATGCAGCTTTTCAGCTCGCGTATGCGGTAGCTGCAGAAATTCCTTGATGAAACCAAGCTGCTCGATCACCTCAAGCGTTGATGGATGGATGGTATCGCCACGAAAATCGCGCAGGAAATCGCCGTGTTTTTCAACCACAGTGACGTCAATACCAGCGCGCGCAAGCAGCAAACCCAGCATCATTCCCGCAGGTCCACCACCGGCAATCGCAACAGTGGTTTCCAAATCCCGCACGGCTGGAGGATTATCGGAAAGGCTCTGCTGAACGTTCATTCCACTCCCCAGACGTCTTGCAAGTCACTGCGCCCTATCGGCCGTTTTCGCAGCAAAAACGGATTTGGGCTGTGGCCAGCCCTTCTCATCAAACCGGAACAACCAGTTGTAACGCGCAAAGATAAAGGCAAAGGCCATGGCCGTCCACACACCAAGCAACAAACCGGCAGCGACATCACTCGGATAATGCGCCCCAACGATGACGCGTGAAATTCCGATGATGAGGGCAAGCAGGAGAAAGACCGGCCGCAGACGCGGGGTCAGCATGGCAAGCGCGCCACACAGCGCTCCGATAGCCGTCGAATGGCCGGATGGAAAACTCTCGTAAGACCATTGACCTGCAAAAGGTGTGAGGCTGAAGGCACCGAGTTCACTGAACAGTTCCGGCCTTGCCCGACCAATCAGAAACTTGAGCAGATGGACCAGAATTCCGGCAGAGGCAATTGTCAGGAAGAAATACAAAAACAGCCTGTAACCGGTGCGTAATTTCCCAACATAGGTACTGTTGCGATAAACCTTTCCGGCAATGAAGGCGATAATGATCACCAAACCCGATGAATAAAGCATCCACCGAAATGTACCGAGATCGGTAATCGCACTGTTGAAGCCGACAACCCTGCCCGGCAAGCCCTGCGCTCTCTCGGAAAGAGCGGCATCAAACGGCATGAAAACCAGAACCAGGACAATAGACGCCAGAAACACCCAACCACTGGAAACAATAAATCTGTTCATGCAACTCCTGTTGGTCTGACCTTACCGCTCTTCAGCATATGGCTTTCGCCGTTCAGGAAAACAATGGCGATGGTTTCTTCTTGTTCCGTCCTGTTTTCGCAGGTAGAGCCATCACAACGTAAAAGATACCGGATTGCAACGATGATACCCGGCACGACCACACCACGCAGCCTGACGATACTTGGCTCGACAGGCTCTATCGGCACCAGCACTCTCGATGTTCTGCGCCAACTCGGCGGCCGTGACGCATTCGACATACTGGCGTTGACCGGTGCGGATAATATCGAGCTGCTGGCAGCGCAGGCCAAGGAATTTGGCGCAAAGCTGGCCGTCACCGCCAATGATGAAAAATATGAAGCGCTGAAGGTAGCGCTTGCCGGCACCGGCATCGCAGTTGCAGCTGGAAAAAATGGCCTGACGGAAGCAGCCGAGATGGATGCCGGTTGGGTTATGGCGGCCATTGCCGGAACACCCGGTCTTGCCCCAACGATCACCGCAGCAAAACGCGGCGCTGACATCGCACTTGCCAACAAGGAATGCCTTGTGTCGGCAGGTGATGTGTTCATTCGCGCCATCAAGCAGGGCGGCGGCAAGCTCATCCCTGTCGATAGCGAACATAGCGCCATCTTCCAGTGCCTTGAAGGAAATCCGCGCCAATCCCTGGAGCGTATTCTGCTGACTGCGTCCGGTGGGCCATTCCGCACCTGGACCAAGGAACAAATGGCTGGCGTGACGGTGGAAGCGGCCAAAGCGCATCCCAACTGGTCAATGGGCCTGAAGGTTTCAATTGGCAGCGCCACCATGTTCAACAAGGCGCTGGAAATGATCGAGGCGAAATTCCTGTTTGATGTTTCGGCTGAACAGATCGAGGTGATCATCCATCCGCAGTCGATCATACATTCTATGGTCAGCTACCACGATGGTTCGGTGATTGCTCAGCTTGGCTGCCCGGATATGCGCACCGCCATTTCTTATGCTCTGACCTACCCGGAGCGCGCGCCGCTCAACGTTGATCGTTTGGACTTCGCCAAACTTGCCAAGCTGGATTTCGAAGCGCCCGATGAACAACGCTTCCCGGCATTGCGTTTGGCCCGCACCGCTCTGGAACGTGGCGGTGTGCAGGGCGCTGTGCTGAGTGCAGCTGATGAGACTGCTTTCCATGCATTTGTTGAAGGCCGGATCAGTTTCCTGCACATGGCTGAAGCCGTCGAGTTTGCGATGGACCGAATGGCTGATGGTCGCACAGCAAACAGCATGGACGACATTATCGCGGCAGACCAGCATGCTCGTATTTTGGCTGAAGATTACATCGCCCAAACAGAAAAGGCCGCCTGAGAGGCGGCCATTCCAAATGTTTCAGCGAGTTAAGGCTGAGCCTTATCTTACGCGACGGCACGTGCCAGTGCGCAACGTGCCCACAACTGATGCAACGAACCCACCAGATGCTCAATATCCGCATCGCTGTGCAGCGGCGTCGGTGTAATGCGCAGACGCTCTGTCTTGCGCGGCACCGTGGGATAGTTAATCGGCTGGACATAGATGTCATGGTTATCCAGCATAATATCCGAAATCCATTTGCACTTGGCAGCATCGCCAACCATGACAGGCACGATATGGCTCGGGTTTGGCATGTGCGGAATGCCGCTGGCATCCAGGAGTGTGCGCAATTTGCGAACCCGGTCCTGATGACGTGCACGCTCAAACGGGCTGGACTTCAGGTGCTGGATGGACGCCGCGGCACCCGCAGCCAATGATGGCGGAAGCGCAGTCGTGAAAATGAAGCCCGAAGCAAACGAGCGGATGAAGTCGCAAAGTGCTGTGGAACCGGCAATGTAGCCGCCCATTACACCAAATGCCTTGCCAAGCGTCCCTTCGATGATGGTGAGGCGATGCATCAGACCTTCGCGTTCGGCAATGCCGCCACCGCGCGGACCATACATGCCAACGGCATGCACTTCATCCAGGTAGGTCATTGCGCCATATTTGTCGGCCAGATCACAGATTTCCTTGATCGGGGCAATGTCGCCATCCATCGAATAGACGGATTCAAAAGCGATCAGCTTTGGCGCCTTCGGATCAGCAGCCTTCAGCTTTGCCTCGAGGTCTTCGAGATCATTATGCTTCCAGATGACCTTTTCGCACTTGCCATACCGAATACCTTCAATCATCGACGCATGGTTCAGCGCGTCAGAGAAGATGATCAGACCAGGAATTTTCTGTCCGAGCGTTCCAAGGGTTGCCCAGTTGGAAATATAGCCAGACGTAAAGATCAGTGAAGCTTCTTTGCCGTGCAGGTCAGCAAGTTCCTGCTCAAGCAGGACGTGATAGTGACTGGTACCAGAAATATTCCGGGTGCCTCCCGCACCCGCGCCACAGTGATCGATCGCCGCTTTCATGGCCTCGATAACTTTCGGGTTCTGCCCCATTCCGAGGTAGTCGTTAGAACACCAGACTGTTACGTCGCGCTTTTCACCATTTGCATTGTAGCGAGTGGCCCGCGGGAACTGCCCCTGATGGCGTTCCAGATCCGCAAATACCCTGTACCGCCCCTCTGTGTGTAAGCTGTCCAGTTCGCCCTTGAAATATGCCTCGAAATCCATGCCTTGCTCCAGAATTCTTGAGGGAGTTTTGAGTTCTCCCCTTCGAACCGTCAACCCCGACAGACCAACTTTACATAGCCTGCGGCAATTCGCCTACTCTTTTGAACGATTCCAATATACTTCTTTTAGCGCTTTCGCGATGGCTTGAACTTGATTCACATCAAATTCAGAAAAAGATTGGAACGAAAACCGGCAGCATGCGTTTGAAACCTGTCGGCAATTCCGGTTCATCAGCCAGCTAATCAGGCTTCCATAAATGACGGTGAATTGTTAAAGCAATCCGTAGCGGTCGGAGGACAAGCAGTCACCGCATAAAAAACTGGGACGCCTATCGGAGCTGAGGCTCAATGTAACGTTGGAGAGAGTAAATGAAGAAGGCCATCGTATTTGCACTGGTTGGCTTGGCGCTCGCAAGCTGCACACAAACTGAAAAAGGCGCATCAATCGGTGCCGTTTCCGGAGCTGTTCTCGGTGGCGCAATCACCGGTAACGTTCGCGGCGCAGCAGTTGGCGCTGCTATCGGCGGTGTTGGCGGCGCGCTCATTGGTAATGCCAATGAACCTGGGAAATGCTACTACCGTGACCGTTATGGTAACCGCTACGTAGACCGTTGCTAATCTCGATTGCAGATTTATGCAGAATGCAGGCCCCGGTTTTCCGGGGCTTTTGCATTTAAACATCGGAAAAGTTGATTCTGCGTATCAAAATCGGTCTTTTATGCTTAGATTATTATATTAACGAACGGGAAACCGGTGAGAGCGATAATAAATGCTCAACCATAAAGTAGCAGATGCCGACAAAACGGACTGACCCGAGATTGAGTATTGCGTACCGGAAGGCAGGCACCGCACTGGCGGTTGCGGCAGCAGTGGTTTTATACCCTGCGTTTGTGCGGGAAGCGAACGCGTTCAAGCTGTTTGGCATTACGCTTTGGGGATCAGACGAACCGGAACTCGAGATCATCAATCCGGTTCGCTACAGCGCAAGCATGGATGTTCCGCTCGTTGATCCCAAGTTCTACGAAAATCTGGAAAACGCGTCGTTTCTGATTTCCGATCAGGACAAACCCGTATCGGGCGATCTTGGCCTCGTCATAAAGGCGCGCGACGACCGCGACCGTCTCGTCGCCTCTCTTTATGAAAATGCCCGTTATTCCGGTGTCGTCAAAGTCAGTATCGCTGGCACGGACATTGAAAATCTACCCCCCAATCCGGTCTTTGACCATTCAAAGCCGGTTCCTGTGCATATCCAGATCACACCAGGCCCAGAGTTTACTCTCGGCAACATAATTCTGGAAGGTGACGCCGCAGGGCGCAACCTGGAAGAGTTTGGTCTGGTGCGCGGCGGCAAGGCCGGCTCGCTCAATATTATCCGTGGTGGCGAAAAGCTGATTGAGCAGCTGAAATCCGAAGGCCGCCCGCTGGCCAAGCTGACCAAAAGACAGGCGGTCGCCGACCACGCTACCAACACCGTTGATGTGACGATGGCGGCAGAAGCGGGGCCAGTCGCACCGGTTGGCATGATCGGCATCAAGGGTCAGCAAAGCGTTGATCCGGACTTTATTCGTTATTACTCCAGACTGAATGCCGGACAGCCCTATTCGCCGGAAAGCCTGCGCAAGGCATCCGAGCGGCTGCGCCAGCTTGGTGTCTTCTCCAGCGTCACAGTTCGTGAATCCGAGCAACTCGCGGCCAACGGCTCCTTGCCACTGACCATCGAAGTGTCCGAAGGAAAACACCGCTATTTCGGCCTCGGTGCGCAATTCTCGACAACCGAAGGTGCCGGCCTGCAAGGCTATTGGGGCCACCGCAACCTGTTTGGCAAGGCGGAAACCCTGCGCATCGAAGGTTCTGTTTCGCGACTGGGTGAGGCATCCAGCGTCGAAGGCATGGATTATTCCGCAGGCATTACCTTCACGAAGCCAGGCGTCTTCCATCCCTCGGCAACATTCAAAGCAAGCCTTATTGCCAAGACCGAGCATCCTGACACCTATGAAGCCAAGACCATTACAGGTGCTGCAGGCTTCAGTTATGAGGTCAATGATACCGATACTGCAGCGGCAGGACTTGAGGTCAGCTGGACGGATACCGATGATGCCTATGGCAACAACAAGTATCTGACGACATCCATACCGCTGGAATATGTGCGCGACACCCGTGACAACAAGCTTGATCCGACAACCGGCTTCCGTGCAGCCATTGCAGCCAAGCCCAGCTATGAAGCGATGAACGGCACATTCTTCTCGACCTTTGAAGGCTCAGCCACCGCCTATAAGGGACTTGGACAAGAAGATCGCGTTGTGCTTGCCGGTAAACTTGGCGCGGGCGTTTTGGTGGGTGCAAGTGACCTTCAGGATGTACCTGCAACTCGACGTTTTTATGCCGGTGGCGGCGGCTCGGTGCGTGGTTACAGCTATCAGGAAATTTCACCCTATAACGCCAATGGCGATGCAACAGGTGGTCGCTCTTACGTTCTTGGCTCCGTAGAAGCCCGTATCAAGATCACCGAAACAATCGGTCTTGTACCATTTATCGACGCGGCAGCGGTTTCTACCCGCATGACACCGGATTTTTCAGATATAAGAGCAGGCGCAGGCATCGGCTTACGCTATGCAACTCCTTTCGGTCCATTGCGTTTGGATGTTGCAATGCCTCTCGACAAATATGATGGCGGCAACAGTTACGGCATTTACGCCGGTATCGGTCAATCGTTCTGATCGTGCTGCAGTTCGTCTGAAACAAGGCAAAACACCACCATGAAGAAACTGCTTCAACCTTTAAAATGGGTTTTATACATCGCCGCAGGGTTGGTGCTGTTTCTTGTTTTGTTTGTCTCGTTCATAGGCTTTACCGCATCGGGCTCAAAATTTGCGGCCCGCCAGATTTCATCCCTTGCATCCACAGCCGATCAAAAGGTTGAGATTTCCGCCCCACAGGGTCTCCTTACCGGAAATCTGCGCCTTGACAGCGTCGTGCTGTCCGACCGCGAAGGGGTCTATGCCCGTATCAATGGCATTGCTGTCGACTGGTCTCCAACCGCGCTGCTCACCGGCACCTTCCGCGCAGATCTGGTCTCAGCCAGCACAATCGAATTTGACCGCACTCCCTTGCCATCTGAACAACCGGCAAAACAGGAAAGCGGTAGTTTCTCGCTGCCGATTGCAGTCGATATCAAAAACCTTGCTTTCGACGACATCAAGCTTGGTGAAGCCTTGGCTGGACGCCCGTTTGAATTGACCGCGGCAGGCAGTGCCAAAGCGTCTTCCAGAGATATGGCTGCGAACATCGCCATTCACCGCAAGGATGTGCCACAGGCAGGCATCACGGCCGATTTCACCTATGTGCCCGAGCAGAATGTTCTGCAACTCAAGGCTAATTTAAGCGAACCACAGGGCGGCATGCTGGCAAACCTTCTGGCATTGCCCGGCGCCCCCGCTGTTTCGCTTGACATTGATGGTCAAGGCCCAATGTCCGACTGGAGCGGCCAATTGGTCGGCGCAGTCGATGGCAATCGCATCCTGAGCCTGACCGGCCAGCATAAACTTGCCGATACCGGCGTGCGCCGTATTGCGCTGACAGGTGGCGGTCAGCCCGACATGCTTTTGCCCCCGCTGTACCGCCAGCTTTTTAATGGCGAAACGCAGATCGACTTCAATGTCGCACTCGATCCGAACGGCCGTATCGACATTGAAACCGGAAATCTGACAACCGGCGCGCTGCTTCTGGCGGCCTCCGGCACCGTTGATCCGCAAGGCATGAACGACTTGAGCGCCAACCTGATTGGTACCAATGGCCCGGTTGATTTCCGCCTGCCGATGGATGGTGGTCAGGCACGGCTTCTCATCGATGGCGCCGATATTTCGTTGCGCGGCAACGCGCAGGCTGCAGCCTTGAATGTCGCCGCCGCACTGCGCTCGGTCGAAATTCCGCAGGGACGTCTGGATGGCATCAAGCTATCTGCGGCAAGCCAGGACCTAAATCTCGCAGCCTTTACCGGAACGGTCGACACGAGGGTTTCCGTTGATGGTTCGGCGCTGGTCAGCCCGGATCTCGACCGTTTGGTTAAAGCACCCGCCACGTTGAAGGCACCGTTGCGCCTGTCTCCAACGGCTATCGGTTTTGAAGCCGCGACACTGGAAAGCGCCAGCATCGGCGGCACCACCAGCGGCACCTATACGCTGGACAGCAAAACCGTTTCCGCAAATCTGCGCCTGTTCGCAGTGCCGCAGATCCTTCCTGAGGCACTGGCACAAAAGATCGAAAAAACCATTGCGGTCGAGGGATATGTCAACGCTGTCATCGGCGGCAAAACAAGCCTCGAAAACCTTGTCGTTCGCTCGGATCTGGTCGAAGCGAATGGTAATCTGCTGCTCGACAACGGCATAGTGCAGGCCAAGATCGGCGGACGTTTCCTTGCTCTCGAAAAACTGCTGGCCAACGCACAGGGGGCAGCCGGTTTTGCCGTGGAAGCGACAGGCCCGCTTGCTACACCGGATTTCAAGGCCAGCCTGAACTCGGCCCGTGCCACGATGGCCGGGCGTTCGCTCGAAGCATTTGCACTGACCGCAAGCGGTAAGGCCGACCCCGCAGCACCGCAAGCAGACATTGCGGCGAGCGGCACGCTGGATGGCCAGCCAATCGAAGCTAAGGCCGCTCTGGTTCAGGACCAGAATGGAACGGCTCTGCCGTCATTGCGCGTCGACATCGGACCCAACAGCCTGACAGGTGATCTGCGTTTTACGCCGACCTTCCAGCCCAACGGTACTCTAGTATTCGACTTTCCTGACGTCTCGTTGCTCGCCGCATTGGCAGCCCAGCAGGCCGCAGGTGATTTGAAAGGTACTGCTGTCTTCAACAGCAATGCGACAACGACGGCAATCACTCTGAAGGCCAACAGCAAATCGCTGAGCCAAGGTACGAATGGAATTTCAAACCTCGCAGCCGATATCGCTGTCAGCGACCTGAAGGCCTTGGCGGCACAGGGAACGTTGACTGCACAGGCGATAAATGTCGGCGCAAACACCATCAGCGGACTGAAGCTGGATATTACCCATGCCGGGTCCGCAACAGGCTTCAACCTCAATGCCCGATACGACAATGCGCCACTTCTGGCATCCGGCAGCGTCGATACCGGCAAACAACCGCTGACTGTCGCTATCAGGGACTTTTCCGCCGCTCCGCGTGGTATCCCGGTCAAGCTGGCACAACCGACCAATATCACTGTCGACAATGGTACGGCGCGCATCAACGGCCTCACCATTCAGACAGGCAATGGCCGCATTGAAGTAAATGGCTCGGCAGGCTCAAACCTTGATATCAACGCTGTTATCCGTTCTTTGCCGGCCAGCCTTGCCAATGCCTTCGCCGGTGGTCTTGACGCATCCGGCGATATCTCCGGCACGGTCACCGCCAAAGGTGCCGCGGCAAATCCATCTGTCAGTTATGACCTTAGCTGGAACAACGCCGCTGTAAGCCAGACACGTGCGGCGGGCCTTTCACCACTCAGCATCAAGGCCAATGGTACATTTGCCGACAATCTTCTGAACATCACAACCGGACTAACCGGTCAGGGCGGACTGTCATTGTCCGGCGGCGGCTCAGTTGGTATCTCCGGCAACCAGCCATTGTCATTGGCCTTCAAGGGTAATCTGCCCTTTGCAACGGTTGCGGCACAAACAGCCGAACAGGGTTTGTCGGTGACAGGCAGTGCCAACATTGATCTCAATATATCTGGCACCGCTGCAGCCCCATCGATAACCGGCACGGTTTCAACGGATGGCACTCAGCTGACCGATGTGCGGAGAAACCTGACGATCAACAATCTTGGTGCTACGATCACCTTTGATCGGGACCGCGCCGTCATCTCGCGCTTGTCCGGCAGGCTTGCGGCTGGTGGCACGCTTTCGGCATCCGGCTCGGTCGGTATCACGCCAGCGTCCAATTTCCCGGCCGATCTGTCGATCGTGCTAGACCGCGCCGCCTATAATGACGGCACACTGGTTACCACTATTGTCAGCGGCACATTGACCCTGAAAGGCCCATTGCTCGCCAATCCCGTGCTTGCGGGAACACTTACCTTGGACAAGAGCGCCATTACCATTCCCGAGCGCCTGCCCGCCTCGCTCACCGCCATCGACATCAAACACCGCAACGCGTCACCCGCCGTAAGAGCGCAGGTGAATAGCATGCAGGCGGATGAGTCAAACGGCAGCAGTTCCACGATTGGACTTGATCTCAACATCAATGCGCCCAATGGCATTTTTGTCCGTGGTCGCGGCGTCGATGCCGAACTGACCGGCAATCTGGTGGTGCGCGGCACCGCTGCCGATCCCGTGGTATCCGGTGGTTTCACCATGAAGCGTGGCAGGCTCGAAGTCCTGACCAAACGACTGGACTTCACCACCGGCAACATCACATTCGGTGGCGGCTTGGTGCCAGTTTTGGATATGGCCGCCGATTCGGCCTCCGGTTCGACAACGATAACCGTCTCTGTTTCAGGCCTTGCTAATGATCCGGCAATTACCTTCTCCTCGTCTCCGGCACTGCCGCAGGACGAAGTGCTGGCACAGCTTATTTTCGGTCAGTCCATGTCGAAACTGTCTGCCCTTCAGATCGCCCGTCTGGCCGATGCTGCAAGCCAGCTTGCTGGTGGACGTTCCACGTCGCTGTTCAACAGTTTGCGCAGCAATCTCGGCGTCGATGATCTTGATATCTCCACCGACGAAAAGGGTGACGCGAAAGTATCTGCCGGGAAATACATCAATGACCGCACCTATCTTGAACTGGAACAGAGTGGCAGTTCAGGCGCAAAGGCTGTGATCAATCTGGATGTTGGCAGAGGCGTCAAACTGCGCGGTGAAGCAGGCGCAGATGGCGGTGGCGCGGCAGGTATATTCTACGAAAAAGAATATTGATCTCTTATGTACTGCTTATGTATAAGTTTATATTTTCATAATATTGAAAATATAAATATATCAAAAATACCCTATTATTATTATTTATAATTTTTTAATGATGATTTTGTATAAAAAATCGTCAGTGGATTTCGCATATTCAGGAAACACCCCAAACATAACATTGAGTCCTGACGTTTCAATCAATGGAAACGCTTCCGGACTTTCAGTTGTACAACGCCTCGCGGAGACGGGAGCCACCCATGAGCTTGTCATTTTTTCCGGGATCACATGCAAAAGCTGTTTTGACTGCCCTTGGCGGCACTCAAGCGATGATTGAGTTTGATCCATCCGGGAAGATACTGTCTGCAAATGACAATTTCTGCCGCGCACTTGGTTATTCAGCCGCCGAAATCATCGGCAAACATCACAGTATATTCTGTGACCCTAAATATAGTGGCAGTCAGGATTACAGGAAGTTCTGGCAGGATTTGGCGAACGGCAAGGCGGATGCAAGACAATACAAGCGCATCGGCAAGGGTGGCACCGAAGTCTGGATACAGGCCTCCTACAACCCTGTGATCATTGGCGGCAAGGTCCAGAGCGTTATCAAGATTGCCACTGTAATTACCGAAGCAAAGCTCAAATCAGCCGAGGATGCGGGTAAGATAAATGCCATCTCACGCGCTCAGGCTATTATCGAATTTACCACCACTGGCCAGATCATTACGGCCAACAGCAACTTTCTGAACTGTCTCGGTTATAGGCTTGAAGAGATAAAGGGCAAACATCATAGCATGTTCTGCGAAGCTGCGTTTCGCGACAGTGCCGACTATGCGACCTTCTGGAAAAAATTGGCAGCTGGAGAATTTATTGCCCAGGAATTCAAGCGCATAGGTAAAGGCGGAAAACCCGTCTGGATTCAGGCATCCTACAATCCAATTCTTGATGAGGAAGGCAATGTCTTCAAGATCGTGAAGTTTGCCACCGACGTGACGGAACGCGTCCGCGCCGTCAATGAAATCGCTGATGGTTTGACCGGCCTCGCCAATGGCGATTTGACGACGCAGCTCAACACACCTTTCATCCCTGCCCTCGACAAACTGCGCACAGACTTTAACGGATCGATCGCCAGACTGCGCGACGCCATGAAAGTTGTCTCAGACAATGCGACGGGCATTGCTGGTGCTTCACATGAAGTCAGCATTGCCTCAAGCTCTCTAGCCGAACGGACGGAGAAACAGGCCGCCGCTGTCGAGCAAACCGCAGCCGCACTGGAAGAAATGACCCAAACGGTTACTGACAACAGCCGCAGAGCGGAAGAGGCAGGGCAACTGGTAGCGAAGGCCAAGAGCGGCGCCGAGCTTTCCGGGACTGTCGTCAACAACGCCATTGCGGCCATGGACGAGATTGAGCAATCGTCCAAGGGCATAAGCAACATTATCGGCGTTATCGATGAGATCGCCTTTCAAACCAATTTGCTTGCGCTGAACGCTGGCGTGGAAGCAGCTCGTGCCGGTGAGGCTGGCAAGGGCTTTGCCGTGGTCGCACAAGAAGTGCGTGAACTGGCGCAACGTTCCGCCAATGCCGCCAAGGAAATCAAGGCGCTGATTACCAAATCAACCGAGCAGGTTGCCAATGGTGTTTCGCTTGTTGATGAGACAGGCAAATCACTGGAGTTAATCGTTCGTCAGGTGGCCGAGATCAATCAGAATGTCGCAGCCATGATTGAAACGACCCGCGAGCAGGCGACTGGATTGAAAGAAATCAATTCTGCGGTCAACTCCATCGATGCCAATACCCAGCAGAACGCGGCCGTGGTGGAAGAAACCAGCGCCGCCAGCCATGGTTTGGCAAAAGAAGCAGAATCTTTACGTAATTTGCTAAGACAATTTAGATTTACGCAAGACTCTCACGTTACAAGGAATGATGTGAAAGGGGATGTGCAGCCCTTGGCATCAAGAGCACGCGGTACGGTTGCCACACCAGCAGCCAGAACACATGGTTCTCTTGCTTTGGCGCAAGTACAGCAAGATTGGGAAGAATTCTGATGGCGACGATTAATTCTACAAACTTCGGCAGCGACACTTTGGAAATTATTGCATTCCGCCTGCACGATCAGGAATTCTGCGTGAAGACGACCACAATCCGCGAAATTCGCGGCTGGGCGCCATGCACCCCGATCCCGCACGCCCCAGCTGACGTGATTGGCGTGATGAACCTGCGCGGTTCTGTTATTCCGATCATTGACCTCGCCTACAAACTCGGCATGAAAAGCACCGTTGCCAATGAGCGTAGCGCCATCGTGGTTGCCGAAGTTCACAACATGGTCATCGGCATGCTGGTTGACCGCGTATCCGACATTCTGACAATTCCTGCCAATCAGGTTCAGCCTGTGCCGGAAGTATCCGCTTCTTTCGACAAGTCCTTCTCCGAAGGCATCATCGCCAACGAACATGGCATGATCTGCTTCCTGAACCTCGCAAAGATGTTCAAGGGCAACGAGATCGAAGATCTGGCAGCATAAGAAACTGCATCACGCTACGCCACACATCGCGAGCGAGATCATCTTTCCAAACGTCCTATGATTTTAAACCGCTACGATCCATTCGTGGCGGTTTTTGTTTGTGTCAAACAGCTAAAATCCCCCTTTTTCTTTCTGTATTAAAAAGAGCTTCAAGCAACAATGCATCAATTACATTTTAATATTCTAATGTTCTAATCACTATATTGGAGATTGATGATTTTTCTCCCTGTCAGCGAATGAATCGCGATAACGCTGCCAAGCGAAAGTAAACGCTCTCACTTTCGCTGTTTCCGGAGGGTACAATGTTCGGCCTGCATAAAGTCAGTGATGCCAGAAATATCGTTGATGCCATATCCAAATCGCAGGCCGTGATTGAATTCACCCCAAACGGCGTAATCCTCAATGCCAATGAAAACTTTTGCAAAGCCCTCGGTTACGACCTGAGCGAGATTGTTGGCAAACATCACCGCATGTTCTGTGAGCCAGATTACAGCGCATCTGCCGCATACACCCAGTTCTGGCAAAACCTGGCGGCGGGAAAACACGACACCAAAGAATACAAGCGCATCCGCAAGGACGGACGCGACATCTGGATACAGGCTTCTTACAATCCAGTTTTCCGCTCCGGCAAAGTTTACAAGGTCATCAAGCTGGCGACCGACATCACCGCCGTCAAACAAAAAGCGGTCGAAGATGCCAGCAAGCTGAATGCCCTCTCCAAATCACAGGCGGTGATCGAGTTCACCTCAACTGGTGAAATTCTCACCGCCAATGAAAACTTCTGCAAAACACTGGGTTACGACCTCTCGGAGATCGTGGGAAAACACCATCGCCTGTTTTGCGAGCCGAATTATGCTGCGACATCCGATTATGCCCAATTCTGGCAGCGCCTTTCACAGGGCGAATTTATTGCCGATGAATTTGTTCGCTTTGGCAAAGGTGGCAAGGAAGTCTGGATACAGGCAGCCTACAACCCAATCTTCAACGACAAGGGCACCGTCGTCAAAGTCGTCAAATTTGCGACAGACGTCACCCCACGCATGAGCGCAATTACTGCACTTGGCGACGGCCTCAGAGCCCTGGCCGATGGAGAACTGTCGCAAAATCTCGATACTGCCTTTGTGCCAAGCATGGAAAGAGTTCGGCACGACTTTAATGAAGTCATCGCCAAACTGCGCAACACCATGCAGACGGTGGCCCACAACGCGACAACAATTGCCGCAGGTTCTTCTGAAATCCGCACGGCTGCGGACCAGCTGGCGCAAAGAACCGAGCAACAGGCTGCCTCACTCGAACAGACCGCCGCAGCACTCGAAGAAATCACCACAACAGTCAAGGATTCCAGTCTGCGCGCCGACGATGCCGGAAGGCTGGTAACTTCCACCAAAAACAATGCCGAACGCTCCGGTGCCATTGTCGACAAGGCAATTGGCGCCATGGATGAGATATCTCGCTCCTCCAAGGAGATCACCAACATCATCGGCGTGATTGACGACATTGCGTTTCAGACGAACCTGCTGGCGTTGAATGCCGGTGTTGAGGCGGCACGTGCCGGCGAGGCCGGCAAAGGATTTGCCGTCGTCGCGCAGGAAGTACGCGAACTGGCACAACGGTCTGCCAGTGCTGCCAAGGAAATCAAGAACCTGATCAATACCTCAGGCGACCATGTCGCCAATGGTGTCGAACTTGTTGGTCAGACAGGCGGCGTGCTGCGAGAAATCGCCAATCAGGTCGACCAGATCCACGTCAATGTCTCGGCGATTGTCGAAGCGGCCCGCGAGCAGGCCAACGGCCTTGCGGAAATCAACCAGGCCGTCAACATGATGGACCAGGCAACGCAGAAGAATGCGGCAATGGTTGAGGAAACGACTGCCGCCAGCCACGGTCTGGCGCGCGAATCGGAAATATTGCGGGAGCTGTTGACCCAGTTCCGTATCGGCAATGCTCAGGCACAGGCCTATGAAGCACCGACCCCACATGCCCTTGTCAGCAGACACCAGCAGGTCGCATCACCGGTACATAAGATGGTTGCCAGTCTGCGGCACGCCACATCAGCCATGCCTGCAGAGCGCGCCGATCAATGGACCGAGTTCTGACGCTGTAGCACTTACATCCAGAAACAAAAAAGGCGGCCCGAAAGCCGCCTTTTCTTTTTACACGAAGAGCACAAAAGTCTTCTGCAGGGTAATCCAGATACCCCAGACAATCGGAATACCAACAACAGCCCAGGCAATCAGCGCCCTGGCGTCGAGACCACCCTTGCCAATACCGAACGAACCGGAAGGACCAGTGTCCACGGCCTTGGTCTTGGCCTGAAGGGCGGCAACTTCTTCATCAGACATGTACCACTTGGCATCCAGCGGCTTCACCAGCAGGTTGGCGATGAGGCCAACAGCCAGCATGCCCGCCAGAATATACATGGTGAAATCGTAGACCTGCGCGCGTGGAATGCCCGCTGCGATCTGTGCTTCACGGATGTAGTTCACCACAACAGGACCGATGATACCGGCTGTTGCCCATGCCGTCAGCAGACGACCATGGATAGCGCCAACAAACTGCGTACCGAAGATATCGGCAAGGTAAGCCGGAACAGTTGCAAAGCCACCGCCATACATCGACACGATGATGCAGAACATGCCCACGAACAGCGCCTTGTTGCCGAGACCAGCAGCCCAAGGGGCAGATGCGTAGAGTACGATACCGAGTGCGAAGAAGGTGAAGTAGGTTGCCTTGCGGCCGATACGGTCAGACATGGAGGCCCATACGAAACGGCCACCAATGTTGAACACCGAAAGCAAACCGGTGAAACCGGCAGCAATCGCTGCAATCGACGCCAGTTGTTCCGTGTTCAGATCAGCAAACTTGACATCAGGCAGACCAATCAGCGAACCGGCAAAAATTTCCTGCAGCATTGGCGAAGCCATGCCGAGTACGCCGATACCAGCCGAAACGTTAAGGCACAGTACCAGCCAGATCATCCAGAACTGCTTTGTCTTGTGCGCGTTCTTCAGGTGAACGTGGCGGGTCGTGATCATTGAGCTCTTGGCAGCAGGCGCTGTCCAGCCTTCAGGCTTCCAGCCGGTAGGCGGAATGCGGTAGCCAAATGCACCAGCCATCATGAACACGAAGTAGATCGCAGCCATGACCAGGAAGGTTTCCCAAACACCGATCGATGCATCGGTACGGAAATGGCGCATCAGCGCATCCGCAAGCGGCGCACCGATCATGGCACCACCACCGAATCCCATGATCGCCATGCCGGTCGCCATGCCGCGACGGTCAGGGAACCACTTGATCAGGGTCGAAACCGGAGAGATGTAGCCGAGGCCAAGGCCAATACCACCGATAACACCGGCTCCGAACCACATCAGCCACAGCTGGTGGGTCATGATACCGATGGCAGCGATGGTCATGCCACCACACCAGCACACAGCCGATACGAAACCGGCCTTGCGTGGGCCAGCGCGCTCAAGCCAACCGCCCCAAATCGCAGCCGAGCAGCCCAGCAGAACGAAGAACAGCGTGTAGATCCAGCCAAGATCACTGACGCGCCAGTCGCAGCTGGTGGTGAACAGGGCAGTCGCAAGGCCCATGTCCGAGCAAACGACGGACTGGTTGATGCCGATTGCCTTGGTCAAAGGCAGCCAGAACACGGAAAAGCCGTAGGCCATACCGATGCAGAGATGAATGGCCAGCGCAGCAGGCGGCACCATCCAGCGGTTAAAGCCAGGCTTGGCGATAATGCGCTCACGGTCAAGGAAGCCGATACCGGCTGCGTTGCCAGTGAACGTCTCGTTCGTAGCAGTCATGTGTTTCCTCCATTCGACCCGGCTGGACGCCGCGCGAATATGGTTGTTGTCATTTACTCGGCTGTTCCGACCGGCGGTGAGCACACACCGGCATGGGACATTTGATCAGGCTTGCGTGTCATGGACCCCGACCCTGACGCGGCTTGAGCGGCCTCTCCTAAAACCCGCCCATTTCGCTTGTTCCGAATTGCGTTTTGACAACTGCAAAGATCGTGCCAAAAATAAAACCACGGAATTACAATGAATTAGAATACAATTCCGCCGCATTTCGGACAAAATGTCCGTGGCAATGCGACAAAGTGTCCAGGTGGTGCGACAAAATCGCGCCCGGACAGCAGGTCTGATATGGGAGATTTATTGCGCTTCAGGTAGCCAGACCGTGAAGGTCGTTCCTGTTCCGGGCGTGCTTTCAGCGGTAATGATACCGCCTTGACGGATCACCAGCATCTGGCTGACCGATAGACCAAGCCCTGTACCTTCCTGCCGTTTGGTCGTGAAAAACGGTTCAAAAATTCGAGCGAGAACATCCTGATCCATGCCGATACCGGTGTCGGACACTGTCAGCACAACACCAGCTCGCTCGTCACGCTCTGCATCATGGCAGCCAAGACCTAACGTGCCGCCATACGGCATTGCGTGAGCGGCATTGACGATCAGATTGACCAGCACCTGCTGCAACTCGGTGCGGTTCATCAACACCAACCGGCTGACATTGTCATCACGCACGACATTGATACCGCTGCGGTTCAGCACGTGCTGAACCAGTGGCATGGTATCGGTCATGATATGGGCCGGGTCATGCCGTTCAACATAGCCGGCGAATTCTTCTGGTCGCGCAAATTGCAGCAGCTTGGTGACAATACGGCTTATGCGCTCGACCTGCTCATCAATCAGCCGAAACTCGGTTTTGGCCAGATCGGCCTTTTCACCGATCAGATAACGCGCCACCTCGAGATTACCCTGAATGACGGCAATCGGGTTGTTGATCTCATGGGCAACGCCGGCGGTGATCTCCCCCACCGTGGCCAGCTTTTCAGAAATCACCAGCTGTTTCGTGGTGGCTTCCAGCTGATGGTTGGCAAGCTGCAATTCCCGCGTCCGTTCGTCAACACGCACATTCAGCTCTTCATTCCAAGCGCGCAGTTCCCCTTCACGCTCCTGCAGGCGCTGCAGCAAATCATCCAGATGAACGGCCACCTGCCCGATTTCATCATGCGTGGCAGGCAGCCCGGTTCGCGCACCAAGATCGCCCTCATCCACACGGGCGATGGTTTCGGTCATTCTTTCCAGTGGCTTGAAGATGCTGCGCGCCCACCGCAAGAACACCGGAATGCTCATCAAGGTTATCGCAAAAAATGCAATAATCACCGCGGCGACCGTTTCATATTTGGCGCGGGCAAAGGGCGCTTCCAGAAATCCGACGTAGAGCATGCCCGCACGATTGCCGTAACTGTCGACCAGCGGTTCATAGGCGGAGACATACCAGTCGTTTACGACAAAGGCGCTGTCGAGCCATACGCGCCCTTCACCCAGCACCGCAGTCCGCACGGCGTTGGATACCTGCGTTCCCAATGCCCGCTTCCCTTCGAAAAGACGGACATTGGTGCTGATGCGGACATCATCCAGAAACAGCGTTGCCGTACCCTGACTGCCCTCCGGCAGACTGGCTTCCTTGTAGACCAGATCATTGATCGTATCGATGAAATCGAGATTCTGGTTGAGAAGTTTGCCACCGACAAGAGCCAGACGCCGGCCAGGCGAAACATCAATCGGACTGGCGGCGTGAATGGCGAGACCGCGTGTTTCCCAAAGCTGTTCCGATTGCCCAGAATTTGGCGTCTTTACAAGCTCCAGGCGAGCACGTTGCGCCAGCGCAGCGGAAATCTCTCCCAACTCGTCATTGGAAAAAATGTCGAATGCGTAAGCTGCTTTTCCCTGCAGTGCCTTGGCCCGCACGGGCCAGTTGACCCGCACAAGCGATACTTCCGTTCCGGCACTGGCGGTAACCCGTCCCTCGGGATCGATGATAAACAGGAAGTCGAGCCCAAGCTTCTCACGGCTCTCTTCCAGATAACCACCCAATTGTGTCGCTGTATCATCCTGCAAGACATCCTGAAGCCGTGCGGAGGTCGCAATGGATTCAATACGTTCGCCGGTGTTTTCGAGAATGGTCGACAGATATTGATGCGCGATGGTCAGATCGCCATGCACTTTGGAGATCAGAAGCGAATCGAACTTGGCGCCCCAACGCACCATCGTCACGCCCAGCAACAGCGGCAAAATCACCAAGGTTGGTAACAGGGCAATCGCCAGCAGTTTAACGCGGACGGAGCGAACCGCACTGACGACCTTTGGCTGATGGTGCAGATCAGCCATGCCAGGAGGTCAGCTTGCGATCAATGGTCTTGCGGGAAATGCCAAGCCGTCTTGCAGCTTCATCGCGGTTGCCAGCAACCTCGTCGAGCACACTCAATATGTGCCGGCGCTCAACCTCTTCCAGCGTGGCATTGCTGGCAGGCGCAGAAATGCCACCACGTAGATCCGCAGGAAAACGCCCCAGAATAAGGGTACGTTCGATCAGGTTACGTAGCTCACGAACATTACCGGGCCAGTTATAGGCGAGCAAAGCCGCCTTGATCGCATCATCCACCTGTACAGGCGGCATGCCGAGCTGCCGCGACAGCTTGTTCATGAACAGATCGGTCAGTTCAAGAACATCCTTTTCACGTTCTCGCAACGGCGCGAGATGCACCTGCATGACGTTGATGCGGTAATAAAGGTCAGCGCGGAAACGGCCTTTTTCAACGTCCTTGGCAAGATCGGCATTGGTGGCGAACACAAAGCGAATATCGATCGGCACTTCGCGCTCGGAACCATCCGGCCGAACCTTGCGATCTTCAATGACGCGCAGCAACTTGCTTTGTAGCGCCACCGGCATTTCACCGATTTCATCAAGGAACAGCGTGCCACCCTGCGCATGCAGGAAAAGACCCTCGCGCCGGGACTCCGCGCCCGTGAAAGCGCCCTTCAAATGGCCAAACAATTCTGTTTCCAGCATGTCAGCGGGAATAGCCGCGCAATTGAGTGGCACGAAGGGTTTGCCAGCCCGGTCGGACAGTTCGTGAAGGGAACGCGCCAGCACTTCCTTGCCGGTACCGGACTCACCTGTCAGCAACACCGACGTTGGCAAGGGCGCAACGCGACTGATCATTTCACGTGTCTGCTGAATGGTCGCAGAGCTACCGAAAATCCGATCACGCAGATAGATGTGATCGGACGCGGCCCTCAGCTCATATTTGAGCGCAAAGTTCTCCCGCTGCAACTGGATGCGGTCCAGCGCGCGAGATATGGCATTTAGTATCTGGTTTGACCGAAACGGTTTCAGCACAAAATCCGCCGCACCGGCGCGGATCGCTTGTATCGCCGTATCGAGATCGGCATATGCCGTCATCAGGATCGTTTCGGCATAAAGGCCGATGGAGCGCTGTTCTGCCAGCCATTCAAGACCGGTTTTCTTCGGCATGATATTGTCGAGAATGACAATGTCGAAATGACGCTCATCCAGCTTGCGGCTGGCCTCAACCGTATCTGCTGCTTCGTCGATAAATTTGCAGCGGCTTTCCAGCGTGCGCACAAGGAAATTGCGCATGCCTGGCTCATCGTCCACCACAAGAATAGATGCCTTGGCGAGCCACGGTCCGAAATCGGATTCTTGAGCCGCGGCTGGCGGCTTTGGAATCACTTCGTGTTGCACATCACTCTCCTGCGACATCCGCTATCAGCTTAAAAATGACGAATAGCAGAGCCGTGTCCAAAAGCAAAATCAGGAGGCGATATCCGCACCCGCTGCCATCTCAACAATTCTGTGAGCATGGGTGAAAATTTCGAAGTCCTCCCCCCTCACCAATGCCACCAGTGTCACACCGGCCTTTTCCGCCGTCTCGATGGCAAGTGCAGTGGGCGCCGAGATCGCCAGGAGGATGGGACTGCCAAGAATAGCAGTCTTCTGCACCATCTCGACGGAAACACGGCTTGTAACCGCAATCATACCGTCGCGGCCGCGGCGGCCAGCACGAAGGACAGCGCCAGCCAACTTGTCGAGGCCATTATGCCGCCCGACATCTTCGCGGACAGCCAGCAATCCCTCACCTGGCAGGTAGAAGCCGGCGCCGTGCACGGCGCGCGTTTCCCGATTAAGTGACTGCCCGTCCGACAACAGCGTGATCGCAGACACAATGTCATCAAACGTCGCTTTGAGCGGGGCCGTTGAAACGTCGGGAACCGGACGAAGTGCTTGCTCGATCGATTCAATTCCACAGAGGCCGCATCCGACTGGCCCTGCCATATGACGACGGCGCGCACGCAGTGCATCAGCCTGATTATCTCCAAGCATCACCTGCACATCGTAACCCTGATCGGCCGCAAGGACTTCAACGTCAACGATCTCAGAGACATCACGGATTATACCCTCTGTCAGGCTGAAACCAATGGCAAAGTCTTCCAAGTCGGCCGGTGTGCCCATCATGACGGCATGGGTAGAACCGCCATAGGAAAAGGCGATTGGCACCTCCTCGGGAACAGCACGTGTGGCTTGCACCAAAACACCTGCGTGCCGTGATATGCGTATGACTTTCCGCGAGGTTTCCATCAAGTAACAGCCCTATTCGCCTGCATGCGACAAAAGCCGGAACAATTGGCAGCATCACGCGCACTTGCCATTGGCTTTCATCAAAATTGGAGCCTAGTTCTACCCAAGAGCTAGGGCGCATCAAAGCGCAAATTCGCAACGGCGATGATAGTAGCAGCTGAACATGGGTAGTCTAAAAACAAAAAAGCGACCGAAACGGCCGCTTTTTTCTCATTTTTTGTGGGCAGTCATTCTTTCGAACCCGCCCGGTGCTTTCAAGCAGCGACGAGAACCTCATGCAGGTTCGTCAGTTCGTAGAGGTGCTTTTCAAGCTTGGTCAGGTGCTCGTGGTGATGGCTACCACCTTCGATTTCTGCCTTCGCTGCATCAATACGCTTCTGCAATGTATCAGGGCTGATTTCATCAGCCGAAACAGCAGATTCAGCAAGCAATGTGCAACCTGTTGGCAGAATGTCGGCAAAACCACCGAACACCACGTACTTGTGTGTCTCACCAGAGGCAAATTTCACCGAAACGAGACCAGGCTTGATCGTCGTCATTACCGGCGCATGGTTTGCCAACACCGTCATTTCGCCCAGAGTGGCTGGAATGACGACTTCAGTAACCGTTTCGGAAACGAGCAGGCGCTCCGGAGAAACAAGTTCGAATTTGAAAGTGTCGGCCATGGCTATTCACTTCTTGTTTTGTTGCGCGACAGACAAAGGCGCGTGGAAAAGCCACGCGCCCTTCTTAAAGCATTATCAGGCAGCTTCAGCAGCCAGCTTCTTTGCCTTTTCGATAGCTTCTTCCATCGAACCGACCATGTAGAATGCTGCTTCTGGCAGGTGATCGTAGTCACCATTTACCAGGCCCTTGAAGCCCTTGATGGTGTCTTCGAGAGCAACCAGCTTGCCCGGCGAACCGGTGAAGACTTCCGCCACGAAGAACGGCTGCGACAGGAAGCGTTCGATCTTACGAGCGCGGGCAACAGCCAGACGGTCTTCTTCAGACAGTTCATCCATGCCAAGGATGGCGATGATGTCCTGAAGAGCCTTGTAGCGCTGCAGTGTCGACTGAACCTTACGAGCCACTTCGTAGTGCTCTTCGCCAACGATCATTGGGTCAAGCATACGCGATGTAGAGTCGAGCGGGTCAACAGCCGGGTAAATACCCTTTTCAGCGATCGAACGCGACAGAACGGTCGTTGCGTCCAAGTGGGCGAACGAGGTTGCTGGTGCCGGGTCGGTCAAGTCGTCGGCAGGTACGTAAATAGCCTGAACCGAAGTGATCGAACCCTTCGTCGTTGTCGTGATGCGTTCCTGCATCTGGCCCATGTCGGTCGCAAGCGTCGGCTGGTAACCCACAGCAGAAGGGATACGGCCGAGCAGAGCGGACACTTCGGAACCAGCCTGCGTAAAGCGGAAGATGTTGTCCACGAAGAACAGAACGTCCTGGCCCTTGTCACGGAAGTCTTCAGCGATCGTCAGACCGGTCAGAGCAACACGTGCACGTGCACCTGGTGGTTCGTTCATCTGGCCGTAAACGAGAGCAGCCTTGGAGCCTTCGCCACCGCCGTGCTTGTTAACGCCCGACTCGATCATTTCGTGGTAAAGGTCGTTACCTTCGCGAGTACGTTCACCCACACCGGCAAATACCGAGTAACCACCGTGCGCCTTGGCCACGTTGTTGATCAGTTCCATGATGAGAACGGTCTTGCCAACGCCAGCGCCGCCGAACAGGCCGATCTTACCGCCCTTTGCGTAAGGTGCGAGAAGGTCAACAACCTTGATGCCGGTAACCAGGATCTGGCCTTCAGTCGACTGGTCGACGTAGGACGGAGCTTCCTGGTGGATAGCGCGCTTGCCGGAAGTGACCAGCGGACCAGCTTCGTCAACAGGCTCGCCGATAACGTTCATGATACGACCAAGCGTCTCAGGACCAACCGGAACGGTGATCGGAGAACCGGTGTCACGAACGGCCTGACCGCGAACCAGACCTTCGGTCGAGTCCATGGCGATCGTGCGAACGACGTTTTCGCCGAGGTGCTGTGCAACTTCGAGAACCAGACGGTTGCCCATGTTGTCAGCTTCAAGCGCGTTGAGGATCGCAGGCAGGTCGCCTTCGAACGCCACGTCGACAACAGCGCCGATAACCTGCGTAACTTTGCCAGTCGCGGTTGTGCTCGCTGCGGTTTTCTTGGGGGTAGCTGCCTTAGCCATTATCCTTACCCTCTTTCCTTAACCTCAGAGCGCTTCAGCGCCCGAAATGATTTCAATCAGTTCCTTGGTGATCTGAGCCTGACGCTGACGGTTGTAAGACAATGTCAGCTTGTGGATCATTTCACCGGCGTTGCGCGTTGCGTTATCCATCGCGCTCATTTTGGCACCCATTTCGCCAGCAACGTTCTCGAGCAATGCCCGGAAAACCTGAACCGAAATGTTGCGCGGAATAAGGTCTTCCAGAATGGAAGCCGCATCCGGCTCGTATTCATAAATTGCAGTCGTCGGTGTCTGCTCGACTTCAGCGGCCGGCGCAGCAGCAGGAATAAGCTGCAAGCCTGTCGGCACCTGGCTGATAACCGATTTGAACTCGGAGTAGATCAGCGTGCAGACATCGAATTCACCGGCGTTGAAACGCGCAATGATCTTCTTGGCAATCTGGTCGGCATTTTCGAAAGCGATCTTCTTCACTTCGCGCAGTTCAACGCGCTCAATGATGTTCGATGCGAATTCGCGACGCAGGCTGTCGTAGCCCTTTTTACCAACGGTCATGATTTTGACCGTCTTGCCTTCGGCGATCAGCTTACGCGCACGATCACGAGCAAAACGGGAAATCTGTGAGTTGAAACCACCGCAAAGACCACGCTCGGCTGTGCAGACGACGAGCAGATGCACGTCGTCCTTGCCGGTACCGGTCATCAGTGCAGGAGCTACGTCTGCCTCAACCGCCTGAGCGATATTGGACAGAACGGCGCTCATGCGCTGTGAATATGGCCGGGCAGCCTCAGCAGCCTCTTGCGCACGACGAAGCTTCGCCGCGGCGACCATTTTCATCGCCTTGGTAATCTTCTGTGTCGCCTTGACCGAGGCAATGCGGTTTTTCAGATCCTTTAGTGAAGGCATCCGTTATCCGTCCCAGTGTGAACCCTAATCAGGCGAAAGACTTTGCGAAGCTATCCAGAGCAGCCTTGAGCTTGCTCTTGGTGTCATCGCTAACAGCCTTTTCCGTGCGAATGGTGTCGAGAATGCCCTTGCCTTCCGAACGGAGGTAGGACAGCAGACCCTGCTCGAACTTGCCAACCTGGTTCACAGCAACCTTATCGAGGTAACCGTTCACGCCAGCAAAGATCACGGCAACCTGTTCTTCCGTCTTGAGCGGCGAGAACTGTGGCTGCTTCAGGAGTTCCGTCAGACGTGCGCCACGGTTCAGCAAACGCTGTGTGGAGGCATCGAGGTCCGAACCGAACTGAGCAAATGCGGCCATTTCGCGGTACTGAGCGAGCTCACCCTTGATCGAACCAGCAACCTGCTTCATGGCCTTGATCTGAGCAGCAGAACCAACGCGCGAAACCGACAGACCGACGTTAACAGCCGGGCGGATACCCTGATAGAACAGGTCGGTTTCAAGGAAGATCTGGCCGTCGGTGATCGAGATCACGTTGGTCGGAATAAACGCGGAAACGTCGTTACCCTGGGTTTCGATAACCGGCAGAGCGGTCAACGAACCAGCGCCCATTTCGTCGGAGAGCTTTGCAGCGCGCTCGAGAAGACGGGAGTGAAGGTAGAAAACGTCACCAGGATAAGCTTCGCGGCCCGGAGGACGACGCAGAAGAAGCGACATCTGACGGTAGGCAACAGCCTGCTTGGAAAGGTCGTCGTAACCGATCAGCGCATGCTGACCGTTGTCACGGAAGTATTCTCCCATTGCGCAACCAGCGAACGGAGCCAGATACTGCATAGGAGCAGGATCGGAGGCCGTAGCGGCAACGATGATCGAGTACTGCAGTGCGCCACGCTCTTCCAGAACCTTAACGAACTGGGCAACGGTCGAACGCTTCTGACCAATAGCAACGTATACGCAATAAAGCTTGTCACCGTCAGGACCATTGTCGTGAATGGCCTTCTGGTTGAGGATCGTGTCGAGAATGATCGCGGTCTTGCCGGTCTGGCGGTCGCCGATCACGAGTTCGCGCTGGCCACGACCAACTGGGATCAGGGCATCGATAGCCTTGAGACCTGTGGACATCGGCTCATGAACCGACTTGCGTGGAATAATGCCAGGAGCCTTTACGTCAACGCGAGCGCGCTTCGTGGCATTGATCGGGCCTTTGCCGTCAATCGGGTTACCGAGAGCATCGACCACGCGGCCAAGCAGCTCAGGACCGACAGGAACGTCAACGATGGCGCCGGTCCGCTTAACGGTGTCGCCTTCCTTAATGTCACGGTCAGAACCGAAAATAACTACACCGACATTGTCGGATTCGAGGTTCAGCGCCATACCACGGATGCCGCCTGGGAACTCGACCATCTCACCAGCCTGAACATTGTCAAGGCCGTAAACGCGAGCGATACCGTCACCAACGGACAGAACCTGGCCGACTTCCGAGACCTCAGCCTCGTTGCCGAAATTTTTGATTTGATCTTTCAGAATTGCGGAAATTTCCGCGGCGCGGATATCCATCAGCCAACCTCTTTCAGTGCAAGCTTAAGGGTGGAAAGTTTGGTGCGAAGAGACGTGTCGATCTGACGGGAGCCAACCTTGACGATAAGGCCACCGAGGATTGACGGATCAACGGTTACTGAAACCGTTACATCCTTACCAGTAACGCTCTTCAGCGCCGCCTTCAGTTCAGTTTCCTGCGCTGCATCGAGCGCATGTGCCGAAGTAACTTCGGCAGTAATTTCGCCACGGTGTGCGGCAGCGATTTCGCGATAAGCGCGTACCATGCCAGGAACGGCAAACAGACGGCGATTCTTGGCGACAACTTTGAGGAAGTTCGCAGCAAGCGTCTTCAGGCCGGCCCTTTCGCAGATAGCTGCGATGGCCTTGCCCTGATCTTCAGACGAAAATACCGGGCTTTCTACCAGACGCTTCAAATCGTCACTCTCGTCGAGAAGCGACTGGAATGCATCGAGATCGGCCCCAACCGCCTCTACAACACCCGCCTCAAGAGCAAGCTCGAAAAGCGACGACGCATACCTTTCCGCTACACCGGATGTTCCATGGGAGGTGTCTGCCACTGGCACTTTTTCCCTGCTTATCATCCAAGAAAGACAAGTCGCGTCAGCAACTTTGCCAAATTCTTGAAATCGTTTCAATTTCCCCGAAAAAGGCTAAAGTGATCCCCCTCACCTTTTCGAATTTCGCGGTCCGTCTAGCATAGGATGCCGGGACTCGCAACACGGGTAATAACGGAATAAGGCTTTAGGGCAACAGGAAAGCAGAAAAAAATACGAAATCCCCATTCCTTTGCCAAAAGCGCCACACCTTGGGCGTTTCAGCCAGCCTCACACTATTCCAAAAACATAGAGTAACGGCAAGGCAGCAAGTACAAAATTTACAACCATAAGTAGGCAATTTCGCCATGTCGTGCCACCGTCAGACAGGATGGAAAGCACTGCCCCGAACACTGAAAGACCGAATGCGGCACCAAACGCGAGATAGACCATAGGCTGCGCGAGCAGCAAAGCAGCAGCGCCAAGTCCCAGGTAAAAGCCAGCCAGCGAGGAGCGGATCAGCACAAACCCGTCATTGCGCTCACGGCTGGATTGCAATGCAAAGAAGCGCAAGGTCACACCAGGCGCAAACAACATCAATAACCCGATCAGGGCTGAGACCGATGCAGCCAAAAACGCCAATTGTTCTCCAAACTCGGTTGGAAAGTAAAATTCCATGATTGCCAGCCCCTCGCTTCAAATCAGTTTCACTTGCCGACTTACAATATTGACCTAAAAATCGGAATCGTTATTTCAACGCTACTTCAGCATCACAGAAAACTCTGCGGGTCGATGTCCACTTGGACATGGATAGAGCCACGTTCCCTGGGACCATTGGCCAGCATAGCGCGCATAAACCCCTGCATGTCCGAATTGCGTTTTCCGTGAACCAGCAGCCGGAAACGATACCGTCCGCGAATAAGTGCGAGCGGTGCCTCCGCCGGCCCCAGCAAGGCAATGCCAGCAGCCTGCGGCGCTGCAACTCTCAGAGCACGAGCATGGGTTTCTGCATCAGCGCGGGTTTCCGCCGACACGATAATCGAGGCTAAGCGCCCGAACGGCGGCAACATCGCTTTTTCACGTTCAATGATTTCACGATCATAAAACGCCCCGGCATCACCGGAGACGATGGCCTGCATGACCGGGTGCTGCGGTTGATAGGTTTGCAGAAGACCATGACTTTTCAGACCGGTACGACCGGCGCGACCCGTCACCTGTGACAGAAGTTGGAAGGTTCGCTCCGCAGCACGCGGATCGCCATTTGCCAATCCCAGATCGGCGTCAACAATGCCAACCAGCGTCATCAGCGGAAAGTTATGGCCCTTCGCCACCAGCTGCGTGCCAATGACGATATCGACCTCGCCATTAGCAATCGCTTCCAGTTCCAACCGCAAACGTTTTACGCCACCGGGCATATCCGAGGACAGAAGGATGGTTCGCGCATCAGGGAAATGTTTCTCGACCTCTTCGGCAATACGTTCCACACCAGGACCACAGGCAGCCAAATGGTCGAATGTGCCGCATTCCGGGCAATGGTCCGGTGTCTTTTCGGCGTAACCACACTGGTGGCACTGTATCTGCTCACGGAAACGGTGCTCCACCAACCAGCTGGCGCATTGCGGGCACTGAAAGCGATGGCCGCATACGCGGCAGAGCGTCAACGGTGCATAACCACGCCGATTGAGGAACAGCAGCGCCTGCTCACCGCGTTCAATGGTCTTGCCAATGCCGCGCAGCAACACAGACGACAGAAAGCCGCCCCGTTCCGGCGGGTGGCGTCGCATATCGACAAGGTGCAGATCGGGCATCGCCGCATCGCCAAAACGCGTGTGCAGATGAATGAGATTATAACGCCCGGAATTGCCGTTGACCTGGCTTTCCACCGATGGCGTCGCAGAGACCAGTACGACGGGAAAATCAGCTATTCGCGCCCGCACCACCGCCATGTCGCGTGCATTGTAGAACACGCGGTCTTCCTGTTTGTAAGCTGGGTCATGTTCTTCATCGACAATGATCAGACCAAGATTGTCGAAGGGTAGAAACAGAGCGGAACGCGCACCTGCCACCACCCGCACCTCGCCGGTCGAGGTCTGCCGCCATACCTTTTCGCGGGTTTTCGGGGCAAGCTCGGAGTGCCATTCGGCCGGTTTTGCGCCAAACCGGTTCTGAAATCGCTCTAGAAATGCAGCGGTCAGCGCAATTTCAGGCAACAGGATCAACACCTGTTTGCCCTGCCGCAGCGTTTCGGCAACCGCCTCGAAATAGACTTCTGTCTTGCCGGAGCCGGTGACGCCATCGATCAGCGAGACAGAAAATCCGCCCTTGCGCTGATCCTCAAGAATTTCAGACGCTGCCTGCTTTTGCGGACCTTCAATACGCGCCTCGACATAATCAGGGTCAGGTTCGGCAACCACGGGCGGGGCAGGTAGAAACACGGTTTCGAACACGCCCTGTTTTGCCAAACCATCAATAACGCTGGTGGAAACACCGGCAGCATGCGCAAGTCCGCTCTTTGTCCAGGTATGGCCCTCACCCGCTAGCTCGATCACCCGTTGGCGTGCAGGCGTCATGCGTTCGGGCCGGCCTTCGCCCAGACGCAGGCCTTCAATCATCGGCTCGGGGTCAAATGCGGCGGGAGCGCGCAGCGCCATGCGGGCCACCAGCCCCGGTGGAGACAGCGTGTAGGAGGCAACCCAATCGATAAAACGGCGCATTTCAGCTTTAAGTGGCGGGCAGTCAAAAGCCTTGGTGATCGGGCGCAGCTTCTTCGGATCAACGGTCTTGCCGTCATCCTGCTCCCTGTCCCAAACCACTCCAATGACCTGTCGAGGCCCGAGCGGAACCTGCACCACAGTACCCGGTTCCACCACCATATCGTCTGGGACAGCGTAACTGTAAGGACCCGGCGCAGGCAGCGGCACAAGAACCGGCACGCTATTGCGCGCCACAGGTGCAGGATCGAATAATGCGCCAAACAGGTCAGTCGAATCTTTTGCCATTGTGCGGCGACCATGCCTTTTCATGAACAAAAAGGAAACTGCAAACAGCGATGCGCGATGCCTTCAATATCGTCAATTTTAACCAAATGCTGATCCGCAGGCTCTATCCTTGTCATCAATTGAACCACCGGAGCGTAATGAGTTGTCCGAGATTCTGACCTTTGCCGATCAGGCTCTTCTTGATGAGCGGCAGACATGGCTTGCCACGTTGCAGGGTGAGCGCCGTCTTTCCGGAAACACCGTTGAGGCCTATGAGCGGGACACAAGACAGTTCCTGATGTTCCTGACCGGTCATCTCGCCGCACCGGCAGGCATCAAGGATATTGCCGACCTACGCCCTGCTGACTTGCGTAGTTTTCTGGCATCCCGCCGTCGTGATGGCGCAGGCGCCCGTTCGCTTGGCCGCCATCTGGCGGGCTTACGATCCTTTCTGCGCTATCTGGAACGCAAGGGACTGGTGAAGACGGCAGGGGCAAATGCCATTCGCACGCCCAAACAGCCAAAATCTCTGCCAAAGCCGCTTACCGACAGGCAGGCACTGAACCTGACACAGACCGATACCCAAATGCAGGAAGAACCGTGGATCGCCGCGCGCGATGCAGCGGTACTGTCTCTTCTTTATGGCTGTGGTCTGCGTATCTCCGAGGCACTAAGCCTGCGCGCAGTGGATATTCCAAGCGCCACAAGCGCACTTCGCATCACTGGTAAAGGCGGAAAAACGCGTCTGGTGCCATTGTTGCCGATCGTCGCCGAAGCAATCGCAACATATCGCAAACTTTGCCCGTACCATCTTACGAATGACGAACCCATGTTTGTCGGCGCACGCGGCGGCAAACTGCACGCAGCCATCATCCAGCGCGGCATGCAGAAATTGCGCAGCGCGTTTGGTTTGCCGGATACGGCGACACCGCATGCATTGCGACATTCCTTCGCCACCCACCTGCTGGCTGGCGGCGGCGATCTGCGCACCATCCAGGAATTGCTTGGCCATGCCAGCCTGTCAACCACCCAAATCTATACCGGGGTGGATACGGCACGCCTGTTGGAAATCTACGATAACGCCCATCCGCGGGCGTGAAAGGAACGGTTGTGCTGTCCGCGCATTAACCAATTTCTTTAATACAATCGCGACGTCACCGTCATAAAAAACCTTTAGCGAAATTACGGGATTGCATGACCATGGCTGGCGGATTGAACACTGAACGTCTTCTTGGTTGGAGATTGCCAAGTCCGGGCAACACCATGCTTGGCCTGTGCGCGCTGTTTAACATCACCCTTCTCGCCATCCTGCTTTTGACATTGCTCGGTATCAAACCGGCACATGCACAGGAGGATCTGAGCTGTGTCGGTCAGGATCTCGTCGAGATCATGCAGCGTGATGAACCCCAGAAATACCAGAACTTGCAGGCAGAGGCGGATAAGGTCCTGAATGGAAAAGGTACATTCTGGCGCATAGAAAAGGACGGTCTTGCACCGTCCTATTTGCTGGGCACCATGCATGTGACCGACCCGCGTGTTCTCAAAATGCCAAAGGGCGCACAGGAAGCATTTGCCAGCGCAAAGACGGTGGTGGTTGAGTCAGACGAAATCCTTGATGAACAGAAAGCCGCCGTCGCAATTTTCGCCAGACCCGATCTGTCGATGTTCATCGATGGAAAATCCATTACCGACATGCTGTCGACGCAAGACAAACAGCGCCTGGAAGATGGCTTGAAACAGCGCGGCATTCCGCTGGTCTCGGTTCTGAAGATGAAGCCATGGATTCTGGCAAGCTTCGTGGCTCTGCCAGCCTGTGAGTTCAAACGCAAGGCGCAGGGAGCATCTTTCCTCGACAAGAAGATCGCCGAAGACGGTGTAGCTTCTGGAAAATCCATCCAGGGACTGGAAACCCTTGTCGAACAGATACAGGCCATGGCTGATCTGCCAATGGATTTCCACATGAAGGCATTGGTTGAAACCTTGAGCCTTGGTGATCGCATGCAGGACATCATGTGGACGATGACCGATCTCTACCTTCAGGAAAATGTCGGCGCGATCATGCCAATGGTAACGGCCGTCACACCGGAAAACTCAGACGCGGACGAAGACGGTTATGCCAGCTTCGAAAAGAGAATTATCACCGACCGTAACCATGTCATGGCCGGAAGAGCAGCGCCGCTGCTTGCGCAAGGCTCAGTCTTCATGGCAGTCGGTGCACTCCATTTGCCGGATGAAGAAGGGGTCATCGAACTCCTGCGCAAACAGGGTTATACGCTGACCCGCGTCAACTGATCATCAGCGGTCAATGGTAACCTTGTGAATGCCACGGCTTACCTTTTTCAGGGTGGCTGGAACGATGCGCCGGTGGACGGGCGAAACAAACATCATATAGACCCAGCCAAGCCAGTTTTTGCGGTTCACAAGCGTCGTGACACTGATTGTCGGATTGCTGTCGTGTGCTTCGACATCAATCACGATGCGAAAATCGAGATGATGATCATCAAACCCCATCACCGTTCTGTCTGCAGTGGAGGCGATAATCGGAAATCCCCCAGCGCTTTCGCCCGCTGAAAGCTGCACGGTCTTCAGACCGAACCAGCGCACAACGCTATTGCGCAGTCGCATGAGAAACGAAACCCAGGCCGGTGGATTTTCCAGAATAAGGCGCGCTGCCGTAAGCGATGTCAGCCCCTTCTCCTGAAGGGTACCTTCGAAACGATCCGCCCAGTTAAACGAAAACGGCAACGGTTCTGACAAGAGCTTCATTCTCGACCTCTGATGTTAACTGAGGCCGAGCATTTACCGATACGCATAAAAACAAAAGGCGGCGAATTGTCGCCGCCTTTCATAAACTGTGAAATCAGCAATGATTACATGTGGATTGGCTTGAAGAACGTGGCGAGTGCCGCTTCCTTCACAGCTTCCGACATGGTCGGGTGAGCGTGGCAGGTACGGCCGAGGTCTTCGGAAGAACCGCCAAATTCCATGATAACCGCAATCTCGTGGATCATTTCGCCAGCACCGAAGCCAACGATGTGACCGCCGAGAACGCGATCGGTTTCTTTGTCCGCCAGGATCTTCACAAAGCCGTCGGTAACCTGCATGGCGCGAGCGCGACCATTGGCCGTGAATGGGAACTTGCCAACCTTGTAAGCAACGCCGGCGGCCTTGAGTTCTTCTTCTGTCTTGCCAACCGATGCGATTTCAGGCTGCGTGTAAACAACGCCTGGAATGACGTCGTAATTGACGTGGCCATGCTGGCCAGCCAAGATTTCGGCAAGAGCAACGCCTTCGTCTTCAGCCTTGTGCGCCAGCATCGGGCCCTTCACAACGTCGCCGATTGCATAAATGCCAGCAACGTTGGTCTTGTAGTGAGCATCGATTTCAACGCGGCCACGGCTGTCCAGAACAACGCCAGCTTCGGCAAGGCCGAGACCGTCAGTGTAAGGCTTGCGGCCGGTGGAGATCAGCACAACATTGGCATCGAGAGTTTCGGCTTCGCCACCCTTTACAGGCTCGAAGACAACCTTTGCGCCGTCAGCCGTTTTTTCAACGGCAGTAACCTTTGCGCCGAGCTTGAAGTCCAAGCCCTGCTTGGCCAGCAGACGCTGAGACTGCTTGGACACTTCGCCGTCCATGCCGCCGAGAATGTTGTCGAGATATTCAACAACGGTCACCTTGGCACCGAGACGCGACCAAACGGAACCGAGCTCGAGACCGATAACACCGCCGCCGACCACGATCAGCTTTTCAGGAACCTTGGTGAGCGCAATGGCGCCGGTCGAGGAAACGATGGTCTGCTCATCGATTTCAACATTGACGCCAGGAATGCCGGCAACGTCAGAACCGGTAGCAATAACGATGTTCTTGGCTTCGATTTCCTGAACTTCGCCCTTGTCGTTGGTCACGGAAACCTTGCCCGCAGCCACAACCTTGCCGGTGCCTTGGAAAGCATCGATCTTGTTCTTCTTGAACAGGAAGGAAACGCCATCGACGTTGGCTTTCACCACACCGTCCTTGTGCGCCATCATCTTTTCGATGTTGAGCTTTGGTGCGGCAACTTCAACGCCGAGCGAATCCAGACCGTGTGCAACATGTGCGAAGGTTTCGGATGCATGTAGCAGCGCCTTGGAAGGAATGCAGCCGACGTTCAGGCAGGTGCCGCCATAGGTCGAGCGCTTTTCAATAACGGCAACCTTCAGGCCAAGCTGGGCCGCCTTGACCGCGCAAACATAACCACCAGGTCCGGTGCCGATAACAACTACATCATAAGCCATGTTCTAATTCCTGATTGATGATGGAAACGGCTAAACCGTGACCATTCGGTTTTGGCCTTCAGGCCGCTTTTTCAGTGGCAAGTTTAATTCCAAGCGCAATGAAAACCACACCGCTGGTGCGATCGATCCATTGGCTTGCACGCGAGAATGCCGCACGCATGCGTGGCGTTGTCATGAACAGGCTGACCCCGATGAACCACAGGATCAGGAAGCTAGCCATGACCAGCCCGTAAGAGAATTTGATGGCAATCGGTGTATGTGCGCTGACAACTGTCGAAAAAATCGACAGGAAGAAAAACACCGCTTTGGGATTGAGTGCATTGGCTGCAAAACCCAACGTAAAAGCCCTGAGCGCCGATTGCTGCTGACGGGGTGCAGTCGTCACATCGCCTGTGGCTGCCGTTACATCGGTCTTGCCAGCGCGCAACGCCTTGATGCCGATATAGAGCAGGTAGGCAACACCTAGCCATTTGACGAGATTGAACAGGTAAATCGACTGGGAAATGACGAGGCCTAGACCAAGGATCGTGTAGCTGACATGGACCATCAACGCCGCGCCAATACCAAAACTGGTGATGATTGCCTGACCGCGGCCGTGCACGATGGCCTGGCGCATCACCATCGCCAGATCGGCGCCCGGTGATACGATGGCAAAGGCAAAGATCGCCATCAGCGAGAGCAATTCAATCAGGTAAGCGTGCATGACGGATATTCCTCAGATCAACGACAGCAGCATGATGAGCAGTCCGCCAGCCGAAACGAGCCATACCAGCGAACGAATATAGGGAATTCCCAGCAAATAAAGCGGAACATAGGCGATACGCGCCACAAACCATATCCACCCGCCTATCAAACCCCAACCTGAAGCGTCACCCACAAGAGCAACACCGAGGATCAGCCCCACAAAGGCCGGATAGGTTTCCTTGTAGTTTGCCAAGGCGCGTTCAGCCCGACCGGCCAGCGCGCCTTTCGGCTTTTTGCCCTCGTCACGCGGACCTGCATTCCATGCAGATCCGAGTTCCTTGGTCGCAAGTATCCCCTGCAACCCGATATGCAAGAAGAGAAGAATGACACTGAGAGCCAACAGCACCATGTAAGGCGCGTTTTCGCTTGCCAGCGTTTCCATTCTTCTCTTCCTTTTTTCTTAGAGATCGAGAACCAGACGCTCTGGATCTTCCAGGCTTTCCTTGACGCGAACGAGGAAGGTCACGGCTTCCTTGCCGTCAACGATACGGTGATCGTAAGACAGCGCGAGATACATCATCGGGCGGATGACACCCTGACCGCCAATAGCAACCGGACGCTCCTGGATCTTGTGCATGCCAAGAATACCGGACTGCGGAGCATTGAGGATCGGCGAAGACATCAGCGAACCGTAAACACCACCATTGGTGATGGTGAAGGTGCCGCCCTGCATGTCAGCCATGCTGAGCGAACCGTCACGGGCTGCCTTTGCAAGACGACCGAGTTCCTTTTCAACGCCAGCAATAGAACGCTGGTCAGCGTCACGGATAACCGGAACAACCAGACCCTTGTCGGTGCCGACGGCCATGCCAACGTGACAATAGTTCTTGTAGATGATGTCGGTGCCATCGATCTCCGCGTTAACTGCAGGCAGTTCCTTCAACGCGTGAGTAACGGCCTTGGTGAAGAAGCCCATGAATCCAAGCTTTACGCCGTGCTTCTTTTCAAACACGTCCTTGTAGCGGTTACGCAGATCCATAACGGCCGACATGTCCACCTCGTTGTAGGTGGTCAGCATGGCTGCGGTGTTCTGTGCATCCTTCAGGCGCTTTGCAATCGTCTGACGCAGGCGGGTCATCTTTACGCGCTCTTCACGTACACCGTCTTCAGCCGAAGACACTGGACGTGGTGCAGAGACCGGAGCAGCGGCAACAGGAGCCGAAGCGCCCTTGGCAACAGCAGCCAGAACATCGCCCTTGAGAACCTGGCCACGCTTGCCAGAACCGTCGATATCTGCAGTCGAGATGTTGTTATCGGCAGCAACCTTTGCAGCAGCCGGAGCAGCAGGCATGGAGCCGGTTGCAGGTGCAGCAGCGGCAGCAGGTGCAGGCGCCGAAACAGCAGCAGCTGGTGCGGAAGCAGCAGCCGCAGGAGCGGTCGTTGCCGCGCCAGCAGCACCTTCAGCGATCTGGCCGAGCAATGCGTCGAGGCCAACCGTTTCGCCGTTCTGCGCAACGATTTCCGTCAGAACGCCAGAGGTCGGCGAAGGCACTTCAACAGTTACCTTGTCGGTTTCGAGTTCAACCAGAGGCTCGTCAGCCTTGACGAAGTCGCCAACTTTCTTGAACCAGGTCCCGACAGTCGCTTCGCTGACGGACTCTCCCAGAGTTGGTACGCGGATTTCAGTGGCCATAATCTTGTTCCGTTTATAGGTGTCTGTTTTGGATGGATGATGGAGGGAGAGTTTTCACTCTCCCAGCGCGTCTTCTAGGAATGCAGCAAGCTGTGCGAGATGCTTGGACATCAGACCCGTTGCAGGCGAAGCTGCAGCCGGACGGCCCGTGTAGCGTACCTTCTGGTACTTGGCGTCGATATGTGCCAGCACCCATTCCAGGTACGGGTCGATGAACGACCATGCACCCATGTTCTTAGGCTCTTCCTGGCACCAGACCATCTCGGCGTTACGGAAGCGCGACAACTCGTTGATGAGCGCCTTGGCCGGGAACGGATAAAGCTGTTCGACACGCAGCAGGTAGATATCGTCGATACCACGCTTTTCGCGCTCTTCGAGCAGATCGTAATAGACCTTACCCGTGCAAAGCACGACGCGACGGATCTTAGAATCCTTCTGCAGCTTGATCGGACCATCCTTGATCACTTCTGCATCGTCCCACAGCAGGCGGTGGAACGAGGATTCGCCAGCCAGTTCAGCAAGCGAAGACGTTGCACGCTTGTGGCGCAGCAGGGACTTTGGCGTCATCAGAACGAGCGGCTTGCGGAAGTCGCGACGAACCTGACGGCGCAGGATGTGATAGTAGTTTGCCGGTGTGGTGACGTTGGCAACCTGCATGTTGTCTTCGGCGCAAAGCTGCAGGAAACGTTCCAGACGAGCGGAAGAATGTTCCGGACCCTGACCTTCGTAACCATGCGGCAGAAGGCAGACGAGACCGGACATGCGAAGCCACTTGCGTTCACCCGACGAGATGAACTGGTCGAACACCACCTGCGCACCGTTTGCGAAGTCGCCGAACTGTGCTTCCCACAGTGTCAGTGCATTCGGACGGGCCAGCGAGTAGCCATATTCGAAACCAAGCACAGCTTCTTCCGACAGCATCGAGTTGATGACTTCGTAACGAGCCTGTGTCGGAGCCAGGTTGGCAAGTGGAATGTAACGCTCTTCAGTGTCCTGATCGTAGAGAACAGAGTGGCGCTGCGAGAAGGTGCCGCGCTCGCAATCCTGGCCAGACAGACGGATCTTGTGGCCTTCGACGGCAAGCGTGCCGAATGCAAAGGCTTCAGCCATTGCCCAGTCGATGCCTTCACCGGTTTCAACCATCTGTGCGCGGTTGTCCATGAAGCGTTGGATCGTGCGATGCGCATTGAAGCCTTCAGGAATGGTCGACAGTTTCTTGCCGATTTCTTTGAGGGTCTTCATTGCAACGCCCGTTTTGCCGCGACGCTGTTCATCGGCATTGTCGGCAATACGCAGACCAGACCACTGACCGTCCAGCCAGTCAGCCTTGTTAGGCTTGTAGGACTGACCTGCCTCGAATTCCTGCTCAAGATGGGCGCGCCAATCAGCTTTCAGCTTTTCGAACTCGCCTTCGTTGATCAGCCCTTCCGAGATCAGACGGTCAGCGTAGATACGTGCGACAGTCTTGTGGCTGCGGATAACCTTGTACATCTTTGGCTGCGTGAACGCAGGCTCATCGCCCTCGTTATGGCCAAAGCGACGGTAGCAGAACATATCCACAACAACAGGCTTGTGGAACTTCATGCGATATTCGGTTGCAACCTTGGCTGCATAGACAACAGCTTCCGGATCATCGCCGTTAACGTGGAAGATCGGTGCCTCGATCATCTTGGCAACGTCAGATGGATATGGCGAAGAACGCGAGAAGCCCGGGTTCGTCGTAAAGCCGATCTGGTTGTTGATGATAACGTGCATGGTACCGGCAACGCGATGACCGCGGAGACCGGATAGGCCGAGAATTTCAGCAACAACACCCTGACCTGCAAAAGCGGCATCACCGTGCAGCAAAAGCGGCAGAACCTTTGCGCGCTCAGAGAGCGGAATGACGTCGCCTTCCCAGACCTTGGCCAACTGGTCCTGCTTGGCGCGGGCCTTGCCCATGACAACAGGGTTGACGATTTCAAGGTGCGACGGGTTGGCTGTCAGCGACAGGTGAACCTTGTTACCATCGAATTCGCGGTCTGAAGAGGCACCCAGGTGGTACTTCACGTCGCCGGAGCCTTCGACTTCGTCAGGCTTGAAAGAACCGCCCTTGAACTCGTGGAACACGGCGCGGTGCGGCTTGCCCATGACGTTGGTCAGAACATTCAGACGGCCACGGTGAGCCATGCCGACGATGACTTCTTCCAGACCTTCCTGGCCGCCACGCTTGATGATCTGCTCAAGAGCAGGGATCAGCGATTCACCACCATCGAGACCAAAACGCTTGGTGCCCTTGAAACGAACGTCGAGGAACTGCTCGTAGCCTTCGGCTTCAACCAGCTTCGACAGAATGGCCTTCTTGCCCTCAGGTGTGAAATCGACGCCCTTGTCCGGACCTTCGATACGTTCCTGGATCCAGGCCTTTTCTTCCGGGCTGGACATATGCATGAACTCGACACCGAGCGTCGAGCAATAGGTGCGCTCGAGAATTTCGAGCATTTCGCGCACGGACGCATACTCAAGGCCCAGCACGTTATCGATGAAAATCTTGCGGTCGTAGTCGCTTTCTTCGAAGCCGTAGGACTTCGGCGACAACTCATTGTAGTCCTCAACCGCACTGGCAATGCCGAGTGGATCGAGCTTGGCGTGCAGGTGGCCACGCATGCGGTACGCACGGATCATCATGATGGCGCGTACGCTGTCGCGTGTCGCCTGAAGAACCTCTGCTTCGCTGACCGGCTTGCCGGTCTCTACGACCATGGCTTCTGCCTTGGCCTGCACCTTCTTTTCGATGGCCTTTTCGACCGTCGCCCAATTGCCGTCCAGCGCGGAGACGAGATCGCCACCAGCCGCGATCGGCCAGTTGGCACGCTTCCAGGAAGCGCCCTTAGCGGCTTTTTTTACATCTTCGGGATTGTCGGACAGGCCCTTGAAGAAGCTCTGCCATTCCGGCGATACGGAAGAAGGATCTTCTTCATACCGTGCATAGAGCTGCTCGATGTAAGCTGCGTTCGCACCGTCGAGAAACGACGTGATCTGAAACTGCTCGTTGGCTTCTTGCCTTGCCATTTGTCCTGCGGGGGAAGTACCCCGCCTCCTCGATTTGTTGATGGCCGCTGATGGCCTGCCGCTTTGGTCATATATGCCGCCGCAGCGGCCTTCATCCCGCGCTCTGTAAGCGCATCCGGACAGCCGGCTCTTCACGATCCGCCTGCCCGGTTTTAGTCTCAGTATGTGGTCTTAGCCCTTGAGGACTTCAACCAGCGTCTTGCCGAGGCGTGCCGGGGAAGGCGAAACCTTGATACCAGCTGCTTCCATGGCAGCGATCTTGGATTCTGCATCACCCTTGCCGCCGGAAACCACAGCACCGGCGTGGCCCATGGTGCGGCCCTTCGGAGCAGTACGGCCAGCGATGAAGCCAGCCATTGGCTTCTTGCGACCCTTCTTGGCTTCGTCGATCAGGAACTGTGCTGCATCTTCTTCAGCCGAACCGCCGATTTCACCGATCATGATGATCGAGGTGGTGGCTTCGTCAGCGAGGAACATTTCCAGCACGTCGATGAACTCGGTGCCCTTGACCGGGTCGCCACCGATACCAACAGCCGTCGTCTGGCCGAGGCCTTCGTTGGATGTCTGGAACACGGCTTCATAGGTCAGCGTGCCGGAGCGCGAAACGATACCAACCGAACCCTTGCGGAAGATCGAACCCGGCATGATGCCGATCTTGCACTCTTCCGGTGTCATGATGCCTGGGCAGTTAGGGCCAAGCAGGCGTGACGTGGAGCGGTCGAGGCGAGCCTTGACGCGAACCATGTCCATGACCGGGATACCTTCGGTGATGCAGGTGATGAAAGGAATTTCAGCATCGATGGCTTCGATGATCGCATCTGCAGCGCCTGCTGGCGGAACGTAGATAACGGATGCATCAGCACCGGTCTTGTCCTTGGCTTCAGCAACAGAAGCAAAGATCGGCAGGCTTTCGCCCTTCGAACCGGTCCAGGTTTCGCCGCCCTTTTTAGGGTGGATACCACCAACCATCTGCGTGCCGTAGTAGGCAAGGGCCTGCTCGGTGTGGAAGGTACCGGTCTTGCCGGTCAGACCCTGAACAAGGATCTTGGTGTCTTTATTTACGAGAATAGACATTATTTCGGTCCTTCAAATTAGCCGTTGATCGCCGCAACGATCTTCTTGGCTGCATCGTCGAGGTCGTCAGCAGCCGTAATTGCAAGACCCGATTCGTTCAGGAGCTTTTTGCCCAGCTCAACGTTGGTGCCTTCGAGACGCACAACGAGCGGAACCTGCAGACCGACTTCCTTCACTGCGGCGATAACGCCCTCAGCGATGACGTCGCACTTCATGATACCACCGAAGATGTTGACCAAAATGCCTTCAACCTTCGGGTCAGCAGTGATGATCTTGAACGCAGCCGCAACCTTTTCCTTGCCAGCGCCACCGCCGACGTCGCAGAAGTTTGCCGGCTCTTTGCCGTACAGCTTGATGATGTCCATCGTTGCCATGGCAAGACCAGCGCCGTTGACCATGCAGCCGATGTTACCATCGAGAGCAACATAAGCGAGGTCCCACTTGGAGGCTTCGATTTCCTTGGCGTCTTCCTCGGTTTCGTCGCGCAGCAGCTTGACGTCGTCGTGACGGAAGAGCGCATTGCCATCGAAAGACATCTTGGCGTCGAGAACGCGCAGGTGGCCATCTTGCATGACGATCAGCGGGTTCACTTCGAGAAGAGCCATGTCCTTCTCGTTGAATGCCTTGTAGAGCGCAGGGAACAGTGCCTTGGCATCTTCAGCAGCAGCGTCTGTCAGTTCCAGAGCCTTGGAGATCGCAGCAACGTCAGCGTCGGTCACGCCGACTTCCGGATTGATCGCAATCGTGTGAATCTTCTCAGGCGTGTCGTGAGCAACAGCTTCGATGTCCATGCCGCCTTCGGTGGAAACCACGAAAGCAACCTGACCAACCGAGCGGTCAACCAGCAGCGAGCAGTACAGTTCGCGAGCGATGTCTGCGCCGTCTTCGATGTAGAGGCGGTTAACCTGCTTGCCAGCATCGCCCGTCTGCGCTGTTACCAGCGTGTTGCCGAGCATATCCTTGGCATGGGAGACAACTTCTTCAATGGACTTCGCAAGACGAACGCCACCCTTTGCATCTGGACCAAGCTCCTTGAACTTGCCCTTGCCACGGCCACCAGCATGAATCTGGCTCTTGACCACGTAAAGCGGGCCAGGAAGCTGCTTTGCAGCGGCTTCAGCTTCTTCAACCTTGAGGATTGCAACCCCTTCGGCGACCGGTGCACCATAGCCCTTCAAAAGAGCCTTGGCCTGATACTCATGAATATTCATGGATTAATCCCTGTTTGTAGCCGTCTGGAGCGCCCCAGATCCTGATGAACTCAGGGACACTCTCAACTGTTGAGTCTCCGCATCGCGGCGCACAAAGGCCTGAACTGCCCTTGCACCGATGCGTCGGGCAATTACTTCAGCGACGGAGCAATGTTGATGCAGGCTTCGCAAAGACCAGCAACCGCGCCGACGGACTTCTGGAAGGCAGCTTCCTCGTCCTTGTTGAGTTCGATTTCGATGATGCGTTCGATACCGCCAGCACCGATGATGGTCGGAACGCCAACATACATGTCGTTGACGCCGTACTGACCGGAGAGGTGAGCAGCAGCAGGCAGAACGCGCTTCTTGTCCTTGAGGTAGGACTCAGCCATTTCGATTGCCGAAGCAGCAGGTGCATAATAGGCAGAACCGGTCTTCAGCAGGCCTACGATTTCAGCACCGCCGTCACGGGTGCGCTGAATGATCTGCTCGAGACGTTCGGCAGTCAGCCAGCCCATCTTCACGAGGTCGGTCAGCGGAATCCCACCAACTGTCGAATAGCGAGCAAGCGGCACCATGGTGTCGCCGTGACCACCCAATACGAATGCAGTGACGTCCTGAACGGAAACGTTGAACTCTTCCGAGAGGAACAGACGGAAACGTGCGCTGTCGAGAACGCCAGCCATGCCAACTACCTTGTTCTTCGGCAGACCGGAGAACTTCTGCAGCGCCCAGACCATCGCGTCGAGTGGGTTGGTGATGCAGATTACGAAAGCGTTTGGTGCATATTTCTTGATGCCGGCACCGACCTGCTCCATGACCTTGAGGTTGATGCCGAGAAGATCATCGCGGCTCATGCCCGGCTTGCGAGCAACACCAGCGGTGACGATGCAGACATCTGCGCCTTCGATAGCTGCATAGTCGCTTGCACCGGTAAGCTTGGCATTAAAACCTTCAACCGGGCCGGACTGTGCAATATCAAGACCTTTGCCCTGCGGAATGCCATCAGCAATATCGAACAGGACGATGTCGCCCAGTTCTTTCAGACTGGCGAGATGCGCCAGTGTACCACCGATCATGCCAGAACCAATAAGTGCAATCTTCTTGCGAGCCATCGAATGCTTCCTCTCGAGCTTCAACTCAATCGCTGCCATAGGGGCAGCTAAATTGTCGCACTCGACTTAGCGTCATTAGCTCAAATTGGCAATAGATTCTTTCAACGTGAGGTTTTTCAATCGTTTAGATGTTAAATAACTTACGTAAACGTAAGAAAATACGTCACAGAATTGTCAAATTACGGCGCGTTTCTCGTTGTGTTGCGCGAGATATTCCGCACTTCTCATCTCGAAAAGCCGAGATGCGGTTCGATCAAACTCGAAACCTTCGGTGCCCTTGCGCTTGCCCAGGAGGTCTTCAGGCATCGCTGCAGCCGATGCAAACAGCCGCACTTTGTGGTCGTACAATGCGTCAATAAGGATAATAAAACGTTTCGTTTCGTTGCGCTTATCCGCGTCCAGAAACGGTATATGATCAACGAAAACCGTGTCGAAACGATCGGCAATTGCCAGAAAATCGCTGGCGCCCAACGGCTTTTCGCAGAGGTCCGAGAAAGTAAATCGCGCGACACGTCCCTGCGCGTGAGGAACGTGGATGGAGCGGCCCTTCATTGGAATTTCCGTCGGCGCTATAATGTGGCCAGCGGTAACGTGATGCCAAGCCATATCCATTGCCTGATCCGCAGCACCATCGAGCGGCGAGATATAAACCGGCAAGCTGTTCAACTTTTCCATACGGTAATCGGTAGGGCTATCCAACGTCACCACGTCGACATACTTTTTGAGAAGGTCGACGAATGGCAGGAATAGCCCGCGGTTAAGACCGTCCCTGTAGAGATTATCTGGCACGACGTTGGAGGTGGTGACCAGTGTACAACCATTGGCAAACAGCTCGGTAAACAACCGCGCCAAGATCATCGCATCGGCAATATCGGTGACCGTAAATTCGTCGAAGCACAGCAGCTTTGCTTCTGCCAGCAATGCGGCAGCGACCGGCGGAATAGGGTCTGCCTGTTTGGTCTCGCCATTCTTCAGCTTTTGCCGATGTGCATGGACCCGGTTATGAACGTCGGCCATAAACTCATGAAAATGGCAACGGCGCTTGGATTCAACCGGCGCCATCTCATAGAACATGTCCATCAGCATGGTTTTGCCACGACCGACACTGCCATAGACATAAAGCCCTTTAACCGCATTGTTCTGCTTTGCCTTGCGGGCAAACATCCAGCCAAGGGCGCTGGATTTTTTGGCAGGTTTCAGGGTCTTCAGGTCATGCAGGATACGGTCAAGCTGCGTGGCCACCTCGATCTGCGCCGGATCGGCTTTCAACTCGCCTGATGCGGTCAGGCTTTTCAGCCGTTCGACAACGCTTAGATTATAGTCGGGAAGTGGCTGCATCGAACGGCGCCCTGAAATATGGGCGCCGCGCACCCGAAATGGGGTGATGTAATGTGAAAAGCCGCCTTAGCGGCTGAGGCTGATCGGCTGACCACTGTTGGTGGTGCCGTCATAACGGGTATCGCCGCTCTTGTAGACGCGACCAAGCGTGTTACCGGCACGATCCTTGAACAGAACCATCTTGCCGGACACTTCCCATGAACCCATGGCGGTCAACTCGCCTGCGCAACCACGTGTGCCGCCGCGCGAACCGCTACCGAGATTGGTTAAGGTCAGGAACATGTCGCAATTTGCGCCGCCATTGGCCACACGCCAGTTACCAACCATGGTTTCCTTGCGGATATCCATAGCCGTCGCGGGCGCCGCAGCAGCCATGTCAACACCGCCCTGGGCGGGTGCTGTGGCTGGTGCGGTTGGAAACTGTGAACTGCCACCGGGTGGAGGCAATGCTCCGGACTGTACCGAAGGCACCGGTTGGGCCTGTAGCGGAGGCGTATAGCCAGAATTGCCGCTGTTATTGTTGTAGTCGTAAGACGTACGTTGGCAACCCGCCAGAGTCATTACGACTGCAATGCCCGTTGCCACATATCTCAATTGCATATCAAGCTCCCGTTCGCTGCTCGCCGTAACACATGAACTGCCGTTGCATATCGGAATTAGCGTATTTCAGTTTGGTTAATCAAGTCAGCACAGGCTTAAATAACCGTTACCAGGGTTTCAAGCCTTGTCCGAGACGAGCAAATCCCGTCACGACATAAACAAAAGCCGTGACCGGAATGCGGCCACGGCTTCCAAAATCTCCCGCCTAACATAGAAACGCGCTTGGTTTCGCAGACGGGTTTTACAAATCAGACGCGGCGCTCGACCATCATCTTCTTGATTTCCGCAATAGCCTTGGCCGGGTTCAGACCCTTCGGGCATGCCTGCGCACAGTTCATGATGGTGTGGCAACGGTAAAGGCGGAACGGATCTTCGAGGTTATCGAGACGTTCGCCGGTTGCCTCATCACGGCTGTCGATGAGCCAGCGGTAAGCCTGCAGCAGAACCGCTGGACCGAGGTAACGGTCGCCATTCCACCAGTAGCTGGGACAGGACGTCGAGCAGCATGCGCACAGAATGCACTCATAAAGACCATCCAGCTTCTGGCGATCTTCATGGCTCTGCTTCCATTCCTTGGCCGGAGCCGGAGACACAGTCTTCAACCATGGCTCGATCGAACGGTGCTGGGCGTAGAAGTTGCTGAGGTCAGGAATCAGATCCTTCACCACAGGCATATGCGGCAGCGGGTACACCTTAACGGTACCCTTGATCTCGTCCATGCCCTTGGTGCAGGCCAGCGTATTCGTGCCGTCAATGTTCATCGCGCACGAGCCGCAGATGCCTTCACGACAGGAACGGCGCAGCGTCAGCGTCGGGTCGATATTGTTCTTGATGTACAAAAGTGCATCAAGAACCATCGGGCCACAGTCATCGATATCGATATAATAGGTATCGATACGCGGGTTCTGGCCGTCATCAGGGTTCCAGCGATAAACGCGATATTCGCGAACGTTCTGGGCGCCTTGAGGCTTCGGCCAGACCTTGCCTTCGTTGATCTGGGAATTCTTGGGGAGAGAAAGTTCAACCATGTCCAGTTCCTCAAATCAGTAGACGCGGGCCTTCGGCGCGATCTTCTTGGGATCAATGCCGTCGGCGATCAGGTCGGTATGGACCGGACGATAGTCGAGTTTAACGTCACCCTGCTCGTTGACCCACGCCAGCGTGTGCTTGCGCCAGTTAACGTCATCGCGACCGGCAAACGGACCATCAACGAAGTCTTCGCGTGCATGGCTGCCGCGGCTTTCCTTGCGGGCTTCCGCGCCGTAAACCGTGGTGATGGCGTTGGCCATGAGGTTGTGCAGCTCGAGCGTTTCGACGAGATCGGAGTTCCAGACCATCGAACGGTCGGTAACCTTGACGTCTGGCAATTCCTTCCAGATGGCGGAAAGACGCTTACAACCGCTTTCCAGCGATTCCTGGGTACGGAACACGGCAGCGTCGTCCTGCATGGCGCGCTGCATCTTGTCACGCAGTACTGCGGTCGGTGTGCCACCATTAGCGTAACGCAGGCTGTCGAAACGATCCATGATCTTGTCGCAGGCCGCAACGTTGAGCGCCGGGATCGGCTCTTCGCGGTTGATAACCTCGGCAGCGCGGATAGCCGCAGCACGGCCAAACACCACAAGGTCGATCAGCGAGTTGGAGCCGAGACGGTTTGCACCGTGAACGGATGCACAACCGGCTTCACCAACCGCCATCAGGCCCGGGATGACCCGCTCCGGATTGCTGCTGTCAGCGTTCAGCACTTCGCCCCAATAGTTGGTCGGAATGCCGCCCATGTTGTAATGAACGGTCGGCAGAACCGGGATCGGTTCGCGCGTCACGTCAACACCTGCGAAAATCTTGGCGCTTTCGGAAATACCCGGCAGACGCTCATGCAAAATGTCCGGATCAAGGTGATCCAGATGCAGGAAGATGTGGTCCTTGTTCTTGCCAACGCCACGGCCTTCACGGATTTCCATGGTCATGCAGCGCGAGACAACGTCACGCGAGGCAAGGTCCTTGGCGGAAGGTGCGTAACGCTCCATGAAGCGTTCGCCTTCGGAGTTGACGAGATAACCGCCCTCACCGCGCGCACCTTCAGTAATCAGGCAGCCTGCGCCGTAAATGCCGGTCGGGTGGAACTGAACAAATTCCATGTCCTGCAGCGGCAGGCCAGCGCGTGCGATCATGCCGCCGCCATCACCCGTGCAGGTGTGTGCGGACGTGGCAGAGAAGTAGGCGCGGCCGTAACCGCCAGTCGCCAACACCACCATCTTGGCAGAGAAGCGATGGATCGTGCCGTCATCAAGGTTCCAGGCGACAACGCCGGTGCAACGGCTGCCGTCGTCAGACATGATCAGATCAAGTGCGAAGTATTCGATGAAGAATTCGGCGTTGTTGCGCAGCGACTGGCCATAGAGCGTGTGCAAAATGGCGTGGCCGGTACGGTCGGCAGCAGCGCAGGTACGCTGTACCGGCGGGCCTTCACCGTAGTTCTGCATGTGACCGCCGAACGGGCGCTGATAGATTTTGCCTTCAGCGTTACGTGAGAACGGCACGCCGTAATGCTCAAGCTCATAAACCGCCTTTGGCGCTTCCATGGCGAGATACTGCATGGCGTCAACGTCGCCCAACCAGTCGGAGCCCTTCACGGTATCGTAAAGGTGCCATTGCCAACAGTCAGGTGTCATGTTGGTCAGCGAAGCGGCAATACCGCCCTGCGCCGCAACCGTGTGCGAGCGGGTCGGGAAAACCTTGGTGATGCAAGCCGTGCGGAAACCCTGTTCGGCCATGCCGAGCGTCGCGCGAAGACCGGCGCCGCCTGCACCCACGACGATCACGTCATAGGAGTGGTCGACATAGGTATAGGCCTTGCCATTCTGTGAAGGTGAGCTTGGAGATGCCATGACCGGTTTATCCTGCGAATGCGATTTTCAGAATGGCGAACAGACAGAGACCGCCAACAGCGACTGCAAAGAAGGTGTTGAGCATCACAAGCACCAGCTTGGATACTTCGCCGTGCACGTAGTCCTCGATGATGACCTGCATGCCAAGCTTCATGTGAATGAGGCCGGAGACGATCACGAGGCCCATCACCACCGCAACGAGCGGGTGTGAAAGCGCAGCCTTCACTTCCTCGTAAGGCGCGCCGCCATACATGACGAGGAAGACGACGAAAAAGATGAGAAGCGGCACGTTGGCAACGGCCGTCAGGCGCTGGCGCCAGAAGTGCTCGGTGCCTTCCTTTGCGGAGCCGAGGCCACGAACTTTGCCGAGAGGTGTACGCATATCCATATATGTATCTCCTTAGCGCACGATGAGGGCGATGACCCAGATCAGCGCGGTCAGACAGATCGAAGCCGCGAACATTGCCTTGGCCAGCTTGGTGTTGAAGTGTTTTTCAAAACCGTGTCCAAGATCCCACATGAAGTGACGCAGACCGCCCAGCATGTGGTGAACCAGTGCCCATGTGTAGCCGATCAAGATGATCTTGCCGATGATCGTGCCCATGGCCCATTGAACCCAGGCATAGGCATCAACACCTGACGCCGTTGCGATAAGCCACCAGGCAACCAGCAACGTGCCGAAATACAGCGCTCCGCCCGTGATGCGATGCACGATCGATGCAAACATCGTCGGAATCATGGAGTAAATTTGAAGATGCGGCGACAGAGGCCGATTATTAGTACCGTTCGCCATCAGAACCTCGCGGCGTTTTCCTTTGCGCTCCGAATTTTCGGGCGTCCTACAACAACGCACATGACGAAAGAATGTGCATTGCACCAACCGCGACCTTTAATCGCACGATGGCATCACGACAAGCACAATTCATGGCTGATTCGAATTTAATCGATTGTGTTTTGAGATTCCTGCGAAATTTTTGCTCGGCAAAATAAAAAGTACAGCATTTCCAAGATCACAACGCCAAAAATTTTGACTTTTACGTAAATCAAAAATGCGATATTTAATAGTTTGTTAAGGTAAAAAACCGGAGAAAACAGCTCATGTTCGACAAACGAATCGCATTGCGACTGACCACCCTGTCAAGCATGATTGCCTTGGCTCTGCCTGTTATGGCGGCAGAAAATTACAATAGTTACCGCCATCATAATCCCGACCGCGACACACGCCAAGAGGTCGTTGGTGGCAACGGATTGCCATCTTATATCCCACGAGTTGGCACCTATGCAGGCTCGATTTCCGGCGTGCGCTTCAAAGGAAATGGCATCTATTTCTACAAGCAGGGCCGCCCCGCCTTTTCTCAGGCAAACAGCACCTCGCAAACACTCGCACCCAAGGCGAAGATCATTCACGTCAACGCCAGAACGGCAGGCGCCGAATGCTCCTACGAGGCCGGCGTTTGCGTGATCCGTCCATAACGGACAAAAAAAGGTTCAGATAAACCGCCAGACAGTGGTTTTTTTCACGTCACTGTCTTCGAGTGCGCGCGTCACCGGCACCTGATAGGTTGCCAGCAGCTCAAGCCTTTCCTTGGGCAGATAGGCGCGACCGGGATCACCGACCATCACAGTGACACCCTTTTCACAGAGCGCTACAAACCACGGCACCAGCATCTCGGCAAAGGCGCGGTCGTAAAATACATCACCTGCCAGAAGAACATCGGTACGGAGATCGGTACCGACGAGGTTGTCGCCGATAAAGCCGATTTCAGCAACGTTCTCTGCGGCGTTGAGCGCGATAGCAGTCTGCGCCCAGGGATCGATGTCGGCAGCCATGACACTGGCAGCCCCAGCCTTTGAGGCGGCGATGGCAACCAACCCGGAGCCACTGGCAAAATCCAGTACCTTCTTTCCTGCAACGGTCGTCGGATGATCAAGAACATAGCGTGCAAGACCCTGCCCACCGGCCCAGGCAAATGCCCAGAACGGTGGCGGCAGGCCGATCTCATCCAGTTCTTCTTCGGTTTTCAGCCATAGATCATGCGCCTCGCTGGCCAGATGTAAACGCACCTCCGGCACATGCGGCGGCGTCATGACATCCGTGTTGGCACGGACGAACTGGCTGGGATCGGTCTTCACCTCAGTTATCAGTCCGGCGAGCGCGGTGGCTTATCGAGGTTACCCATCCGGCAAACCTCGAGGTATTCCTCTTCGGTCACCGGCTGCACCGAAAGCCGCATAGAGGTGACCAGCGACATTTTCTCCAGCTTCGGATTGGCCTTCACATCCTTCAGGGTAACGGACTTTGGCATATCGCAAACGGCGCGAATATCCACACAATCCCATTTGGGATCGCCTTCCGCCGTCGAATCCGGATGAGACAACGCGCAAACCTCGGCAATACCAACCACTTCCAGACCCTCGTTGGAATGGTAGAAGAAGCCCTTGTCGCCAATCTTCATGGCGCGCATGTTGTTGCGTGCCTGATAATTGCGGACACCGCCCCATTCTTCACCAACGTCGCCCTTGGCCTTTTGCTGTGTCCAGGACCATGTGTCCGGTTCGGACTTGAAGAGCCAGTAATTTGCCATGGCCAATTACGCTCCCGGATTGTTGAAGACCCAATTGTAGGGCTTCACTTCGACGCTTTCGAACAGGCCGGCCTTTGCATAAGGATCAGCATCGGCAAGTGCCTTGGCAGCATCGATGTCAGCAGCTTCAACGATCACCAGGCTGCCATTTGGCTTGCCTTCCGCATCGAGAAACGGTCCGGCTATCTTCAAAGTGCCTTCCGCATTCAGTTTGTTGAGGTGCTCAAGATGCACAGGACGGGTTTCCATGCGCAGGTTCAGGTGACCGGGCTTGTCTTTGCAGATAAAGGCAAACAGCATTTTCATCTCCTTAAGGGCCATCACTCATTCAGTGGTGATAGGCCGTGTCATCAATTGTTGCATGGCGGTGCGCACATCAAGGCTGCCTTCTATAATGGCAGCCACGGCATCCGTCACAGGCATATCTATCGCAAGTCCCTCAGCCAGCCGGGCAGCAACCGAGGCAGCGAATGCGCCTTCGACCAGACCACCGCCGAATGCGCCAGCATCCAGCCCCTGCCCAAGTGCAATACCAAAACGCAGGTTGCGCGATTGGTGGCTTGTGGCCGTCAATACCAGATCGCCAAGTCCCGAAAGACCACGCACGGTATCTGCCTTGCCACCCATGGCCACCACAAGCCGCGACATTTCCGCAAGACCGCGTGAAATCAGCGCAGCTCTGGCGGAATCGCCAAGCCCAGCGCCTTCGACAATACCGCACGCAATCGCCAGCACGTTTTTCAACGCGCCGCCAAGCTGCACCCCGGCACGGTCTGTCGAGGCATAGAGCCGAAATGTGCGGCCGGAAATGGTTTGCGCCAGTCTCTCGGCATCGCCAGCCTCAGCTGCCGCGATCGCCATGGCTGTCGGCAATCCCTTGGCGATATCTGCGGCAAAACCGGGCCCAGACAGCACAGCAATCGGGTGACGCGGCAGTTCATGTTCCAGAACATCGGTAAGCAACCGTCCCGACGAGCGATCGATGCCCTTGGCGCAGGTTACGATGATTGCATCATTAGCCAGATAAGGACCGTAGTGGCGCGCTGCATCGGCTTGCGCCTGCGATGGCATGGCAAACAGCACGATACCGGCATCGGTAAGCACATTGGCGTCAGCTGAAAACTGCAGTGCATCCGGCAGGCTGATACCAGGCAGCGCCGCTTCGTGCACGCCATCGGTTTTCAAATCTGCAATCAGCGACGGATCGCGCCCTAGCAGGGTGACGTCGTGGCGGTTTTCCAGCGCCATGACCACGGCAAGCGCTGTGCCGAAAGCACCGGCACCAATAACAACGACCTTTTCGCGCTCGTTCATGCCTTTGCTCCGCGCTTGCCAAAACCAATCAATGTTTGCGCCGAAGCATCCAGTGGCCAGCGCGAACGTGGTTGCGTATCCAGACCATCCGATGGCATGTCTTGCGCCATACGCTCAAGTCCTGCCCATGCAATCATCACGGCATTATCGGTGCAAAGATTAAGCGGCGGAGCGACAAAGCGGAATTTGTGCTTGTCACACAGCTCCTGCAACGTCCGCCGGATCTCCTGATTGGCCGCCACGCCACCGGCAACCACCAGCGCAGGCACTCCATCGACATCAGGGAATTCTTCACGGAACCGCTGCAAGCCGCGGCCGATCCGGTCCTTCAACGTGCGCGAAACCGCCTTCTGGAACGATGCGCAGATATCGGAAATATCCTGGTCTGACAGCGGCACGATAGCCGTTGCCGCCTGACGAACTGCGGTTTTCAAACCTGAAAACGAAAAATCAAGCCGTGTTTCCCCCACCATCGGCCGCGGCAGGGCAAAGCGATCAGGATCACCGCTTGCGGCAGCCCGTTCGACGGCTGGTCCACCGGGATAGGGAAGTCCGAGCAGCTTGGCGGTTTTATCGAACGCCTCACCCAGCGCATCGTCGATCGTCGTTCCCCAACGCTCATAGTGGCCGACACCGCGCACAAGAATGAGCTGCGTGTGGCCACCGGACACCAGAAGCATCAGATAGGGGAACGACAGCCCGTCCGTCAGCCGCGCCGTTAGCGCATGACCTTCCAGATGGTTGACTGCATAAAGCGGCTTATCGGCAGCACGTGCAATGGCTTTGCCAGTCATCAAACCAACGATCAGACCACCAATCAGGCCGGGGCCGGAGGTTGCGGCCACCGCGTCGATATCAGCAAGTGTAACGCCAGCACTGGTCAATGCTTCCTCAACCAGCGTATCGAGTGCCTCGACATGGGCGCGGGCTGCGATTTCGGGGACGACACCGCCATAAGCGCTGTGCTCATCGAGCTGCGACAAAACGACGTCGGACACGATCTCGCCACGACCGTCAGGATGCCGGATTACAACGGCAGCAGCGGTTTCGTCACAACTTGTCTCTATGCCGAGGATACGTAGAAAGGAGGCCATTAACCTGTTCGTTCATTGCGATGCTTGGGAAACTTAGGTACGAACACCTCCGGTAACAATGGATAGAAGCGGATGCAAACAAAACCTTTCCGAATCGGCACACGCGGCAGCCCTCTGGCACTTGCGCAGGCTTATGAAACACGTGACCGGTTGATGAAAGCGCACAACCTGTCACAGGAAATGTTTGAGGTTGTTGTGCTGTCCACCATAGGGGATCGCATTACCGACCGTGCCCTATCGGAAATCGGTGGCAAAGGCCTGTTCACGGAAGAACTGGAAGCCCAGCTTTCTTCTGGCGATCTCGACTTCGCGGTACATTCTTCAAAGGACATGCCGACCGTATTGCCCGAAGGCCTGTTCCTTTCCGCTTTCCTTCCGCGTGAAGATATCCGCGATGCCTTTATCGGCCGTACGGCAAAAACGCTGATGGAATTGCCGCATGCAGCGGTTGTCGGCTCGTCGTCTTTACGCCGCCAGGCGCTTATTCGTCGTCTGCGTCCCGATATCAGCACCATCATTTTCCGTGGTCTGGTCGATACCCGCCTGCGCAAGCTGGAAGAAGGACAGGCCGATGCCACCCTTCTCGCCTATGCCGGCCTGAAACGTCTTGGAAAGCAGGATGTGCCAACCGCACTGCTTGACCCGAAAGAATTTCCGCCTGCTCCAGCGCAAGGCGCAATCTGCGTCGAAAGCCGCTTAAATGACGCCCGGGCCAATGACATGCTGGCCGCAATCAATGATCAGCCGACCTATGATGCCGTGACGTGCGAACGGGCATTTCTGGGCGCGCTCGACGGTTCCTGTCGCACCCCAATTGCCGGTTATGCCCTTTGTGACGGCGAAGACCTGCATTTCCGTGGCCTCATTCTGACGCCGGACGGACAGACCGAACACGGCATAGAAGTAAGCGGCAAACGTGCTGATGCTGCTGATCTCGGCCGAAAGGCCGGTGAAAAGGTTCGTGCCGCAGCTGGCGCAGGTTTCTTCGAGAGCTGGGATTAAGCATGCGCATTGTCGTCACACGCCCGGAAAACACCGGAAAAAAGACGGCCGCACTTTTGCATGACATGGGACATGACGCGGTGCTTCTGCCATTGGTGGAAGCCCGCCACAATATCGAATCCGCCAGACTTGCGGTGGCAAGCCCATGGGCTTCGCTGACCTTTACGAGTGCTCAGGCTCTTGCAGTGTTGGCAGATGCCAAAATTGATTTACGGCCTTTTGCCAAAAAGCCGGTTTTTGCCGTAGGTCAGGCAACGGCGACTGCCGCCAGACATGCAGGTTTTGAGAATATCCATACTGCGGATGGTTATGGTGAAAGCCTTGCCCGACTGATTGGCGAGCAAATCAATGGGTCCGACGGCACCATCGCGCCCCTGCTTTACCTGGCTGGATCCCCCCGATCATCAGCGCTTGAAACCGCGCTGGATGGTTTGGGAATTACCTATACGACGACGGAATGTTATCGCATGGTGCCGATTGATTGGTCGAATGACGATCTCGACGCCTTGCTGGTGGCAAAACCGGTTGACGCCGTGCTGTTGTTCTCGACTGAAACCGCACGGCTTTTTTTTAAAAATATTATTTCTGACCGCTACGAGAACGAGCTTCGGCACAGCCATTTCTTCTGTCTGAGTGAGAATGTGGCAGCCGCAGTTCCCAAGGCTTTTTCCAGCAATGTTCATGTCAGTTCCCTGCCGTCGCAGGCGGGCCTGCTTGACCTTCTAAAGTCGCATTAGGAACCTAATTCGTGCCTTTGCTCTTTCCTTTGCGGTCATCACTGACTAGTTTTGAATTGTTGAAGGCACAAAGAGGTAGACATGGTCTCGGGAAAACCGCCACGCCACTCCAGGACAAAAGCCGAACCGGTCACGATCGACCTTGATGCAAAGGACGTGAAAACGCTTGCGCCCGGCGCAACAGAGCCGGACAAACAAGAGCCGGTCGTCGCGGCTGATCAACCTTCACTGGACATTCCTGCCTCATCGCCAATTGAACCGCAGCCGAATGTGGATATTGGCGACGAGCCGAAAGACGAACAGAAAAATGAAAAGCCCTCATTTGAGGAGCAACTTTCAGAGGCCTCTGACAAACCGGATGCCCCGCAAACTCTGGAACGTGAACCTCAAGAAAATGACGTGAAGGAAGCGGCGCAGCAAGAAGAACCAGTCTTCTCGCCACCACCGCCTCCACAGCCCGCCTCGACAGAGGCCCGGCAGGGATCATCAGGCTTCATCGCCGCTGGCATTTTTGGTGGCCTGATCGCACTGCTTGCCGCTGGCAGCATGCAATATGCGGGCTACCTTCCACCCTTCTCGTCAGCAGCCAATCAGGATGCGGAAAATGCACTGTCGGCAGAAATAGCCAGCCTCAAAACGCAACTTTCCGCTCTCCAGCAACAAGCACAATCAGCGCCAGCGGCAGACACCTCGGCCCTTGACGCACGCCTTGCCGCACTTGAAAATGCCGTACCTGCAGCGAGTGGCGAAAGTGCCGATGTCTCTGGCCTTGCCGATAAAATCGCAAGCCTTGAAGGAACGGTATCCAGCCTTCAATCCGAACGCTCTGCACAGGAAACGGCCACTGCTGATCTGACGCGCCGGTTGAACGATGCTGAAGCCAAACTCAATGAACCGCGGGACGACATCGAAGTCGCCCGTGCCATTGCATCCGCAGGCCTGAAGGCAGCCGTCGATCGTGGTGGGCCATTCCTGACAGAACTGGACACCCTTGCCGGTGTTGCAACCGACGATCCGTCCGTGGCGGCCTTGAAACCTTTTGCCACCACCGGCGTCCCATCGCGTGCCGAATTGCTGCGAACATTCCCGGACGTTGCAAACTCTATGCTGGCCACGTTGAACCAGCCCGACCCCAACCAGTCGATCGTCGAGCGCTTGACCGAAAGCGCCTATTCGCTGGTCAAGGTAAGGCCGGTCGGCAACATTGAAGGTGAGACGCCTGAAGCCGTCATAGCGCGCATGGAAGACAAGATGCGCAATGGCGACCTGCAAGGTGCCGCCCTGGAATGGAATGCTCTTCCCGATGCGGCCAAAACCGTATCAACCGCCTACAAGCAATCGCTTGATGCACGGATAGAGGTTGAAAAACTGGTCGGCGACAGCCTGTCGCGCGCCATCAACAGCTCCGGGCAGAAGGGATAAGCGGCATGGCAAAAATTCTGACCTTTATCGTCCTTGTTCTGGCCATCGGTTTTGGTTTTTCATGGCTTGCTGACAGGCCGGGCGTGCTTTCTGTCGTCTGGCAAGGACAGCTCATTGAAATGAGCCTGATGGTCGCGGCCTCCATGATCGCGGTGCTGGTTGCCGCTGTCATGCTGTTGTGGTGGCTGTTTGCCGCCATCTGGACCTCACCTTATGCAGCCCGCCGTTATTTCCGCGCCCGCAAGCGTGACCGTGGTTATCAGGCGCTTTCAACCGGCTTGATTGCCGCTGGTGCCGGTAATGCGCTGATGGCACGCAAGATGACGGCCCGTGCTCAAGGACTGATCAGCGCCGATCAGGAACCGTTGATCCATTTGCTCGAAGCACAGGCAGCCCTCATTGAAGGCAAATATGACGAAGCCCGCCGCAAGTTCGAGGCGATGGCACAGGATCCCGAAACACGCGAACTGGGTCTGCGAGGCCTCTATATCGAGGCACGACGTCAGGGCGCGCACGAAGCCGCCATGCAATATGCCGAAGATGCCGCTGAAAAAGCCCCCTACCTTCCATGGGCAGCTCAGGCTGCATTGGAATTCCGCAGCCGCACCGGCCAGTGGGATGATGCCATTCGCCTGCTCGATCAGCAAAAGGCTGCTCATGTTATGGATCGCGGCGAGGCAGAGCGCCTGAAAGCCGTGCTGTTGACCGCCAAAGCCAATGATAAGCTGGAAGGCGACCCGAAGGGCGCGCGTGATGATGCGCTGCAGGCACTCAAGCTTGCCAAGAGCCTTGTCCCGGCCGCTCTCATTGCCGCCAAGGCCTATATTCGCGAAGATAATCTGCGCAAGGCAGCCTCGGTGCTGGAAAGTGTGTGGAAAATCGCCCCGCACCCTGAAGTCGCGGCCGTTTACGTGCGTGCACGCAGCGGCGATACGGCAATCGATCGTCTAAAGCGGGCAGAGAAGCTGGAAGCCCTGCGACCCAACAACGTTGAATCGCTGTTTACCGTGGCGCATGCTGCACTGGATGCCAAGGAATTTGCCAAGGCCCGCAGCAAAGCTGAAGCAGCCGCCAGAATTGAACCGCGTGAAAGCATTTTCCTGCTGATGGCGGATATTGAAGATTCTGAAAACGGTGATCAGGGCCGAGTGCGTCACTGGATGGCGCAGGCGCTGCGTGCGCCCCGTGATCCTTCATGGGTGGCTGATGGCATTGCCTCTGAAAAATGGTTGCCCATCTCACCGGTCACCGGTCGACTGGATGCCTTTGAGTGGAAGGCGCCGTTTGGACAAATCGAAGGCCCGTTGGAAAATGCCGATGTCAAAGAGGCATTCGCCTCACTGCCACCGGTTGCCAAGCCAGCGACGCCAGAAGCACCTGAGCCTAAGCCTGCAGCAGTAAAGCCGATCGACATTCCGCCTGTCGTGACAGTTGCCGAGAAAGCAGAAAAGCCGGCAAAGCCGATCTCAACACCAGCACCAGCTCAAACATCGACGCCTGCCCCCAAATCCAAAGAAACAATTGCTGCACCGCCATTGGCAGAAACGGCAAAGGAAGAGGAACCAGTTCCGTTCTTTGGCGGTTTGCCGGATGACCCGGGCGTTAAAAAGGCCGGCTCTGAACAGGAACCCAAAACTCGGCTCAAGCTGTTTTGATCTGCAAGTCTCATGAAGCGCCAATTTGAACAGGATAGGCATGCTTAATCGTATTCAATCCTTTTTTCAGGAACTTACGGGTGGTCATTCCGGAAAAGACTTTGCACCGGATGATCTGCGTGTCGCTGTTGCGGCGCTATGTTTCCAGGTGATGGAAGCCGATGGCACCATTTCCAAAAGCGAACGCCAGAAATTGCGGGAAATACTTTCGCAGTATTATTCGTTGAGTGGCAGCACGCTGGAAGCTCTTCTCGAGGCCGGACGCGAGGCGGGCACCGAAGCGGTCGATTATTACCGTTTTACCACGGATATTCGCCGTCACCTTGATGAAGCCCAGCGCGTCGCGTTGATCGGTATCCTCTGGGATATCGTTTACGCAGATGGCGATCGCAGCGAAATGGAAGACCACGTGATCTGGCGTATCGCCGATCTGCTCGGTGTTTCCGTCCGCGATCGGGTTTTGCAACGGCAACAGGCTGCAACGCGCACCACAAATGTCAGGGAAAATGAAAACGACGAAAATGCTGTTTGACCCCTCCCGTCAACAGAGCCGGAAGCCTGCAATACTGGTCGTTCTGCATCAAGAGCGGTCAACACCCGGCAGAGTTGGCCAGATGCTGGAGGAAAAAGGATATTCGCTGGATGTCCGTCGACCAGCGCTGGGTGATCCCCTGCCCGACACTCTAGTGAACCACGCTGGTGCAGTTATTTTCGGTGGCCCGATGAGCGCCAACGATCCGCATGATTACGTCAAGACGGAAATCGACTGGCTGAAAGTGCCACTCAAAGAGGACAAGCCGTTTCTCGGCATCTGTCTTGGTGCGCAAATGTTGTCGAAACATCTTGGCGGCAAGGTTCATGCCGCCAATGATGGTCAGGTCGAAATCGGCTGGTACCCACTGCACAGCACCGAGAAGGGCCGGTTGCTGATGCCACACTGGCCAAAGATGGTCTACCATTTCCATCGTGAAGGGTTCGAACTGCCACGGAGTGCTGATCTTCTGGCAACCGGTGATGCCTATCCCAACCAGGCTTTTCGTTACGGGAAGAACGCCTGGGGGCTGCAGTTCCACGCGGAATTGACCCGCGCCATGATGCAGCGCTGGGTCGTACACGGTGCTGAACGTTTCACGATGCCGAATGCTCAGGTCGGCAGCAAGCACCTCGAGGGACGGATGATGTTCGACACGCCGCTTCGGGCCTGGTTGTCGAATTTTCTGGAAATGGTTTTTGAAGGAAAACCACAGCGCCAGAAAGCGCTGTAAGTCTTGCCGAACACCTCCCCCGAATTTGACGATGGAAGAACGTCTAGAGATGTTTCGGCATATCCAGACTGTCGACTCTGCGCAGCTTCGGGAAGCTCAACGCCCAGACGACCGCCACAGCCAGTGTTCCAAAACCGCCAATCACCACGGCCGGGACAGCGCCGATCACGTGCGCCATGGTACCAGCGCGAAACTCGCCCAGTTCATTGGATGCGCCGACAAACACCATGTTGACGGCATTGACGCGACCACGCACCTCGTCCGGCGTCCAAAGCGCAATCAGCGTTTCACGCACATAAACCGACACCATGTCAGCAGCACCCATCGCCATCAGCGCACCAATGGAAACCCATGCGGTCTGGGACAGGCCAAATACAATAGTCGCCACACCAAACAGCGCCACGCCGACAAACATCAGCATGCCGGCATGATGACGAATGGGGTTAAAGGCCAGAAAAGCCGCAACCACGATTGCACCAATGCCGGGTGCTGCACGCAGAAGACCAAGGCCCCAAGGACCAAGTGTCAGCACTTCCTTGGCAAAAATCGGCATCAGCGCCACCGCACCGCCGAGCAGCACGGCAAACAGATCAAGCGAGATCGCGCCGAGAACGATTTTTTCCTGCGAGATGAAGCGAAAGCCTGCCAGCATGCTTTCCAGAGATACGGCACGGGCCGGGCTGCGTTGTTCCGGCTTCTTGATGGAGAAGGCCAATACAGCGGAAAGGGCAAACAACGCAAGCGCCACTGAGTAGGCAATCCATGCGTCGGCGCCATACAGCAGGCCACCGGCAACCGGGCCCATGATCGAGGCCATCTGCCAGGACGATGAGTTCCAGGCAATCGCATTGGGCAGGTCTTCTGCCGGGACAAGGTTGGGGGCAAGCGATTGCACGGCAGGGCCCATAAACGCCCGCTCAATGCCAAAGATGACGAGAATAAGAAACACCAGCCACGGCACGAAATTATGCGTCAGTGTCAATCCCAGCAGCATAGCAGCGCATAGACAGGCAACCAGCAGGCAGCTTGCCATGATCATGCGACGATTATGCCTGTCGGCCACGGTGCCCGTAACCAGAATAAGCAGAAGCGATGGCAGAAACTGAAACAGGCCGATCAAGCCAAGGTAGAAACTGTTACCCGTTACCTCATACATCTGCCAACCGACGGATACGCTGACGATCTGTACGGCAAAAGCTGAAAAGAAACGCGCCGTGAAGAAACGGCGGTAAGAGGGATGCCGGAAAGCGCCGAAGCGATTTTCAGCGGAAGGCAGAGACATTGGTTTGACTTTCGGCTGGTGGCCAATCGATATGAGGCAGGACCACGGCAATAGATGGATGAGGCGCGTGATTATCTCGCGCTTCCATAAAGCTATTAAGCATGAATCACCAGCCCTGTTGCGGCGGGTCTTGCCGGTTCAAGCTGCAATGTCTAAATGTCTGTCTGCAACTCATGGAGATATTGATGCCAGGCATTATAGACGCGCTGCTTAGTGTTATCATTCTAGCACTGAATCTGTATTGGTGGATATTGATCGCAAGCGCCATTTTTTCCTGGCTCTATGCGTTCAACGTCATCAATTCAAGAAACCAGTTCGTCAGCTCGATTGGCGCCTTTTTATACAACGTTACAGAGCCAGTCCTGCGTCCCATCCGGCGTGTTCTGCCAAATCTCGGCGGTATCGACATTTCACCGATCATCGTTCTGCTTGGCATCGTTTTCCTGCAGATGATCATACAAAATCCGATCCGACCGTTCCTGTTGTCGCTGTTCCAATAAGGCATCACAGACTGCCCATAGGACTGCCGGTGTAAACTTATAGACCGGCAGATGTCTTCACCGACAGGATGCGCTGGTATGACCGACAGACCGTGGACCGCGTTCAACGACCATCTGCGTCTGTCTGTGCGCCTGACACCAAATGGTGGGCGCGACGTGCTGAAGAAGCTGGAAACAAGTGCTGATGATGATGTGGTGCTGAAAGCACGTGTCAGCGCCGTACCGGAGAATGGCAAGGCCAACAAAGCCCTTATTGCTTTGCTCGCAAAATCTCTGCGCGTACCCAAGAGCACAATTTCATTTATATCGGGCGAAACAGCCCGTAAAAAAATCCTCCGGATCGATGCTGACCCGGAGGACTTGATAATCAAGCTTGAAAAGCTGCTGGATCAGCCCTGAGCCTTGTAGCGCTCGATGGCTTCAACGATCAGCTTCTTAGCAACGTCTACGTTCTGCCAGCCGCCAATCTTAACCCACTTACCCGGCTCAAGATCCTTGTAGTGCTCAAAGAAGTGTTCGATCTGCTTGAGCGTGATTTCCGGCAGGTCTGTGTAGTTTTCGATCTTGTCGTAGCGGCGCGTCAGCTTTGGAGCCGGAACCGCAATGATCTTCTCGTCCTGACCGCCATCATCTTCCATGACCATGACGCCAATAGGACGAACGTTGATAACGCAACCCGGTACCAGCGGACGGGTGTTGCAGATCAGAACGTCGATAGGATCGCCATCATCAGACAGGGTATGCGGCACGAAACCGTAGTTTCCCGGATAGGTCATCGGGGTATAAAGGAAGCGGTCCACGATCAGAGCGCCAGCTTCTTTGTCCATCTCGTATTTGATTGGGTGGCCGCCAACCGGCACTTCTACGATGACGTTCACGTCATCAGGCGGGTTCTTACCAATAGAAATTGCATCAATACGCATTCGTGATCCCTCAATCCAGGTGTGGTGGCCAAGTGTAATGGTGGATCGTTCGATACTGGGAAACAACCTGCAATGCAACACAGGCTTTGGTACGAAGCCGAATTTCAAGAAAAACGGTAATAGCGACCGCGGGTTTCAAGCAATACGTGTCCTGCCGTATTGCCTTTTACTTCCAGGCGTAACCAACTTTTTTAAGTTGCTTGCCAGCAAAGTCTTCCATGCCTTCTGCAACATCGCGGCCGCCATGCGATCGGAAGAACCGGTTTGCCAGTTCGCTGTCTTCAAGGCACCAGACGACGATGCCATCACAGCCAAGCGATTTCAGCAGCCGGCGAGCTTCGGTAAACAGTACCGAGCCAAGGCCGATACCCTGATATTCAGGACGCAGATACAACTCATAGACTTCGCCATCATGTGGCAGGCCACGGGCGCGGCTAAGGCCGAGCGTCGCATAACCGGCAATAACACCAGCCACTTCGACCACCAGCATGGTCGCGGAGCCGCGTGTCGCCTTGCGCCACCAGCTTTCGCCACGGCGTTCCAGCATCTGCGTCAGGGGCTTATGTGGAATGAGACCCGAATAGGTCTGTTCCCACGACATACGGTGTGCCTGGGAAATGGCACCCGCGTCCTGCGGTTCTGCTCGGCGAATCTCTATCGATAACGTTTTCATAACGCGCTTCTGGCCCCGGCGAGGCAAACTTGCCAGCCGTAAAGGTTAACGACCTGAAGCTTACCCACAACCTTATCATGTGGACGACGCACCAACGTTAACGCTTTTTTAACCGAAGCAGCAAGCGCCTTTCATGGAAAGCCACAAATAAAAAACCCGGCACAATGGCCGGGTTTTCTAAAATCAAAATCTTCAAGTCAATCAAACAGCAAGCTTGGACTTTTCGAAACGCTTGCGGTCGTTCGCGTCAAGGAACATCTTGCGCAGGCGGATCGACTTTGGCGTGACTTCCATCAGCTCATCGTCCTGAATCCACGACAATGCGCGGTCAAGGGTCATGCGGATTGGCGGTGTCAGCTTCACGGCTTCATCCTTGCCAGCAGCGCGGATGTTGGTGAGCTGCTTGCCCTTCAGAACGTTTACTTCGAGATCGTTGTCACGGGTATGAATACCAATGATCATACCAGCGTAAACCTTTTCACCTGGCTCGATGATCATCGGGCCGCGATCCTCAAGGTTAAACATCGCGTAAGCAACCGCTTCACCCGAACCGTTGGACAGCAGAACGCCGTTGACGCGACCGGCAATAGCACCCTTGAATGGCTGGTAGTCATGGAACAGACGGTTCATGATTGCCGTACCGCGCGTATCCGTCAGCAGTTCGGACTGGTAGCCGATCAAACCGCGGGTCGGAGCAAGGAACTTCAAACGAACGCGGTTACCACCGGATGGACGCAGTTCGGTCATTTCAGCCTTACGTTCAGACATTTTCTGAACAACGACACCGGAATGCTCTTCATCAACGTCGATAACGACTTCTTCGATCGGCTCGATGGTCTGGCCGTTCTCGTCCTTCTGCATCACAACGCGAGGACGCGAAACTGCAAGTTCGAAACCTTCGCGACGCATGGTTTCGATCAGAACTGCAAGCTGCAATTCGCCACGACCGGAAACGAAGAATGAATCCTTGCCTTCGGCTTCTTCGATCTTGAGAGCGACGTTGCCTTCAGCTTCCTTGAACAGACGGTCGCGGATAACGCGAGACGTTACCTTGTCGCCTTCTGTGCCGGCAAGCGGGCTGTCGTTAACGATGAAGGACATCGTAACGGTTGGCGGATCGATCGGCTGAGCCTTCATCGCTTCCGTGACCGAAGGATCACAGAATGTATCAGCAACGGTACCCTTGGAGAGACCGGCAATAGCAACGATGTCGCCTGCATGCGCTTCGTCAATAGCTGTGCGCTCAATACCGCGGAACGCGAGAATCTTGGAAATACGACCGGTTTCGATGGTCTTTCCATCCTGACCCAAGACCTTGACGGCCTGGTTAGGCTTGATCGAACCAGATGCGATACGACCAGTGATGATACGGCCGAGGAAGGGGTTGGCTTCCAGAATGGTACCGATCAGGCGGAAAGGACCTTCTTCAATTGTTGGCTCAGGAACGTGCTTCAGAACCAGATCCAAAAGTGGTGCAAGACCCTCATCCTTAGGACCTTCCGGGTTGACGTTCATCCAGCCATCGCGGCCCGAACCGTACAGGATCGGGAAGTCGAGCTGTTCATCAGTCGCATCGAGGTTTGCGAACAGGTCGAAAACTTCGTTGATAACTTCTTCATGACGGCCGTCTGGACGGTCGATCTTGTTGATCGCGACGATTGGGCGAAGACCAACCTTGAGCGCCTTGGAAACAACGAACTTGGTCTGCGGCATTGGGCCTTCAGACGAGTCGACCAGAACGATCGCGCCATCCACCATCGAAAGGATACGCTCAACTTCGCCACCGAAGTCGGCGTGGCCGGGGGTGTCGACGATGTTGATGCGAACACCCTTCCACTCAACCGAAGTTGCCTTGGCGAGAATGGTGATGCCGCGCTCTTTTTCGAGGTCGTTGGAGTCCATAACGCGCTCAGCAACGCGCTGGTTGTCACGGAACGAGCCGGACTGCTTCAGAAGTTCGTCAACGAGGGTTGTTTTCCCATGGTCAACGTGCGCGATGATCGCGATGTTGCGAATTGCCATTGTTCAAAATCTCTGAGGTTGGGCGCTCAATTCGGGAGGGTGCGCCAGTTCATTTGGCGCGCTCATAACCTTTTTTTTGGTTTTGCGAAAGGGGGGGCCATGTCATATGACCCTTGCGTATACGCAATAACATAAAAATATGACAGCCAAAGCGCGCAACCCAAAGCGGTTGGCGTTTTCTGAAACGCTTTCGATTTCCGCATAGTTTTCAACAAAAAGGCGGGGAATGACCCCGCCTCATATTGTTAGATTAAACCACGCTTTTTCAGCATCGCATCCGGGCTTGGCATTTTTCCACGAAATGCCAGATAGGCCGCCTCAGGGTCAACGGAACCGCCAGACGAGTAGACATTCTCCTTCAACTTGCGGGCAAGCTCCGCGTTGAACGGGTTGCCACTTTCCTCAAATGCCGCAAACGCATCGGCATCCAGAACTTCGGACCACATGTAGGAGTAATAACCGGCAGAATATCCGTCACCGGAGAAGACGTGCTGGAAGTGCGGGGTGGCGTGACGCATGACCAAAGACTGCGGCATGGAAAGCGAAGACAGCACTTCAGCCTGCACCGCCATGGGATCATTCACCTTGCTGCGGTTGTGGAACGCCATGTCGACCAACGCCGACGAGGTATATTCCACCGTGTTGAAACCGGCATTGAAGGTTTGCGCTGCCAGAACCTTGTCCAGCAACGCTTTCGGCATTGGCTGACCGGTTTCGAAATGCAGCGCATAGGTGCTGAGAATTTCCGGCACTGTCAGCCAGTGTTCGTAAAGCTGCGACGGCAGTTCCACGAAGTCACGTGACACACCGGTTCCCGAAACGGAAGGATAGGTCACGTCGGACAACATGCCGTGCAGCGCATGGCCGAATTCATGGAACAGGGTACGGGCATCGTCCAGCGACAGCAGCGCCGGCTTGCCTTCCGCTGGCTTGGCGAAATTGCAAACATTGTAGATGATCGGCAGTTCGCCCTGAACACCGTTTTTCAGGGTCAGTTTGTGCTGCGACTGGAACGAGCTCATCCACGCACCGGAACGCTTGGACGGACGCGCGAAATAATCACCAAGGAACATTGCTTTCAGCGCACCCTTGTCGTCACGAATTTCGAAAACCCGCACATCCGGATGATAACCGGTCACACCCTTCATCTCGGAGGCACGAACGCCAAATAGTCGTGTTGCCACGTCGAAGCAGGCATCAATGATCTTTTCGAGCTGAAGATATGGCTTCAGTTCGGCTTCAGAAAAATTGAACTTCTGTGCACGCAGCTTTTCGGCGTAGTGACGCCAATCCCATGGGGAAACCTCGTGATTACGGCCTTCTTCGCGGATGAGGTCGGCAAGCTCGGCTTCTTCCTCACGGGCCCGAGCAACAGCCTTTTCCCATACCGTGGTCAACAGGCCATTTACCGCCTGTGGCGTTTTCGCCATGGTGTCGTCCAGCTTGTATGCAGCAAAGCTTTCGTAACCGAGCAGACCGGCCTTTTCCTCACGCAGCGCCAGCGTCTGTTTGACAATGTCGATATTGTCGGTTTCTCCGCCATTCGCACCGCGCGCCACCCAGGCCTTGAAGGCCTGCTCACGCAGATAACGACGTTCGGAGAATGTCAGGAACGGTTCGATAATCGAACGCGACAGGGTTACCGCATAGGCCGCGCCCAGACCTTTTTCCTTGGCAGCTGAGGCCATTGCGTCACGCAAAAATGCAGGAATGCCGGCAAGCTCCTCGTCACTGGACAACGCCAGCGACCAGTTTTTTTCATCGGCCAGAACGTTTTGGCCAAACTTGGCACCAAGACCAGCCAGTTGCTCGTTAATTGCAGCAAGCCGTTCTTGACGGTCCTTGGCTAGCTTGGCGCCGGAGCGGACAAAACCCTTCCAATGTCGTTCCAGAACCCGCTTTTCCTCAGTCGTCAGGCCAAGCGTCTCACGCTTTTCCCAGAGAGCATCGATGCGAGCAAAAAGCTGCGCATTCATACCAATCTTCGAATAATGACGCGACATTTTCGGCGCGATTTCACGCTCCAGCGCCTGAATGGTCTCGTTGGTGTTGGAGCCCGCCTTGTTCCAGAAGATCGACGAAACACGTGAAAGTTCGTCGCCGGCAATTTCCAGCGCAACGATGGTGTTTACAAAGGTTGCGGCCTCGGCATTGCCTGCAATCGCTTCGATTTCCGCTTCGTGATTTGCCAATGCGACATCAAAGGCTGGCGCAAAATCACTGTCTTTCACCGCGTCGAACTGCGGCAATCCGTTCGGTCCGGTCCACTGAAAAAGCGCCTGATTTGCTGCGGAATGCGATGTCATATGCCTTCACCTCTGAACTGTTACCTTAAACCGCATATAGTACAGGCATTGGTCAAAATCCAATCAGCTTCGCAGGTTTAAAATGAGGTTTTTGCGCCCACCACCAAGGCGGAAATGTTACCCGATTTGGCATCAGAAAGGGGGATAAGGGTAGAGAAGAAGTCAGGGATTGCAGGCGTTTTGAAACCTCACGACAATATCCGGTGCATAAAGCCGACACGCTGCCCTTTGAGGCGTGCAGAATATTGACCGACACCCTGAACGTGTGATGTATTTTTCCAATAATATCCCATGATGGAGATATAAATTATGGAGATTTATTCTTTACGGACATCCGCGAATTTCATTTTTAACAATAGCGCCAAGAAAAATCCGACGCCAGAAATTGAAATTCCTCGTATCGAAGAACAATCAAACAGCGAAACCTTTGCGGCCCCGCAAGAGCAAAATGAGCGTGTTAATTTCTCCAGCATAAGCCCGCGCGAATTACGCGACATGGCAACTGAATATTATCAGGCCGGGCAAATACAGCAGACGATATATAGCGAGCTATCGTCTGAACTTCCCATCCATGCCTTGAATGCAATGGGCGAAGTGGTCGATCTTACCCACATCACCGACGATACCTATTTCGATTTTGGCTCTTATTTCCGGGACCAACTGACCATTGCCCAATCCATCGGTGATCCCGCCAAGGCGGAAGTTCTTGAAGATGTCGTGTCGTTTATCGACAGCGTTTGAAGCCAAAGCGCGTTGATTTGCGGCTTTGGCGACTAGGTGCCTCGCAAGTTGATTTGATTTCCACGGTAAAACTAGTAAGTCTGCCTTATGGAAGGCGGCTCATGACACAGCATCAGGAAACACAATCGATTGCATTTCTGGTCATTTCCGGTGCGCGCCTGTTCAACAGCGCATTTGAAAAACGTGTCTCTATAGCCGGTCTGGAATTGACGCCAGGTGAAGCTCGAACCTTGCTGACAATCGCTGCTATCAATGGCAGCAGGCAAACTGAAATTGCCGCCCGTATCGGCGTGGAGCCAATGACCCTCTGCGCCTATCTTGACCGGCTGGAGGGCTTGAGCCTTGTCGAGCGCCAACAGGATCAGAAGGATCGCCGCTCCAAGCGCGTGTTTCTCGCTCCGGCCTCGACCGTTATGCTCAAGGAAATTCGCATTGAGATCGATGCCCTGATCACGCAGGCGACCAAAGGCATGACCAAGACAGAGGTTGATACCATGCATCGGTCACTCACCCTCCTGAACAGCAATCTGCAAAACCTGCAGGATCAGCCTTAAGCGGCGATAATCGGAATATCAGAACGAATGTCGCCTCCTCTACCCGCTCCTACTCCGATCATGACTACACGGCGCACCGCCATTCTTGGTGCCCTGCTAATGGCGATCGGGCCAATTTCCATGGCGATCTACACGCCGGCCATGCCGGAACTGGTCAATGCATTCGGCACAACGGAAGCGGCAATCAAGATCAGCCTTGCCCTGTATTTTGCAGGTTTCGCGCTGGCGCAGCTTGTATCCGGCCCGGCATCGGATGCTTTTGGTCGTAAGGCAGCCAGCCTTGTTTTTCTGTCGATCTATCTGGCAGGCGGGCTGATTGCAGTGTCTGCTCCATCTGTCGAGTTTCTCCTGGCCGCCCGACTTATCCAGGGTATCGGCGTATCCGTTGGCATGACGGTGGCGCGCGCCATTGTCCGCGACCAGTTTATTGGATCTGAAGCATCCAGTATCCTCAACCTGATCGGCATCATGCTGGCAATCGGCCCTGCTATTGGCCCGACAATGGGCGGACTGTCGCTTGCCGCCTTTGGTTGGCATTCTGTTTTTTGGCTGATGGTTGGTTTTGGCGTCATATCGGTGGTCGCAGTCGTATTTTTCCTGCGTGAGACAACCGTGCCGGACAGAAAGCTGATCAGGCCGAGTAACCTCGTCCGAGCCTACGCCGAATTGCTCAGAAACAAACGTTTCCTCTTTGCAGCCATGATCATGGCCGGTTCGGTTGGCGCCCTTTATGCCCAAGCCACGATGCTGTCCTTTATCCTCATCAATGAGGTCGGCCTGACGCCAACGGGATTTGGGCTGAGCATGCTGATGCAATCAGGCGCTTATTTCTCCGGTTCTGTCGCGCTGCGGTTTCTGGTCAAAATCTTAGGTGACCGCCACTCCGCAATTCTCGGACTATGCTGTTCGGGCATCGGCGGAACATTGATGATCCTGTCAGTTTTCCTTCTGGAGCCATCGTTCATTACCATCATGGGGCCGGTGGCTGTTGCCACCTTCGGCATCGCATTGATCACGCCTTATATCGTGACGGCTGCGATGGCGCCCTTTCCGCATATTGCGGGCTCGGCATCGGCAATGATGGGTTTTATCCAGATGAGTTCCGGCTTTATCGCCGGTGTTGTGGCCTCGCTTATTGGCTCGCCACTACTCGCCTTCGGCACTGTTATTCCTTTTATGGAATTTATGGCCATCGCTGGCTACATCGGTTTTGCCAGCTTCACCCGCAAAACGGCGTGAAAAAACCGCGGCGTCGCCACCGCGGTTCTTTAAAATCACAGGCTCTGTCGATTACTTGCCCTGATTACGCTTTGCGAGGGTGCGCAGACGAAGTGCGTTGAGCTTGATGAAGCCAGCTGCATCCTTCTGGTCGTAGGCACCCTGGTCGTCTTCAAACGTCACCAGCTTGTCGGAGTAGAGCGACTTGTCGCTTTCGCGGCCAGTCACCATCACATTGCCCTTGTAGAGTTTCAACGTGACTTCGCCCTCAACATGCTCCTGGCTCTTGTCGATCAGTGCCTGCAGCATTTCGCGCTCTGGCGAGAACCAGAAGCCGTAATAGATCAGCTCGGCGTAACGTGGCATCAGCTCATCCTTAAGATGGGCTGCACCACGGTCAAGCGTGATGGATTCGATGGCGCGGTGAGCAGCCAACAGGATTGTACCGCCAGGCGTTTCGTAAACACCACGCGACTTCATGCCAACGAAACGGTTCTCAACGAGGTCGAGACGACCGATACCATTGTCACGACCGTAATTGTTCAGCGCAGCAAGCAAGGTTGCCGGCGACATTTCAACACCGTTGATCGAGCAGGCATCACCCTTGCGGAAACCAATCTTGATGGTTGTTGCCTGATCCGGTGCAGCTTCCGGAGAGATCGTGCGCATGTGCACATATTCCGGAGCCTCGACAGCCGGGTCTTCCAGAACCTTACCCTCGGAAGAGGAGTGCAGCAGGTTGGCGTCGACGGAGAATGGCGCCTCGCCCTTCTTGTCCTTGGCAACCGGGATCTGGTTTTCTTCGGCAAACTTCAGCAGATCAGTACGGCTCTTGAAGGCCCAGTCGCGCCATGGAGCAATGATCTTGATATCAGGGTTCAGCGCATAGGCGGAAAGTTCGAAGCGAACCTGGTCGTTGCCCTTGCCGGTTGCGCCGTGGGCAATCGCGTCTGCGCCGGTCTTCTTGGCAATATCGATGAGGTGCTTGGAAATCAGCGGACGCGCAATGGACGTGCCCAACAGATAGACGCCTTCATAAACAGCGTTGGCGCGGAACATTGGGAATACGAAATCACGCACGAATTCTTCGCGAACGTCCTCAACGAAGATTTCCTTGATGCCCAGCATCTCGGCCTTCTTGCGTGCTGGTTCCAGCTCTTCGCCCTGACCAAGGTCAGCTGTGAAGGTTACGACTTCCGCACCGAGTTCGGTCTGGAGCCATTTCAGGATGATCGAGGTATCGAGACCGCCAGAGTAGGCGAGAACGACTTTCTTAACGTCTTTCGGAAGTGCCATGAGTGATGTCCATCTGCGTACCGGCGAGCGATGAGTTCGCCATTTCCTTGGGAATGCGGCACTTTTAGCGAGTTTATTGGCGCACGCAAGGAAAACCGGTGAAAGGCAGTGTCAGAGCAAGTGAAATTCCATCGGGAACAAAATCCGTCCTCGTGAATTAAGCCATCCGGGCATCTTCGCTCTGAAGGGAAGGTTTGAGGAGAGACCGATGAACAATCCGCATCCAGCATTCGCGCAAGGCAATGTCGCGGTCATCACAGGGGCCGCTTCGGGGATAGGGCTGGCGGCAGCAAAAAAATTCGCAAGTCTCGGTATGAGTGTCGTGCTGGCGGATCTGGAGGGCGACAACTTGGCCAATGCTTACGCCGATGTATTGGCAGAGGCCGAGGAAGGCGAAGCGCAGGTCGTGTCGATTGCGTCTGATGTTTCAAAACCCGATGACCTCGGCGCACTGGAACGCGCCGTTATCCAGCGTTTCGGTCGGGTGCATGTGTTGATGAACAATGCCGGAATTCAGCCGGGCAGCTCGATCTTTGGCCCGCAGACCAATTGGGAAAATGTGTTTGGCGTCAACCTGCTCGGCGTCATCAATGGCAGCCGAGTGTTTGGACCAGGCATGATTGGCCATGGCGAGCCGGGCCTGATCATCAATACCGGCTCCAAACAAGGCATCACCACCCCTCCGGGCGATCCGGCCTATAATGTTTCAAAAGCCGGTGTCAAAGCCTTTACCGAGGCACTGCAGCATGAACTGCGCAACGTTGCCGATTGCGCGATCACCGCCCATATGCTGATCCCCGGTTTTGTCTTTACCAACCTCACGGCCAATGGTCGCACGGAAAAACCTGAGGGGGCATGGACACCGGAACAAACCATTGAGTTCATGCTGGAAAGCATTGGTCACGGTGATTTCTATATACTGTGCCCGGACGGCGAAGTGGACAGAAAGACAGACGAAAAGCGTATTCTCTGGGCCGCAGGCGATATCGTTGAAAACAGGCCACCTCTGTCACGTTGGCATGGAGATTACACCGGCGCTTTTGATTCCTTTCTCAAGGCGCAGCAGTAGATAGCTGGCGTCGCGATATCCGCGTTCACCGATACCGTTCATCGATCGGCAAACAGAAAGACCAGGCTTTCGACAGCATGGTCTTTTTTTTCCTCTGCCGTTCCGGTCCAAAATTGTTGCTCGCGTTGTGACCGCCATGATCACCGCATTGGTTGTGCGCCGGTTTTAGATCACACGCATTAATTTTCTCGTCGCAATAAGACAGGCTGCCCCACCTTTCGCGGAACATATCCTCGTACAAGGGATGCATTTCGTCACCTCAAAATTGAATCGATTCAATAACAATATGGAAATCAAATTGAACCGATTCAATATTACGCAAAAATTCGCTCTGTCAAACGTTTCTTGAACCGATACAAAAAGCTGCTACTTTTTATGAAGACAAAAAAGGAGTGGTTTTGACAAAAGGCCCGATAAGACTGGCAGATATCGCCAAGGCGGCAGGGGTTTCCCAAGGTACGGCATCGAATGTTTTCAGCCGGCCGGAAATCGTCCGTGAAGAAGTCCGCGAACGTGTGCTCGGTATCGCGCGGGATCTTGGCTATAAAGGACCTGACGTGAAGGGCCGACTGCTGCGTGCCGGCAAGTTCAACGCCATCGGCGTCGCATCATTGGAGCCGCTCTCCTATTTCTTTGATGACCCATGGGCACGCGCCATGATGAAGGCTGTCAGTGATGTTTGCGATGAAACCGGCACTGGCATTGCACTGGTTTCTGCCCGCAATCAGCAAAAACTGGCCTGGAATATCAACAGCGCTCTGGTTGATGGTTTTATTCTTCTCTGCGTCAAAGAAGGCGCAAGGCTGGTTGATCTCAGCCGGCAGCGGCAAGTTCCCTGCGTCGCGCTGGCGCTGGAAAACGCCGAAGACGGCTTTCCGATCATCGAAATTGATAATCGCAAGGGTGCAGAAACCGCTGCCCGACACCTGGCAGAACTTGGCCACAAGAACTTTGCCGTCCTGGCGATCACCCACCGCTCGGCAGTTCCGGGAACGGTGAAACCAGAGGCGGTAACCTCTGCAATGTCATCCAGCGCGAGACTGCGCATCGAAGGTTATTTCGATGCCCTACGGGACTTCGACATCAATCCGCAAGACGTTGCGATCCACGCCACGCTCAACGACAAAAAGAGCGTCGTTAACGCATTGGAAGCGCTGTTTTCGGCACCTGAACCACCAACAGCACTGCTTGCCATGTCGGATCGTATCGCGCTTTACGCCATACAGTGGCTAACTGAACGTGGCATATCTGTTCCCAACGATGTCTCGGTCATCGGTTTTGACGGTGTTCCAGAGGCCGCCTTGAGCACACCAGCCCTGACAACAATGCAGCAGCCATTTGAAGACATCGCAGCCAAGGCAGTAAGTGCCATCCTGAATGACGAGGAACTGGCAAGCAGTCAAATTTTGGATGTGAAGCTGGTTTTGCGGAACAGCACGGCACCACCACGATCATTTTCCGCAAGCCTAATATAAGCAACGATTGGCAGAATTAGAAAATACCGCTACAGCTTGGCCAAAGGACACATTAACCGGGTACCATTCTCATGGATTTCGTGCCAAGCCTGCCAACTCTCATTGCATTCACCATCGCTATTCTGCTTTTGGCTGTCACGCCCGGTCCTGACATGACGCTGTGGATCAGCCGCTCCCTGCGTGAGGGGCGTGCTGCTGGCTTCATGACCCTGGTCGGTACCAATCTTGGCATTACCGTTCACACCATGCTGGTGGCATTTGGTGTTGCCGCCCTCATCGTTGCCTCACCGACCGCCTTTTTGATCTTGAAGACAGGTGGCGCTGCCTACCTCGTCTGGCTGGCCATTCAGGCCATTCGCAAAGGTTCCGATTTCGTGATGGCGAAACCGGCAGAAGAAAAGACACAAGGATCGTGGGTTTCCGCGCTTGTGAACGGACTGTGGGTCAATCTTCTGAACCCGAAGGTCATTATCTTCTTCATGACGTTCCTGCCGCAGTTCGTCAGCGCATCGGATCCGCACGTCACCGGCAAGCTGATCTTCCTGGGCATTTGGTCAATTATCGTCGCGCTGCCAATCGGTATCGGCATTGTCATTGCCGCGGATGCCCTGTCTTCATGGCTGCAGCGTAATCGCAAGGTTCTGCGCGGGCTAGATTATACGATCGCGGGGGTCTTCTCGCTATTTGCAGTGAAGATTTTCCTCACCCAGACCAAATAAAAAGCAAACCGCGCAGGCCTTCGGCAAGAGAGTTTGTTGCGACTTGCCACGAGCTATACGTTCAAAAGTCGACTCTTAGAGAACGCAAGAACGTTTTGTTCTTTGTGACATCGGGATGGAGAAATGCCAAACGAAGACCTTGCCCGCTTGATAAGCAATATTGCGCTATCCGATCGCAAGGCCTTTGTTGTGCTTTACAACCAGACAAGCTCGAAACTTTTCTCCATTTGCCTGCGTATATTAAAAAATCGGACAGATGCCGACGAGGCGCTGCAGGAAGTTTACGTCAAGATCTGGCAGCGTTCTCATTTGTTTTCGGCCATATCCGGTACTCCGGAAAGCTGGCTGGCAACAATTGCGCGCAATCAGTCAATAGATATGATTCGTATGCGTAAACCGATAGCCAGCGAGTTGGATGAGGTTTTTGATCTGAGTGACCAAGCCCCAAACCCGGAGCAGGCGACACTGCAAAGGGATACAGGTCGCACAATAGATTTGTGTCTCGATGAGCTGGAAGAAACCCGTGCGGAGGCCGTAAAACGCGCTTATCTGGACGGAATGACCTATCAGGAACTTGCAGATCGGTACGCTGTACCATTGAATACAATGCGGACATGGTTGAGACGCAGTCTCATCAAACTCAAAGAGTGCATGGAGAGATGACAGGCCCGAAGCAAACTAAAGGGAGCAATCCCCGAGATGACATCATCGCCGCAGAGTATGTTCTGGGCGTTTTGTCGTTTGCTGACCGGAAAACCGTTGAACAACGTCTTCTCAACGACACGACCTTTGCCGACCTTGTTAAAAACTGGGAAGAGCAATTTTCTAGCCTCAATAATGCCTATGAACCAATAGCACCAGATGCGGCGACGCTTGCCAGGGTCGAAGACCGCTTATTTGGCGTCTCTCAACACCAAATCGAGTCCCCGTTCCGAATTTGGAGTTCACTCGGTTTCTGGCGAAGTATGACAGCGCTGACTTCCGCTGCTGCGGCCTTCGCCATGGTCATGATGGTTATGTCACCATCATCCCAGCCATCGACACGTATGTCATACATGGCCGAACTATCATCTCCCGACACACCAATGGCCGTCATGGTGGCTTATGACGCGGAGACGGGGAAAATGGTTCTGACGCCAATGGCGGCGGGGGATAAGGAGCAAAAATCTCTCGAACTTTGGCTGGTAAATGCTGACGGAAGCCCTCGGTCGCTTGGCGTGATTGACCCGCATACCGATGCGGAAATGATCGTGCCGGTCGACATGCGTGATGCGCTGCATGATGGAATGACCCTGGCTGTCAGTCTCGAGCCATACGGCGGGTCCCCAACTGGCAAACCAACAGGCCCTGTTCTCGCAAGTGGAACAACGCGCCAATTGTAGGTTTGCTTTTCCTTCATTTAAAAAAAATGTCACCGTCCTGAAACTTCGTGTGAACATCACCCGTATCTCTTCATGTCCCGGATATGCCGCTTGCAACAACGCTGGTGGCGATTGGCGGAACCAGAGGAGAATACGCCATGATAAAATCCACCCTACGCATGGTTGCGCTTGCCGCAGCAGTTTCATCGGTTGCATTCGCAGCCCAGGCCAAAAACCCGATGGTTGGCGGCGCCGCGATGTATGAGAACAAAAACATCGTCGAAAACGCCATGAACTCCAAAGACCACACCACGCTGGTTGCCGCTGTCAAAGCTGCTGGCCTGGTCGAAACGCTGCAGGGAAAGGGGCCATTCACAGTTTTTGCCCCAACCAATGAAGCTTTCGCCGCCTTGCCAAAAGGCACCGTGGATACCCTGCTGAAGCCTGAAAACAAGGCTCAGCTTACCAAGATCCTCACCTGCCATGTCGTTGCTGCAGATGCCATGTCGACCGCGATTGAAAAGATGATCAAGGACGATGGCGGCACCCATGACGTCAAAACCGTTGGCGGCTGCATCCTGAAAGCCAAAGAAAGCATGGGCAAGATCACACTAACCGATGAAGCCGGCAATGAAGCCCACGTCACCATTGCCGACGTCAAACAATCGAATGGCGTCATTCACGTCATCGACAAGGTCTTGCTGCCGAAAATGTAATTGGTATCGGCGCAAGAACCGGAGCGCTTTCACTTGGGTTTCGGATGAATAAAAAAATCTCGACTGAGATTTCGAGGCGCCTTATATCGGCGCCTCTCTTTTTGCCCGGTGCTGGGCAACAATGGTCTAACGGCAGAAAAGATCAGCCGATCAGCAACTCGTCATCATCAAGCGCCTGACCGCGTATCTTGCGGAACATCTCGATAAGGTCTTCGACCTGCAGGCCCTTACGGCTTTCACCGGACACATCGAGAACGATCTCACCACCATGCAGCATGATCGTGCGGTCACCATAATCCAGCGCCTGTCGCATGGAGTGCGTCACCATCAATGTGGTCAACTTGCGCTCCTCAACCACCTTACGGGTCAATTCCATGACGAATTCCGCCATGCCGGGATCAAGTGCCGCCGTGTGTTCGTCGAGCAGCAACACATCGGAATCGGCAAGCGTTGCCATGACCAGCGATACAGCCTGACGCTGACCGCCCGACAACAGATCCATGCGGTCTTTCAGGCGGTTCTCAAGGCCGAGATTAAGCGAGGCGATGCGTTCGCGGAAGAAGTCACGACGACCACCACCCAAGGCAGGGAGAAGACCGCGGAACTTGCCGCGTGATGCCGCAAGCGCCAGGTTTTCTTCGATGCTGAGCGCACCGCAGCTGCCAGCCAGTGGATCCTGAAATACGCGGGCGACCTTGCCAGCACGGTTAGCCGTTGGTTTGCGTGTTACATCACTGCCGCCAATGGTGACCTTGCCAGCAGTCGGCAGAACATCACCCGCCAGAACGCCGAGCAGCGTCGACTTGCCGGCGCCGTTGGAGCCGATAACGGTAACAAAAGACCCATCTTCAATTTTAAGATCGACCTTCGACAGCGCCTGCTTTTGCAGCGGCGTGCCTCGACCGAAGATAACCTGAATACCATCGAGCGCGATCATGATGATGCTCCTCCGCGACGCAGTCTTGGAAGGATGAGAGCAATCGCCACCAGAACAGCCGTAACGAAGTTAAGGTCGGATGCCTTCAATCCCAGACTGTCACTGGACAGCGCCAGCTGGATGGCAAGGCGATAGGCAATCGAACCGAACACGCAGCCGATCAGAGCAATCAGAATACCGCGAGCCCCAAACAGCGTTTCACCGATGATAACGGCAGCAAGACCAACAACGATGGTACCGACACCGGAGGTCACATCGGCAAAACCGTTCGTTTGTGCAAACAATGCCCCACCAAGCGCCACAAGTGCGTTGGAAATTGCCATACCGAGATAAATCTGGTTGCCGGTCTTCACACCCTGCGCACGCGCCATACGGGCGTTGGCACCGGTCGCGCGCATGGCAAGGCCCGCATCGCTCTCAAGGAAACGCCAAACCACGATCACAGCGATTAGCACCAAGGCTCCAACGAACAACGGACGCACCAGATATTCAGACAGACCAAGACCATAAAATGGTTCGATCATCGTTTCCTGATTGAGCAGCGCCACATTCGGTTTGCCCATGACACGCAGGTTGACAGAAAACAGTGCTATCATCGTCAGAATTGACGCGAGTAGATTGAGGATCTTGAAGCGGACATTCAGCGTCGCGGTCACAACACCGGCAACGGCACCGGCCGCCATCGCACAGGCGGAAGCGAGCCAAGGGTTCAGACCCGCGATGATCAGAACCGCAGCAACGGCTGCACCAAGCGGAAAAGAACCGTCTACGGTCAGATCCGGGAAATCCAACACACGGAATGCGAGGTAAACGCCAATAGCAACAAAGGCGAAAACCAGCCCCATTTCTACAGCACCCCAGAAGGCGATTTGACTCACAAGAAAAATCCTTGGTTTATCGCCCAATGCTCACACTGGGCGCATTTACTGCAGTTCCTAAACTGCCATGAAAGCTGCTCGCTGACCCCGTCGTCGCAATCCTGCCTGGAGGATTGGATCACATCTACCTTTGACGATGCCCGGGACAGGCCCGGGCATGACGAAGATCGTGCGGCAGTTTTCTCAAGACATAACGAGGCTGCCCGAAGGCAGCCCTGCCCTGCTTATTCGATAACCTTGGTGGCGCGCTTCACAACGCTTTCCGGGAACGTCACACCAACCTTTTCCGCAACGGTCTTGTTGATAACGAGATCGGTACCAACAGCAACAGTTGCAGCGATATCACCGGGCTTTTCACCTTTGAGGATACGCACAACAACAGCACCGGTTTGTTTGCCAACGTCGAAATAGTTAAAGCCGAGTGCCGCAACTGCACCGCGGGCAACGGAATCTGTATCAGCAGCAAACAGTGGAATTTTTGCTTCAGCGGCAACACCAGCAGCAGCTTCGAAGGCCGATACAATTGTGTTGTCGGTAGGAACGTAGATCACGTCAGCCTTGCCAACCAGCGCGCGGGCAGCGCCCTGCACTTCAGCAGACTTGGTTGCGACGGATTCAACGACCTTTAAACCAGCCTTTTCAGCTTCAGCCTTAAGCAGCTCCAGCGTGGAAACCGAGTTGGCTTCTGCGGAGTTGTAGATGTAGCCGACAGTCTTGGCCTCAGGAGAGATTTCTTTGATCAGCGCCAGATGTTCGTTGACCGGAAGCGCATCGGAAAGGCCTGTGACGTTACGACCTGGCTTTTCCATTTCCTTGATTAGCTGCGCGCCAACCGGATCGGAAACGGCAGTGAAAACAACTGGAATATCGCGGGTGGCGGCAACAACAGCCTGTGCGGATGGTGTGGAGATCGGAACGATGACGTTTGGCGCGTCGCCTACGAACTGGCGGGCGATCTGTGCGGCAGTTGCCGGGTTACCCTGCGCGGACTCATAGACAAATTTGAGGTTTTCGCCCTCCTTGTAACCAGCCTCGGCCAGAGCTTCCTTGACGCCATCACGGGCTGCATCAAGAGCAGGATGCTCAACAATTGCAGTAACGGCGACGGTAACGGTTTCAGCCTTGGCAGGCAGGACAAGTGCGGTTGCTGCCGCAAGTGCCAGAATGAGTGAACGCATGGATGATCCTCCGAGTTTTTTGTTTCGGATATCTTCTTAGGAAAGCGGTGATTTGAAATCAATCAGAGAACGGCCAGAAAAGGCTTATTCCTATGGCTATATTGACTTCACGACGGCCACACTGAGGGTCAGGCACGCCGCCTAAAGAAATAAGAGACAGCGTACTAGACGATCAATCATCTGCACCGTGGTTGGCAATCATCATGGCTTCAAACGCCAGACGCTCGGTCTTGCGCATGCGCTCAGACTCCGATTTCAACTGGCCACAGGCTGCGAGAATATCACGACCGCGTGGTGTACGGATTGGCGATGCATAACCTGCCTGATTGATGAAATCGGCAAATTTCTCGATCTGCGCCCAATCCGAACACTGGTAGTTGGTGCCCGGCCACGGGTTGAACGGAATGAGGTTGATCTTGGCTGGAACGCCCTTGAGAAGTTGCACCAACATCTTGGCATCTTCCAAACTGTCGTTGACGTCCTTCAGCATCACATATTCGAAAGTGATGCGGCGCGCATTGGAAAGGCCGGGATATTTGCGACAGGCCTCGATCAATTCTTTCAGCGGATACTTCTTGTTGATCGGCACCAGCATGTCGCGCAGTTCGTCGCGTACCGCATGAAGCGAGATCGCCAACATCACGCCAATTTCATCACCAGTGCGGAAAATCTCCGGCACAACGCCTGAAGTCGACAACGTAACACGACGCTTGGAAAGCGACAGGCCGTCTCCATCGGTCGCGATCAGCAGTGCGGTCTTCACATGTTCGAAATTATACAGCGGCTCGCCCATGCCCATCATTACGATGTTGGACACCTTGCGACCTTCGCTTGGCACATAGGCGCCAACCGGCGTCGAGCCATCTGGGAAGTCACCAAGCCGGTCACGCGCCAATAACAATTGCGAGAGAATTTCTTCCGCCGTCAGGTTACGAACGAGACGCTGCGTCCCGGTGTGACAGAACGAACAAGTCAGCGAGCAGCCAACCTGGCTGGAAATGCACAGCGTGCCACGTCCCTCTTCGGGAATATAAACGGTTTCGATCTCGACCGGACGGCCTGCACCGCGTGGCGGAAAACGCATCAGCCACTTGCGCGTGCCATCATTGGAAATCTGCTCTTCAACGATTTCTGGGCGGGCGATGGTGAATTTGGCCTTCAGCGTCTCACGCAGATCCTTGGCAACATTGGTCATGTTGTCAAAATCAGAGACACCGCGCACATAAAGCCAGTTCCACAACTGGCTGACGCGCATCTTGACCTGCTTTTGCGGCACGCCGGCATCGACCAGCGCTTCGGCCATGTCTTCACGGGTAAGCCCGATCAGGCTGGGCTTGCCAGACATCAGATCGTTATTGGCAACAATCGGCTTCTTAATAGCCAGGCCAGCGGTTTCCATTACGGACATCGCAATATCCCATCATCGAATACAGCATCGAAAGCGGCCGCTTCAAAAGGCCGGAACATCGTCTGCATGTCATGAAAATCAGCGGCAGGCAGCAAAAATGCGCCCGCTTGCGGTTTGTTGCCGCGCCTTTAGCATTATTCCAGCCTCAACGCAAATGGCCGGTCAATGACCGGCCATTCAAAAACATACACTGCAAAAAGCTTACTTGCAGGTTTCGATCTGCTTAAGGGCAGCAGAAATGCCCGATAGTGAGTAGGAGTAGGACGTTGCAGTTCCGCGGCCAGATGTCGCCTTTACGGTCATGCTTTTGCCACCCTTCATCGCGGCAACCAGTGCTGGCTCTTCGGCTGCATTTTCAACCCAAGCAGCCTTGTCCTTTGTGAACATGACGAAGTTCTTGTTGTCGATCGTTACATTGACCTTGGAACCTTCGCGCAACGCATAACCAACCATGGCCTGCGGCTCATAGGAGATGTTCTGGCCCGGACGCTGCGATACGATGAAGAAGATATCACCGTGGTCTACATTTGCTGGCTCTTTTGTTGTCGGAATGGACAACACATAACACACGGTACTGTTACCGGATTTGTACGAATAAGCACCCCATGCGTTGAACTGCTGGATGCGCGTGGGCGACTGTGCATAGGCCAGGCTCGCGCCTGTCATCAGGATTGCCACTGCGGTTGCTACACTTCTTACAAACATTGATTTCCTGCCGGGTTTACTGTCACCAAATGCCCGGAACGGCTCTGCCGGGCGCATGAAGTTATTCTCATTTTTAGTTTGGCTTAACATGGGTTACCAAACCGTCAACAAGAACGATAAAATAACGAAAATGTATCGCCCTGTTACAATTCCGCGACGTTGAGGCACCTTGCTTCTTCACAGTGATGCAACACGTTTTTACGCGCCGTATTAAGGCATGTCTCTGTCCCAAAACCGGTTCCCACTTTTGGGAGACATGCGTGAGCCATAAGGGGAAATTTGGTGTCGGATGCTGTCTCTACCTACAGCATTGACACAAAGTTTAAGGCGAGAATTTGTTCTTTCCCGCGCAGCAAGGCAGCGAGCAAGTTAAGTTCTCATTCTGCTTCCTGACGCTCTAACATGGCATCGGCAGCATCATAATGTTCCATTTTGATATTGGCGCGGATCATCGCCAGCGCCGCTGTCAAAACAGCAATATCGTCGGTAAATCCAATCACCGCAAACATGTCCGGTATCACGTCGATCGGCATGATGAAATATCCGAGCGCTGCAAGGAGAATACCCTTGGCACGCATCGGCGTCGTCGGGTCCATCGCACAGTAATAAGCGGCCGCGGCATCACGGGCAAAAGGCACGCGTTTCATGGCACGACGCATCTTCGGCCAGAACTTCGATCGAACCTCTTTCTCGCGTTTCTCCTGGGTATCAGGATCGCCCGGCAACAAGATTTCACCGATCTTGATATCGTCCATTGTCTCAGCAACCTCCGTCTACCAGCCAATATGGTGGTTTTTCAGCGCTGTTCAATTGCCTCGTCCCGCTGCTGCCTTATTGATGCAGGCAGCAAGCTGGAAATCCCTTTCGCTGACACCCTGTGAATCATGGGTCGTCAACACCACCTCCACCCGGGAATAGACATTGCGCAATTCGGGGTGATGGTTGAGCTTTTCAGCCGACAGGGCGATCTGCGCCATAAAGCCAAATGCTTCCGAGAAGTTCGCGAACTTGAATGTTCTTGTTATTGCCAGACCATCTGGACGCATCACCCAGCCACCGCCCAGTTTTTTTAGTTCCTGCTCAATTGCAGCCGTCTCCAGCCTGTCGTAGTTCATTGCGTAGACCTCCCAAATTGAAGTTGCTCAGTTTATGGATCACAGCATGAAACCAGTCTCGATACTGTTCGTCTGCATGGGCAATATATGCCGTTCGCCACTGGCTGAAGGCATTTTCACACACATAACTGAAACAGCGCAACAGCAAGAGCGGTTCCATGTGGATTCCGCCGGCACCGGTGGCTGGCACGCCGGAAACGCGCCCGATCCACGTTCTGTAGCGATTGCGGCCCAGCACGGCATTGATATTTCCGGCCAGCGTGCCCGGCAGATAAAAAGGGATGACTTTGAGCACTTCGATCTCATCCTGTGTATGGATGACGATAATCTCAGCCGCGTTCTGCAATCCTGTCCGCAAAGCTTGCGGCACAGGGTGCATCTGTTCAGCCAATATGTTGTTGGCACCAATGATAACGTGCCGGACCCCTATTATGGCGGCGAAGACGGTTTTCTGAGCGTCTACAACATGCTCTTTGCCGGCTGCAGGTCCCTGCTGGAGAAGATCGACGCAGACGGTGATGTTTCGTAGAGCGGGAAGGCTTCCTCAACGATGTAAGGACCGCCGCCGACCGATTCCTTTGACGACATTAGCACGAAGCGCCCCACCGTGAAGTCAGCCGTTCTGAAATCGCCCCGCCCCGACAGATAATGCACCACATCGTCCAGCCGGGAATTGCGCAACCGTGCCAACGTCACATGTGGCATGAACTTGCGTGGATCAGGCGGAAGACCAATCCGCTGGCAGATGCGTTCAATTTCCCCCTGAAGCGCACTCATCTCGGGCGAGGGTGAAACACCGGCCCATAGTGAATGTGGCTTCTTTGAACCAAAGGAGCCTATACCGCTCAGATTGAGCTGAAATTCCGGCCGATTTATCCGGTCGAGACGATCAACCACCTCATCGGCAGTACGTCCGTCTATATCGCCGATAAAGCGCAGGGTTATGTGATAATTCTCCACATCAATCCACCGGGCACCCGGCAGACCACCACGCAACAAAGAAAGGCTTAACGCCGCGTTGCGTGGAATTTCGAGAGCGGTAAATAGTCTCGGCATGGCGAGCTCCCCGAATCTCTTGCAGATATCAGCAGCGAATCATGCAATGCCTTCGCACGCAAGCGCTTATTTTTATTGCCCACCAATTGTCTTGATGAACTCTTCCACCACAGGCAGGGCATTTTTGACCATCACGTCCACACCCGCCGTATTGGGGTGCATGCCGTCTTCCAGTTTCAGGGATGCATCCAGCACCACGCCTTCCAGGAAAAACGGATACAGGACCAGGTCGTATTTATCGGCCAGACGCTTGTAGATCGGGTTGAACCGCGCGGCATAGTCGTCACCCATGTTGGGGGGCGCCATGATACCGGCCAGCAGAACCGGAATGTTGCGTTTCTTGAAACCTGAGATGATGGCGTCGAGGTTTTTTTCAGTCTCGTCCGGCGAGATACCCCGCAATGCGTCATTGGCACCAAGTTCGACAATCACGCCGTCAGTTCCATCTGGAACGGACCATTCGGCACGCGCCAGACCGCCAGCGCTGGTATCGCCGGAAACACCGGCATTGGTTACGGTGACGTTGACACCTTTCGCCTTCAAAGCTTCTTCCAGTTTGGCAGTAAAGCTATCGGTCGGTGGCAGTTGATAACCGGCCATCAGGCTGTCACCCAGCCCGACCAATTGCAAGGTCCGGTCCTGCGCATTCGCGCCAGAGGCGAAAATCGAGACCGCACAAATGACGATGAAGTGAAACGCGGCGGCTTTAAATCCCATCATACCTCTCCTAAGTTGTTTCAGAACATCGCGAAAAATCGCCTTATCTCCTGTTATATAGGAACCTATTCTGTGACGAAAACCATTATCGAGCTGAACAAGGCCGACCTGACACTTGGAAACGCCGCTGCTTCCGTTCACGTCCTGAAAAAAATTGACCTTAAGATTGGTGAAGGTGAGGCGGTCGGCATCGTTGGTCCATCCGGCTCCGGCAAATCGACATTGCTGATGGTGCTGGCAGGTCTCGAAAGGCTGGATAGCGGCGAAATCCACATTGCTGACAAGGCGCTGCACAATCTGAACGAGGACGCGCTCGCCGATTTTCGCGGCAAGAATATCGGTATCGTCTTCCAGTCATTTCACCTGATCGCCAACATGACGGCGCTTGAAAATGTGGCTGTGCCGCTAGAGCTCGCCAATGTGAAAAACGCGTTTGATATTGCTCGAAAGGAATTGCAGGCAGTTGGTCTGGGTGAGCGTCTTTCCCATTATCCCGGCCAGCTATCCGGCGGTGAACAGCAGCGTGTGGCAATTGCTCGCGCACTTGCACCGTCTCCAGCAGTGCTGATCGCCGATGAGCCGACTGGTAATCTGGACACCGAAACCGGGCGCCAAATTGCCGACCTGCTGTTTTCCAAACAGGCTGAGCGTCGCATGACGATGATCCTTGTGACCCATGATCCCGCTCTGGCAGCCCGCTGCTCACGCCAGATCAGGGTACGGTCCGGCGAGATTGTCGAAGATTCAGGCACCACGAGCGAGATCAAGGAGGCAGCATCCGCATGATGCCGTCTTCCTTTCAGATCCGTACCGCATTTCGTTTGGCCAGACGCGAAATTCGCGGCGGCTTTCGCGGTTTTTATATTTTTCTCGCCTGTATAGCGCTCGGAACAGCCACCATTGCCGCCGTCAATTCGGTGTCGCAGGCCGTCACCAGCTCTATCGCGTCTGAAGGACAAGCTATTCTCGCAGGCGATGTGCGTTTCGAACTGCGCAATCGCGAAGCAACCCCTGAAGAACGCAGTTATCTTGAAGGGCTGGGTGACATTGCCATGTCGACCGGTCTTCGGTCCATGGCACGCGCGCCTTCAGGCTCCGAGCAGACACTGGCGGAAGTAAAGGCCGTCGATGGCGCCTACCCGCTCTATGGTGCCTTTGAAGCTGAACCGAACCGTCCGCTGGATGAGCTGCTCGCCAAGGATCAGGACAGCTACGGAGCGTTGGCCGCACCGCTTTTGTTTGAACGACTGGGCGTGAAACCCGGCGATGAGATATTGCTCGGTTCCGCCCGGTTGAAGCTCACTGGCACAATCGTCAACGAACCCGATGCGCTTTCGGATGGCTTCGGTTTTGCGCCACGTCTTTTGGTCAGTCGTGATGCACTGGTAGCGTCCGGGCTGATCCAGACAGGTAGCCTCGTTGAACATGCCTACAAAATCAGGCTCACGGATCCGCTCAAACGCGCATCGATCACCGCTGACACCAACAAGGCCTATCCCGATGCTGGCTGGTCGATCCGCACCAGTGACCGCGCCGCACCGTCCCTGACTGAAAATGTCAATCGTTTCTCGCAGTTCCTGACACTTGTCGGTCTGACCGCTCTTATCGTTGGCGGCGTTGGTGTGGCAAATGCCGTGCGGGCATTTCTCGATGCCAAACGCACTACCATAGCCGCGTTCAAATGCCTGGGTGCACCCGCCATCATCGTGACAATGACCTATCTGTTCCAGATATTGTTCATCGCGCTGATTGGCATCATGATCGGACTTGTGGTCGGCGCCATCGTACCGCTGATTGCCATGCAGTTCCTGGCAGGTGTTTTGCCGGTGCCGAAAGAAATCACCCTTTATCCATCGGCCCTTCTGATCGCGACGGTTTTTGGTCTGATCACAACACTTGCATTTACCATCCTGCCGCTTGGTCAGGCGAAAGAGGTTCCCGCCACTGCACTGTTCCGTGAACAGGGTTTCGATGAAGGCCGCTGGCCGTCCTGGCCCTACCTGCTGGCGACCGGCCTGTTGCTGGCTTTGTTGGCAGGGCTTGCCGTACTGACCGCCGAAGACCGTTTCATCGCATCGGTCTTTCTCGCCGCTGTCGCTTTTGCATTTGTTGTGTTGCGCGTGGTTGCCAGCCTGGTACGGCTGATTGCCCGCAAAAGCCCGCACGTCAACTCGACTGCGATGCGACTTGCGATCGGCAACATCCATCGCCCAGGCGCATTGACACCTTCGGTGGTTCTGTCACTTGGCCTTGGTCTGACTTTGCTGGTTACCCTGTCGCTGATTGATGGCAATCTACGTCGCGAACTGACGTCCACCCTGCCAGAACGTGCACCGAATTTCTTCTTCGTGGATATTCAGGGCAGCGACCTGGAAGGTTTCCGTAATGTCGTCAAACAAAATGCGCCTAACGGCACCATTACCGAAGTCCCGATGTTGCGCGGTCGCATTCTTGCGCTGAACGGCCAGGACGTGACCAAGATTGACGTTCCAGCATCCGGTCGCTGGGTGCTGCGTGGAGATCGTGGCATAACATACGCTGGCGACATGCCCGAAAATACCAAGCTCACAGAGGGCAGCTGGTGGGCGGCCGATTATACTGGCGAACCGCTGGTTTCCTTTGCCGCAGAAGAGGCCGGCGAACTCGGCCTGAAAATTGGCGACAGCGTCACCGTCAACGTGCTCGGCCGCAGCATCACCGCGAAGATTGCCAACCTGCGCAATGTCGAGTGGGAATCGCTGTCGATCAACTTCGTGATGGTCTTTTCTCCCAATACCTTCCGGGGTGCACCCCATGCCTGGCTGGCCACTCTAGCCGATCCGGAAGCGACCCCTGCCGATGAAGGACAAATCCTGCGTGCGGTCACAAATGCCTATCCGACCATTACAAGCGTCCGGGTAAAGGATGCACTGGAAGTGGTCGACAGGCTGGTCGGCCAACTGGCCACCGCCATCCGTGCGGCTGCAGCCGTAGCCCTGATCGCATCTGTTTTGGTACTGGCAGGCGCGCTGGCGGCCGGAAACCGTGCTCGCACTCATGACGCAGTCATTCTGAAAACCCTTGGCGCAACACGCATCACGCTCATCAAAGCGTTTTCCTATGAGTATATGATCCTCGGCCTGGCAACAGCAGTCTTTGCGCTGGCAGCTGGCGGTGTGTCCGCATGGTTCGTGATTGCCCGCATCATGAAACTGCCATCGGCATTTCTCACCGATGTGGCGGTGGGAACCGTTGTTGTGGCGCTGGTCATGACAGTGGGTATCGGGCTGCTCGGCACTTGGCGCATCCTTGGTCAAAAGGCAGCGCCGGTCCTGCGGCAAATTGGAGAATAAGTGGCAAAATGACCCATGCGCGTGATGGAGCAGCAAGCGCTTAATGCGCTACAGCAAAGGCCATTACCGCATCGGTTGCGCTCACCCGTTCTGGGAACATAACTTTAACGATTAATTCTTGGTAATCTTCGATAAATTGATCGCGATTTTCCCGTATTTGGTGTTTTTGGATACAAAAGGTCTTGTATCAAACACATTCTCCCATCATATTTTGAACAGGCTTGCTGAAGCTCCGCAGCGGCGCCTGGGATTTATCCCGACACCGTGAATAATTCCGGAGCTTGAAAGAGGAACAAATGGCTGATTTCAACAATTACCAAAACCGAATGGCGCAGACCCGCGGCCAGACGGATGCGATGATCGATGAAGGTCTGCGTAGCTACATGGTCAAGGTTTATAACCTTATGGCTGTGGGCCTCGCGATCACCGGTATCGCTGCTTACTTCACATTCTCGATGGCAACTACAACAGATCCATCAGCTGCTGTTGCACAGCTTGGCAACGGAACAATGTTGACGGCTCTTGGCGCGGCCCTTTACGGTTCGCCGCTGCGTTGGGTTGTGATGCTTGCTCCACTCGGCATGGTGTTCTTCCTCAGCTTCCGCGTTCATAAAATGAGCGTTGCTGCTGCGCAGACCACCTTCTGGGTTTATGCTGCAATGATGGGTCTGTCCCTGTCGTCGATCTTCGTGGTCTACACTGGCCAGAGCATTGTTCAGACGTTCTTCGTCACCGCCGCTTCGTTCGGCGCGCTGTCGCTGTACGGTTACACCACGAAAAAGAACCTGTCCGGTATGGGCTCGTTCCTTATCATGGGTCTGTTCGGTCTGATCATCGCATCGATCGTCAACATCTTCCTGCAGTCTTCGGCTATGGGCTTTGCCATCTCGGCCATCGGTGTTCTGATCTTTGCTGGTTTGACCGCCTATGACACCCAGAAGATCAAGGAAATGTATTTCGATGGTGACGACGTTGCCGTTGCTGGTCGCAAGGCCATCATGGGTGCGCTGACACTCTATCTCGACTTCATCAACCTCTTCACCTTCCTGTTGCAGTTCCTCGGTAACCGCAACGACTAAGAGGGGTGGAAACCCACATGAAGAAGGCGGCTTTCGAGCCGCCTTTTTTGTTGCCTCAGATTTACAGCATGCGGGAACCGCGAGTGCCGACGCTCAGCGTAGCAGCGCTCTCGCAACGACATTCCGGCAAAACGGTAGATCAGGAAACCGTATAGCGAAGGCGACGGAGAAAGCCCGCCACTAACGTACAATAGGGATTGGCAATCAGTTATTCGACCAGTTTAAGGGTCTTGTCGAAAACCTTCAGCACCTGCCGCAACTCATGGCCACGCTTCAAAATCGTGCCATTCACATTGATGACGCTGTAAGCGCCCTGTTTCGCCGCAAGCTTTGGGTTCTTTTCAATCCGGTAAAGCGGCATCTCACCTGATCGTTTGAAAACCGAAAACACCGCCCGGTCTTTCAAGTGGTCGATGGCATAATCACGCCATTCGCCCTCGCCCACCATGCGGCCATAAATCCACAAAATGGCGTCGAGTTCCCGACGATGGAAGGTCACCGGCAAGGGATCCTTGTTTCTTTGATATTCACGAAGATCAACGACGGTCGAACCGTCTCGCGTCGAATTACCGCCCTGCGACAAATCCGGCTGATCGGTCATGCGCGCCTCGCTGCAAATCATAACAGGTTGGTGACAGTGTTGCCCCAGCCAGAGAAAATTGCAAGTAAAACGACACAAAAGCGCCTGTTACCACGTGAAACAGTGAAATTAGAATCGCCGCATTTCGGTCAAATCACTGCCTAAATTGGGTGTCAGTGTGAAGCCTGTCAATTGATGTCTAGGCACCAAATGACCCGGTTCGGTGCATTGACCCTTTACCCCCAGCCCCCAATGCCCGGACCGGATAAGACTATTTCGCCTCATTCATCAAAATGCTGGCACCGATAATCGCTGAGGGATCACCCGTTTCATTGGCAGTTTGCAGCAGCACGGCACAGCCGCCCTTCTTGGCTTTTCCAAGAACGCTGGCAGGCAGATTGACCTTCATTGCCTCGCCGTTCCACATCCCCACTGTCTGCACGTCATAAACACTGTGCCAGTAGGAAATCTTGCGGCCCTTGTTTTCTCCGCGCGTCACATCAACCATTTGCTGCTGGTTGAAATAGGCTACGACGATATCCGCTTTGCCTTGACCGGCACCAATATTGATCTCGATCTCGTCGTTGACCAGGCTGGACTGAACAGGGACAACCAGTCCCTTGCCGCTTGAGGCAAATTCCTCAAGCTTGCTGTAAATCGCCTTGCTATCGGCACCCTTTGCATGGTCGCGACCGTTCAGAACGGCTTGTGGCGTATAAACGCCGTTACGGCCAAGCGCGCGGGCATAACCATACTGACGTTCGGTATTTTCCTTGGAGCTAAGGGAATCATTCCAGCCGAGATAGTTCCAGTAATCGACGTGGAATGACAGGCCTATGACGTCACCCTTCTCGATCATCTTCTGCAACGCCGCATCAGCTGGCGGACAGGAAGCGCAACCCTGCGAGGTAAACAGTTCTACCACACCCTTCGGCTGGTCCGGCGATGTTTGTGCAAGAACAGGACTGGCGGTTGCGACACTGATAAGAAGAAGGGGGAAACCATATTTCAGAAGCATTGCGATCTTGGGCCTTTCATCCGCACAAACGTCCGGATGTTCATCTGCTATAAAACCTATCGGGCGTTGCTGGAAAATAAGCGCGAAACACGTTCAAAGGGAAGTCACGAAGGGGTGAGGGTCGATCACATTTCATGCTCGTTAAAATTTGTAAGTGAGCAGACTACATTTGACAATTGTCCCCAACGCACAAAACGCCGGGATTTCTCCCGGCGTTTCTTGTTGCCCTGAGTATTATCAGGCAGCCAGATCGCGAAGAACGGTCTGGAGAATGCCTCCATTGTCCATGTAAGTGACTTCATCCAGCGTATCGATGCGGCAAAGCAGAGGAATTTCCTTCACCGTGCCGTCGCCGTAAGTGATCTTGGCGATCTTCGTTTCACGTGGCTTGATCTCGCCTTCGAGACCATCAATCTCGACGATTTCATCACCCTTGAGCCCAAGGCTTGCCCATGTGGTACCTTCCTGGAAGGTAAATGGAACAACGCCCATGCCAACCAGATTGGAGCGGTGAATACGCTCGAACGACTGCGCGATCACAGCCTTCACACCAAGAAGGTTTGTACCCTTAGCGGCCCAGTCACGGGACGAACCGTTGCCGTATTCGACGCCTGCAAAGATAACCAGCGGAACGCCTTCATCCTTGTACATCATGGCCGCATCGTAAATCGACATCTCTTCCTTGGACGGATAGTGAATGGTGTAACCACCTTCCTTGCCGTTCGGTCCGAGCATGTGGTTGCGAATACGGATGTTGGCAAACGTGCCGCGCATCATCACTTCATGGTTGCCACGACGCGTGCCGTACTGGTTGAAGTCGGCAACACCGACGCCATTGTCAGTCAGGTAAGCACCGGCTGGCGAAGCAGCCTTGATCGAACCGGCCGGAGAAATATGGTCGGTGGTGATCTTGTCGCCGAACAGGCCGAGAACGCGAGCGCCCTTGATGTTTTTGACGCCCGTGCCCTTTTTCCCCATGCCGACGAAATATGGCGGGTTCTGAACATAGGTGGACTTGTCGTCCCAGGCATAGGTCTGACCTTCAGGAACCTGAACGGCCTGCCAGTTTTCGTCACCCTTGAACACGTCAGCATATTTGGTTTCGTACAGTTCTCTGGTCACATATTTATGGATGAACTGCTGCACCTCTGCCGAGGTTGGCCAGATATCTTTGAGGTAAACCGGCTTACCGTCCTGATCTTCGCCAAGTGGCTCCTTGGTCAGGTCCTTCTGAACCGTACCGGCCAGCGCGTAAGCGACAACCAGTGGCGGCGAAGCCAGGTAGTTGGCCTGCACGTCAGGAGAAATACGGCCTTCGAAGTTACGGTTGCCCGAGAGAACGCCAGCGGTAATCAGACCCTTGTCGTTGATGGTCTTGGAAATCGGCGCTGGCAACGGGCCGGAGTTACCGATGCAGGTCGTGCAACCAAAACCAACCAGGTTGAAGCCGAGCGCATCCAACTCCTTCTGCAAGCCGGACTTGGCGAGATATTCACCCACCACCTGCGATCCCGGTGCCAGGGATGTCTTGACCCATGGCTTGGACTTCAGGCCCTTGGCAACGGCGTTGCGAGCCAGAAGGCCGGCGGCGATCAGAACCGAGGGGTTGGATGTGTTGGTGCAGGATGTGATGGCGGCAATCGCCACATCACCATGACCCAGATCGAAATCCGTGCCTTCGACCGCATAACGTGCGTCAATCTGGCCGGGTTTCTTGTAGTCGTTTTCCAGAGCCGTCGCAAAGTTCGGCGCAATGGTTTCCAGCGGCAGACGACCTTCCGGACGCTTTGGGCCAGCCATCGATGGCACAACGTCACCTAGATCCAGTTCCAGCGTGTCGGTGAAGACAAGCTGCGAACCATCATTGTCGCGCCACATGCCCTGCACCTTGGAATAGGCTTCAACCAGCGCAATACGATCCTTCGTACGGCCGGACATGTTGAGGTAATTGACGGTTTCACTATCGACAGGGAAGAAACCACAGGTCGCGCCATACTCCGGACCCATGTTACCAATCGTCGCACGGTCTGCCAGTGTCATTGAGTCAAGGCCGGGGCCGAAGAACTCAACGAACTTGGAAACAACACCCTTTTTGCGCAGCATCTGCACAACGGTCAGCACGAGGTCGGTGGCTGTCACGCCTTCCTTGACCTTGCCGGTCAGCTTGAAGCCGATAACTTCAGGCAACAGCATGGATACTGGCTGACCGAGCATTGCAGCTTCAGCTTCAATGCCGCCGACGCCCCAACCCAGAACACCAAGACCATTAATCATGGTGGTGTGGCTGTCGGTACCAACGCAGGTATCAGGATAGGCAATGGTCTCGCCGTCTTCTTCCTTCGTCCAGACTGTCTGACCGAGATATTCGAGGTTCACCTGGTGACAGATGCCGGTGCCCGGAGGAACGACACGGAAGTTCTTGAACGCCTGCTGGCCCCATTTGAGGAAGCGGTAACGCTCACCGTTACGCTGGTATTCCAGATCCACGTTGCGGGCGAAAGCCTGCGGCGTACCGAATTCATCAACAATAACAGAGTGATCGATAACCAGGTCGACAGGAACCAACGGGTTGATCTTTTCAGGATCACCACCCAGCGCCTTCAGACCATCGCGCATTGCAGCAAGGTCAACCACGGCTGGAACACCGGTAAAGTCCTGCATCAACACACGGGCCGGGCGGTAGGCAATTTCTGCTTCCTTGAGGCCCTTGTTGTCGAGCCATGCAGCAACGGCTTCGATATCGGCCTTGGTCACCGAGCGACCATCTTCGAACCGAAGCAGATTCTCCAGAAGAACCTTCATGGAATAAGGCAGCTTGGAAACGCCCTTCAAGCCATTGGCTTCAGCTTTCGGCAGGCTGTAATAAACATAGTCCTTACCATCAACGGTAAGAACGGAACGACATTGGAAACTGTCAAGAGATTTTGTCACGGATAAACCCCGCTCTCTGATAGCCAACACACGCGTGCAGACACCTATGCACTTATTCATGCACATCAGGATGCGGGTACGGCCATTTCCGCTGTCCGCACGTGAAATTTGCAATTGCAATTCTCAGGTCCGGCGGAAGATGATGATCACGCCGACCGCTGGCGTGGTTGAAACTCATATAGATAATTTCTAAGACAGGTTCCAGATCAGAAGACGATTCAAATCGAATTTTTTTTCGAAATGATCAAAATCTTACATGAGGCGAAGCAATGTTGCTGACGGCGGAGCATCTATCGGTCAAAAGAGGCGAAGATTTCATATTCATGAATGTTTCCCTCATGTTAACTGATGGCGAAGCATTGCTTCTGACCGGCCGCAACGGGTCGGGAAAATCCACCTTGCTACGTGTTCTTGCGGGCCTTCTCCACCCGGAAACCGGCACCGTAAAGATAGCCGGCGAAGGAGTTGAGCCGGGCACACGCGCCGCCGAAGCCAGCCATTATCTCGGCCACCGCAACGCCATGAAAACCGAACTCACTGTTTCGGAAAATCTGCAATTCTGGAAAGAGTTTCTCGGCGACTTTACTGGTGACTGCTCCATCAGCGTGGAAGACGCTGCAGACGCCGTCGGTCTTTCAGGTATCACACATCTGCCGTTCGGTTATCTGTCCGCCGGCCAGCAGCGACGATTCGCCATGGCCAAACTGCTTGTCGCATGGCGCCCAATCTGGATACTGGATGAACCGACAGCCGCTCTTGATGCCAATGCCGATAAAATGTTCACCGGCCTGGTTGAGGCGCATCTGCAAAAGGGTGGCATCGTTATTGCCGCTACACATCAGCCATTGGGGCTAAAGAACGCGAAGGAATTGCAGATGACGGGTTTTGCAGGCGTGGAGACCGTTTGGTGACGTCAGATTTTTCCTTCACCTCGCTTAAGAAAAGTGCTCAGCCATGATCGCGCTGTTTTTCCGTGACCTGAAACTGTCCATTCGCGCAGGTGGCGGTGCCCTGATCGGCGTGCTGTTTTTCATGACTGTGGTTGCCGTAATTCCTTTTGGCGTGGGACCTGATCTCAATCTTCTGTCGCGCATCGGGCCCGCCATCGTCTGGATTGGTGCGCTGCTCGCTGCACTGCTGGGTCTCGACCGGTTGTTTCAAGCCGAACGAGATGACGGTGCACTCGATCTTATCCTGATGAACGAAAACCCGCTAGTTCTGACGGTGTTTGTGAAATGTCTGGCGCACTGGACCGCAACCGGCCTGCCGCTCGTCATCGCCTCGCCGCTGCTTGGCCTTTTCATGAACATGAGCGAGGTGGCTATTGGTGCCGTCATGCTAACACTGCTGGTCGGCTCACCGGCCTTGACCTTTATTGGTGCGGTCGGCGCAGCAGTCGCCGTTGCATTACCGCGTGGTGGGCTGCTGGTGTCCATCCTCGTGCTGCCGCTTGCCATCCCCGTGCTGATTTTCGGAGTCAGTGCCTCCTATGCAGCCGTTCAGGATCCCGCTCCATTTCTGCCGCCGTTCCTGATCCTGATGGCGATCACGCTATTTTCATCGGTTATCGGGCCTTTCTTTGCGGCTTTGGCGCTGCGCAACAGCAGCGATTGACAGGGATCAATTGCAGGTGGCCATGACACAAGGTAGAAAGACGGCATGAACGACACGAGCCTTGCCATTACCAAATTCAGCGACCTCGCCAACCCAACCCGGTTTCTGGCGTTGGCCTCGCGCCTGCTGCCATGGATGAGCGTTATCACTGCTCTGCTCATCGCGGTTGGTCTCTATCTATCCTTCACAACGGATGGCGATTATCAGCAGGGCAATACTGTGCGCATCATGTATGTGCATGTGCCTGCCGCCTGGCTGGCAATGATGTGTTATACTGTCATGGCAGCTTCCGCGATCGGCACGCTGGTCTGGCGTCATCCACTGGCCGATGTCAGCCACAAGGCAGCTGCACCGCTCGGTGCCGCCTTTACCCTGATAGCGCTGATTACCGGCTCGTTGTGGGGCAAACCCATGTGGGGAACATGGTGGGTGTGGGACGCACGACTGACCTCGGTCTTCATCCTGTTTCTGATGTATCTTGGCCTGATTGCTTTCAACAAGGCCATGGATGATCCCTCGCGCGCCGCTCGCGTCAGCGCGGTGCTCATTCTGGTCGGGTTCGTCAACATTCCGATCATCAAGTTTTCGGTGGAATGGTGGAACACGCTGCATCAACCCGCCAGCGTTATCCGTATGGATGGTCCGGCCATCGACCCTGAATTCCTCTGGCCACTGCTGATCATGGCATTAGGTTTCAGCATGCTGTTTTTCACGTTGCATATCGCCGCCATGCGCAATGAAATCCTGCGCCGACGTATTGCTGCCCAACGTCGCCTTGCCGCGCGTATGGCCAACAGGGAGGCGTAAAACATGAGCCACGCCTTTTACATCAGCCTGTCCTATGGCCTGACCGGCTTGATCGTGATCGCTTTGATCGGCTGGGTAATGCTGGACGGCCGCGCACGAAGTCGGGAATTGAAAGAGCTGGAAGCCTCTGGCATTCGCCGCCGCGCTTCCGCAAAACTGAAGGCCGGGGAAACCGCATGAGCGACGACATCAGCGCCCCGAAACAGGCCCCCAAAAGCAAGGCACGTTACCTCTTTGCCTTGCTGCCACTGGTTGCTTTTGCAGGTTTTGCAGCCATTGCTGCCAAGATGCTTTACGAACAGGACGTCAACGGATTGGATGTCAGCGCCATTCCATCGGCCCTTATCGGTACCAAGGCGCCAACACTGGCCATGCCGCCGCTGGAAGGCTCTTCCACACCGGCGCTGACCGATGCTGCCATTGCCGGCCAGCTGACGTTGGTCAATGTGTTTGCCTCCTGGTGTGTACCCTGTCGTCAGGAACACCCAATGCTGAAGGAGCTGTCGAAGGATAGCCGCATCAATGTGGTTGGCATCAACTACAAGGACAAGAACGACAACGCGTTGCGTTTTCTGGGCGAACTCGGCAATCCCTACAAGGCAATCGGAGTCGATCCCAACGGCAAAGCGGCCATAGACTGGGGCGTTTACGGAATTCCGGAAACCTACCTCGTCGATAAGAATGGCACGATTGTTTACAAGAAGGTTGGCCCTATCGATCCGGCAACGCTGGAAAAGGGCCTTCTGCCAGCCATTGAAAAGGCTGTATCGGGAAGCTGAGCACGGTTTGACCGTGGTAAGCCCAATCAAAGAATGGAAATGATCTTTAGCGGCGGCGCAGACTGCGCCCTCAGCACGGACATGCCTTCCTGAACCACCTGATTGCGGCCATTGGATTTCGCTTTGTAAAGAAAGCTGTCGGCTCTGGCGATCGCGTCGTGAATGGAGTGGTCGCCTCTGGCAATTGATGAAATGCCGAAACTTGCGCTGATCTGCCGGTCAATACCGACAGCTGTCCATTCGCGGGCCGCGAAACTGACGCGCAACATATTGGCAAGCACAGCAATTTCCGTCGCCGTTGTGTCTGGCAGATAGACCACGAATTCCTCGCCGCCAAAGCGAGCGATACGCGCTTGCGGCGGCAGGCGTTCCTTCAACAATTCGGCAAAACCGATGATAACACGATCACCGGCCGCATGTCCGAACTGGTCGTTGACATGTTTGAAGTGGTCGATATCGCACATCAAAACGGTGCCTTCCGGCTGCTCCTGTCCGCGGAAATCCGGAGAACGGTCATCAAAACCACGTCGGTTCAACAGACCAGTCAGTGGATCATGATCAGCGGCATGGCGATGCTGCAAAAGAACATTGGCAACCACACTAGCCAGCACGGCAAGCGCCATCAGGAAACCGAAGATGCTGGCAGTCATCTGCATCAGGAATGCATAGTCCGACGCCATGAAGGCATCAATGTCACGAGGCGAACCGCCCGGTGTCATCACCAGAAGCACGCTCACGCGAGTAATAGTTTCCAATACCACGGCCGAGCTCGCCGCCAGTAGCACCTTGTCCATTACATGCCGGGTCTTATTTGCGACCAGCAGGATGCACGGCGCAAGCAGCGCAGCGCACATCAAATCACTCAGCGCAAGTTCAGCGCGCAAATCGATCTGGAAGACAATAAAATACGACACAACCGCATAGGCTGCGGCCAGAAATCCGATGCGCCAACCAAGTAGCGTCTTGACCTCAAATTGCACCAACAACGCATGGCCGTAAAAAAAGAACGCGGAAAAAAACAGGATATTGGAAATCAGGGCATGCGCCAGAAAGGCATCATCGGCAAAAAACATCGGGCTTGAAAAGCCCAGGGCCGCACAGATGTAACCAATGCCCCAGAAACGCGCAGGCTTGAAACCCATGGTCTGCAAACCGAGAAATACCAGGCCAAATGTAAGCATGATAAACGGAAGCAGATAGGCGAAATTATCCTGCACGATGACGAAGCCTTGATCAGAAACAGTTTTTGTTAAATGCGATGCTTGGTGCTACCGGCGTCACGGCATGGCCGTGCATCCGGTTCAATGCGTGATCCCCAGCGAGCATGGACATCTAGATGCTTTCCGTTAAGAATCCATTTGAAGTCAGCACGATGTGACATCAGTTATGTATTGTTTCATAACGATTGACGACTATTACACGGATCAGGAAATCGCGTTCTGCCATTCCTTGATGGCATCGATCGGCCACAGCAGCATGATGACATTGAGCGTCAGATTGTCTCGGATCAGCCACCCGGTGAACAGCTCAAAGACAACAGCCACCGCCACCGTCACCCAGACAGGCATGCGCGCGGCGAAGAAGAAACCAAGCGCCATGAAAACAGTGTCCATGGCCGAATTGAGAATACTGTCACCGGAGTAACCAAGCGCCATTGTGGCACTGCGATAGCGGTCGATAATCAGCGGTGAGTTTTCAAGCAGTTCCCAGGCTGCCTCGATCAGCACCGCAAATGACAGGCGCATAGCAATCGGTTGTTTGCGAAACAGCAGCCATGCAAGGCCGAAGAACAGGAAGCCGTGAATGATATGCGACGGCGTGTACCAGTCGGACAAATGCTGCGAGTTGCCCGGTGTGTTGACGCCCGGCTCGAACAGCTTGACGTAGCCGCACTCACAAATCGGAATACGGCCCATGAAATAAAGAATGACGATCTGCAGCAGCAGAAGTGCTGCGGCGACGCCAAACCATTTCAGCGATGAGCTACGGCTGACAGTGAGATCCGCAACGGTCATTTTTCGTCTTTCACCAGCGGTTCAACCGAGTGACGCATGATCAGCGGCATCTGTGCCATGGTGAACAAAACGGTGACCGGCATGGTGCCCCAGACCTTGAAAGCGACCCAGAAATCGGTCGAGGAGTTCCGCCAAACGACTTCATTCAACACCGCGAGAAACAGGAAAAAAATGCCCCAGCGAAGGGTCAGCTTGCGCCAGCCTTCGTCAGTCAGTTTGAAAGCGGAATTGAAGACGTAACCCAGCAACGACTGTCCAAACAGCAAACCACCCAGCAGGATCGCACCAAACAGAGTGTTGACGATGGTCGGCTTCATCTTGATGAAAGTGTCGTTCTGCAGCCACAATGTCAGCGCGCCAAACACAAACACCACGATGCCGGAGATCAGCGGCATCATCGGCAGTTTGCGGGTCATGATCCACGACACGATCAGCGAAGCGGCGGTGGCAATCATGAACAGACCAGTCGCGATAAAGATCGGGCCACCGAATTCGGTCAGCACCGGAAACTTTTCAGCAAGCCAGTCACCACGCGAATTGGCAAAGAAGAAAACCATCAACGGGCCAAGTTCCAGCACCATCTTCAACAGAGGGCTGGTCTCCTTGACCATATTTTCGCTTTCGCGCTGATTGCTTTCCACGTCCATCATCAAACTCCCGCAATCGCCTTCGCGAAATCTTCTGCCTCAAACGGTTCCAGATCGTCCACGCCTTCGCCCACGCCGATGAAATAAACCGGCAGCTTGTGCTTCGCAGCAATGGCAACGAGGATACCGCCGCGAGCCGTGCCATCCAATTTTGTCATAATCAGGCCATTCACACCCGCCACGTTGCGGAAAATCTCCACCTGGTTCATGGCGTTCTGGCCTGTCGTTGCATCAAGTGTTTGCAAGACAGTGTGAGGCGCATCTGGATCAAGCTTGCCAAGCACACGCACGATCTTTTCAAGCTCGGCCATCAACTCTGTCTTGTTCTGCAAACGGCCGGCCGTATCGATAATCAGAACGTCGCTTTTTTTGGCCCGCGCCTGCTCATAGGCGTCATAGGCAAGGCCAGCAGCATCAGCGCCCAGCTTCGTCCCGATGAACTCAGAACCGGTACGATCCGCCCAGATTTTCAACTGTTCAATCGCCGCGGCACGGAACGTGTCGCCCGCTGCAAGCATAACCTTGAGCCCGGAACCGGACAGTTTGGCCGCAAGCTTGCCAATGGTCGTGGTTTTGCCGGTACCATTGACACCCACCACCAGAATGACATGTGGTTTGTGATTGAGATCAAGCTGCAGCGGCTTGGCGACCGGGGTCAGCACCTTGGTGATTTCACCGGCCATGATGCGCGCCACATCTTCACCGCTGACATCCTTGCCATAACGCTCGGACGACAATGCACCGGTGATACGCATCGCAGTTTCGACGCCAAGGTCAGACTGGATCAGCAAATCTTCCAGCTCGTCCAGCGTGTCCTCGTCCAGCTTGCGCTTGGTGAACAACGCCGAGATCTGGCTGGTCAGTTGCGAAGAAGTCCGCGCCAACCCGGCACGAAGACGTTGAAACCATGTCAGCTTCTGCTGTGGTGTTTCTTCAACCGGCACAACAAGCTCGCTGGCTGTCGAAAAGCCTTTCGGCAGCACAGTCGCAGCCGTTTCCGCAATCGCAGATGAAATAACTTGTTCTTCGGCCTCAACAACGGCCTCGGTCTTATCAGCCGTTGTTACCGGCTCGTCTTCAATGACCGGTTCATCAGCGACGGCAAACGACGTTTCATCCTCTGCCGCTTCCGCTTCAACCTCGAGCAGCGAAAGAGGTACGACACCAATATCGCTCGCTTCCAATGCAGCAGGAAGCAGTGGCGCATCATCCGGTTCCGTCTGCGGTTCGACCTCATCAGACTGCATCACTTCATCGGGAGCAGGGCCACCAGCAGTTTCGACCTCGACCTCAAGCACCGGGTCATCGACGGGAGAATGTTGCTTCGCTTCGGCCAAAGCCTGTTCAAAGGCAGCTTCAGAAGACTGTTCCTTCAGGCCATTTGGTTCAGCCTTGTCGTCTTCGGCTTTGTCCTTGCCGAATGAAAAGACCTTTTTGATGAAGCCAAGGGCCATGATAGTTCCGTATCTTTTTCTCAGGCCGCGTTTGCGGCCAGAAGTTCCATTGTAAGGTGCTTGCCGTTGTGACCGGTAATCGCAACACGCGCAAGAGTGCGCGGCTCAAGCGATGGGGCTGCAACCAGCGTAAAATTATCGGTATGCGCAAAACCGTTGTTTTCAACCAGAATAGTCTGCTCGCTGCCAACCATATTTTGCAGATGACGAAGTTTTAGCACCTCACCCCGCTCACGCAGCCTTGCCGCACGCTCTTTCACCAGACCACGGTCGAGCTGCGGCATGCGCGCTGCCGGTGTTCCGGCACGCGGACTGTAGGGAAAAACATGCAAATTGGAAATGCCGCACTCTTCCGCAAGTGTGGCAGCATTTTCGAACATGTCTTCGGTTTCTGTCGGGAAACCGGCGATCATGTCAGCACCGAGTGCAATATCAGGCCGCAGAGCCCTTACCTCGTTGCAGAAACGAATGGCATCATCGCGCAGATGACGGCGCTTCATGCGTTTCAGGATCATGTCGTCGCCATGCTGCAGCGAGAGATGCAGATGCGGCATGAACCGTGGTTCATCGGCGATCAGATCCATCAAATGTTTGTCTGCTTCTATGCTGTCGATCGAGGACAGCCGCAAGCGCAAGATATCCGGCACCTGTTTCAGCAAGGTCTTGGCGAGATAACCAAGCGAAGGTTCGCCCGGCAAATCAGCACCATAACTTGTGGCATCCACCCCGGTCAGCACGATTTCGCAGTAACCGCTTTCGGTCAGTTTGCGAGCCTGCTCCACCACAGCACCCATCGGCACCGAGCGAGAATTACCGCGACCATAAGGAATGATACAAAAGGTGCAGCGATGATCACAGCCATTCTGTACCTGAATAAACGCGCGAACGTGCCCGTCAATATGTTTGACCATTTGCGGCGCTGTCGCCTTGATGCTCATGATATCGTTGACGCGCAGTTTTTCTTCCGCAGATACACCAAAATCCGGAAGGGCGCGGTAGGAAGCGCTTTTCAGCTTCTCCTCATTACCGAGCACTGCATCCACCTCAGGCATGTCGGCAAAGGTCAGCTTCTCGGTCTGTGCAGCACAACCGGTAACAATGATGCGGGCGTGCGGATTGTCGCGGCGCGCACGCCGAATGGCCTGGCGCGCCTGACGCACAGCCTCGCCCGTCACGGCACAGGTATTGACCAGAACGGCATTGTTGAGCCCGGCTTTTTCCGCCTCGGCCTTCATCACTTCCGATTCATAGGTATTGAGACGACAGCCGAAGGTAATGACCTCGACGCCGCTCATTTTACTGAAGCCTCACGGGACGATGTCTCACTGGCTTCATCGCGCTGCCAAGTGCCATTCTGCGGATCAACGGCACCGGACCATTCCCATTCGGCAGGACCGGTCATGATGACATGATCATCATCGCGCCATTCGATGGTCAGCGGCACACGGATCGGGCTTGAGGCAACATCGATGGTCACGGTACGCCCGGTTCTACCCGTGCGTGCCGCGCTGACGCCGGCTGCACAGGCGGCAGAACCGCAGGCAAGGGTCAGACCTGCACCACGTTCCCATGTGCGTGTGCGCAGTGATGCGTCTGACGTGACCTGCGCCAACGTTATATTGGCCTTTTCCGGAAACATCGGATGGTTTTCAAGCAGCGGACCGAAACGTTCCAGATCGAAGTCCATCGGATCACGATCTACCCAGAAGATCGCATGTGGATTGCCCATCGACATCACAGCCGGCGAATGCAGAATGGGATTGTCGATCGGCCCGATCTGCAATTCGATGCGGCTGGTATCATGGAACTCCTCGGACAGAGGAATTTCCTGCCAGCCAAACCTGGGCTTGCCCATGTCGACCGAAATCATGCCATCCTCGTGTTCTACAGCATTCAGAATGCCGGCAACAGTCTGGAAGGTGAAGGTCTTTTTGCCTGTTTCGGACGACAGCGCCTGCACCACACAGCGCGTACCATTGCCACACGCCTGCGCCTTGGTGCCATCGCAGTTGAGAATGTCGATATAAGCGTCGGTACCGGCAAGTTTGGGGTCATGGATCGCCATGATCTGATCGAACTGGGTGGCTGTATCCGCATTCAGCGCAATCGCAGCTTCCGGCGTGACCTTGTCAGTACGGCCGCGCATATCGACAACCAGGATCTTGTTTCCAAGTCCATTCATCTTCGCAAATTCGACCGTGTTCGCCATAGCTCGTGTACCTGATAGAGAAAATGCCCGTCACAGAGAGCAGGCTTATTTTGCCCTATATGGCGGAAAGTGCAGCAAATTACCAGCCTTGAGCCAACATGCATAGCATGCGTCAGCCGCGTATAACCATGGCTGCGAACAGTGGTTGGCCCTAATCCTGAAAAGGTCACTCACGCAGGAACGTCAAAAACCTCACCGGGACGCATCGGTCGGAAACGGCTGTGCTCCAGCCCTTTTTCATTGAGCGCCAGTTGAAGCGCAAACACCGGTGCATCAATCGCCTCATCAGTCAGTTGAACGGTACCCCAGTGATGACCGCAGACATGCCGCGCATCACATAGTACCATGCCCTCCACCGCCTCGGCCGGGTTCTGGTGTTGCCCCTTCATAAACCAGCGTGGTTCGTAGGCACCAAACGGCAGGTTTGCCAGGCGAAACGCGCCATGTTTTTCCTTCACAGCCCGATAGTTGTTGCCCTGAAAGAAACCGGTATCGCCAATGTGGTATATTTTACCACCCGGTGTCTCGATGACAAACGCCGCCCAGAGCGCCATACGCCGATCATTCAAACCACGCGCAGACCAATGATGGCAGGGCTCCACGTGAATTTTCACGCCGTTACCAGCGGTGATCACATCGCCCCAATCACCGACCTCTATCTTCGCATCAGGCACATCGGACAGGATAATGCTGTCATTGCCCAGTGGCGTAATGAATGTTGGTTTATGGGCAGCCTGCAATCGCTTCAAGGTCTCGATATCGAGATGGTCGTAATGATTATGTGTCACCAGAACGATGTCGATTGGCGGAAGATCCTCGAACACGATACCGGGCGGATTGACCCGCTTCGGGCCGGCGAAGGAAAAAGGGCTCGTCCGCTGCGACCACACCGGATCAGCCAGGATGTTCAGGCCGGCCGTCTGGATCAGGAAAGACGCGTGACCGACAAAAGTAATGCGCAAATCGGCGCCATTGACCCGCTGGTCCGGTTTTGCGGTCGGATAAGGACTGGGATAATCCTGCGGCCAAGTGGCCTTTGCACCGTTGGTGCGCCATTTCAAAAGATCAAAAAAATTCCCCGGAGGTTCACCACCGGGGTTAAAAAAACGTGTCCCGTCAAAGTGATCGGAAACCGGGCCGTGATAATAGCCAGCCGCCTTCGACTTGGTGGCGGCAAAAACACCACCCGCAGCAAGCGCGGCCAGAGCTGACAATCGAAAAAGGTTGCGACGTTTCATCGCGATGATATAGCCACGGCACCGGCTATATTCAATGTGACAGGACCTTGCTTTGCCATCACATTGCCGGGAGTTATTGCCCAAGGCCTCTAAAACACCTGAGAGCCTTGACTTTCCCATCACTTTCCTGTTTATCCGCACCGATTAGCTGGCAGTTTCAAGACTCCAAGCCACCGACCGGGACCCGAAAAGGTATAAAGAGATCCCGGAGGTCAACACCCGACAGCGCGTCGCGCCCTCGGGTGCTTTTTGGCTTTGCGTCTTGTTTTTGTCAGCAAAAGCACCGACGTTTCGGAAACCCCGGAACGAAGAAGGAAGAAACGATGTTTGAAAACCTCCAGGACCGCCTTGGTTCCATTCTAAATGGACTGACCGGCCGTGGCGCGCTGTCGGAAGCCGATGTATCGGCAGCCCTGCGCGAGGTTCGCCGCGCGCTTTTGGAAGCCGACGTGGCGCTGGAAGTCGTACGTTCCTTCACGGACAAGGTGCGTGAAAAGGCAGTTGGCGCTTCCGTTCTAAAGTCCATCAAGCCTGGCCAGATGGTTGTGAAGATCGTTCACGACGAGCTGGTTGAAATGCTGGGTTCTGAAGGCGTTTCAATCGACCTTCATGCACCGGCCCCTGTTGTTATAATGATGGTGGGTCTGCAGGGTTCTGGTAAGACAACCACCACCGGCAAAATCGCCAAGCGCCTGACCGACCGCGAGAAGAAGAAGGTGCTGATGGCATCTCTCGACACGCGTCGTCCAGCCGCCCAGGAACAGCTGCGCCAGCTTGGCGTACAGACCGGCATCGACACCCTGCCTGTTATCGCCGGACAGTCCCCGACAGATATCGCCGCACGCGCCGTTCAGGCTGCGAAACTCGGCGGCCATGACGTCGTCATCCTCGATACGGCTGGCCGTACCCACATCGACGAACCGTTGATGCTGGAAATGGCCGATATCAAGAAGAAGTCCAACCCGCATGAAATCCTGCTGGTTGCCGACAGCTTGACCGGTCAGGACGCCGTCAATCTCGCCCGCAATTTCGATGAGCGCGTTGGCATCACCGGCCTTGTCCTGACCCGTATGGACGGTGATGGCCGCGGCGGTGCCGCCCTTTCGATGCGCGCTGTTACCGGCAAGCCGATCAAGCTGATTGGTACGGGCGAGCGTATGGGCGAACTGGATGAATTCCATCCACGCCGTATCGCAGACCGTATTCTCGGCATGGGCGACATTGTTTCGCTGGTTGAAAAAGCCGCTGAAAACATCGACGCCGAAAAAGCCCGCGCCATGGCCGAAAAAATGGCCAAGGGCAAATTCGACCTCAATGATCTTGCTGACCAACTTGCCCAGATGAAAAAGATGGGCGGCATGGGCGGCATCATGGGTCTGATGCCCGGCATGGCAGGCATGAAGGACAAGATGGCTTCGGCCGGTCTGAACGACAAGATGTTCGACCGCCAGATCGCCATCATCTCGTCGATGACCAAGGCTGAGCGTGCCAATCCTGATATGCTCAAGCATAGCCGCAAAAAGCGTATCGCTGCCGGTTCCGGCACCGATGCCGCCGAAATCAACAAGCTGCTCAAGATGCATCGCGGCATGGCCGATATGATGAAAGCCATGGGCGGTAAAGGCAAGGGCGGCATCATGAAGCAGATGATGGGCGGCCTGGCAGGTAAGATGGGCCTTGGCGGCATGGGTGGAATGGGCGGCATGCCTGATCTCGCCAACATGGACCCCAAGCAGCTTGAAGCCTTGCAGAAGCAGGCCGAAGCCGCAGGACTGACCAAACCAGGCGCAATGCCAGGCCTCGGTGGCCTGCCAGGCGGACTTCCCGGTCTGGGCGGCGGCGGATTGCCCGGCCTTGGTGGAATTCCCGGCCTACCCGGCTTTCCGAAGAAGAAGTGAGTGCGATCATGACCAATTCTGAAGTGAAAGCCCAGCTCGCAGAATACCGCCAGTCCATCGACAACATCGATGCGGCACTGGTCCATGTTCTGGCTGAACGGTTCCGCTGCACCAAGGCAGTCGGTGTCCTGAAAGCCAAGTACGAATTGCCGCCGGCAGATCCGGCGCGCGAAGAATACCAGATCGAACGCCTTCGCCGTCTGGCAAAGGATGCCAATCTGGATCCGGATTTCGCCGAGAAGTTCTTGAACTTCATCATCAAGGAAGTCATCCGGCATCATGAAGCAATCGCTGCCGAACATGGCAGCAACGAAAAGACCGCCTGATAGGCGGACACGACATCTCAAGGAGTAAATGACATGACACTTAAAATTCGTCTGGCACGCGGTGGTTCCAAGAAGCGCCCTTACTACCAGATTGTAGTTGCTGACGCCCGTTCGCCACGCGACGGCCGTTTCCTCGAAAAGGTTGGTTCCTGGAACCCAATGCTGGCCAAGGACAACCCACTGCGCATCGAACTGAACGCTGACCTGGTGAAGACCTGGCTCGAAAAGGGCGCACAGCCAACCGATCGCGTTCTGCGCTTCCTGAACGAAGCTGGCATTGCTGAGCGTGCAACACGCAGCAACCCAGACAAGGCAAAGCCAGGCAAGAAGGCTCTGGAGCGTATTGCTGAGAAGAAGCAGAAGGCTGAAGACGCCGCTGCTGCTGCAGAAGCTTCTGCTGCCGAATAAGTCCGGCATTTATGCATCAAAAAGCGGGTGGCATGGTTCATGCTGCCCGTTTTTGTTTTGAAACACTTGAGCCATCGACGTTTTAAAAGCGTAACCGGCCGGGTTTCAGGCATTTTTTGTTTCAATTTCGAATGCATGCTTTTACAAGCATCTTCATCAACATTCTCCAACGGACGAGCCCATGGCAAAGCTGGAAAACCCGATTCTGATGGCCAAGATCGGCGCGGCGCAAGGCCTGCGCGGTGAAGTGCGCGTCAGCTCCTATACAGACGACGCTATGGCGCTCGGCGATTACGGCAACCTTGTAGCGGCTGACGGACGTGTTTTCGAAATTCTCGAAATGCGCGAGAACAAGACGGTGGTGATCGTCAGGTTCCGTGGGATCAACGACCGCAATGCGGCAGAAGCCCTGAACGGTCTTGAGCTTTTCATCGATCGGGAAAATCTACCCGACGACGAACTTGATGATGACGAGTTTTTCTACACCGATCTGGAAGGGCTTGAAGCCGTTGACGCCGATGGCAAGAGCTATGGTTCGGTCACCGCCGTTCATGACTTTGGCGCTGGCGACCTTTTGGAGCTGAAAGGCGCGGGAAGACGCCCTGCCCTTATCCCTTTCTCGGAAGCGGCGGTTCTTGAAATCGATCTCGAAGCTGGCAAGATCCTCATTGACCCGATGGCCGCCGGACTGATCGATAACCCCGACGATGGCAAGGACGATCCCGACCATCCGGTCTTCGGCAAGAAGAAATAACATGACTTTCAAGGCCACCGTCCTGACACTCTACCCGGAAATGTTTCCGGGACATTTGGGCTACTCACTCGCTGGCAAGGCGCTTGAGCGTGAACAGTGGACGTTGGAAACGGTGCAGATCCGCGAATTTGCAACAGACAAACATCGCAGCGTGGATGACACGCCCGCAGGCGGTGGTGCCGGAATGGTGCTGAAGCCGGACGTTCTGGCACGGGCCATTGATCACGTCTCGCAGGGTGATAACAGACCACGTCTGTTGATGAGCCCACGCGGAAAGCCTTTGACACAGGAGCGCGTGCGCCAACTGGCCGAGGCAGAAGGCGCCATTATCGTTTGCGGTCGCTTTGAAGGCATCGACCAGCGGGTGATTGATGCCCGCAATCTCGAAGAGGTCTGCATTGGCGATTACATTTTGTCCGGCGGTGAACCGGCAGCGCTGACGCTTCTGGATGCGGTGGTGCGTATTCTGCCAGGCGTGATGGGCAACGACCTCTCTGGCGTGCATGAGAGTTTCGAGGGCGGCCTGTTGGAACACCCGCACTATACCCGTCCTCAAGTGTGGGAAGAGCGCGATATTCCCGCTGTTCTGACCTCTGGAAACCACGCTGCCATTGAAAAATGGCGACGCGAACAGGCACTCGCCCTGACACGCGAACGTCGGCCTGATCTTCTGCCAAAAGACAGTCAGAGCGTTAAGAAATAATACCCTGTCAGCATGGTTCCGACGGCAACGACAAGCAGACGCACCAGCCACTGCGGCACACGTCTTGCGATATGAACCCCAACATATCCGCCGATCGCAGCACCTGGGATCATCACCAGCGCCGCCATCCATGAGACAACGCCTCCACTGACAAAAACAACAATGGCGATAAAGGCAACGACGACCGACAGCTGGTTTTTCAACGCGTTCATGTAGTGATAGCTGCCACCGGTCGTCAGGCCGAGGACGGCCAACATCATGATGCCAAGACCGGCGCTGAAAAAGCCGCCGTAGATGGACACCAATCCCTGACACACCACACTGGACAGGTTACCCGCCGAACGCTCCGTGCTGGATTTGGGCCTCAGCCACGGACCGGCGGCAAAAAGCACGGTTGCAGCAAGCAACAGCCAAGGCACCAGTTGCCGGAAGGAACTGTTGTCCAACGACAGCAAGAGAAGCGCACCCATCAATGCGCCAATCACTGAAACGATGCACAACACAACGGCCTCGCGCCAATGGCGCCTGATTTCCGGTAGGTAGGCGATGGCCGAGGTGACATAGCCCGGAAACTGGACGATCGCGGATGTCGCATTGGCAGAGATCGGTGTGATGCCAGCCAGTGTCATGGCACCAAATGTCAAAAACGTGCCACCACCGGCAATGGCATTGGCTACTCCCGCAAAAAGCCCTGTCGCAAATAAAAGAACTGCCATAAAGATCGACATGGAACCTCTCCCGGGAATGGGCATGCCATATAGCGTGCTTTTGAGCCTCGCAATCCATGCTGAACCGGCTTTTGGTGATAAATATTGCGTTTAATGGGATGACAAATGCGCCACTTTGCTGTATTTGCGCCCGTGGAAATGGGAAATATCCCTTAACCGCAAGCAAAGAATGGTGAATTCGCTCCTGCCGCAAGGCAAACCCTCAAGGCTTTGATCCAAGAGGACTATGTTGAGCGCTCTGGCTGTTTCAGAAGAAATCAGAGGTTAATATGACTAACATTATCGAACAGCTGGAAGCAGAACAGGCCGCCAAGATTGCTGCCAAGCGCACCCTGCCTGAGTTCTCCCCAGGTGACACCGTTCGCGTTAACGTACGCGTTACGGAAGGTACCCGTACACGCGTACAGGCTTACGAAGGCGTCGTTATTGCCCGTTCAGGCGGCGGCATCAACGAAAGCTTCACAGTTCGCAAAATCTCCTACGGCGAAGGCGTTGAGCGCGTATTCCCGATGTACTCTCCGCTGGTTGAAGGCGTTGAGGTTGTTCGTCGCGGTAAGGTTCGTCGCGCGAAGCTGTACTACCTGCGCGACCGTCGCGGTAAGTCTGCACGTATCATTGAAAACACTGGTACACGCGCTCGCAAGCTGAACGACGCTGAGCGTCAGGCAATTGCCGAAGAAAAGGCACGTCTGGAAGCTGAAAAGGTTGCAGCAGCACAGGCTCTGGCCGCCGAAAAGGCAGCAGCAGACGCCGCTGAAGCAAAGGCTGCAGAAGAAGCAGCAAAGGCAGCAGAAGCAACTGCTGAATAAGATTTCGAATGAGGCCTCGGCCTCGTTCTGGATATCGGAAGGCCGCACCGGAAACGGGGCGGCCTTTTTATTTGCGCTGACGAGGTACTTTGAGCGCGAAAAACAACCCGAAAATCATGGCAGGAGGCACTAATCGCCCATTATCACGCTTTTTTGCCTTTTATCCTGCGTTCTGAGCACTAAATATGAGTTCGAACCGCAAACAAGTTATTGAAACAAAAGGCAAGCAACGCATGACGGCTCGAACAATCCTTCTTGTTGACGACGATGATGACCTGCGTGAGACGCTGAGCGAGCAGTTGTCGCCCTATGAGGAGTTCTCGCTGCTGACAGGCGCAAACGCTGCCAAGGCCATCCAGACGGTCAAGGACGCGCAGGTTGACTTGCTGATCATGGATGTTGGCCTGCCTGACATGGATGGGCGTGAAGCGGTCAAATTGATGCGCAAGGGCGGCTTCAAGGCACCAATCATCATGCTGACAGGCCATGACACCGATTCCGATACAATCCTCGGTCTCGAGGCTGGCGCTAACGACTACGTCACCAAACCGTTCCGCTTTGCGGTGCTGCTGGCGCGCATCCGCGCACAGTTGCGCCAGTACGAGCAGAGTGAAGACGCCGTCTTTACGGTTGGTCCTTACCAGTTCAAGCCGAGCCAGAAGCTTCTGACGACGGAAGACAACAAGAAGATCCGCCTGACGGAAAAAGAAGCAGCGATCATCCGTTATCTTTACAGAGCCGGAAATGCGGTTGTCACCCGCGACGTTCTGCTGGAAGAGGTCTGGGGCTATAACTCTGGTGTAACCACTCATACTTTGGAAACACACGTCTACCGCCTGCGCCAGAAGATTGAACGCGATCCTTCCAACGCCGAAATCCTTATTACCGAAAACGGCGGCTACAAGATCGTTCCGTGAATTTTGCGTTCGTAAGTGTGACCGACACGTCAGATCTCACTACAAGCGCAGGAAAACGATATGACAGTGCGTTTCCATACCTTACTCGGGCTGGAAATGCACTGCGTTTTGGTGTTTTGATGCGAGCAATATCTCTTTAAAAAACGCAACGCATTGCGGAGCATGTTATGGCATTGATGGACGACATTCGGCTGCTTTCGCAGGTTCCGCTGTTTGCGGGCCTCAGCGAAGATCAGTTGCGTCTGATCGCCTTTGGTGCCGAGCGTCGACGGGTGTCGACGGGTCAGTTGCTGTTTCGTGAAAACTCACCGGCCGAATGCGCTTTTCTGGTGATCAAGGGATTGTTTGAACTGTCCAACATGGGGCGTAGCGGAAAGCCTGTTCTGGCCACACGGTCGGGTGAAGGCACGCTTCTGTCGGAACTCGCACTGTTTACGCTGTGTGAACGTAAATTCACGGCCGTTGCAGCAGAAGATTCAGAAGTTATCAGGATAACCCGCACCCTCTTCCACCGTCTGGTCGAAGAATATCCTGATGTGGCCGACATGGTTATCGCACGTATTCGCGATAACCTCGCATCACTGGCATCTGGCGCTGCGGCCATGCAGCACCGTTTCAACTAAAAATTCCCGAAACCGAGTTCAAAACTTGAAATGGGCAGTCACCGGAACGTGGTCGGATGGCCGGTTCCAGCCGCGTGCTTCGCGCAGGATCTCGATCTTGTCCAGCGATGGGCCAAGATCCGGCGATGACCAGATATGGTCCAGACGACGGCCACGGTTGGCCACATCCCATTCCTTGGCGCGGTAGCTCCACCACGTGTAAATCTTTTCGCTGTCCGGTACGTTGAGGCGCATCAGGTCCAGCCAGTCGCCTTTCTTCATCACATCCAGCAACCCTTCGGTTTCGACAGGTGTGTGGCTGACGATCTTCAAAAGCTGCTTGTGTGACCAGACGTCATTCTCCAGCGGCGCGATGTTCAAATCACCGACCAGAATGGAGGAAAGTCCCGGGCCGGCATTGGACTTCAGCACCTTCATCTCCTCGATAAAATCCAGTTTGTGACCGAATTTCGGGTTGATGCTGCGATCCGGCTCATCGCCACCAGCCGGCACATAAAAATTATGAACGCGAATCCGACGTGAACCGGCTTCCACGATTGCCGAAACATGACGGGCATCACCTACGCCACAATAGTCCTGACGGTGATCTTCGCTCAGCGGCAGCTTGGAGGCAATCGCCACGCCGTGGTAACCTTTTTGCCCGTGGATCATCACATTTTCATATCCCAGCGCCTTGAGCGGCTTCAGAGGAAACTCACCATTGGGACATTTCGTTTCCTGAAGGCACAGTACGTCGGGCTGGTAACGGACAAGAAACTGTTCAACGATCGGCATGCGCAACCGCACGGAATTGATGTTCCAGGTGGTTATCGAAAATGTCATGAATTGCTCCGCGTTCCCATGTACCGGCAAGGCCGGTAACCCTTGCGGCAGGCTTACACTATCGAACTGGAAACCTGAACAAAAAAGGCGGCCTAAAGCCGCCTTTCCATGGAACAGTGCAAAACCGCTAGCAGCTTATTTGCCGCGACGACGCACTTCATCGTAATTGATGTTGAACACACGCTTGTCAAAGTCGACACCGGTCTGAACATTAAAGATCATCACGGTTGTGTCTTTATTCTGAGTATCAGTGGTCGTCCACTGGCGCAGATCAAAGGTTTTAGGGTCAAACATCAATGTAATTGTGGCTTCACCAAAAATGCTCTTGTCGCCAAGCACGATGGTGGTGAGGTCTGGCTCTTCCTTCACGCCCTTCACCTTGTCATTGGACAGGTCGATCTTATCAGACAACAGCAGGCTGAGTGGTGTCTTGGACAGTGGGTAAATATCCCAGGTCTTCAGCTTCATATTGCCGATGACGACGTTGTTGCCATCAGAGATAACACGCATTGGTGATGGGTCTTCATAATTGAAGCGCAATTTGCCGGGCCGCTCGATGTAAAACTTGCCACCGGTCTGTTCGCCACGTGGGCCAAACTGCACAAATTCACCCATCATGGTTTTGACGGACGAAAAGTGATTGGCAATCTTCTGGGCGGTTGCGTTGGCCGGGGCCTGCGCCAAAGCAGCAACCGGCGAAAGCCCAACTGCGGCAAACACACCCGCCATGGAAACGGCCGACAACAATCCGCGACGTGTAACGCCCGGTTGTTCCAAGCCTTCATTCGTGTCACGGACCGGTGTGATTTCGTTCATATTATTCTCCTTCATCGCTCACCCAAATGCCTTGAAAAGGCGGCAGCTTCATGACGTTTCAGGTTAACAAACGTTCATGCTGCCCAAGGGGTTGCGCAGATTTATCGCTCGATGATGTCGGCTTCCGTCGGCACGAGAATTTCGCGCTTGCCGGCATGGTTCGCCGGACCGATGACGCCTTCCTTTTCCATACGTTCGATCAGTGAAGCAGCACGGTTGTAACCAATGCCAAGACGTCGCTGGATGTAGGACGTCGATGCCTTGCCATCCCGCAGAACCACGGCAACGGCCTGATCGTAAGGATCTTCCGAATCCGCAAGGTTGCTGGTTCCGGCAGGTCCACCACCGGCACCACCGTCTTCATCTTCATCGATGGTGATGGCTTCGAGATATTCCGGTGCACCCTGTGTCTTCAGATAGGCAACGATTTCCTCGACTTCATTATCCGATACGAAAGGACCGTGAACACGCTGGATACGTCCGCCGCCCGCCATGTAAAGCATGTCACCCATGCCAAGAAGTTGCTCGGCGCCCTGCTCTCCAAGGATCGTGCGGCTGTCGATCTTCGACGTTACCTGGAAGGAGATACGGGTTGGGAAGTTGGCCTTGATCGTACCGGTAATAACGTCAACCGATGGGCGCTGCGTTGCCATGATAACGTGGATACCGGCAGCACGGGCCATCTGTGCCAGACGCTGTACGGCACCTTCAATGTCCTTGCCGGCGACCATCATCAGGTCGGCCATTTCGTCGATGATCACAACGATATAGGGGATCGGCTTGAGATCGAACTCCTCCGTCTCATAGATTGCTTCGCCGGTCTGGCGGTCAAAGCCAGTCTGAACGGTACGTGTCAACACTTCACCCTTGTCCAGCGCCTGCTGAACACGCGAGTTGAACCCATCGATGTTACGCACACCGATCTTCGACATCTTTTTGTAACGTTCTTCCATCTCGCGCACGGTCCACTTGAGCGCGACAACAGCCTTCTTCGGATCGGTCACCACTGGTGACAACAGGTGCGGAATACCGTCATAGACAGACAATTCCAACATCTTCGGATCAATCATAATTAGGCGGCACTGCTCTGGGGACAAACGGTAGAGCAAGGACAGGATCATGGTGTTGATGGCAACTGACTTACCCGAACCGGTCGTACCAGCCACCAGCAGATGAGGCATTTTGGCAAGGTCGGCGATAACAGGTTCACCGCCAATGGTCTTGCCGAGCGACATGGCGAGCTTTGCCTTGCTGCCCTCGAAATCACGGCTGCCGATCAGTTCGCGCAGATAAACCGTTTCGCGGCTGTGGTTCGGCAATTCGATACCGATGGCATTACGGCCGGGGACCACGGCAACACGCGCTGCAATCGCACTCATTGAGCGGGCAATATCATCGGCAAGGCCGATAACACGCGACGACTTGATACCTGGCGCAGGCTCCAGTTCATAAAGCGTAACAACAGGACCCGGGCGGACATGGATGATTTCACCCTTAACGCCAAAGTCTTCCAGAACACCTTCCAGCATGCGGGCATTCTGCTCGAGCATTTCTTCGCTCAGCGTATGGTCACGCACCACACCCTTTGGCTCTGCCAGAAGATGAACCGAAGGAAGCTGGAAGCCATCAGGATCGATAAATGATGCCTGTGCCTCACGCATGACCCGCGCACTTGGCTGCGGACGCGTAACCTGCGGCGTTACACGCAACGGGTTTTTCTGACCATTGGCCGGGCGTGGTGTGCCTGCCACGAAGTTTTCTGCCTGCATGTCGAGATCATCATCATCGTCATCCGCAGACAGGATACCTGCAGGAAGACGGCGTTCATCGACATCAAATGGAGGCTCGTCATCCTCTTCATCACCAATCGAGATTGGCGGCGGCGCAACGACGCGACGTTCGGACTGTGCACGCGCTTCTGCACGCTGCTCGAACGAAGGTTCGGTGCGCTGTGTTATGCGGGCTGGTTGCGCTGGGGTATGACGGGCGGGTGCTTCATCCGCGACAAAATCATCGTCTTCGTCGTTGAAGTCATAAGGCTGCTCGAAATCATTGCGGAAAGACGCACGTGGTTTGATGCCGAAAATGCGGCGTGCCCGCGCCTGCGTAATGTACCAGTAGTGGGCAGCAGCGCCGATTGGCAGAATACGGTAGAGGAAACTTTCGCTATCATCCTCATCATCTTCTTCCATGTCACGCAAGCTGCGCGCCTTGCTGGTCGAGACTACGGCAGGCTTGTCGTCTTCTTCATCTTCATCGGCCTGCGCACCGGTAATGATGCCAGAGGCAAACAACAGCATCCAGGTCGCCGGTACAGCAAAAATGCAGCCGATGATCATGGCGAAGGTACCGGTAGGGTACGCACCGATGAACAGGGCTGGAAAACGCAGGATCATGTCACCGATCACTCCGCCAATGCCATTCGGCAGCGGCCAGGTGGCGGGTGCGGTAAAACAGCCAATCGCAGCGGCAGACACGAATGCACCACCAAGCCAGGCGGCAACCCGCGCCGGAATACGCCGCAGCCGTCGACCCGAGATCATGCAGAATGACCACGCCAATATCGGCAGCAAACTGACGATTGCCGACAGGCCGAAGAACTGCATCAGAAGATCGGCAAAGGCCGCACCGCTATAACCGAGAATGTTAGTCGGTTGATTCGATGTTGCGTATGACAAGCTCGGATCAGAAACGTTCCACGTCGCCAGAGCGGCAACAGCCAGCGCAAGCGCGATAAAAACAGTGAAACCAGCAAGCGCAATGATCTGACGCATCAGAAATGCGCTCAGCGCAAAGCGATGCGGACCGTCGTCCCAAGCCGGAGAATTCATTTTTCCCATGTCCTGAACCCGTAAATTCGCAGTCCCACAGGCAAGGACGCCCATAGACACAATTCCAGATGACAGGTCAAAATATCCGAAGGAGGGTTAACGTCGCATTAACCATCGAATATTTGATATGACAGCGATCTCTGGAAGTGGGGTAAATCAGGAAATCCATGGCAAAACCACGCGGCGAAATGCGCAACTACTCCAACTGTCTAGTCGTGCGACAAGCTCCCGGTCAAAAAAGCCGGGCACTTTTGCAATATTGTGGGCTGACATTTCAGGCCGCCATTGGCCGTAACGGTCGCACAGTCCTGAAAAAAGAAGGCGACGGCAAAACACCTATTGCCAGCATGCGCATTCTGGACGGCTTCATCCGCGGCGACCGTCTTAAAAATGTGCGCTCGCCTTTGAACCTGAAACGGGTCCACAAAACCATGCTGTGGTGTGACGCACCCGACCATGCCTCTTATAACCGGCCGGTTTCTGCGCCCTTCAAGGCCAGCCATGAAGAATTGATGCGACAGGATGGTCTCTACGATATCTGCATCGTTCTGGACTGGAATATTTCGACACGCAGTCGCAATCGTGGATCGGCGATATTTTTCCACCTGATCCGACCCGGATATCAGCCGACGGCTGGCTGCGTCGGGCTTAGCCTGCGTGACATGCAACGGTTGCTGCCACATCTGCGCAAAGGCATGACGCTCAGGGTTATCTAGGGTCGGAATATAGACGTAAAAAAAACCCGCCATCACTGACGGGCTTTTTTAAAGAATGAAAAAGCTGGGATTATGCAGCTTCTTCCTGGGAATCATCCGCGTCGCTTTCGTCTTCTTCAACGACTTTGCCGCGCTTTGGTCCCTTGTTGAGGTTGGTTTCAACCAGACGGACAGCTTCTGTTTCCGACATCTTGTTAACGGCAGCGATTTCGCGTGCCATGCGGTCAAGTGCGGCTTCATAAAGCTGGCGCTCGGAATAGGACTGTTCCGGCTGATTTTCAGCGCGGTACAAGTCGCGAACCACTTCTGCGATAGCGATCAGATCGCCCGAGTTGATCTTGGCATCGTATTCCTGGGCACGGCGGGACCACATGGTCCGCTTTACCTTCGCCTTGCCTTGAACAACCTTCAGCGCACGCTCAACGAAATCAGTCTCGGAAAGTTTGCGCATGCCAATGCTTACCGCTTTGGCAACAGGAACCTTGAGGCGCATCTTATCCTTTTCGAAGTCGATGACAAAAAGCTCAAGCTTCATGCCAGCCACTTCCTGCTCTTCAATAGCGGAAATGGTGCCGACTCCATGAGCGGGATATACAATCGCTTCGCCGGTCTTGAATCCGTGGCGCGCCGGAGATTTCTTCTGCTGGGTCGTCATTCGTTCTAAAAACTCCCTGTTACACACCCGGAGTTTTCTCCGGGTTCGGGTCGGTCAGGCCCGTATGAGACGGGGGAAACCGTCAGGTGACTCCATACTGATCCAATCCAGCACGCATAAAAAAACACCATCGCAATCGTAGATTCGATAACATAAAACTAGACTATGTCACGGAGACAACGTGCAAAATGATATTTGCTTTCGTGGCGGTTTCGGGCACGCAAAATGCCACTAAGTGGATCAGTTCTTTTGGTGTATCACAAAAATACGTGGAAATCAATAATTTGCTTCAATCGTGGCGAAGCGGCCACGCTTTTGGTGGCAATAAGGTGGCTTGGCCGTTAATTTCACACTGTCCACAGTGATGATTTTTCCGGCCTAAAGAGATTCGGACGCCCTTACAAACAAATTTTCAGTTTTTGGACATTTTTGCGAGATTCCGCCTCAAAACTATTCATATTTAGCGTCCATGATCGCGATTCGAAGGGCAAGAGGCCCAAAAAATCGCAAAACTGTATTGGATTCGTCGTCCGCAAGGGGGAACACATGGTCTACAGGAACAATCCCAAGAAAGAAAAACAGCTCTCTCAGGCCAGTGAGGTTGCGAAATCACTGAAAAAGCCATTCCTCGACACCGCGCTTCTTTATGGGCGTGCAAGTGCAGACGACCTTGAAAACTATTCTGCCGCCATGCTGGCAGCAACCGCAGCCCATACCTATAATGAGTTAGCCAAATGGAACGGCAAGAAACCGCATGTCGACATCAGCCAGATTGATGGCGTTTCGCCAAAGGGCGTTCCTGTCTGCATTCTGACGGTCATCGATCGCAACATGCCGTTCCTTTATGATTCCATCATGGGGGAGGTCACCAGCAACCACCGCGATCTCTATCTGGCGGTTCACCCTATTCTCGTGGCCGACAAGAAGGCCAGCGACAATTATCATCTGGCGGCAGGCGATAGCGACCCTTCAGACAGTATCAGTCTAATTCAACTGCATATCGCACCGATCGCCGCTCATGCGGCAGCCAATCTCATTGAACGGCTGCAGACCATCCTTGAACAGGTTCATTCCGCTTCCAACGACTGGAAGCCAATGCTGGCCAAACTCGACACGGCCATCAGCGAGTTGGCAGAGCGCGGTTCGGACCGTCGCAAGGCCGAGCGCACAGAGGCTGTTGCTTTTCTCGAATGGCTGCGTGACAACAACTTCACTTTCCTTGGCATGCGCGACTATACCTATTCCGGCAAGGGCAAACATGCCAGGGTTGAACGCGGCGATGAAACCGGGCTCGGCATTCTGACCAATCCGGATGTGCGCGTACTGCGCCTCGGCAAAGATGCCGTTACAACGACACCAGAAATTCTGGCGTTCCTTGATGGCCCGGATTTCCTGATCATCACCAAAGCCAACGTGAAGTCCGTTGTGCACCGCCGCGCCTATATGGACTATATCGGCGTGAAGCGTTTCGATGTTGACGGCAATGTCATTGGTGAACTACGCATCGTCGGCCTGTTTACCGCAACCGCCTACACCCGTCAGGTCAAACACATTCCGCTTCTGCGCGCCAAGGCGGCAGCGGTCGAGCGGCATTTCGGTTTCGACCAGAACAGCCACTCGGGCCGCATTCTGCAGAACACGCTGGAATCCTACCCACGTGACGATCTGTTCCAGATCGAAAATGATGTGATGGTTCGCTTCAGCGAACAGATCATGGATCTCATCGACAGACCCCGCGTGCGTGTCCTGCCGCGTATTGACCGTTTCGATCGTTTTGTATCGGTCATCGTGTTCGTACCACGTGAGGAATACAACTCGCTGGTTCGCGAAAAGATCGGTGCCTATCTCAGCCAGGTCTATGAAGGCCACGTTTCAGCTTATTATCCGGCATTCCCGGAAGGTGCGGTGGCACGCGTTCACTTTATTATTGGCCGGACCGACGGCAAGACCCCACGCATTGCCCAGGACAAGCTGGAAGAGGCCGTCAGCGATATCGCAGCCCGCTGGATCGACCATTTCGACGCGCTGGGTGAAGCCGGTGCACCGACACTGGATGTCGATCAGGCTTATAAGGAAGCCTTCACACCGGAGGAAGCCTTTGGTGATATGACCGATATCATCGCCTGCGCGGCCGGTGATGCAATTCGTATCGAGTTCTATCGTGCGGCCGGTGAACGGCAGGAACATCTGTCCCTCAAGATCTTCCATCGCGACGGCCACCTGCCGCTGTCACGCCGCGTGCCTTTGCTGGAAAACCTTGGCTTCAGCGTCATCAGCGAACGCACATTCGACATCGGCGTCGTCAAGGATGACGAAAACCGCCATATCGTGCTGCATGACATGGAGCTTTCCATTCAGAACGGCATGACGATTGACCTCGCCAAGCACGGCCAGCAGCTTGAAGACGCATTTCTCGCTGCTTTCAGCGGCCAGGTCGACAACGACAACTTCAACCGCCTTGTGCTGGCAACCGGCCTGACAGTGCGTGAAGTGTCTGTACTGCGTGCCTATGCGCGTTACCTACGCCAAACCGGCATTGTCTACGCTCAGGAGCACATTTCTGAGACGCTGTTCAAATACCCCCATATCGCCCGCGATATCTTTGAACTGTTCCGCCACGGTTTCGATCCGAAGCTGTCGGAAAAGAACCGCCCGCGCAAACTGTCTGAACTGCACAAGGCCATTGAAACCGGCTTGGCACAGGTGCCAAGCATTGATGAAGACCGCACATTGCGCCGCTACGTCAATGCCATCGATTCCACACTGCGCACCAACTATTTCCAGAAGAATGAAGACGGCACGCCAAAGGCAATGCTGGCCTTCAAGTTCGATCCGCAATTGCTGGATGGTCTACCAGACCCGCGTCCGTTCCGCGAAATCTTCGTATACGGCACCGAAGTCGAGGGTGTTCACCTGCGGTTCGGTAAAGTCGCACGCGGTGGTCTGCGCTGGTCGGATCGCGGCCAGGATTACCGCACCGAAGTTCTCGGTCTGGTCAAGGCTCAGCAGGTCAAGAATGCCGTGATCGTTCCGGTTGGTGCCAAGGGCGGTTTCTTCCCGAAGACCCTGCCAGTTGGTGGCAGCCGTGATGAAATCTTCAACGCTGGTCGTGAAGCTTACAAGACCTATATCCGCACGCTTCTGTCCATCACCGACAATATTGTCGGCGACGACATTATTGCACCCGCCGATACGCTGCGTCTTGATGGTGACGACCCGTATTTCGTGGTGGCAGCCGACAAGGGTACGGCCACCTTCTCAGATACAGCCAATGGTCTGGCTCAGGACGCCGGTTTCTGGCTGGATGACGCCTTTGCCTCGGGTGGTTCCGCCGGTTACGACCATAAGAAGATGGGTATTACCGCACGCGGCGCATGGGAAACGGTGAAACGCCACTTCCGTGAATTGAATATCGATATTCAGACGACACCATTCACCGTTGCCGGTGTGGGCGACATGTCCGGTGACGTGTTCGGCAACGGCATGTTGCTGTCGGAGAAAATTCGCTTGATCGCGGCATTCGACCATCGTGACATCATTATCGATCCGAATCCGGACACGGATGTTTCCTTCGCTGAGAGAAAGCGCCTGTTCGATCTGCCGCGCTCCAGTTGGCAGGATTACAATCGCGCCACGCTGTCCAAGGGCGCGATGATTATCTCGCGTGCGGAAAAATCTGTAACACTGACACCGGAAGCCGTCGCGGCAATCGGCATCGACAAGGCCGTGGCAACACCGGCTGAAATCATGACCGCGATCTTGAAATCGCCTGTTGACCTGATGTGGTTTGGCGGCATCGGCACCTACATCAAGGCGGCCGCAGAAACCAATACCGAAGTCGGTGACCGCAGCAATGATGCCATTCGCATCAATGCTGGCGAGGTTCTTGCCAAGGTAATCGGTGAAGGCGCCAACCTCGGCGTAACCCAGAAGGGCCGTATCGCCTATGCATTGACCGGTGGTCGATGCAACTCTGACGCCATCGATAACTCTGCCGGTGTTAATTCCTCTGACGTTGAGGTGAACATCAAGATCGCCCTGTCACCGGCGGTGAAGGATGGCAGACTGCCCATCAACAAGCGCAACCAGCTGCTGTCTTCGATGACCAGTGAAGTGGCTTCGCTTGTTCTGCGCAACAACTACCTGCAATCGCTGGCCATCTCGCTTGCCGAACGCAAGGGGCTGGAAAACCGTGAAGAACTGGGACGCCTGATGAGCGCACTGGAAGCGGCCGGCAAACTGAACCGCAAGGTAGAAACCCTGCCGAATGACGCGGAGTTCACCGAGCGCTACACCGCCGGAAAACTGCTGACCCGTCCGGAAATCGGCGTCCTGCTGTCCTATGCCAAGTTGACACTGTTCGATACGCTGGTGGCCAGCAATCTGCCTGACGACGCCTATCTGCAGCATCTGCTGGTTTCCTACTTCCCGGCAAAAATGCAGAAGAACTATGCCGGCGACATCGAAGCCCATCGTCTGCGCCGTGAAATCATCGCAACGGTACTCGCCAACGATGTTGTCAATCGTGGCGGCCCGGGCTTTGTGCAGAAACTGTGCGATGCCAGCGGTTTGCTTGCCGCTGACGTGGTGAAAGCCGCAATCATCGTGCAGGACGGTTTTGGTCTTGACCGGTTGTGGAACGCAATCGACAAGCTCGACAATGCTCTGCCGGGCGATATCCAGAACGGTCTCTATGCTCGTGTCTCGCAGATTTTCCTGGATGCGACACGGCTGTTCCTGCAGACCCAAACAATGGATGACCGCTCGATGGGCGATGGCATTGCCCGTCTCAAAGATGCGATCAAGAGCCTGCAGCCGCTGCTCGTCAAGCGTTTGCCATCGGCGGATGTTCTGGAAGAAAACGGTGTGCCAACAGAACTGGAGAAAGAACTCTCCGTCCTCGCACATCTGGTCTTCACACCGGAAATCATGCAGATCACGGAACGTGCTGGCACCACGCTGACGCGTGCGGCAGAAAGCTACGCTTCCGTGTCGACCACCTTCCGCGTGACCAGACTGTTGGAAGCAAGCAGCCGTATCATCACCGGCGACCACTACGAGAGCCTCGCCCTGTCACGTGGACAGGACCTGATTGCCTCCTCACGCCGCCGCATCGTCATCTCGGCGCTGACTGCATATCCCAAGGAAAAAGATCCGGTGCAGGCATGGTACGCGGCTGACCGCGTACGCGTGAACCGTATTGCCTCGGAGCTTTCCAGCCTGACGGATACCAGTGAACTTAATCTGGCACGGTTGACGGTAGCAGCCAGCCTGCTGTCCGATATCGCGCAGGACAAGGTCTAAAAAACAACCATGCCCGGCTCCGTCACCATGGCGGAGCCGGGCATCTTTCACTATTGAAGAGACGTACTATTATCTGATCCCTTGCCAAAACGGGGCTGCCTTTGACCGAGACTTCGATTGAGACAGCCGTCAGCAAACGCGGCATTCGCGGATGGATTATGTTTGACTGGGCAGCCCAGCCCTTTTTTACGGTTGTCACCACCTTCATCTTCGGACCCTATTTCGTATCGCGCCTCACGAGCGACCCCGTCTCTGCACAGGCAATGTGGAGCAATACTGCAACCATCTCGTCGATCATTATTGCCATCCTGTCGCCGGTTCTCGGTTCAATTGCCGACCAGTCCGGCGCGCGAAAGCCGTGGATCGCCTTTTTTGCGACTATCAAGATCGCCAGCCTGTTCATGCTGTGGTGTGCCGCCCCCGGATCGCCCATCCTGTGGCCGGTACTGTTTATGATTCTCGCCTCGATTGCCGCAGAGTTTTCAATCGTCTTTAACGATTCGATGATGCCGAGGCTGGTACCCTCACGCGAGATCGGCAGGCTTTCGAATATCGCCTGGGGGCTGGGTTATCTCGGTGGCATGATCGTTCTGATCGGCGTGGTGGCTTTGCTGGCCGCAGACCCACAAAAAGGCACTACGATCATTGGTGTGCAGCCACTCTTCGGGCTTGATCCGGAACAAGGCGAAGACGCCCGGATAACAGGTCCCATCTCGGCCGTCTGGTATCTAATTTTTGTCATACCCATGTTTCTGTTTACGCCAGATGCTCCCAAAGGCCTGGCATTTAAGACAGCGATCCGCCAAGGCATTCTAGAACTGCGTGGCACCTTGCAGGAACTGCGCAACAGACCTTCCCTGACGCGCTTTCTGATTGCACGGATGATCTATCAGGACGGCGTAAACGGACTGCTGATCTTGGGTGGGGTTTTCGCGGCCGGCATGTTCGGCTGGGCAACCATGGAAATCGGCATTTACGGCATCATCCTCAATGTCGTCGCGATTTTTGGATGCATGATTGCGAGCTCGCTCGATAGCCGTATTGGCTCCCGAACAACCATCCTGATCAGCCTCATATTGCTGCTTGTGGCGACGTTGGGCATCGTTTCAACGGAAAGAGGTTCGACCCTATTTGGACTGCTGCAATTATCGCAGGACGACAATGGCGGGATTTTTGCCACCGGGGCCGAAAAGGCGTATCTGCTGTTTGGCATTCTGATCGGTTTTGCCTTTGGTCCAGTACAAGCTTCGTCACGTTCCTATCTGGCAAGGAATGTCGCTCTGTCGGAAGCTGGCCGATATTTCGGCGTCTATGCGCTAACCGGCCGTGCCACAAGTTTCATGGCCACACTGTTTTTCTCAATCGTGACCTATGCCACGGGCTCTGCGCACCTTGGCATGGCAACGTTGCTTATCTTTCTGGTAGCCGGGCTGCTGCTGATGTTGCGCGTTCCCGACACAATCAAAACAGCCCCCTAAGACGAAACTGCTGATGAGGAATATGAGGCACCTCCCAATGCCTCATATCGCCGCTCATTCAGTGGTCGAGGCGATCCAGACGGTGCTGGATGACTTTCAACTGTGCTTTCAAATCATCGATTTCCGATGCACCAAGTCTTGGTTCACGATCGCTGGCTGGTTTGGTTGCCAGGAATGGTGAAAAAGCCTGAAGGTTCTGACGAAAATTTTCTGTATTGCGACGCACCTGTTCATCCACGGCCGGAACGGGAATATCCTTGGCAAGCGGCGTGTTACCGAAAGTGCGGTTCACCTGATCGCGAATCTGTACCTGCTGCTCCGAAAAAGACCGGAGTGACTGGTCAAGGAATGCCGGTACGAGCGTCTGCATCTGATCGCCGTAATAGGAAATCAGCTTGCGCAGGAACGATACGGGCAGCAGCGAATTTTCGGTTTTCGCTTCCTGCTCGAAAATGATCTGCGTCAGAACGGTGTGGGTAATGTCTTGAGATGTCCGGGCATCAAGAACCTTGAACTGCTCTTCCCGCCGGACCATCTGGGCCAGATCGTCAAGCGTTACATAGGTGCTGGTGCCGGTATTGTATAAACGCCGATTGGCGTATTTCTTGATGATTATCTCATCACTGATGCGCTTCGCCATTCTCGCCTCCTCACGATATAGCAAATTATAAATCTATGGTGTTTCATGCTCTCCCGTCGGCAAGTGTAAGCGCAAATGTGACGCTATGACAACAGAATTGTGCGTCGCAATAGCATAATGTGCACTGCAGTCATGCCGATTGCTTCTCAAAGCCTGCGTGAACAACATTTGACTTGGCTGATATGCTTTGACAGTCTCCGCCCTCTCAAGAGGAGACAGAGCATGACTTCCCCGTCCATCGTCATCGCCAGCGCTGCGCGCACTGCGGTAGGCTCATTCAATGGCAGTTTTGCCAACACACCAGCCCATGAACTGGGCGCAGCGGTCATAAAGGCCGTTCTGCAACGGGCAAATGTCGAAGCATCCGAAGTCGACGAAGTCATTCTTGGCCAGATACTCACCGCTGGCGCTGGACAGAACCCTGCACGTCAGGCCGCGATGAGCGCAGGTATCCCGCAGGAGGCAACCGCCTTTGGCATCAACCAGCTATGTGGCTCCGGCCTGCGTGCGATCGCACTTGGCATGCAGCAGATTGTTGCCGGTGACGCCGAGATCATCGTGGCTGGCGGTCAGGAATCGATGTCGATGGCGCCACACTGCGCGCATTTGCGCGGTGGCGTAAAAATGGGTGACTTCAAGATGGTTGATACCATGCTGAAGGACGGCCTGATCGACGCCTTCCACGGTTACCACATGGGCATCACCGCTGAAAATATTGCCCGCCAGTGGGATTTGTCACGCGAGGTTCAAGACAGCTTTGCTGTGGCATCGCAGAACAAGGCAGAGGCCGCTCAGGCCGCCGGCCGTTTTGACGACGAGATCGTGCCCTTCACCATCCAGAGCCGCAAGGCCGAGATCATCGTCGACAAGGACGAATATATCAGGGCGGGCTCCACCATCGAACTGCTTGCGAAACTGAAACCAGCCTTCGACAAAGACGGTACGGTCACCGCCGGGAACGCATCAGGGCTTAACGATGGCGCAGCAGCCGTCCTGCTGATGACGGAAAATGCAGCGCGGCAACGTGATATCCTGCCTCTGGCACGTATTGTTTCATGGGCAACTGCCGGTGTGGATCCGAGCATCATGGGAACAGGGCCGATCCCTGCCTCTCGCAAGGCGCTTGCAAAGGCGGGATGGTCGACGTCAGACTTGGGACTGGTAGAAGCGAATGAAGCATTTGCCGCCCAATCTTGCGCAGTTGTAAGGGATCTGGAACTCGATCCGGCCATCGTCAATGTCAACGGCGGCGCTATTGCGATTGGCCACCCAATCGGGGCCTCCGGTGCCCGTGTTCTCAATACGCTGCTGTTTGAGATGAAGCGCCGTAACGTCAGCAAGGGAATGGCCACCCTTTGTATTGGTGGCGGCATGGGTATCGCCATGTGTGTTAAGGCAGTGTGAGTAACGACTACAACCTTTCGTTTTATCGCCTGTGGAATTACAAACATCGCGTATTAATAACTGCGGCATTTTGTCGCAGTTATTAGAGAATTGAAAATAAGAATACTAAAATTTTTACGCTCGCTGAATTCACTAAGTAAATGAAAATACGATAAATTTTATCAAGTTTAGAATGAATCTAATTTACTGGGAAAACAATTTGACGATGCTTTTTCTTGACAATTAGCATCCTGTTTTGCTTTAAGTGCAAAAACAATATGTTGCGTAGTACGGTCTAACTTCACCATGCTGGTTTGTAGCTGCAATTACATCACTGACCACGACATCCGGGACGTCATTAACGAGCTCCTGGACGAAGACTGTTGGCAGCTCATCGTTCCTGCAAAAGTGTACCACGCGATGGAAAAACGGGGACGCTGCTGCGGCTGTTTTCCGACCGTCGTAGACCTTATCATCAAGACAACCGAAGAATACCACGCCCGTCACCACTCGACGGAAGCCGAAGTTTTTGATTTCATGTCCCGCCTGAGACAGTTCCATGATGAAAACAGGAGAGCGGACATTGAAAGGCGACAAAAAAGTCATCGAGCGGCTTAACGAGGCACTGTTCCTCGAACTCGGTGCTGTAAACCAGTACTGGCTGCACTATCGCCTTCTTGACGACTGGGGCTACACCAAGCTCGCAAAGAAGGAACGCGCTGAATCCATCGAAGAGATGCAGCACGCCGACAAGATCATCAACCGCATCATCTTCCTTGAGGGTCATCCGAACCTGCAGACCGTTGCACCGCTGCGCATCGGCCAGAACGTCAAGGAAGTGCTGGAAGCTGATCTGGCTGGCGAATACGACGCACGCGCATCCTACAAAAAGTCGCGTGACATCTGTTATGAGGTCGGTGACTACGTATCGATGAAGCTGTTCGAAGAACTGCTGATCGATGAAGAAGGTCACATCGACTTCCTCGAAACCCAACTTGAGCTTCTCGGCAAGATTGGCGAAGAAAAATACGGTCAGCTCAACGCTGATTCCGCCGACGCCGCTGAATAAGCGACAGGATACGCAAGGCTTGTGCCTTGCAAACGAAAGCCCCGGTTTTGCCGGGGCTTTTCATTTTACGGGTCTTTAAAACGATATTCAGCGCGATCCGAAGATGGCCGACCCGACCCGCACACTGGTTGCGCCGAATTCGATCGCCGTTTCAAAATCCCCGGACATGCCCATGGAAAGCTTGTTCAAGCCACACTCCTTGGCAATTTTGGCCAGCAGCGCAAAATGTGGACCTGGGTTCTCATCGGCTGGAGGAATACACATCAGCCCTTCGACGGGAAGTTTCAGCTCATCGCGGCATAAAGCTACAAATGCAACGGTTTCCCGCGGATCAATGCCCGCCTTCTGCGGCTCCAGCCCGGTATTGACCTGCACATAGAAGCGAAGTGTACGGCCCTGCTTCTGGCATTCGTCCGCCAGTGCCCGGGCAATCTTTTCCCGGTCAACGCTTTCGATCACGTCAAATAGCGCCACGGCATCGGCCGCCTTGTTGGATTGAAGAGGTCCGATCAGCCGCAGTTCAATATCAGCGGTTTCCTGCTTCAGGTCAGGCCACTTGCCCTGCGCTTCCTGGACGCGGTTTTCGCCGAAAATCCGCTGCCCGCACGCAATCACCGGCCTGATATCATCGGCATCGAACGTTTTTGAAACCGCAACAAGTGCGACATCGCCAGTCTTGCGACCGGATTTCTTGGCCGTTGTTGTTATGCGGTTATTGACCTCTGCGAGGCGTGCTTCGATTTCCATGATGCCGCTTTCATTCCTGATAATACCAGCAATTACCTAGACGCCACACTATCGAAAGCCAAGCCGCTTTGTGCCCTTTGTGTGCCAATTGCAAAGTTTGAACGCCCTGTGATGCCACCAAACTTGACGCACCGGCTGTTTCATGGTGAAGGTCAGCGCAATTTTCCCATGGATACCGGATTTTGAGAATGGCCACCGAACGTTACAATCCTCGCGATGCCGAGCCACGCTGGCAGCAGAAGTGGAACGAAGACAAGGTCTTCGAAACCGATAACGACGACCCGCGCGAGAAGTACTACGTTCTTGAGATGTTTCCCTATCCGTCGGGCCGCATCCACATGGGCCACGTACGCAACTACGCCATGGGTGATGTCGTCGCGCGCTACAAGCGTGCCCGCGGTTATAATGTTTTGCATCCAATGGGTTGGGACGCATTCGGCATGCCTGCTGAAAACGCCGCCATGCAGAACAAGGTTCACCCGAAGGACTGGACCTATCAGAACATCGCAACCATGCGTAACCAGCTGAAGTCCATGGGTCTGTCCCTGGATTGGAGCCGTGAGTTCGCGACATGCGACGTGGAATATTACCATCGCCAGCAGGCGCTCTTTATCGACTTCATGCAAAAGGGCCTGGTTCATCGCAAGCAGTCAAAGGTCAACTGGGACCCGGTCGACCACACCGTTCTTGCCAATGAGCAGGTTATCGATGGTCGTGGCTGGCGCTCCGGCGCTCTGGTTGAACAGCGCGAGCTGACTCAGTGGTTCTTCAAGATCACCGACTTTGCGGAAGATCTTCTGGAAGCGCTGGACACGCTCGACCAGTGGCCAGAAAAAGTACGTCTGATGCAGAAGAACTGGATCGGCAAGTCCGAAGGCCTCTCGCTGCGTTGGGAAACCGTGGCTGCAACCGCGCCACAGGGTTTCTCTGACGTTACCGTCTACACCACACGCCCTGACACGCTGTTTGGCGCATCGTTCCTGGCCATCTCTGCCGACCATCCGCTGGCCCGCGCATTGTCTGCCAACAACCCTGAGATTGCTGCATTCTGCGAAGAATGCCGCCGTCAGGGCACATCGCTGGCAGCACTGGAAACCGCTGAAAAGAAGGGCATGGATACCGGCGTCAAGGTCGTTCACCCACTGGACGCATCCTGGGAACTGCCCGTTTACATCGCCAACTTCGTGTTGATGGATTACGGTACTGGCGCGATTTTCGGTTGCCCGTCCGGCGATCAGCGTGACCTTGATTTCGCACGCAAATACGATCTGCCGGTTGTCGCTGTCGTTATGCCGGAAGGCGAAGATGCGCAGACATTTGCGGTTGGCGACACGGCCTATGTCGATGACGGCGTGATGATCAACTCACGTTTCCTCGACGGCATGACAACCACCGACGCCTTTGAAGCCGTTGTTTCCAAGCTGTCGGCACAGACGCTGGGCAATGAGCCACAGGCCGAGCGCAAGGTGAACTTCCGCCTGCGTGACTGGGGTATTTCACGCCAGCGTTATTGGGGCTGCCCGATCCCGGTCATTCACTGCGAAGTCTGCGGCGTCGTGCCGGTTCCGAAGAAGGACCTGCCGGTCAAGCTGCCTGACGATGTAACGTTTGACGTTCCTGGCAACCCGCTGGACCGCCATCCCACATGGCGCCACGTTTCCTGCCCGCAATGCGGTAAGGATGCACGTCGTGAAACAGACACAATGGATACATTCGTCGATTCCAGCTGGTACTTCACCCGCTTTACGGCGCCATGGGAAGACAAGCCGACAGATCCGAGGGTCGCCAACCACTGGCTGCCAGTCGATCAGTATATTGGCGGTATCGAACACGCGATACTTCACCTGCTCTATTCGCGTTTCTTTACGCGCGCCATGCGGGAAACAGGACATGTGGATGTGAAGGAGCCCTTCAAGGGCCTGTTCACACAGGGCATGGTCGTGCACGAAACCTACAGCCGTGGCGAAGGTATGAGCCGCGAATGGGTGCCGCCAGCGGACCTGCGGATTGACGAGGCCGACGGCACACGTCGTGCTTTCCTGCTGTCGAACGACGAAGAGGTCAAAATCGGCTCCATCGAAAAGATGTCGAAGTCGAAGAAAAACGTTGTCGATCCCGATGATATCATCGCGTCCTACGGTGCTGACACCGCGCGCTTCTTCGTACTGTCCGATTCACCACCTGATCGTGACGTGATCTGGTCAGAATCTGGCGTTGAAGGCGCACACCGCTTCGTGCAGCGCGTCTGGCGCATCATTGGCGAGGCTGCCGACGAACTGAAGACTGTCAAGGCGGCTCCGGCAACCGAAGGCCCGCTTCTGGCAGTGTCCAAGGCCGCGCACAAGACGCTGAAGGCAGTGCAGGAAGACCTGGACAAGCTGGCATTCAACAAGGCAATTGCCCGCATCTACGAATTGGTCAACACCATTGCCGGCCCGTTTGCCGATATCGCAGCCGGTGGCAAATCCGATGCGGACAAGGCAGCAGCACGTGATGCCGCTGAAATCCTTATTCGCATGATCGCACCGATGACGCCGCACCTGGCGGAAGAGTGCTGGACTGTAATTGGCAATGACGGCCTCGTTGCTCAAACCCCTTGGCCAGCATTCATTGCAAAGCTGGTTGAGGAAAATGAAGTCGTTATGCCAGTACAGATCAACGGCAAGAAACGTGCAGAATTGACAATCGCGCGCGATGCGGATCAAGATGCCGTCAAAGCTGCCGTGCTTGCGCTCGATGCCGTTGTCACGGCATTGGCAGGTAACGCGCCGAAAAAGATCATTGTGGTTCCTCAAAGGATTGTGAACATTGTCGTCTAACGTCTCTTCCGGATGGAGCCGCATCGCGTTCGTGGTTTGCGCAATTGTTTTGTCCGGTGCTCTCGCCGGCTGTCAGGTGCGCCCGCTGTATTCCAAGGAATCAGGCACCACTGAAAAGCTGGCATCGGTGCAGTACGCACCGGTGACTGGCCGCATTGCGCAGGCTCTGCGCAATGAACTGATCTTCAAGTCCGCTGGTGGAGCAGGTGAACCTGTGAAGCCGGAATACGAGGTGAAGCTCGTTGTGTCGTCATCGTCGACCTCGACAGAGGTAAACGACAATGACCTCTATCTGAACCTGCCGGACAATACGTTTGAAGGTCATTATCCAGGCCGTGTCGACGTATCCGCACAATATGTTCTGGTTCGCATTTCCGACCAGAAGGTCATTCGCTCCGCTACTCGGACGGTGACCTCGATGGTTGACCTTCCGCAGCAGCAATTCGCCAATATGCGTGCGATCCGTGATGCACAGGACCGTGCCGTGCGTGAAGTCGCGGAAGTGATCCGTACGGACATCGCCTCTGCACTGAGCCGTTGAGACGCCGGCATGGCGGAAATAAAGTCCCATGAATTTGACCGCTTCGCCGAAAAACCGGCGGAGCGGTTTCGCATGTTTGTCGTCTACGGTCCCGATCGCGGCCTCGTATCGGAGCGTGCATCGCTAATCGCGTCCAAGACAGGCATTGATGCCAACGACGCTTTCTCCTCACTCAAACTGAACGTCGGCGATTTGCAGGGCGATCCTGGCCGCTTGCTGGATGAAGTCAACGCTATCGGACTGTTCGGTGGCGAAAAGCTGGTATGGGTCAAGGGTGCGGCAAACGAAAAAGCTTTGGTCGACGCATTGCAGGTTCTCAACGAGACCCCTCCGCAATCTGCATTCCTGATCATCGAAGCCGGAGATCTGAAAAAAGGGACCGGCCTTCGCAAGATCGCTGAGGCATCCAGAGATATCGCCATCATTCCCTGCTATGCCGACGATGCCCGAGCGCTCAACGCCCTGATTGATCATGAACTGACTCAGGATGAGTTGAGAATAGCGCCTGCAGCCCGCCAGAGGCTGATCGAATCGCTGGGGGGTGATCGCATTGCCTCGCGCAACGAAATCCGCAAGCTGGGCCTCTACTGCCGTGGAAAAAGCGTTATCGAGGAAGAGGACGTGCTGGCCATTATTGGTGATGCCAGCGCGATATCCGCAGACGATGCGGTAGACGCCATCCTGAAGGGTGACCGCAACGCATTTTTCCATGCGACGCAAAAAATCGTATCGTCCAAAACGCCAATCTTTCTGGTGTTGCAAGGCTGCCTTCGCCAATTCCAGCTTCTGGACCAGATGCGCGCGGAAATGGACGAAAAAAAACTGCAGGCAGGCCAGGTCATGCAGACACTTGGCCGGCATATCCATTTCCGCCGCAAGCCGATCATCGAGCGTGCGCTGCGTACATGGCAGCCAGCGGCGATTGCGCGTGAGATGAACCGGTTGCAGGCCGCGATCCTGCAGAGCCGCCAGCGTCAAAGCCTGGAGGACAGCGTGGCTCTTCTGACGCTGTTGTCTACCACACTGCAATCCGGCCGCAGCGGGTAACAGATACACAAAAGCCCTTGTGCAGCAGCAACAAGGGCTTTTCCATTTCCAGGCTTATCAAAACCGTATCAGTCGCCGCTACCGGGTTCGGCAGAGAAATACAGCGCCAGCTTACCTGAGACGCCATCCATTTCCTTGGCTTCAGGCATCGCGTCACGTTTGATGGTGATGTTAGGCCAGATCTGCGAATATTCGGCGTTCAGCTTCAGCCACTCATCAAGACCTGGCTCGGTGTCCGGCTTGATGGCTTCGGCGGGACATTCCGGTTCGCATACGCCACAGTCGATGCATTCATCGGGATTGATGGCGAGGAAGTTCTCACCCTCGTAGAAGCAGTCCACAGGGCAGACTTCAACGCAGTCAGTATATTTGCAGCGAATGCAATTGTCGGTCACGACATATGTCATGAAGAACTCCAGAATACACGTTCCGGGAATGAAGGCTTTGGCAAAAATCCGCAGCCCGGACTTGCGGTATTGGTATTTTTGCCAGTGACGTAATGCCTTTACACAGTGAAGGCAAGAATAATTATTTCACAAAACATGTGTGATTTAGTCATATATTCTAGTCGGAAACGTCGTTGGCAGTATTGATGAACTTATCCAGTTCACGACGCTCTTTTTTGGTCGGCCGCCCTGCTCCCGGCTGCCGTACCGCCTGCTCAAGCAGGGTCAACCGCGTCGTCTTTTCACGCGGTGGCGTCTGGTCATCATAGAGGAGTTTGGCTTCCTCATAAGGTCCGCGTCTGTCACCAGCCGACTTCACGACAAGAATACGATCCATTCGGTCGAAGCTGATTTCCAGCTTGTCACCCGGCTTCACCATATGGCTTGCCTGCCGGATGACTGTTCCGTTGACACGCACATGGCCGGACTGGACATGGCTTTGCGCGATTGAACGGGATTTCGCCATGCGAGCGAAGAACAGCCATTTGTCGATGCGCTGGCGCGCGTGCTGACCTGACTGTTCTTCGTCCATGAGCTTATTTCTTCATCTGTTCCTTGAGCGCTGCGAGCTTCGCAAAAGGTGAATCCGGATCCAACGGCTTCTCCTTGCGCGGTGGCTTGGATTCGAAACGCTGCGACTGCGGCTTTCCGCCACGGTCATTGCGATCGTGCTTGTCCTTGCGCTCGCCACGGTCGTTGCGGTTGCCACGATCTGGTCTTTGACCACCATCACGCTTGCGTTCACCGTCACGATTGTTTTCGCGATTACCATCACGGCCGGCAGCGGCACGATTGCGGTCACGACCTTCGCCACCTTCGTTGCGACGTTCACCCTGGCCACGGGACTGCCCGTGACCTTGACGGCGGTTGTCGTTACGCTGGTTTTCATTACGTCCACCTGGACGCCACAACAGAACCGGCTTTGGTTCGGCTGTTTCAGCAGACGCTTCGGAAGACTGAGGCGCTTCAGCAGATGCAACCGCCTCTTCCGCTACAGCCTTGGTTTCTTCGGCAGAAACCTCTTGTTCAGCCGCATCAGCGTCATGCTCGTCACCAGCCTCCTCGCCAACTGGCGCTTCAGCGGAAGCAGCAGCCTGACCACTCTGGCCTGCCATGAAGGTCGCTGCATCTTCAGCGCTTACCTGATCTGCACGATAACCAAGACCCTTGAGAATTTCTTCCATGTCATCCAGCGTAGCGCCGAGAATGGAGAGCATACCCGTAGTCGTGGTGAAACGACGGCCGTCATATGCGCCCTCAGGACGCGGCTGCGCGCCGGGCTTCCACTGCAGCAGCGGACGGATGATATCCGCCAGACGCTCCAGAATGTCGATACGAACGGCGCGCTTTCCGAGGAAACGGAAACCGGCCAGCTTATAGAACATGCGGTCGAAGCTTGGGTCAGTGACGACAGACGTACGACCAGCAGCCAGAACCGGGATAAGATCGCCATAACCGGCATTGCCAAGACCGTCGTTCTTGAGCGCCCAAAGCAGGGTCACAAGTTCGGCTGGTGCTGGCTTCAAAAGCGCAGGCAGGAAAATGTGGTAAGCGCCAAAACGCACGCCGTAACGGCGCATGGATGCGCGCGCGTCCTGATCGAGCGACTTGACCTCTTCGGCCACGTCGCGACGGAACAGCACACCAAGGTTTTCGACGAGCTGGAAAGCCAGCCCCTTCGCCAGTCCCTGCAAATCTTCAGCGCGGGAAATATCATCCAGCGGCTTGAGGATCGTCGCAATCTGGTGATTGACGAAACGTTCGATACGGGCAACGGCGTGTTCACGCGCATTTCCGTTCAACTGTTCATCAGCCAGCATAATGACACGTGGCTTCATGATATTGTCGCCGGCGGCAAGTCGGGCAACAGGCTCACCGAGCCAACGCACCGCACCATCCGAGCCAAGCGCCAGATCATTATTGCCGCTGGCATGCAGACGGGCAGCACGCGCCTCATATTCGAGGGCAAGCGCCTTCTGCGCAGCCGACTGCACGGCCTTGGCATCTGGACCTTCGGTTCCGCTTATTGGCGTAAACCGGAATCCCGCCAATTGACCGACGTGATGTCCTTCAACGAAGACATCACCATTCACACTGATTTCAGCTTCAAGCATCGCATTCTCTCTCAGGCGCTTCATGAGCACAGATGTCCTGCGATCTACAAAGCGTTTCGTCAACCTTTCATGTAGCGCATCGGACAATCGATCCTCGATTTCCCGCGTCTTTTCTTGCCAGTGTGTCGGATCGGCAAGCCATCCGGGACGGTTGGATACATACGTCCATGTTCGTATCTGCGCAATCCGTGCCGACAGCGTATCTATTTCGCCATCAGTTCGGTCAGCCCTGCGCACCTGCTCGGCCATGAAATCCTCATTCACCGTGCCGCGACGAACGAGATCGAAATAGAGTGTCGAAATCAGATCGGCATGCTGGGCAGGTGTGATTCGCCGGTAGTCAGGCAGTGCACATGCCTCCCATAGCCGTTCCACTCTCTCCGGGGTAGTGGTGAGATCAATGATTTCCGGATAACGGGCAAGATAATCAAGCGCCTGCTGGTCCACAGCAGGCAAAGCACGCGACAAGCCTTGAAGAGCAGGTGCCACTTCAAGGCTTGAGCGCAGATTTCCAATCGAGGAATAGTCAAGCGCCTTGCTGCGCCACTGCAAAACCTTCACAGCATCGAATTCATGCGCTTCAATGCGTTCCACCAACTCGTCATCGAAAGGTTCGACGCGACCGGTGACACCAAAAGTGCCATCACGCAGATGACGGCCAGCACGACCGGCGATCTGCCCCAGCTCTCCGGGGTTCAGATTGCGGAACTGATAACCGTCGAACTTGCGGTCCTGAGCGAAAGCAACGTGGTCGACATCCAGATTGAGGCCCATGCCAATGGCATCGGTCGCAACAAGATATTCCACATCACCCGCCTGGTATAAGCCGACCTGCGCATTACGGGTGCGGGGAGACAGAGCGCCCATAACCACGGCAGCACCACCACGCTGACGTTTTATCAGCTCGGCGATCGCATAAACTTCATCCGCCGAAAACGCGACAATCGCGGAGCGTTGCGGCAGACGGGTGATTTTTTTCTGCCCGGCATAAAAAAGCTGGGACAGACGCGGACGCTCAACGATGGTGATACCGGGAAGCAGCTTTTGCAGAATGGGCCGCATGGTACCGGCACCGAGGAAAAGTGTTTCCTCCCTTCCGCGCAGATGCAGCAGGCGGTCGGTAAAAATATGCCCGCGCTCCAGATCGCCAGCCAGCTGGACTTCGTCGATGGCCACAAAAGACGCATTGGTTTCGCGTGGCATGGCCTCAACGGTGCAGACGGAAAAACGTGCCTTGGGCGGAGAAATCTTCTCTTCGCCTGTCACCAGCGCGACATTGGCGACGCCAACCTTTTCGACCAGACGCGTGTAAACCTCACGTGCGAGCAGACGCAAAGGCAGACCAATGATACCGCTGCCATGCGCAACCATGCGCTCAATCGCATAGTGCGTTTTGCCGGTATTGGTGGGTCCGAGTACGGCGGTTACGCCGCGCCCGCTCAAGATCATTGGTTGAAAATTCAACGTACTGTCCGTGCGATGGTCATGCCTGTCGCTTCACCGGACGACAATCCGCCAGAAGCATGGAGTTAACACATGGCGATGAGCAGCGACAAAGGCAAGGAATGTTTGCAGCAAAGCGCATTTTTCCATGTCTGTGACGGTTTTCGAATCCGGGAAAACAATGCCGGAATTAACATTTGGAACAGCGTGCGAACGAATCAGCGACGAATCGCTGACTCCATGAGATTCAGGGTTTGTTCACCGCAACATATGGTTTCTTTATCGTCGACCTGCACGACATGCTGAATCCGGTTAAGAACATGCGCCGCATTCGAGCCGGCTTTCATTTACCTTCGTAAATAGATTGTTAAAATTTGAATAAATCGCCTTTAAGATTCTGAAAAATATAGATAATTTTTAAATTCTTCTGAAAACACGATATTGACGCATTAACCTTTGGAGTAAATGGAGAACGAATCGCTGACGAATCACAGACATCGAAAGTTTCCCGGTTTGTTCTCCACCATATATTGTGGAATAATAGTTTGTTAACCATACGATTTTGTGGGTAACGCAAACTGCTGACGCGCAATTTCATCGCAACGTTAACATTTGCAGGGTAGCGGGCAGTCGTAAAACCCGAGGGGTTTTCGAGACGACACCCAAGTGATGTCCAAATGCAAAAAGACGGCCCAACCGAGCCGTCTTTGACATCAAACATCATCCCTTTTTGGGCGAAGGAAACGCCCTTAAAGCGGCTGTCCTGCCAGAAGTTTCGGACTGCTTTCACCCGCCAGACCCGCGGCTTGATCGATGAAATAAGACTTCAAAGCTGGCAGTCGGTCGACAAGCCCCAGGCCCAGATCACGCACAACGCGGATTGGCGTGCTGTCATTCGAGAAAAGGCGGTTGAGCACATCTGTCGTTATGCCCATGCGTAGCGTATCGAACCGGCGCCATGCCTGATAACGCTCCAGAACATTCAGCGAGCCGATGTCGAGGCCCAGCCGATCTGCTTCAACGATCGTTTCGGCCAGTGCTGCTACATCCTTATAACCAAGGTTCAGGCCTTGGCCTGAGATTGGATGAATGCCGTGGGCAGCATCGCCCGCCAGCGCAAAGCGTGGTGCGACGAAAGCCCTCGCAAGTGTCAGGCCAAGCGGAAACGCCCGACGAGGACCAACCGCACGGACAGAACCAAGCTTGTGGCCAAAGCGGCGCTCAAGTTCTTCATCAAACAGGAAGTCATCGGATGCCACCAACTTGTCGGCATCGGCGCGACGTTCAGTCCACACCAGCGATGAGCGATTGCCCTTGAGCGGCAGTACAGCAAATGGTCCGGATGGCAAGAAATGCTCTTCAGCCACACCATTATGAGGGCGCTCATGTTCTACCGTCGTGACGATACCGGACTGATCATAGTCCCAGCGAACCGTCTTGATACCGGCCATATCGCGCAGAGAGGATCGAACGCCGTCACAGGCGATCAACAATCTGGCCTCGAGAACATTGCCATCGGACAGGCTGATGCTGGTGCTCTGGGCACCGCTAACAAAACCGGACACTGTGAGACCGTGGCGAATGGTAATACCGAGACGATCACAAAGGCCTCTCAAGGCGCCGACGATCGCAACATTGGGAATCATATGTGCGAAGGGGCGTCCCTCTTCTACTTCGCCATCAAATGTCAGGAATACCGGGCGCACCGGATCTGTCATCTTGGAGTCCGTCACGATCATCTTGCGGATAGGCTCAGCCTCCGGCTCTATCTCGCTCCAGATGCCGAACACGTCGAGCATACGGGTTGCCGCTGAAATAATCGCCGAGGCACGCATATCCTTTTTCCACACATCCTGCGGTGCCGCCTCGACGATCTCGACCTGCATATGTGGAGCCGCCTGCTTGATGGCGACAGCAACGGCAAGTCCGACATATCCGCCCCCGGCAATCACCACATCCAGCATAATCAAACTCCTGCATTCTTGAGAATATTGCCCCGGCACTATAGACCATGGAAATCCATCTTCCTACAGCAGGAGCAAAGCTGAATGACGATTGATTCCGATCCGACGGAAAAATCCGCCATGCACAAACTGGTTGATACACTCGATCTGGAAAAGCTCGAGGAGAACCTGTTTCGTGGCACAAGCCCGCAAATTGGCTGGCAACGGGTTTTCGGCGGACAGGTCATCGCTCAAGCTCTGGTGGCTGCACATCGCACCGTCGATGCAGATCGGTTCATCCATTCACTGCATGCCTATTTCATGCGACCCGGTGATCCCTCGGTGCCGATTATCTATCAGGTTGAACGCATCCGGAACGGCTCCAGCTTCAATACCCGCCGTGTCGTCGCCATCCAGCACGGCGAACCGATCTTCTCGATGTCGGCTTCGTTCCAGATCGAGGAAGAAGGTTACGACCATCAAATGCCAGCACCGAAGGTTCCAGCACCGGAATCGCTGCTCAGCGAAACCCAATTGCAGGAAGCCTTCTTGGCAAAAGCGCCGCCGATGATCCGCAAATACTGGCAGAACAAACGGCCTATCGAGATAAAGCCGGTATCGCTGGCCCATTACATCTCCAACGAGAAGCTGGCGCCCAATCAGGATGTCTGGGTGCGCGCCGTTGGCGACGTGCCCGATGACCGCTGTTTCCAGGCAGCAATTCTCGCCTACCTTTCGGATATGACGCTGCTCGACACCTCGCTTTATGCGCATGGCACAACGATTTTTGATCCCAGTATCCAGGTTGCCAGCCTTGACCACGCCATGTGGTTCCACCGTCCATGCAAGCTGGATGATTGGCTGCTTTATTCGCAGGACAGCCCAAGTGCATCCGGAGCGAGAGGTCTTACCCGCGGCAGTATCATGACGCGAGATGGTGTGCTGATTGCATCGGTTACACAGGAAGGTTTGATTCGGAAAAGAGCAAATGATTAAATTTTGCGCTTAAATTTCAAACTGCATAATTATTGCGCGATTATTGTGCAAACAAATGCCTCCAAAACAGACTGCAAGAATATAGCTTTTACTTTTCAATAACTTATTCCCCATCCTCAAAACTGGCACGCGCCTTGAATGTATAGCTGCAGTCGCTGTTCAGTGCGCCGCCAGCGGCAAGGAGAGTCGGCTCCGTGCCGAGGAAAAACAAAGGATGGGAAACCTGATGAAAATTGTGATGGCCATTATCAAGCCGTTCAAGCTGGACGAAGTGCGCGAAGCACTCACCGCTGTCGGTATCCAGGGCCTGACCGTAACCGAGGTCAAGGGTTACGGTCGCCAGAAGGGACACACGGAAATCTACCGTGGCACGGAATACGCCGTGAGCTTCCTTCCGAAGCTGAAAATTGAAATCGCCGTTCCTTCGGATGTGGTTGAAAAGGCTGTCGAGGCCATCGCCTCCGCCGCCAAGACCGGCCAGATCGGTGACGGCAAGATTTTTGTCTACTCGATCGAGCAGGCAGTTCGCATCCGCACCGGCGAAACCAACACTGAAGCGTTGTAATCGGCTGATCAGGGAGTTTTATACAATGTCGTTTTCAAGAATTTCTACCTCTCTCGGTCGGCTGGGCGCCGGCACGGCGGCCCTTTTGGCCCCTGCCTTCGCTTTCGCGCAGGAAGCAGCCGCTCCTGCCGCTGAAGCAGCAGCCGCTGCACCGACAATCGACTCCGGCGACACCGCATGGATGCTGACGTCGACCGTTCTGGTGCTCTTCATGATCCTGCCGGGCCTCGCTCTGTTCTACGGCGGCCTCGTCCGCTCCAAGAACATGCTGTCGGTACTCATGCAGTGCCTCGTGGTTTCCGCAGCAATCATGATCGTCTGGGTATTCTACGGTTACAGCCTTGCCTTCTCCAACGGTGGTGGCCTCAACACCTTCATCGGCGGCTTCGAAAAGCTCTTCCTGTCCGGCGTTACCTCTGAAAGCGTCAGCGGCAGCATTCCGGAATACGTCTTCATCTCGTTCCAGCTGACCTTCGCTTGCATTACGCCAGCGCTGATCGTTGGTGCATTTGCAGAGCGTATCAAATTCTCTGCCGTGATCCTGTTCTGCATTCTGTGGGTTACCTTCGTGTACTTCCCGGTTGCCCACATGGTCTGGTCGGGCGACGGCGCCCTGATGTGGGACTGGGGTGCACTTGACTTCGCAGGTGGCACGGTTGTTCACATCAATGCTGGTGTTGCTGGCCTTATCGGCGCAATCCTGGTCGGCAAGCGCACAGGCTTCGGCAAGGACATGATGGCTCCTCACTCAATGACCCTGACCATGGTCGGCGCTTCGATGCTGTGGGTTGGCTGGTTCGGCTTCAACGCCGGTTCCGCCGCTGCTGCCAACGGCGTTGCAGGTCTCGCCATGATCAACACGCTCACTGCAACAGCAGGTGCAATCGTTGCATGGTGCGTCATTGAAAGCTTCGCCCGTGGCAAAGCTTCGATGCTCGGCGCTGCTTCCGGCGTTATCGCTGGCCTCGTTGCCGTTACTCCTGCCGCTGGCGCGGTTGGCCCAATCGGCGCGATCTTCCTCGGCGCAATTGCCTCGGCATTCTGCTACTTCTTCGTGTCTGTCGTGAAGAACAAGTTCGGTTACGACGATACGGCTGACGTATTCGGCGTACACGGCGTTGGTGGTATCGTAGGCGCTATCGGCACCGGCATCTTCGCAAGCACTTCTCTGGGTGGCGTAGGCTACGCAGAAGGCGTGACCATGGGCGCTCAGGTCTGGGTCCAGATCAAGTCTGTTATCCTCACCATCGTATGGTGCGGTATCGGCTCCTTCGTCCTCTACAAGCTCGTTGATCTCATTGTTGGTCTGCGTGTACCGGTTGAAGCAGAACGCGAAGGTCTTGACCTCGCATCGCACGGCGAAGCTGCTTACCACAACTAAGACATTTAACCCGGTGCGAGGTTACGGCCTCGCATCTCGCAAACTTTCGAACCGCCCTCCGGGGCGGTTTTTTTTACGCCGAGATTTGCACCGCACAGATGACCAAAGAAAAACCCCGGCTCATCACCGGGGTTTTAATAATTCCGCTTTGTAACGGCAGATGATCAGAAACGATCATCCTCTTCATCATCGTCGTTCTTGGAAGACTTGAGGGATGCCAGTTTCGCAAATACGGCGTCAGCGTCGATTTCTTTTTCTTCTTCGCGCTGGTAGTTGAAATCCAGACCTTCGGTCTGGGCAGCTGGCTGCAGCGTTGCATCCAGCTCTTCAGCTGTCGGCAGCGGACGACCGCGCGATGCGCGTTCTACTTCCAGGTCCAGGTCGATCTGGCTGCAGAGGCCGAGCGTCACCGGGTCCATTGGTGTGAGGTTCGCAGAGTTCCAGTGCGTACGATCACGAATCTGTTCAATCGTCGACTTGGTTGTACCGACGAGACGCGAAATCTGCGCGTCTTTCAGTTCTGCGTGGTTACGCACCAGCCACAAAATAGCGTTCGGGCGGTCCTGACGCTTGGAAACTGGCGTGTAACGTGGGCCACGACGCTTGGATTCCGGTACACGAACCTTAGGCTCGGAAAGCTTCAGCTTATGGTTCGGGTTGCCTTCACCACGAACAATTTCATCACGCGACAACTGACCTGTAGCAATAGGGTCGAGGCCCTTGATGCCTTGTGCCGCTTCGCCGTCGGCAATCGCTTTAACCTCAAGCGGATGCAACTTGCAGAATGTCGCGATCTGATCGAACGACAGTGCAGTGTTGTCAACCAGCCATACGGCGGTTGCCTTTGGCATAAGCAGTGTTTGAGCCATAGATACAGTCCTTCTGTCCGTCCGCTCCGGTGTCGCGGTCCGTGGATATTAACCACCAATTTCCGGGATATGTCTGCTCTATAAACGTATTGTATCGAAATTGCAATTCTTTGGGATACAAATGACCTTTGTCTAATTGCCGTGCGAGTGCGAAGTGTTATGAATTGAACACATATCGGAGGTGGGAGTCTCCGAACCGAAATTGACGTAATGCTTTTAGGAGGAGTTCATGTCAGCCAAAGTCTATCCAGTGTTGAAAACGGCGAAAACCCGAACACTGATTGATAATGACCGTTACCAGAAGTGGTATCAGGAAAGCGTAGAAGACCCGGAAAAGTTCTGGGACAAACACGGCCGCCGCATCGACTGGTTCAAGCCATATACAAAGGTCAAAAACACCTCATTTAAAGGCAAGGTACCGATCAAATGGTACGAGGACGGTCTGACCAACGTTTCCTATAACTGTATCGACCGCCACCTGAAGACGCATGGCGAACGCACCGCCATCATCTGGGAAGGTGACAACCCCTATATCGACAAGAAGATCACCTATAACCAGCTGTACGAACAGGTGTGCCGTCTGGCCAACGTTCTCAAGAAGCATGGTGTCAAAAAGGGTGACCGCGTTACCATCTACATGCCGATGATCCCGGAAGCGGCATACGCGATGCTAGCCTGTGCCCGTATCGGCGCAATTCACTCCGTGGTGTTTGGCGGCTTTTCTCCCGAAGCACTTGCAGGCCGTATCGTTGACTGCGAATCGACTTTTGTTATCACTTGCGACGAAGGTGTTCGTGGCGGCAAACCTATTCCACTGAAGGAAAACACCGACACCGCGATCGACATTGCCGCCAAACAATATGTCATGGTCAATAAGGTGCTGGTTGTGCGCCGTACCGGCGGCAAAACCGGTTGGGCACCTGGTCGCGACTTCTGGTACCATCAGGAAATTGCAAGCGTTAAGCCGCATTGCGAACCGGTCAAGATGCGTGCGGAAGACCCGCTGTTTATTCTCTACACTTCTGGCTCCACCGGCAAGCCGAAGGGCGTGCTGCACACCACAGGCGGTTATCTCGTCTACACGTCGATGACGCATGAATATGTGTTCGATTACAAGGACGGCGATATCTACTGGTGTACGGCTGACGTCGGCTGGGTGACAGGCCACTCCTATATTGTCTACGGACCACTCGCCAATTGCGCGACTACGCTGATGTTTGAAGGCGTGCCGAACTTCCCGGATCAGGGTCGTTTCTGGGAAGTCATCGACAAACACAAAGTCAATATTTTCTACACCGCACCAACCGCACTTCGTTCGTTGATGGGCGCTGGCGATCACTTCGTGAAACGCTCCTCCCGCTCCAGCCTGCGGCTGCTCGGCTCGGTCGGAGAACCGATCAACCCAGAGGCATGGGAATGGTATTACCACGTGGTTGGTGAGGACCAGAGCCCGATTGTCGACACATGGTGGCAGACTGAAACCGGGGGTATTCTGATTTCACCGCTGCCGGGTGCGACGGATCTTAAGCCCGGATCGGCAACCCGTCCGTTCTTCGGAGTCCAGCCACAGTTGGTGGATGCGGAAGGCAATGTGCTGGAAGGGCCGGCCGACGGCAATCTGTGCATCACAGACAGCTGGCCAGGGCAGGCACGAACGGTTTACGGCGACCATAACCGTTTCGTGGAAACCTACTTCTCCACCTACAAGGGCAAGTATTTCACCGGCGATGGCTGCCGACGTGACGAAGATGGTTATTACTGGATAACCGGACGTGTCGATGACGTGTTGAACGTCTCTGGCCACCGTCTCGGCACGGCGGAGGTCGAATCTGCGTTGGTCTCGCACCATCAAGTGTCGGAAGCAGCGGTGGTCGGTTATCCGCATTCCATCAAAGGACAGGGCATCTATTGCTATGTGACGCTGATGGCAGGGCAGGTCGGCGACGACGCATTGCGCGCGGAACTGGTCAAGCATGTCCGTAATGAAATCGGCCCGGTTGCCACCCCGGACAAGATCCAGTTTTCTCCAGGCCTGCCGAAAACCCGTTCCGGCAAGATCATGCGCCGCATTCTGCGCAAGATTGCCGAGGATGACTTCGGGTCTCTGGGAGATACATCGACCCTTGCCGATCCGGCTGTCGTTGAAGATCTCATCGCCAACCGTCAGAACAAGGCAGTGGCGGCATAAGCAAAAAACAAAGCAACAAAAAACCCGGCTACCGAAAAGTAGCCGGGTTTTTTAGTCGAAAATGACCGGCTTATTCGCCGCGAATTTTCTTCAGCTCGGCCAAAGCGGCGTCGACAACGTCTGCACCGATGGCTGCCTTGTGCTTTTCATAAACAACAGCCGACTTCTCACGAATACGGGCCTGCTCTTCTGGCGAAAGCGTGTTTACCTGCAGGCCTGCTTCCTTGATCTTCTCCAGAGATTTCTGGTTCAGTTCGCGGATAACCTTACGTTCTACGTCACGGCCAACGATGGCGCACTCACGAAGAGCTGCCTGTTCTTCAGCTGTGTAGCTGTCGAAGATTGGCTTGGAGAAGAGGAACAGGAACGGCGTGTAAGCGTGGTTCGTTTCCGTAACAAACTTCTGAACTTCGTAGAACTTCGACGTATCGATAGTCACGTAGGGGTTTTCCTGCGCGTCGATAGCGTTGGTTTCGAGAGCCGAGAACACTTCACCAAAAGCCATTGGCGTTGCGTTGGCGCCAAGGTTCTGGAACGTGTCAAGGAAGATGTTGTTCTGCATCACGCGCACTTTCATGCCCGAGAAGTCTTCCCACTTGTTAACAGCATGCTTGGAGTTGGAAAGGTTACGGAAACCGTTTTCCCAGTAAGCAAGGTTTACGAGGCCCTGCTCTTCCAGCTTCTTGTTCATCATGTCGCCGAATTCGCCATCCATCAGGGCGTCAGCTTCTTTCGCATTGCCAACGAGGAATGGCAGGTCGAATACGCCGAGAGCCGGGATAAGGCCAACAAGTGGAGACGAAGACGTTACAACTGCTTCCTGAACGCCGGAACGCAGTGCTTGCGTGGCTTGCAAGTCGCCGCCGAGAGCGCCACCCCAGAATGCGGTCAACTTCAGCTTGCTGCCAGTCTTATCATTAAGGCAAGCCTGCATGGCTTCGATACCGTTACCAACCGGATGATCCTGGTTGATGCCGTTCGAAACGCGGATGGTGCGATCATTGAATTCTGCCATGGCAGGTGCAGCGGCACCCATAGCGAAAGCAATAGCGGTGGTAGTCAGAAAAAATTTTCTCATAATATCCTCCCTTGGACTGTTAGCGAGAAAACAGATTAACGATTACTTGAGGTAAGCCAGTGGTACCAGGACGATGTCCGGGAAGAGCACCAACAGAGCCAGAACGATGGTTTCAGCAACAAGGAATGGCCATACACCAACCGTCACCTTGCCCAGCGGAATACGACCGACGCCACTGACCACGTTCAGAACTACACCTACAGGTGGTGTGATAAGGCCAATTGCATTATTAATGATGAACAGAACACCGAAATAAACCGGGTCGATACCTGCCTGCTTGACGATTGGCATCAGAACAGGCGTAAGGATCAGAATGGTCGGCGTCAGGTCAAGCGCCGTTCCGACGATGAACACCAAAACCATGATGACAGCCATCAGCAACATCGGACGGTCAATCAGAGGTTCGATGTAGCCAGCAACTTCATTTGGAATGTTTGCAGCGGTGATCAGCCATGCGGAAACCAGAGCGGCGCAAACCAAGAACATGATGATCGACGTGCTCTTTGCGGCACGCAGAAGAACATGCATCAAATCGGCTGGTTTAAGTTCGCGGTAGATAAACATGCCAACGAACAAGGCATACGCAGCAGCGATAACCGCAGCTTCGGTTGGCGTTACAACGCCGGCCTTGATACCGCCGAGAATGATGACTGGCATACCGAGAGCCCAACCGGCACGTCCTGTTGCCAGCAAACGTTCTTTGGCAGAGGTTTTTGGCAGCGGCTTGACGTCATCTTTGCGAACAACGATCAGCCAGGCAATGATCAGAGAGATACCCATCAAGATACCGGGCACGATACCGGCCAGGAAGAGCTGGGTGATCGAAACGTTGGCAGCAACACCAAAGACGATGAATGCCATGGAGGGCGGGATAACCGGCGCGATGATACCACCAGCGGCGATCAGGCCACCGGACCGCGGGATATTGTAGCCAGCCTTCGCCATCATCGGAATGAGGATAGCAGCAAGAGCTGCCGTGTCAGCTGCGGCCGAACCCGAGATACTCGCCATAATGATAGCAGCGAAAATCGCCACAATACCAAGACCGCCACGGATGTGACCGACGCAGGCAATAGCAAAGTCGATGATACGGCGAGACAGACCGCCCGAGTTCATCAACTCACCAGCGAGAATGAAGAACGGAATGGCAAGCAGCGTGAATGTGTCAGCGCCTGCAATCATGTTCTGGGCAATGATCTGCGTGTTGAACATGCCCATATAGGCCATGAGCACGACACCGCAGAACATCAAAGAGAATGCAACCGGAACCCCGATGGCCATGGCTCCGAGCAGGGAGCCAACAAAAACGAGAAGTGTCATGTATCAGCGCTCCGAAAGCTGTTCGATTGTCAGGTTTTCGCCGGCAAAAACGGCGATTTCCTCTTCGGTTACCCGACCGGTCAGCAACCGGAACAATCGCTCAAGAGCAATGATGAACATCATAGCACCTGTAAACATGCCAATGCCATAAACCCAGATCATCGAAAGGCCGGTGACCGGCGCATGCATACTGGCGTTGATGCCCGACTGCTTCCAGGTTCCCCAGAAGAAGATGGCCGAACATGCAATAATGATGATGTTGGACAGGATCATACAGAAAATGCGCTTGCCGCGCGAAAGGAACATGACCAACGTTTCGATACCCATGTGACTATTTTCACGGAAGGTCAAAACGGCACCGATGAAGGTGATCCAGACGAAGAAGTAGCGCGACATTTCTTCCGATACATTGAGACCGGAGTTCATGGTGTAACGCATGACGACATTCACGAAAACCATGATCGCCATGCCAGCAAGCAGAGCAATCAGAATGATCTCGAGAAGCCTGTAAAAAAGGTTGATCGCCTTTTGCATTTTCCCTCCCTGAGAAAACATGAGCAGACGTCGAAAGATCCAGGATGCTTTCAAAAACGCACTGCTACTAAACTGAGAATGAGAAAAACGGGCGCTCTAGGAGCACCCGCAGTCCTTAAAGAAGGCCACGCCCGGCCAGATTACGCATCAACGCCACGGTGCCGAATGTCCATTCAGGGCAATCGGAAGTCGAGGCAACCCGGTTGATGAGCTTGCCAAGCTTCGGACTGGAGATTTCCACCCGGTCACCCTTTGCATGGGTGAAACCAAGGCCTGGGCCATGACGATCCTTGACCGGAGCAAACATGGTGCCAAGGAAGAAGACCGCACCATCAGGATACTGGTGATCACGGTTGAGAAGCTGAGAAACCAGATTTTCAGGTGTGCGGCTGATGGCTTCCATCGGGCTGACACCCGTCATTGTAAAGCCGTCTTCACCTTCAACAACCAGAGAAATCTGCGACTTCTTGACATCTTCAAGCGTAAACTTGCCGTCGAACAGTCGGATAAACGGACCAATCGAGCAGGACGCGTTGTTGTCTTTCGCCTTGCTGAGCAGAAGGGCTGAACGACCTTCAAAGTCACGCAAGTTGACGTCATTCCCCAAAGCAACACCGACGATACGACCGTCGGACGTTACCGCCAGAACCACTTCCGGCTCGGGGTTATTCCACTGCGACTTCGGATGCACACCGATCAGCGCACCGCAGCCAACGGAGGACATGGGCTGAGCCTTGGAGAAGATTTCAGCGTCCGGGCCGATACCGACCTCAAGATACTGCGACCAAAGACCCATATCCTGGAGAAGGGCCTTCACCTCGGCGGCCTTGGGAGAACCGGCTTCGAGACCCTTGAGATTGTCACCTAGTACAGGTGCCAGACGGCCACGGATTTCCTGCGCACGCAGTGGATCACCCTTGGCCTGCTCTTCGATGACACGTTCCAGCATGCTGTCGGCGAAGGTAACGCCAGCTGCCTTGACGGCCTGAAGGTCGTTTGGAGCAAGAAGCTCACCGGAAACGCCATCGAGGAAAGATTGTAAATCGCCCAACGCCGGGAAGGCGGAGACATCTGCCAGCAATTCGACAAGATTTTTCTTTTCGAGAACCTCGGACATGACAGGTGCGATTTTGGTAATATCGTAAAGGGTGCCGTCTTTCAGAACGACAGGGCAAGGGCCATTGGCAGCCTTGGACCAGACGCGGCCAACCAGTACGGCAGTTGCAGCATCTTCAGGCAAAATCATATCTGTCGTGATCGACAAACGGTCAGTCATATTGTTCTCCTCCCACCCAGGCAATTCCAGCGGCTGCACTCCAAGCAGTCGTATTGTCTGGATGTCTGACAAGCTTTAACGATCTTCATAGTATGACTTTTGAGCCGAGTCCAGCGCATCGCCCAGAAAATGTCGTAAGCCTTAATTTTTATTGTGCGCCGCGTTATTGCACTTGCAACAAAAGCTGTCGACAGTTTCTGACGATAGTCACACCCCAAAGTCAAACCGGTCTGACAAGATATTGAAAAAATTCAACGGTCAGAACACGTCGAGATCGATGTTTAGCCGCTTGGCAGCACCCATGATATGTTTACGCATCGCGTCACGCGCCATCACGACATTTCGTGATGCAATAGCGTCACGCAAAATCACATGCTCATTGATGGTGACCTCAAGGATCTCTCCATACACGGCGCGTGAAAATGCAGTGTTAATCGCCAGGCTGATACGCTGGGCTATGAAGCCCAGAAAAATCAGAAAATATTCATTACCCGTCGCTTCGGCCATGGCGCGGTGGAAGTCGAGATCGGCTTCAACGCCGTCCTTCGACCACTCTATAGCATTGCGCATGCCGTAGATAGCCTTGTCGAATTTTTCCAGATGTTCGGGCTTATGATGAAGGGCTGCAAGTCCGGCCGCATCGATTTCTAGCGACATGCGAAGCTGCATCAGATCACGGAAGTTTTCCGGATCATTAAGCGCAGATTGCTCAATGCGCACCGAAAGCCTTTGCCGTGGATCGGTAACGAAGGCACCGACACCCTGGCGGGTCTCGACAAAACCTTCATTACGCAGCTGTGCAATTGCTTCGCGGATCACTGAACGACTGACACCAAATGTCTTCGCCAGAATATGCTCAGTCGGCAATCTGTCGCCCGGCCCCAATTTTGATTCGGTAATCTCGCGCGTGATTTCGGCGGCAATTCTGCCGGGCAAATGTTCATTGCGATGAATCTGGTTGAATTCGAGCGACATGCGGCCTCCCAGCCCTTACAGCTTCGCCCCCTTTGCGGGGCGACGATTGAACGGAAAGGCAAGCCGAGCCTGCCGTCATATTTGCTCGAGAGCGACCCGTAAGAGCCGCTCTCGAATTCCTCCGAGCATTAGCTATCCGCTTGCAGGGTAATCTGGCAACCGGGATTCATTCGAAACTCCGGATCGAACGCCTTTTTCAAGTTCATGATCATATTCCGCTGAACTTCAGGCAGACGTGCCTCGAAATCGCTGCGCTTCAAGCGACCGATGCCATGCTCGGCACTGATGCTGCCGACGTAACGGTCGAGAACCTCATTCACCAGCACCTTCGACTTGTAGATGTAAGCATCACGCTCTTCGCGGCTAGAGCCATCCGGCGGCAGAACGTTGAGGTGAACGTTGCCGTCTCCGACATGGCCGTAGGATACGGCAAGGCATTCAGGCAGCTTTGCCTGCAGTTCGGCCTCTGCCTCAGCGACAAATTCAGCGAGCTTGGAAAGCGGCACCGAGATATCAGTACGCATATGCGCACCGCGCAGCGCCTGACCTTCATTCATGCCTTCGCGGAACAGCCATAGCGACTGCGCCTGTGCACGCGAAGACGCGATAACGCCGTCCAACACCAGACCATCTTCCATCACACCTTCAAGGAAACGGCCCATCAGGTCAGCCGTATCCACAAGACCGGAACCGGAAATTTCCATCAGCACGTAGGCTGGATAGTCGCCCGCGATCGGCATCTTGAGATCCGGAATAGCTTCGATTGCCAGTGTGAAGGCGACAGGTGGCATGAACTCGAAGGCAGACATCAGGTCACAACATTCGCGGCGCGCACGACGGTAAAGCTTGATGGCATCATCCAGCGAGTTGAGGCCAAGAAGAGCTGTCTCGACATGTTCCGGGTTCGGATAAAGCTTGACCGAAACCGCAGTGATAATGCCAAGCGTACCTTCCGCACCGATGAACAGTTGCTTGAGGTCAACACCACGGTTGTCCTTGCGCAGCGTCGAAAGGCCGTTCCAGATCGTTCCGTCCGGCAGCACAACCTCAAGACCAAGCACCAACTCACGTGTCATACCATAACGCAGGACGTTGATACCGCCGGCATTGGTGGAGACATTGCCGCCCATACGGCAGCTGCCCTGCGCACCAAGCGACAGCGGGAAGAACATGCCCTGTTCGGCAACGGCATCCTTGAATTCAGACAGAATACAGCCGGCTTCAACGACAGCCGAAAAATCATCCGCATCAATGGCGCGAATGGCATTCATACGTTCGAGGCTCATAACGACTTGGCGGGCAGGATCGTCAGGCGTGCCACCGAGAACCAGACCTGTATTCCCGCCCTGCGGGATAATTGCCAGACCAAGCTCAGCACAAGCGCGAACGGCTGCCGATACATCTTCCGTGGAACGGGGCCGGATCACGGCAACCGCAGAGCTTTTCACGTCGCCATGCCAATCGCTGCAATAACGCTGCATGTCTTCCTGCGCCGTCAAAAGCAAACCTTCGCCCAGCACCGCCTTGAGCTTCTCGCGCAGGCTTTCAGTCCCGCTAACCGCATCGGCCATGTTATACCCTCTATAATGACTGTCCTGCCCACGCATCAGATGCAACGATCGCCGTGTCGTTTTTGGCGACGCGTGAAAAATACTATTTTCAAACCGACCATATAAGGTTATCAGACAACCCTACAAGATATTTTCTCACGAGACAGCAATCAAAGTGTTTCAAGCCAGGGATTAGGTTAAGGCTGGAACACGCAAAGGGAGGCATTAATGCATATTGCAATTATCGGCGCAGCAGGCATGGTTGGCCGCAAACTCACTGAACGCCTGGTTCGTGATGGCGCACTGGATGGCAAGACCATCGAAAAGTTCACTCTGCTCGACGTCATTCAGCCTGAGAAGCCAGCCGGTTTCAACGGCGCAGTCGAGACCCGCGCCGCCGATCTCTCGGCGTCAGGAGAAGCTGAAAAGCTGGTTGAAAGCCGTCCTGACGTGATTTTCCACCTCGCTGCCATCGTGTCGGGCGAAGCAGAGCTGGACTTCGACAAGGGTTACCGCATCAACCTTGATGGCACCCGGTATCTCTTTGATGCCATTCGCATTGCCAACGGCAAGGATGGCTACAAGCCACGCGTCGTCTTCACCTCTTCGATTGCGGTATTTGGCGCACCACTGCCTTATCCGATCCCCGACGAGTTCCACACAACACCGCTGACAAGCTACGGCACCCAAAAGGCAATTTGCGAACTTCTGCTGTCCGATTACAGCCGTCGCGGTTTCTTTGAAGGCATTGGCATTCGTCTGCCAACCATCTGCATTCGTCCCGGCAAGCCAAACGCCGCAGCATCGGGTTTCTTCTCCAACATCCTGCGCGAGCCACTGGTTGGTCAGGAAGCAGTCTTGCCAGTTCCAGAAAGCGTTCGTCACTGGCACGCTTCGCCGCGCTCTGCCGTCGGCTTCCTCATCCATGGCGCGACTATCGACGTTGCAAAGGTTGGTCCACGCCGCAACATCTCTATGCCGGGCCTCAGCGCCACCGTTGGCGAACAGATCGAAGCACTGCGCAAGGTTGCCGGTGAAAAGGCTGTTGGCCTCATCCGTCGCGAACCGAACGAAATGATCATGCGCATGTGCGATGGCTGGGCACCCGGCTTTGAAGCAAAGCGCGCTCGCGAACTCGGCTTCACCGCTGAAAACTCCTTCGAAGAGATCATTCGCGCCCATATCGACGACGAACTCGGTGGAAACATCTGATGAGCAACGCGGGAGGGAAAGCAACAATCGCGTTTATCGGCACCGGCCTTATGGGCGGGCCGATGGCTCACAACCTGTTGAAGAACGGGTTTACCGTGCGTGTCTGGAACCGCAGCGTTGAAAAGGCTGAGGCACTTGTCACTCACGGTGCAGTATTGGCTCCCTCCCCGGCAGAGGCTGCCACGGGCGCGGACATTGTCATCACCATGCTGAGCGACGGCCAGGCCGTGGGTGAAGTGCTGTTTGAGAAGGGCGTTGCAGCCGCCTTGAACAAGGGCACCATCATTATCGACAGCAGTTCAATTGCGCCACCGATTGCCCGCGAACATGCCGGCAAACTCGCGGCGATGGGATTGTCTCACGTCGACGCTCCGGTATCCGGTGGCGTTCCCGGCGCGACCGCTGGAACGCTGGCCATCATGGCCGGCGGCGACGAAAAAATCGTTGCCGGCCTGGCAGATGTTTTTGCTGCCATGGGCCGTGTGACTTATGTTGGTCCTTCCGGTGCAGGCCAACTTTGCAAACTCGCTAACCAGCAGATTGTTGCCGTAACGATTGGCGCTGTGGCGGAAGCGATGATGCTGGTGGAAGCCGGTGGCGCATCCCGCGAAGGTTTCCGCAATGCTATCCGTGGCGGTTTTGCCGAAAGCCGCATTCTGGAACTGCATGGCGAGCGCATGGTGAAACGTAATTTCGTGCCCGGCGGTCCTTCCAAATTCCAGCTCAAGGACCTCAATGGCGTCATGGCCATGGCGGAACAACTGTCGCTTGATTTGCCGCTGACGGCACAGGTTCGGCAGGAATTTGCCGACTTCGTTAATGACGGCGGCGCCGATATCGATCATAGCGGTCTGCTGATCCACCTTGAAAAACTGAACAACCGTCAAAAGGACTGAGCTGCGCCATGGCCCAAGAGATTACCGGAAAACGCCGCTTGCGTTCGCAGGACTGGTTTGACAACCCCGATCACATCGACATGGCAGCGCTCTATCTCGAGCGCTTTATGAACTACGGCGTGACGCCGGAAGAACTGCGTTCCGGCAAGCCGGTCATCGGCATTGCCCAAAGCGGCAGCGACCTGACGCCGTGTAACCGCGTCCATGTCGAACTGGTCAAGCGCGTACGTGACGGCATTCGTGATGCCGGTGGTATTCCGATCGAATTCCCCACCCATCCGATCTTCGAGAACTGCAAACGCCCGACAGCAGCCCTCGACCGCAACCTTGCCTATCTTGGTCTGGTCGAAATTCTCTACGGTTACCCGCTCGATGGCGTCGTTCTGACCACCGGCTGCGACAAGACTACGCCATCTGCGCTGATGGCAGCCAGCACGGTCGACATTCCGGCCATTGTTCTATCCGGCGGCCCAATGCTTGACGGATATCACGACGGTGATCTGGTTGGCTCCGGCACGGTGATCTGGCGTATGCGCCGCAAATACGGTGCAGGTGAAATCACCCGCGAAGAGTTCCTCGAGGCAGCACTCGAATCGGCACCATCGGTCGGCCACTGCAACACCATGGGTACAGCATCGACCATGAACGCCATGGCTGAAGCGCTCGGCATGTCGCTAACCGGCTGCGGAGCCATTCCTGCCGCCTACCGCGAGCGGGGCCAGATGGCTTACCGTACCGGCAGACGCGCCGTGGAACTGGTCATCGAAGACATCAAGCCATCGGACATCCTGACCCGCGAATCCTTCCTCAATGCCGTTCGCGTCAACTCCGCCATTGGTGGTTCCACCAATGCCCAGCCGCACCTTGCTGCCATGGCGCAGCATGCCGGTGTCGAGTTGAAGGAAGAGGACTGGCAGGTTCACGGTTACGACATTCCACTGCTGGCCAACGTACAGCCGGCCGGCAAATGGCTTGGTGAAAAATACCACCGCGCAGGCGGCACGCCGGCGATCATGTGGGAACTGCTGCAAGCCGGAAAACTGGATGGCAACTGTCGCACCGTTACCGGCAAGACGATGGCGGAAAACCTGTCAGGCCGCGAAGCAACCGACCGTGACGTTATTCTGCCCTATGATGCGCCGTTGAAAGAGCGTGCGGGTTTCCTCGTTCTCAAGGGCAATCTGTTCAATTTTGCCATCATGAAAACCAGCGTTATCTCCGACGAGTTCCGCCAGCGTTATCTGAGCGAGCCGGGCAATGAAGGTGTGTTCCAGGGCAAATGCGTAGTATTCGACGGCTCTGAGGATTATCACGCCCGCATCAACGATCCTTCGCTGGATATCGATGAACGCACAATCCTGGTTATTCGTGGCGCTGGTCCGCTCGGTTGGCCGGGCTCTGCCGAAGTGGTCAACATGCAGCCACCGGATGCACTGTTGAAGCGTGGTATTACCAGCCTGCCGACCATTGGCGACGGACGTCAGTCCGGCACCGCCGACAGCCCTTCCATTCTCAACGCATCACCTGAAAGTGCGGCAGGTGGCGGATTGGCCTGGTTGCGTTCCGGAGACATTATCCGCATCGACTTTAACGTCGGAGAATGCAATATGCTCGTCCCGGACGAGGAGATTGCCCGCCGCAAGGCTGATGGTATCCCTCCGGTTCCGGCAGATGCCACGCCGTGGCAACGCATCTATCGAAAGTCGGTTACCCAGCTTTCGGATGGTGCAATTTTGGAAGGTGCAGCAGATTTTCGCCGGATCGCCGAGAAAATGCCGCGGCACAATCATTGACCGCAAGGTCCGAGCATGAACAGGGAGCATGTTTTTAAATGACCATCTATCAAAATCTTATTGCCGGTGAGTGGACTGGAACCAACAGTTCGCAGAACATCAATCCATCTGACACCAACGAAGTTGTTGGCCTTTACGCGCAGGCTTCTTCTGAAGATGCCCAGTCTGCTATCGCAGCTGCCAAGGCAGCATTCCCTGCATGGTCGCGTTCCGGCATTCTGGAGCGTCACAGCATTCTGAAGAAGACTGCGGACGAAATCCTTGCTCGCAAGGAAGAACTCGGCGCGCTTCTGGCCCGTGAAGAAGGCAAGGTTCTGGCTGAAGGTATCGGCGAAACCATCCGCGCTGCGCAGATCTTTGATTTCTTTGCTGGCGAAGCACTGCGTCTGGCCGGTGAGGTTCTGCCGTCTGCCCGTCCGAACATCGGTGTTGAAATCACCCGCGAACCGCTCGGCGTTATCGGCATCATCACGCCATGGAACTTCCCGATCGCTATTCCGGCGTGGAAGATCGCACCTGCACTGTGCTACGGCAACACCATCGTCTTCAAGCCTGCCGATCTGGTTCCAGGTTGCGCATGGGCCATCGTTGACATCCTGCACCGCGCAGGCCTGCCAAAGGGCGTTCTGAACCTCGTTATGGGCCGTGGCTCGGTCGTTGGTCAGGCCATGCTTGACAGCAAGGACCTTGCCGGCATCACCTTTACCGGTTCGACAGGCACTGGCCAGCGCGTTGCAGCGTCTTCACTGCCGTTCAACCGTAAATTCCAACTTGAAATGGGTGGCAAGAACCCGTTCGTCGTTCTCGACGACGCTGATCTCGGCGTTGCCGTCGAAGCTGCTGCAAACTCCGGCTTCTACTCCACCGGCCAGCGTTGCACGGCATCTTCGCGCATCATCGTGACCGAAGGCATCCACGACAAGTTCGTGGCCGCCCTGACCGAACGTCTTGCCAAAATCAACGTTGGCAACGCGCTCGACAAGGACACCCATGTTGGTCCGGTTGTTGATGAAAAGCAGCTCAAGCAGGACACCGACTACATTGAAATCGGCAAGAAGGAAGGCGCAAAGCTGGCCTTCGGTGGCGAAGTGCTCAAGCGCGACACCCCCGGCTTCTTCCTGCAGCCTGCGCTGTTCACCGAAGCGACCAACGACATGCGTATTTCGCAGGAAGAAATCTTCGGACCGGTTGCTGCTGTTATCCGCGTCAAGAACTACGACGAAGCGCTGGCTGTTGCCAACGACACGCCGTTTGGTTTGGCATCCGGTATCGCCACCACCAGCCTGAAGCACGCCACCCACTTCAAGCGCAATGCTGAAGCTGGCATGGTCATGGTCAACCTGCCAACCGCAGGCGTGGACTTCCACGTTCCGTTCGGTGGACGCAAGGCATCGTCCTTTGGTCCTCGCGAACAGGGCAAGTACGCTTCGGAATTCTTCACCACTGTGAAGACAGCTTACACTCTGGCCTGATCCGCCAACGAATTATGAGACAAGACGATCCCCGGCCAAGCGCCGGGGATTTTCGTTTGGCCACCTGAAACGCGTCATCCTTTTGCGGTTTGACTGGCCGCAAAACCGTCTTATGGTTTTGCCGACCTACCCCGTGCCCCATCCCCGCCTGAAAGGATATCCCGCATGACCAGTATTGCAATGATTGAAGCCGCACGTCAGCGTATTGGCGATCAGGCGCGCCGCACACCATTGCTGTCCTCTCCCTTTCTGGATGAGATTGCCGGGCGAAAAATCCTTGTGAAAGCTGAGTGCTTGCAGCGAACCGGCTCTTTCAAATTCCGTGGAGGATGGTCCGCCGTTTCAGCATTGGATCCAGATGTTCGAAGTCGCGGCGTTATTGCCTTTTCCTCTGGTAATCACGCGCAGGGCGTTGCTCATGCCGCAGCGCTGCATGGTGTACCCTCCGTCATCATCATGCCGGCAGATGCTCCGAAGATAAAAATAGATAACACCAAGGCATTTGGCGCAGAGGTGGTGCTTTTTGACCGTGCCAAGGATGATCGTGATGCGCTTGGCGCGCGTCTGGCCAGCGAGCGCCAACTGACGTTGATCAAACCCTTCGATGAACCTCAGGTCATTGCGGGCCAAGGTACCGTTGGTCTAGAAATCGCAGAACAGGCGGCAGAACTGGGCATTCAAAAAGCTGACGTCCTGATCCCTTGCGGTGGCGGTGGACTGACCTCCGGCATCGCACTTGCATTGGAGGCCAAGGCACCGGGCCTGACCGCCCGCCCCTGCGAACCCGAAGACTTCGATGACACGACCCGCTCTCTGAAAAGCGGTCAGATCGAAAGAAATGCCAGATTGGCCGGGTCACTCTGCGATTCCATCATCACACCGCAACCGGGCAACATCACTTTTCCAATCATGAAATCCCTTTGTGGTAAGGGCATTGTCGTTACCGAGGTAGAAGCTCTGAAGGCCGTGGTACTGGCATTCACGCGGCTGAAAATCGCACTGGAACCCGGTGGTTCCGTGGCACTTGCCGCCGCACTTTTCCACGGTAATGCGATTTCTGGTGACGAGGTTATTGTTGTTGCGTCAGGCGGCAATGTCGAGCCGGATGTCATGCGCGACGCACTTTCCAGATACGCCTGAAGGATCGGGCAGTCTTAATCTTTATGCCAAATGAGCCCGGCGACGGAACTGACCGGGTCAAACGGCGTTCTCTATGCGGAGATGAGGACAGGCTTTGCTCGATCAAGGCCAAAAACATCAGTATTTTTCCGAAGGGGCCGCATGGTTGAAAATTTATCTCTACACAATTGGTAGAGATAAGATTAATCTTTGTTAACAGTGGGCAAAGCCACAATGGAGGAAACCGCGATGACCTATATGAAGGCAGAGAAAGTCAAAACTTTTTCGACATCGTCTACGCCCCGCAGCACTTGGAGCAGCACGCTCAACAGTGCACTTGTCGGCGCAAGCTTCCTGTTTGTCGCAGCTGTGGTCTGCGGACTGTTTGCCTAATAGTTTTTTTAAAATCCTCCCATATTTTAAGAAAAGGCCGGTTGTTAAACTGGCCTTTTTATTGTCCGGGAGATCGCTTTCACGCCTTGAGGTAATCCTCGACCAGTTCTGCCCAGAACGCCGTGCCGATCGGCAGAATGTCATCATTGAAGTCATATTTGGGATGGTGAAGCGGCGGATCGTTTTCCGTGCGCGCACTGCCCAGGAAGAAATACGCACCGGGCCGCTTTTCCAGCATATAGGCAAAATCTTCAGCCCCCATCGAGGGGCGCTGCATCTCGGCTACATTGTCATCGCCGGCAAAACGTCGAGCAAGATCAAAGATATAATCCGTTTCAACCTTGTGATTGATTGTGGCGTTATAACCACGCTGATAGTCGATATCGACACTCATGCCGTAGCTTGCGGCCTGTCCTTCCGCGATCAGACGAATGCGCTTTTCCAGCTCATCACGCACTCCGGGATCGAAGGAACGAATGGTCAGCGACATCTGCGATGTCTCGGGAATGACGTTACTGGCAACACCGGCATGGAACGCCCCAACCGTCACGACGGCCGACAGCTGCGGGTGAATGTTGCGCGACACGATGGTCTGTAACGCCATGATGATGCTTGCACCCGCCACGATCGGATCTGAAGCATCCTGGGGCTCGGCTCCATGCCCTCCATAACCCTTTACGGTGATGGTGCATTCATCGACGGCCGCCAGCAGCGGTCCGTCACGGAGGATAAACTTGCCAAAAGGCTGGCCGGGATCATTGTGCAGGCCAAATACCGCATCACAGGGGAATTTTTCGAACAGGCCGTCCTCAATCATGATGCGGGCCCCACCGAAATTTTCCTCGGCGGGCTGGAAAATCAGGTGCACGACGCCGTCGAAATTCCGGCGCTCGGCAATGATCTTGGCCGCGCCCAGCAACATTGCCGTATGACCATCGTGTCCGCAGGCATGCATCACGCCGGGATGCTCGCTCTTATACGCGGCACCGGTTTCCTCGTGAATCGGCAGCGCGTCAATATCCGCCCGGATACCGACAGAACGCGTGGAACTGCCATTGCGAAGAGTGGCGACAACACCTGTACCGGCCAGACCGCGCGTTACCTCATAGCCCAGAGCCACCAGCTGTTCCGCGACAAAATCCGAGGTCTTGAATTCCGAAAGCCCGATTTCAGGAAACCGGTGCAAATGCTGTCGCGTGGCAACCACGTCGGGCATGTGGTTTGCAAATTTTTGCGAAACGGAGAATTGGCGCGTCATGATCAGCTTCCGGTATATTCAGTCTTATGAACATGTGCTTGGACAATCGAGATCCGACACACTGAAAGATGAAGCTTTAGCAGCATCCGGACAGGCTTGTAAGGCCTCCACATGATCCGTGAATTTCACCAAAGCAGCGGGGCAAAAATGACTTTGCGGCCCCGACTACGTTTTGTCGCGCAAAGGGGCCAAGGCCATTGAAATGATTCAACTCTTGCATCCAAACGCAACAGGTGGCATGGAACTGTAAATGGTCCGGTTTGGTCTTTTGCTACAGGCGGTTAAACGCCCTTACGAGTGAAATGATGATCACGAAGGTAAAACCGGAAAACCATGTTGGCTTGGGGGGAGTTCGCCAGATCGCACGCGATTGCTGGGGCAGTTTGTCCTGAAGAATGCGCTTGCCTCAAACGACTGATATTCAACGATTTCCGACACTGCGACCCAAAAATGCCACTATCATGGGAAAGCAGAGTTGTAGTGAATTAATGACTGTCTGAACAAAAAATCCATATTTTCGTTCAGACTATAGACTGGCCTGCCCGCAACGCCGAAAGTCCTTTTTGATGTTGCGAAGCGGGTAAACAATTAAATCTTTCATCACACAGAATTACGAGCCGATGTCCTTCCATATCACGCCGAAAGCCGCCGCCCGTGAAGCCGAGAGCAAGCAGATCGATCACAACGATTCGATCCGCTCTGACTATCTTGCTATGGAGGAGCTGAATGCATATGGCGCCTCTCTGTCGCGGGACGGTGCAAGTGACCTCCCTGGGTTCATGAGCTTCGATTTCTTCGCCCGCCACCGGGAGAATGAAAAGGAGATTTTACGCGTCTATCGCGCAACAGCGGCCGATGTGGAAAATGGCGCAACGATCACGCCGGCAGCCGAATGGCTGTTGGACAATCACTACGTCATCGAGGAAGCCATTCAGGAAGTTCGGCGCGATTTCCCGCGACGCTTCTATCGCCAGCTTCCAACCATGCAGATCGGTGATGTCACGATCCCGCGCGTCATGGCGCTGGCATGGCTTTATGTTGCCCACACGCACAGCACGGTTTCCCGTGAAAGCCTGACGGCACTGGTTGAAGGTTACCAGACCACAAATACCCTGCAGATCGGCGAGCTGTGGGCGCTTCCGTCCATCCTGCGTTTTGTGCTTATCGAAAACCTGCGCCGCATCGCGTTTCGCGTCGACCGCTCGCGTCGTATGCGCCAGAAGGCCAATGAGGTTGCCGACGAGATCATTCGCCTGAATGACCCGGAAGCATCCGTCGAGGTTCTCAAACGCATCGACAGTTTCGCTGAAGATCGCACCTTCGCGACCCAGTTCCTGTATCGCCTGCGCAACGGTTCGCAGAGCTCAGGTTTCGCCGTTTCCTGGCTGGAAGAGCGCCTGATCAGCGCCGGTACAGACGCCGAAGAAGTGATGATGGCGGAGCATAACCGCCTCGCCTCTGGCAACGTGACGATGGGCAACATCGTCAAGAGCCTGCGTGAAATCGACGATACCGAATGGTCTGTATGGTTTGAAGAGGTCAGCCATATCGACAAGGTGCTGCGTGAGCACACCGATTACAGCGTTCTGGATTTCGGTTCGCGCAACACCTACCGCAACACGATCGAGCTACTGGCGCGCCGCTCCGGCAAGACAGAGGTAGAAGTGGCGCAGCTGGCGGTCGACATGGTCACCGCAGCGGAACAGGCCAATGAACACCATCCGCATGTTCCTAACGTCGGCACATTCCTGGTTGGACGCCGCCGCAAGGAGTTGGAGGAAGCCATTGGCTATCGCCCGCTGATTGCCCAGCATGTCGTGCGTTCGGTGCGCAAATTCCATTGGATGGCAGTTGCGGTTCCAGTTGTTCTGCTGACAGTGCTTGCCATGACCGTGGCCGGTTGGCTGCTGGGTCGCGCCGGCATGGAATGGTACGTCATTCTTGCCTTCCTGCTGATGTTTTCTCTGCCAGCATCCGAAGGTGCAACGGGCCTGTTCAACACGTTGGTCACGCTGTTCGTCAAGCCGTTTCGACTTGTCGGATACGAGTTCAAGGAAGGCATTCCGCAGGATGCCCGCACGCTTGTTGCGGTTCCCTGTCTGATTACCAACCGCGATAGCGTCGATGAACTCGTGCGTAACCTCGAAGTCCATTACCTCGCCAACCCGCATGGCGCGATTTCCTTTGCGCTGATCAGCGACTGGCGTGACGCCAAGACCGAGGAAATGGCCGGCGACCAGGAAGTTCTGGATTATGCCCGCAAGGAAATAGCGCGTCTCAATACGCGTTACCCATACAGTGACGGCCAGCGTTTCCACATTTTCCACCGCCGTCGTCTCTACAATCCGTCCGAAGGCGTGTGGATGGGCTGGGAGCGCAAGCGCGGCAAACTGCACGAACTGAACCTGCTTCTGCGCGGCGACAAGGACACCAGCTTTATCGCAGGTCTCGAAAATGTACCGCTCGATGTTCGTTACGTCATGACGCTTGATGCCGACACACGCCTGATGCGTGAAGCAGTTACCAAGCTTGTCGGCAAGATGCACCACCCGATCAACCGCCCGGTTCACGATCCAGAAACCGGACGTGTCATCTACGGTTACGGCCTTCTGCAGCCGCGTGTGACGCCATCCCTGACAACCGGCAAAGACGCTTCGGTGTTCCAGCGCGTCTATTCGATCAACCGTGGTATCGACCCTTACGTCTTTACCGTGTCGGACGTCTATCAGGACTTGACCGCCGAAGGCACCTTTACCGGCAAGGGCCTTTACGACATTGACGCGTTTGAAACCGCCCTTAAGGGTCAGGTGGATGAAAACGCCGTTCTCAGCCACGACCTTCTCGAAGGTTCGTTTGCGCGCTGCGCCCTGATCACCGACGTTGAACTGGTCGAAGATTTCCCGACCCGTTACGAAGTGGAAGTATCACGCCAGCATCGCTGGGCACGTGGCGACTGGCAGCTGCTGCCTTACATTCTCGAAGCCAAGCGTGGTGTGACAGCCATTGGCCGCTGGAAGATGATCGACAACCTCCGTCGCTCGCTGACGCCGATCGCATGGTTCTTCGCATCTGTTCTCGGCTGGTACTTCATGGACCCGCTCGGCGCGCTGATCTGGCAGATCCTGCTGATCTTCTCGCTGTTTGTGGCTCCGACCCTGTCCATTCTTTCGGGCATTGTTCCGCCAAGCACCGACATCATTCCACGCGCGCATTTCCACACGCTTTGGTCTGAAATTCGCGCCACAAATGCGCAGGTTGCGCTGCGTATCGTGTTTATTGCTGATTCTGCCTGCATGATGACCGACGCGATTGGTCGCTCGCTTTACCGCCTGTTTGTCAGCCACAAGCTGATGCTGGAATGGAAAACGGCGGCAAGCGTGCAATCCAGCGCGCAGGGCAGTATTACCGACTATTACCGCACCATGTGGCATGCACCGGTTATCGCGCTTTTGGGTCTGCTGTTTGCGGCACTTCCAGGCGACAATGCCTTCCTGGTCGGGATTCCATTTGCTGTGCTGTGGGTATTGTCTCCAGTCGTCGCCTGGTATGTCAGCCAGTCGGCTGAAACCGAAGACCGTCTGTTTGTGGCCGATCACGTCTCTGACGAACTGCGCAAGATCGCGCGTCGGACATGGCGTTATTACGAAGAGTTTGTCACGCCCGAGCAGAACCACCTGCCGCCGGACAACTTCCAGGAAACACCGCAGCCGCTTGTTGCCGAGAGAACGTCTCCGACCAATATCGGCGTTTATCTGCTGTCGGTGATTTCGGCCCGCCATTTCGGTTGGATCAGCTTTGCAGACACCATCGACCGGATGGAAAAAACCATCACCACCGTCGAGAGCATGGAGAAATACCGCGGCCACCTGCTCAACTGGTACCACACCGATACGCTGGCGCCTCTTGGCCCGCACTATATTTCGGCGGTGGACAGCGGTAACCTTGCGGGCCATTTGATTGCGGTGTCGTCTGCGTGCCGTGAATGGTGTGAAGCGCCATCCGCTCACCTTCAGGGCAACCTCGATGGTATTGGCGACGTCGCCGGTATTCTTCAGGAATGCCTCAAGTCCCTGCCGGACGATCGCAAGAACCTGCGACCGCTGCACCGTCGTCTCGAAGAGCGCATCACCGGCTTTGCCAATGCCTTAGCATCGGTCAAGCGCGAACACGAGTTTGCATCGATCCGCGTCATCAATCTTGCTGTGCTGGCACGTGACATCCAGAAACTCGCTTTCAACCTTGATCACGAGGTCGATTCTACACAGAGCGCCGAAGTCACCCATTGGGCGGCACTTCTGGTCAATGTCTGTGAAGCACATATCTCTGACAGCGCTTTCGACCTGACCAATATTGAACCGGTGCGTCAGCGACTCGCCGCTCTGCGTGACCGCGCGCGCTCCCTCGCCTTCTCGATGGACTTTACCTTCCTTTATCGCAAGGATCGTCGTCTACTTTCAATTGGTTACCGCGCAGATAGCAAGGAATTGGACGAAGCCTGCTACGACCTTCTGGCATCCGAATGCCGTCTGACCAGCCTTTTCGCCATTGCCAAGGGCGACCTGCCAACCGAACACTGGTATCGTCTTGGCCGCCAGGTCGTGCCGGTTGGTGCGCAGGGTGCACTGGTATCATGGTCCGGCTCCATGTTCGAATATCTGATGCCGCCACTGGTCATGCAGGAGCGTCAGGGTGGTATTCTCAACCAGACCAACAATCTTGTGGTTGTTGAACAGATGAACCACGGTCGCCGCCTCGGCACGCCATGGGGCATTTCTGAAGCGGCCTTTAACGCCCGCGACCACCAGATGAACTACCAGTACACCAACTTTGGTGTGCCGAGCCTCGGTCTCAAACGTGGTCTTGGCCAAAATGCGGTGATCGCACCTTATGCGTCGATCCTCGCGAGCCAGTACAATCCTGAAGCAGCCCTCGAAAACCTCGAGAAGTTGCGTAAACTCGGCGCACTTGGCCAGTATGGATTCCACGACGCCGTGGACTTCACGCCAACCCGTGTGCCGGATGGCAAGACATGCGCCGTGGTTTACAACTACTATGCCCACCACCACGGCATGTCGATTGCAGCCATTGCCAACGTGGTGTTCGACGGCCGTCTGCGTGAACTTTTCCATTCCGATCCGGTTATCGAAGCCGCGGAACTGCTGCTGCAGGAAAAGGCACCGCGCGAAATACCGGTCATGAGCGCCAAATACGAGCCGGAAACACCCGGCAAGGAACAGGCAGATCTGTTGCGCTCGGAAGTGCGCACCGTGACAGACCCAGCCATCAAGGACCGCGAAGTTGTGTTCCTGTCAAACGGTCACTATTCGACCATGCTGACCGCCACCGGTTCGGGGTACTCCCGCTGGAACGGCCTTGGAATATCCCGCTGGAAAGCCGATCCGACCGAAGACCGTTGGGGCACCTTCATCTTCCTGCGCGACACGACAACAGGCGAATGGTGGAGCGCCACCACGGAACCAAGAGTAGCCGAAGGTGAAAAGACCAAGGTCGTGTTCAGCGATGACAAGGCCGAGTTCCACAAGACCACAGGCGACCTGACCAGCACCGTCGAGTGCATTGTCGCCACCGAGCATGATGCCGAAGGGCGCCGTGTAACATTGCTGAACGTTGGTTCGGAAGACCGTTACATCGAAGTGACGTCCTATATGGAGCCGGTCATTGGTGCAGAAGACGATGACAACGCACACCCTGTCTTCTCACGCATGTTCCTGCAAACCGAAATTGGCCGTCGTGGCGACGTCATTCGGGCATGGCGAAATAAACGCACACCGAATGAACCAGGCACCGTTATCGCGCACCTGACAGCCGACACCACCGGTACATCGCGTCCGACAGAATTCGAAACCGATCGCAGACGCTTCATCGGCCGCGGCCGCACGCTTGCGGAAGCAGCAGCCTTTGATTCCGGCGCAAGCCTTTCAGGTTCGGACGGCGTTACGCTCGATCCAATCCTGTCTCTGCGCCGTGTTGTCCGCGTTCCGGCCGGCAAAAAAGTCAGCATCATCTTCTGGACGATTGCTGGACCAAGCCGCGAAGAAGTCGATAAGGCGATTGACCGCTACCGTCACCCGGATGCGTTTGCCCACGAGCTTGTTCATGCCTGGACAAGAACCCAGGTGCAGATGCGCCACGTTGGCGTTACCTCGCAGCAGGCTGCCGCTTTCCAGCATCTCGGCCGTTATCTGGTCTATCCGGACATGCACATGCGCATCGATGCGGCGACTGTCCAAAACACGCTCGCATCACAACGCAAGCTCTGGCCATTGTCCATTTCGGGCGATTATCCGATCTTCAGCCTGCGCATCAATGACGACATGGACATGGAAATTGCGCGTGAGGCGCTCAGTGCCCATGAATATCTACGTTCGCGCGGTGTGCTGTTCGATCTGGTAATCGTTAATGAACGCGCCACCTCTTACGCGCAGGACATGCAGCACGCGCTGGATGTCATTTCCGAAGGACAGCGCCGTATCAACCCGGCGGATGGCGGCAAACCGCATGTCTTCTCCGTCCGCAAGGATTTGACGGATGAGGAAACATGGGCAGCCTTGCTGGCTGCGTCGCGCGTCGTCCTGCACGCCCGCAATGGCAAGATTGTCGATCAGGTCAACCGTGCAGTGTCGCTATTTGCAGCGCACCGCACACCGGATGGCAGCGACAGCATTGTTCCACTGCCCGCCGAGCAGTTCCCGGCAGCCCAAGCCTTGGACGACAAGGGCGATCTGGATTTCTGGAACGGCTTTGGCGGCTTCAACAAGGTTGGTGACGAATACATCGTGCGTCTGCGCGGCGGTCAGTCGACGCCGCAGCCGTGGATCAATGTGATTTCCAATGAAAACTTCGGTTTCCACATTTCAGCAGAAGGCGCAGGATTTAGCTGGAGCCGCAATTCGCGCGACTATCAGCTGACACCATGGTCGAATGATCCGGTCAGCAACCGTCCGGGCGAAGCATTTTATGTGACTGATCTGGACAGTGGCAAACTGCACAGCCCGCTCGCCACGCTGTCACGCAATCCGGAGCTTGTCTTTGAAGCCCGCCACGGCTTTGGCGTTTCAAGCTTCACGGTTGAAGACAATGGTCTGGCGCTTGGCCTGACGCAAACGGTAGACCGCAGTCATCCGGTCAAGCTGTCACGCTTGACCATCAAGAACACCAGCGGCGAAACCCGCCGCCTGCGGACCTATGGTTATGTTGAATGGGTGCTTGGCAATAATCGCCAGAAAACCGCACCGTTCATCCTCAGTTCGCATGACGAAGAAACCGGTGCACTGCTGGCAACCAATGCCTACAGCATTGACTATAGCGGCAACTTCGCCGTCTTTGCGTCAGACAGCAGCAAAGCCGGCTACTCGACCAGCAGACGCGAGTTCATCGGTCGCCATGGCAGTGTTGTCAAACCAAAGAGTGCGGCAACAGGTGCAAGCCTGTCCGGCAGCATCGAGCAGGACGGTGATCCGTGCGCAGCACTGAGCCAGGATCTGACACTGGCGCCGGGCGAAGAAAAGAGTGTCCTGTTCTATCTTGGCGACGCCGACAGTGCTGACGCTGCCAAGGCACTGGTAAAAGATATTCGCGCGACGGATTTTGACGCAACCGTCAAAGCAAACCGCGATTTCTGGAATGACTTTACCGGCCGCCTGCAGGTTGAAACGCCAGACAAGGCGTTTAACCACATGGTCAATCGCTGGCTGCCCTATCAGGCCCTGTCTTGCCGTCTGATGGCACGCACCGCCTTTTACCAGTCGAGCGGCGCATTTGGTTTCCGTGACCAGCTGCAGGATACACTTGCCTTCCTCATCCAGCAGCCGGAACTGGCCAGAGGCCAGATCATTCGTGCAGCTGGCCGCCAGTTCGCGGAAGGCGACGTTCAACACTGGTGGCTGCCAAACAGCGGCGCGGGTGTACGGACACTGATCTCGGACGACGTTGTCTGGCTTGGCTTCGCCATCAATCAGTATCTGGCGGCAACGGCCGACACCGCTATCCTTGAGGAACAGATCCCGTTCCTGAAAGGCCACCAGCTTCTGCCGGGTCAGCACGACGCATTCTTTGAGCCTGAAGTTTCGAGCGAAACGGTAAGCCTCTATGAACACGCGGCGCTGGCGCTTGATCTGGCAATTGCCCGCACCGGCGAAAACGGTCTGCCACTCATTTTGGGCGGCGACTGGAACGATGGCATGAACCGTGTTGGCACCAGCGGACGCGGCACCAGCGTGTGGCTTGGCTGGTTCCTGGCCGGTACGTTGCGTGACTTCATCGGTGTTGCCGAACAGCGCGGCGACCATAAACGCGCCAAAGCGTGGAAAACCCATCGCGATCGACTGCGTTCAGCACTCGAAACAGCCGGTTGGGACGGTAGCTACTACCGTCGTGGATATTACGACGACGGTACGCCACTCGGCTCCTCTGAAAGCGACGAATGCCGTATCGATTCTCTTGGACAGAGCTGGAGTGTTCTGTCCGGTGAAGGTGAAGATGCCCGTTCGCAGCAAGCCATGAATGCCGTGCTTGAGCAGCTGGTGGATAGTGAAAAAGGCATCATTCGCCTGTTCACGCCACCGCTTTCCAAAACCGATCAGGATCCCGGTTATATCAAGGCCTATCCGGCCGGTGTGCGTGAGAATGGTGGCCAGTACACCCACGCAGCCACCTGGGTTGTGATGGCGCTGGCCAAACTTGGTCGCACGCAGGATGCATGGAAATGCTTCTCGCTGCTGAATCCGGTCAACCATGCGACCGATGCCACCTCGGCGGAACACTATCGCGTTGAGCCTTATGTCGTAGCAGCTGACGTGTACGGCGAAGGCGCTCTTGCCGGTCGTGGTGGCTGGAGCTGGTACACTGGCTCTGCCGGTTGGCTCTACCGCGCAGCCGTCGAGAGCATTCTTGGCCTGAAACGTGAAAATGGCGAACTTCACATCAATCCTGCTATTCCGCAGGAATGGGATGGCTTCTCTGCCGACATCAACGTCGATGGCAAGGTCCGCAAAATCACGGTTAAGCGCTCCGGCGATACTGTGACTGTCTCGGTGGATGGCAAGCCACTGGACGCCGCAAAGCGTACAATCAAGCTCGGCTAAGTCTCTTCCCCGAACCGACACCGGTTCGGGATGAGGACGAACCTCAGACGATAACCGCCACCTGCAAGGGTGGCGGTTCTTTTTTGTCTGCAGTCTGCGTATTTCAAATGAGGGGCGCTCAATACCAGCCAGCAATACGGAGGTTCTGGCCGACCAGACAGCCTATGATGGACGGCACAAAAAAACCTCCGTTCGCAAACGGAGGTTTTCAGATTAATGACAATCGACAGATGACTGAGGTTCAACCCATCAGGTCAAGGCAGGAGCCGTTTGGCGATTGCCCTCTTCCGCCAGGATGCCACTGGTGCGCAGAAGCGATGCAAAGCGGCCGTCTCGGGCACTCAGCTCATCAAACGTACCCATTTCAATGATGCGTCCGTGATCTAGGAACAGCACGAGGTCAGCATCCCGCACGGTCGAAAGACGGTGGGCAATAATGAAGGTGGTGCGGTTCTTGCGCAGCGTATCGACCGCCGCCTTGACGCGCGCTTCTGTTTCAACGTCTAGCGCACTGGTCGCCTCGTCAAGAACCAGAATAGGCGCATTCTTCAAAATGGCACGTGCGATCGCAACACGTTGGCGTTCACCACCCGACAGACGGTTACCGCGCTCACCAACATGGGTGTCATATCCCTCCAAACGACCAACGATAAAATCGGTCGCCGCAGCCGCTGTCGCCGCTTCAGCAATCTCGGCATCCGTCGCATCCATGCGGCCAAGACCAATATTGTCACGGATACTGCGGTTGAGAAGACCGGCATCCTGGAACACAGTGGCAATGTTGTTGCGCAAGGATTTGCGCGTCACCGTCGAGATGTCGATATTATCGATGAGGATTTTGCCCTGACCGGGATCATATACACGCTGCAACAGGTTGATGAGCGTGGTTTTACCGGCACCGGTTGGCCCGACAATGGCAATTGTCTGCCCCGCTTGCGCAGTAAATGAGACGTTGCGAACGCCCTGCGTGGTATTGACAAAATCAAAGGACACATCGCGGAATTCCACCGTGCCTGCCGCATGGCCAAGATCCTTGGCATCCAGTGGTTCTTCACGGTCCTTCACGCTGTCTTCAAGCGTGAAGAAGTCTTCGAGCTTTGAGCGGGCTTCGAAAATCTGTGTCGCAAAGGCACGCATTTGATCAAGACGACCAATCAGCAGGTTGGCAAAACCGATAAAGGCAATGACATCGCCAACGCGCAGTTCGCCGCTGCGAACCAGAAGTGTGCCGATAATCAGGATGATCATCATCGACACGGTGGATGCCGTGCGGTTCAACGCACTGGCCAGCGCCCACCAGTCTAGAACAGGATACTGTGCGCTCAACAGGCGCTCGGTAAAGCCCTTAAGCGCCTTTGTCTCTGCTTCAATCCGGTTATAGCTGTGCAGCACGGAGACGTTGCTGATCGAATCGCTGACATGCGAAAAAACCGTGTGGTAGTGTTTTTCCACAGCAGCCTGACCATTCTTCGTCCGCTGCATGACCATTCTGCCGATGATCCAGTAAACCACACCCAGCGCAATCAGCACGAAGCTAAGACGCAGATCCATGGAAATGGCTGTCGGGATAAGCAGCAGAAGGGCAACGGCCGTTGCCAGGTGCGTGCGCATGAATTCCAGCCACAGGCCAAACAGGGTTTCACTGGCGCGCAGAAGGGTGTGCAGCGCATTGGAAGTACCACGTTGCTGATGCCAGGAAAGCGGCATGGAAATGATGCGCCCGAAGGCTTCTGTCAGCAGGGTAGCGCGCCGTCCATGCGCCAGCCGATCGGCCTCACGCGCCACAAGCACATAGGCAATGGTGTTGAAAACACCAAAGGCCGCCCAGATCATCAGGATGCCGGTTGCATCACTGCCGCTCGAAATCGCATCAATAATGCGACCGAACAGAATAGGCTCGGCAATGCTGATTGCCGCCAGGATGACGTTGGCGATCACAACGATCCCGACGCGCAAACGGTTTTCTGCGAGATAACGAAGGGCTCTTGCGTAAACCTGAAACAGTGTCAATTTCGTATCCAATCCTCATGAAGCCGGCTTCAAACTCCGGTATTCATTTTTCGCCTTCGGGTGCACGCGCAAATCGCACGCGAAGTTCAAAAAAAGTCCCTGTGCTGAACTATCAAATAAACCGCACAACTCATAGCATTTGATGGTTCAATGGTTTGTATTTCCTGGAGAGCATGGCAAGATTTAGCCGTTGTGTTTTAGGTATTGATAACCAAATGGGGTGAAACCTGACCGCGGTCTAACCTGCGTAACATGACGTCACCAAAAAACGGTTCGGGTCCATAGTTATGTAGGATTTATGCCAATTTCGGGACGTGCATCGTCATGCGTCATATAAATGAGTTTCTTTTCATCTGCTCGGAAGCCGACACGAGAGAAGAACTTCTGACTGGTTTCGGACGCCTTCTGGAACAGTATAACTTCAAGTTTTTCATATTTTTCAAGCGTTCGCAGGACGATGTGGACGATCTTGGCACTCCTCTCGGCGAAAAATTGCCGGAGGGCTGGCGCGATTATTATCACAGCCGCAAATACCCGCTGATCGATCCGACACGCAAAATGCTGGCCTCTTCCCATCGTCCGTTCAGATGGCAGAATAGCGTTGGCCCGTTCAAGCCAACCGCATATCGCAAGCGTATTGCCAGATTGTTTCAAGATAGTGCCCGTTACGGCATGACCGACGGATATGTCTTCCCGATCCACGGCCGTGGCGGCTTGTTGGGCAGCGTCTGGATTGCAGGCGAACCGGGCGACATGGCGCCTTCGGAATTGGCACTTTTTGATGCCGCTGCCCGCGCCACCTTCTGGCGCCTTCTGGAACTCTCACAGGACGATGCTGCAACGCTGGACATGCCGCTGCCACCGGAAATTCGTCTCACCCAGAGAGAGATGGATATTCTGATTTTGCTGTCAAAGGGCATGACGTCCCCAGAAATGGGCAAAGAGCTGTCGATCTCCAGCCATACCGTCGACTGGTATATCAATGGCATTCAGCGGAAGCTCCATGCCCGCAATCGCCAACATGCCATCGCTCTGGCATTCCGCTACGGACTTATTTCCTGATCTCAACCGATTGGTCTTCTGTCGAGCGAACGCTTTGGCGCTGAATAGCCCTTCCCAAGACAGGGTTTTGCTGCTTAATTTCGCGCTGCAACATATATGCATCCGCGACGATTTTGGGAGACCGTCTTGAAGATATCGAAAATTCTTGTGGCGAACCGATCCGAGATAGCGATCCGTGTATTCCGTGCAGCCAACGAGCTGGGAATAAAAACGGTGGCGATCTGGGCTGAGGAAGACAAACTTTCGCTGCACAGGTTCAAGGCGGATGAAAGCTATCAGGTTGGTCGCGGCCCCCATCTGGCCAAGGACATGGGACCAATCGAAAGCTACCTGTCGATTGAGGAAATTATTCGCGTTGCCAAACTTTCCGGCGCCGATGCCATCCATCCAGGTTATGGCCTCCTGTCCGAAAGTCCAGAGTTTGTAGAGGCCTGTAACGTTGCAGGTATCATTTTTATCGGTCCTACCGCCGACACGATGCGCCAGCTTGGCAACAAGGTAGCAGCCCGTAATCTGGCAATTTCGGTTGGCGTTCCCGTCGTACCGGCAACCGACCCGCTGCCTGAAGACATGGCCAAGGTCGAGCGTATGGCCGAACAGATCGGTTATCCAGTAATGCTGAAAGCCTCCTGGGGCGGGGGCGGACGCGGCATGCGCGCCATCCGCAAAAAGGAAGATCTGGCGCGTGAGGTTATGGAAGCGAAGCGCGAAGCCAAGGCTGCCTTTGGCAAGGATGAAGTTTATCTAGAGAAGCTGGTCGAGCGTGCACGCCACGTTGAAAGCCAGGTGCTTGGCGATACGCACGGCAATGTCGTGCATCTATTTGAGCGTGATTGTTCCATTCAACGCCGTAACCAAAAGGTCGTCGAACGCGCGCCTGCCCCTTACCTTTCGGAAGAACAACGTCAGGAACTGGCCAATTACTCGCTGAAAATTGCCGCTGCCACCAATTACATCGGCGCGGGCACCGTCGAGTACCTGATGGATTCCGACACCGGAAAATTCTACTTCATCGAAGTTAACCCGCGCATTCAGGTGGAACACACGGTTACCGAAGTTGTGACCGGTATCGATATCGTCAAGGCGCAGATTCATATTCTCGAAGGTGAAGCGATCGGCACGCCCGAATCCGGCGTACCAAAGCAGGCTGACATTCGTCTCAATGGTCACGCACTGCAGTGCCGTATCACCACCGAAGATCCGGAACACAACTTCATTCCTGACTACGGCCGTATCACCGCCTATCGTTCGGCAGCCGGCTTCGGCATTCGTCTGGATGGCGGCACGGCTTACACCGGCGCTATCATCACCCGTTATTACGACCCGCTGCTGGTCAAGGTAACAGCATCAGGCGGAACACCACAGGAAGCCATCAGCCGCATGGACCGCGCGCTGCGCGAGTTCCGTATTCGCGGCGTTGCAACCAACCTGACCTTCCTTGAAGCCATCATCGGCCATGAAAAGTTCCGCAACAACACCTACACGACACGTTTCATCGACTCGACACCAGAGCTGTTCCAACAGGTCAAACGGCAGGACCGTGCCACCAAACTGTTGACCTATCTGGCTGATGTGACCGTCAACGGCCACCCGGAAACCAAGGGTCGCGCCACACCATCGGACAAAGCTGCCAAGCCGATTGTACCTTACATCGACAAGGCCATTCCCGACGGCACGAAGCAACTGCTGGACAAGCTAGGGCCGAAAGGTTTTGCCGAGTGGATGCGCAATGAAAAGCGCGTTCTCGTTACCGACACCACCATGCGCGATGGCCACCAGTCGCTGCTGGCCACCCGTGTGCGCACCCATGACATTGCCAGCGTTGCCAATGTTTACGCCAAGGCACTGCCGCAACTGCTGTCTCTGGAATGCTGGGGCGGCGCGACATTTGACGTATCGATGCGCTTCCTGACGGAAGATCCTTGGGAACGCTTGTCGCTGATCCGTGAGGGCGCACCGAACCTCTTGCTTCAAATGCTGCTGCGCGGTGCCAATGGCGTTGGTTACAAGAATTACCCGGACAATGTCGTCAAATATTTCGTGCGTCAGGCTGCCAAGGGTGGCGTAGACCTGTTCCGTGTGTTCGACTGCCTCAACTGGGTTGAGAACATGCGCGTCTCGATGGATGCCATAGCCGAAGAAAACAAGCTGTGTGAAGCAACCATCTGCTACACGGGCGATATCCTGAATTCGGCGCGACCGAAATATGACCTGAAATATTATACCAACCTTGCAGGCGAACTCGAAAAGGCTGGCGCCCATATTATCGCCGTCAAGGACATGGCCGGCCTGCTGAAGCCAGCAGCCGCAAAGGTTCTGTTTACCGCGCTGCGTGAAGCAACATCCCTGCCAATTCACTTCCACACCCATGACACGTCAGGCATTTCGGCTGCGACCGTTCTTGCCGCTGTCGATGCAGGTGTGGACGCGGTGGATGCAGCCATGGATGCGCTTTCCGGCAACACATCCCAGCCTTGCCTGGGTTCGATTGTCGAAGCCCTCTCCGGCACCGAGCGTGATACCGGCCTTGATCCGGAATGGATCAGACGTATTTCCTTCTATTGGGAAGCGGTACGCGGCCAGTACGCAGCCTTTGAAAGCGACCTTAAGGGACCAGCTTCCGAAGTCTACCTGCACGAAATGCCCGGTGGACAGTTCACAAACCTCAAGGAACAGGCCCGTTCGCTTGGCCTTGAAAGCCGCTGGCACGAAGTGGCGCAGGCTTATGCTGACGCCAACCGCATGTTCGGTGACATCGTCAAGGTAACGCCTTCGTCCAAGGTTGTCGGTGATATGGCCTTGATGATGGTCAGCCAGGATCTAACGGTTGCGGATGTCGAAAACCCTGACAAGGATATCGCGTTCCCTGAATCTGTTGTCTCCATGCTGAAGGGCGATCTCGGACAATCACCAGGCGGCTGGCCGGAAGGCCTGCAGAAAAAGGCTCTGAAGGGCGACAAGCCCTACACGGTACGTCCCGGTTCACTGCTGGAAGATGCTGATCTGGATGCAGAACGCAAAACCATCGACGCGAAGATCGGTCGCACCGTCAATGACTTCGAATTCGCATCCTATCTGATGTATCCGAAGGTGTTTACGGACTTTGCTTTGGCATCCGAGCAATATGGGCCTGTTTCAGTTCTTCCCACCCACGCCTATTTCTACGGCATGGCAGATGGCGAGGAACTGTTTGCCGATATCGAACGCGGCAAGACATTGGTTATCGTCAATCAGGCGATGAGCGGCACCGACGACAAGGGCATGGTCACCGTGTTCTTCGAAATCAACGGTCAGCCACGCCGCATCAAGGTGCCAGATCGTGCCCATGGCGCATCCGGCTCTGCTGTCCGTCGCAAGGCCGAGCCAGCCAATGGCGCACATCTGGGCGCACCAATGCCAGGCGTCATCTCTCGCGTCTTCGTCAACCAGGGCCAGACGATCAAGGCCGGTGATGTATTGCTGTCAATCGAAGCCATGAAGATGGAAACAGCACTGCACGCAGAAAAGGACGGCACAATCGCTGAAGTTCTGGTGCGCGCAGGCGATCAGATCGACGCCAAGGACCTGCTGGTCATCTACGGCGAGTAACAGAATTGCCACTCATGACGCTTCAACATCATGCCCGCTGAAAAGCGGGCATTTTTGTTCTTGCTGTTTTAACTCAATCGATTTATGCGTGTTTTTGCACGTTTATTCACGATTGATAGTCAATGTCCAAAACAGAGCATTTTGTAAGCGAAAGACAGGCCTTCATTCTCTCGGAACTCGAGACGAAAGGTCGTGTCATTGCGCAGGAACTCGCCCAGACCTTCAGCACCTCGGAGGACACCATCCGCCGTGACCTGCGTGAGATGGCCGCCCGCGGTGAATGCGAACGCGTTTATGGCGGTGCGTTAAAGACAACAGGTATCACCACGCCACTGCAGACACGGCTGACCGAAAAAACCGATCGCAAAGCACTTCTCGCACAAACAGTCGTCTCCCTGCTCAGCGAGGGGATGGTTGTCTTTATCGATGCCGGCTCGACAAATCTCGCGGTCGCACGTCAGATACCGCAGGATTTGCGTCTGACGGCAATTACCAACACACCCATCATTGCCGCAGAACTTGCCAGTAAATCTGGTGTTGATCTTATTGTGATTGGCGGAAAGGTCGACGCCAATGTCGGCGCCTCCATTGACGCCACGGCCCTGCGGCAGCTGGAACAGGTACGTCCTGATCTGTGTATTCTCGGCGCCTGCGGCGTGACTCTGGAACATGGCCTTGCTGCAGACATTTACGAGGATGCGGTTTTCAAGCGCTTGGCATGCCAGGCAAGTGCAAAAATATTGGCCGCCATTACCCGTGAAAAACTTGGCCACAAGGCCGCCTTCAATGTGTGTGATCTCGGTGATCCGCTGTCGCTCATTCTCGAACATCAGGCAAATCCGGTCTTCAGCGATGCGTTGATCGCTCGCGGCATTGAAATTCACATGGCCGCATCCGCTTCATTACAACCCGTAATCCCCAATTCCTGAGGATAACTCCGATGTCTGGCTCTGCCATGAACACCACCTTGCCCGTCCGCACGTCCTATATGACGAGAACCCGACTGGCCATTTCTCTGCTGTTCCTGATGAACGGTTTCATGATGGGTTCCTGGGCACCAATGATCCCGGAATTTGCCCACCGGCTTTCCTTGAGTGAAAGCCAGCTCGGTCTTGTCATCTTGATGTTCGGCGTCGGATCACTGCTGATGATGCCAGTGGCAGGCGCAAAAATCGCCCGTTACGGCTCCAGAAAAGTATCACTGACAGCCGCCGTTGTGTTTCTGCCGACCCTTCTGCTGATCACTCTCACCAACAACGTCTGGAGCGGTGTGGCTGCAGTGGTGTTGTTCGGTGGTCTTACGGGCGCCATGGACGTGGCGATGAATGCCAACGCAGTCGCAACAGAGCGCAGCATGCGCCGCTCGATCATGTCGTCTTGCCATGCCTTCTGGAGCCTTGGCGGCTTGCTCGGTGCTGGTCTTGGCGGCTTGCTCATCAAACAGATCGGCGTTTACGGCCATGCTATAACCCTGACGGTGGTCGCCGCAATCCTGCTGACAATCGCATGGCCACGTGTTCTTGCCGATCCTCCGCATCCTGAACAACACCACGAAAAGCTTCGCCTGCCAATGACACCACTACCTTGGATCATTGGTATCATGGCGCTGTTTTCCATGGTGCCGGAAGGTGCGATCCTTGACTGGGGTGCACTTTATCTGCGCAATGAACTTGGCGCTTCGGTCACCGCCTCGGGTTTTGCCTTCGCCGCGTTCTCCATGACAATGGCCATCATGCGTTTCGCCGGCGATCTGGTGCGTGACCGGTTTGGTGCCGTAAACACCTTGCGTGTTTGCTCGGTGATCTCGATTATCGGCCTGTTGATTGCCGGCATCGCCACCAACCCGGTTGTCGCTATCGCCGGCTTTGCTATCGCCGGTATCGGTATTTCCAACATGGTGCCAATTGCCTTCTCGGCGGCTGGCAACATGCCGGGCCTCGCACCCGGCATTGGCCTCTCGGTTGTCACGACCATGGGGTATTCCGGTATTCTGGTTGCTCCGTCTGCGATCGGCTTCATAGCTGAGCATATCGGGCTTGGAACAGTATTCATCGGCCTGCCGGTACTGCACGTTATCGTCCTGCTTCTCTCGAGGCTGGCCCGCCACGCAGATGGTGCCAGCGGCCACTGACCGGTTTCAACCGCAAAAAAATGTCCGCCACATCAACTGGCGGACATATCGACACCGTTTAAGACGCCTTTGTTTTCATGACCTCAATCAAAGATTGCATCGCAGGAAAATCTGCAGCCTTTATGTATTTCATTTTTTGTGATTGATGATAATTCCTGACAATGATCATCAAAGCGCCTGAAATAGGCGACAAATCAGCACTTCCTGGCGGCAGGTAATGCCACTCAAAGCAAAACGTGATAGGTATAATATTGACAAGGCACGCGCCTTGATCCACCTGAATAGGCGCATTTGTCGCAAGCGTAGAGATAACGATGTCATCACCCATTGATTTTGATCCCAAGCCACGCCGTGCCTCGGTTGCCGTCGATGTGGGGGGCGTCATCGTCGGTGGCGGAGCGCCTGTTGTTGTGCAGTCGATGACCAACACCGACACGGCCGACATTGACGCGACTGTTGCGCAGGTTGCCGCGCTTTATCGCGCTGGCTCTGAAATTGTTCGCATCACCGTTGACCGCGACGAGAGCGCAGCCGCTGTACCGAAAGTACGCGACCGGCTTTTGCGCCTTGGTCTTGATGTACCGCTGGTTGGCGACTTCCATTACATTGGCCACAAACTGCTGGCGGATCATCCCGCCTGTGCGGAAGCACTTGCAAAATACCGCATCAATCCCGGCAATGTCGGCTTCAAAGACAAAAAGGACAAGCAGTTCGGCGATATCGTCGAAATGGCGATCCGTTATGACAAGCCGGTTCGAATCGGCGTCAACTGGGGGTCTCTCGATCAGGAACTGCTGACCACATTGATGGACAAGAACCAGGCTGAAGGTTTTCCTCTGTCTGCCCGTCAGGTCACCCGCGAAGCCATCGTGCAATCAGCACTGATTTCGGCCGAGCTGGCCGAAGATATAGGCCTGCCACGCAATCGCATCATCCTGTCGGCGAAGGTCAGTCAGGTGCAGGATCTGATTGCCGTCTATTCCATGCTGTCAGAGCGTTCTGACCACGCCCTGCATCTCGGCCTGACCGAAGCGGGCATGGGCTCCAAGGGCATTGTCGCCTCGTCTGCGGCCATGGGTTATGTGCTGCAACACGGCATTGGTGACACGATCCGCGTTTCTCTGACGCCGGAACCCAATGGCGACCGTACCCGTGAAGTGCAGGTTGCGCAGGAACTCCTGCAGGTCATGGGCTTCCGTCAGTTCATTCCTGTTGTTGCGGCGTGTCCTGGCTGTGGTCGCACGACCTCGACGGTGTTCCAGGAACTGGCGCAAAACATCCAGAACGACATCCGAAAAAACATGCCGATCTGGAAGGAAAAATATCCTGGCGTCGAGGGTCTCAACGTTGCGGTCATGGGCTGCATCGTCAACGGCCCGGGCGAAAGCAAACATGCCGATATCGGTATTTCCTTGCCCGGCACCGGTGAAACTCCGGCCGCTCCGGTCTTCATTGATGGTCAGAAAGCCCTGACCTTGCGTGGTCCAGATATTGCAGCAGATTTCGAAGCGCTGGTCATCGACTACATTGAAAAGCGGTTTGGACACAAACACGCAGCAGAATAATCAACACCCGCCGGGATTTTGCCCGATTCGTGGTATTTCAGGTCCATCAATCAAGGAGCCATGATTCGATGATCAAAAAGTTTGCAATCCTTGCGCTTGCCGCAACATTCCTTTCAGCCTGCACCACGACGGACCCCTATACTGGCGAACAGAAGATGTCCAACATGGCAGGCGGCGCCGGTATCGGTGCTGTTGCAGGTGCGCTTGGCGGTCTGGCTGTGGGCGGCGGATCTGGCAAGTCCGGCCGTAATGCCATCCTGCTGGGCGCAGGTATTGGCGCGCTGGCTGGCGGTGTGGTCGGCAACTACATGGACAACCAGGAGGCAGAACTGCGTCAGCAGCTTCAGGGCACCGGCGTTTCAGTGACCCGTCGTGGTGACAGCATCGTTCTCAATATGCCATCAAACATCACTTTCGCAACCGATCAAGATCAGGTGATCCCACCGTTCTACGACACACTGAACTCGGTCGCCATTGTTCTGAACAAGTTCAACCGCACGCTGATCGATATCAATGGCCATACCGATTCCACCGGTAGCCTTGCCCATAACCAGGGTCTGTCTGAGCGCCGTGCCGCGTCTGTCGCCAACTACATCGGCGCACGTGGCGTAGACCAGCGCCGCATTTCGACACTGGGTTACGGCCCGTCGCAGCCGGTCGCATCGAATGCATCGCCGGAAGGCCGCGCGCAGAACCGCCGCGTCGAAGTGCTGATCTCTCCGCTCACCCAGAGCTGATAAATTAACACAGACACTAATTGAAAAACGCCGCTTTATGCGGCGTTTTTTATGTCAGGCAGATGCAAAAACCTGATCCAACGCAGTGATCAGCGCCTGGCACTGTTCTTCCGTGCCAATGGAAATACGCAGGAAATCCGAAATACGCGGCTTGTCGAAGTGACGCACCAGAATGGCGCGCTCACGTAATGCCAGGGAAAGATCCTTGCCGGTCCAGCCAGATTTACGGGCAAAGATGAAATTGGCCTGCGATGGCAAAATATCAAAACCACGTTCACGCAGTGCCTGTTCCAGCCTCTGGCGATTGTCGATCAGCTTCTGGCGGTGGTCCATGAACCAGACAACGTCCTCGATCGAGGCAACAGCCGCAACCTGTGCCAACCGGTCGAGCGGATAGGAATTGAAGCTGTCTTTGAGCCGTTCCAATGCGTCGATGAGTGGGCGCTGGGCGATTGCATAACCGACCCGCATGCCCGCCAGTGAACGAGACTTGGAAAAGGTCCTGATGACAATCAGATTGTCATGATCGCGAACAAGCGGAACGGCGGTTTCACCGCCAAAATCAATATAGGCTTCGTCAATCGCCACCACCTGATCGGCGTGAGAGCTGACCAGTTTTTTGATGTCGGCAAGCGGCAATCCGATGCCGGTTGGCGCATTAGGATTTGGCAGAATGATCGCACCACATTCACCTTCGTAATCCTCCAGACGGATCTGGAAGTTGTCGTCCAGCGGCACGGTTGTGGTCTTAACGTCGAAAAACCGGCTGTAGGTCGGATAAAAGCTGTAGGTGATATCTGGATAAAGCAGCGGTTTTTCGTGTTTCAGAAGGCCGGCAAAGATAAAGGCCAGAACCTCATCCGAGCCGTTGCCGACAAAAACTTCATCCGGCGACACACCGTGATAGGCGGCAATCGTCTCTCTCAGCTTTTTGGCGGAAGGATCAGGATAGAGCCGCAAATCATCCGTCGCAGCATCCTTGATGGCTTCCACGACACGCAGAGAAGGCCCCCACGGGTTTTCATTGGTGTTGAGTTTGACCAGATTGGCGATGGCTGGCTGCTCTCCCGCCACATACGGATGAAGCGATGCAACAATAGGAGACCAGAATTTGCTCATCTCAACTCTTTCTTTCCGCGATAAACCGCGCCGCCGCGGTTAGAATATCGGCACGTTCGCCGTAAGGCTCCAGAAGCTGTGAGGCCTCATCAACCAGTTCACCCAGACGCTGTTCAGCCCACGCCTGCCCACGCAGAGCAACCAATGTACCCTTGCCACGTGCCGCGTCCTTGCCAGTTGCCTTGCCCATGGTTGCGGCATCGGCCGTCAGGTCAAGAAGATCGTCAGCCAACTGGAACGCAAGTCCAACGCGCTCGCCGAAGGTTCTGAGCCGCTGACGTGTCTCGGCATCAGCACCAGCAATGATCGCACCGGCCTCACAGGCAAAACGCAACAACGCGCCGGTTTTCATGGCCTGCAGGGTGATGATACCCTGCTCGTCCGGCGCTTGTTTTTCAGCCGCCAGATCAAACGCCTGCCCACCGGCCATGCCACCGATACCGGCTGCCCGTGCAAGCGCCAGTACAAGAGCCGTTTTGGAAGCGTCCGGCAGCGGAGTTTCTGGTGCTGCAATAATGTCGAATGCGATTGTCAGCAGGCTGTCGCCAGCCAGAATGGCGGTCGCCTCATCAAACTTGCGATGTACTGTTGGCTGTCCGCGGCGCAGATCATCATCGTCCATCGCCGGAAGGTCGTCATGGACAAGAGAATAGCAATGCAGGCATTCCAGCGCCGAGCCTACACGCAAGGCCGCCAGCGCGTTGCCACCCAGCATCTTGCTGCTCTCGATCACCAGAAACGGCCGCAAACGTTTGCCACCATTCAGTACGCCATAACGCATCGCTTCCAGCAGGTTGTCCGGTCTGGTGATTTCATCGCTGCGATGGGCTGGGGAAAGAACGTTATCCAGCAGATTTTCCACCTGCTGCGCGTTTTCACGCAATGCGCGTTCGAATAAGGTTGTTTCTGGCTTCATGGCCGCTCTTTGCCATGAGAAGTTAACACAGGCAATGAAAATCAGGCTTTTTGCAGCATCGGCAAGGCTTGATCGCATCTTGCCAATGTGAAACGGTTCGGCAAACAAAAAGGCACAGGTTTGAAAGATTGGCAGTCGCACCTGAAAACCAGAATGATGACGTTGTACTGTCGCAGGATGACGATGCGCAGGATAGGTCCATGCTGAGGGAACGCAGTCTCTGGCAGCGTCTGGTCATGGCGATCTTAATCTTCCTTGCCCTGCCCTATTTTCTCATTCTGGTTTACGCACTGCCATTCATGCGGCCCGTCTCTACGCTGATGCTTGCCGATCTGGTGGCGTTACAGGGCTATGACCGGCAATGGGTATCGATCGATGACATTTCACCAAATGTTGTTCGGTCCGTCATGATGTCGGAGGACGGCCAGTTCTGTTTCCATGGCGGTGTTGACTGGAAACAGATGAGTGGTGTGATCGAGGGCACATTGCAGGGTGATACCACCCGTGGTGCCAGCACCATTCCCATGCAGACCGCAAAGAACCTGTTCTTGTGGAATGGTCGTTTCTTCGTTCGTAAAATTCTGGAAATTCCATTGGCCATGACCGCCGACTTCGTCTGGTCGAAACGGCGGATGATGGAAATATATCTGAACGTCGCCGAATGGGGACCGGGTATTTACGGCATCGAAGCGGCGGCCCGTTATCACTTCAAGACATCAGCCTCCAAGCTCAGCACCAGACAGGCGGCACTTCTGGCCGTCAGCCTGCCGAACCCAATCGAACGTGTAGCCTCCAAACCGGGACGTGGCACTCAGCGGCTGGCGACGCTCAATGAGCGCCGCGCCCGTGCATCCGGCGGCTATGTCGGATGTGTTCTCGATTGACTGGCTGATCAGCCGCGCGTGAAGATATAATCGGTTTCCTGACGCAGAATCTCGCCTGGACGCAAGATGCCGTTCGGAAAATCGGGATGATTCACTGCATCCGGCCAAATCTGTGTTTCAAGGCAGAAGCCTGCAAAGGCACCGTAATGACGGCCATCGAGACCGGGAACGGCTGTGTTGAGCTTGAAGCCGGAATAGAACTGCACGCCCGGCTCCGTGGTGTGCACCTCAAGTGCAACACCGGAAGCAGGTGCAAACACCCGTGCCACCTTGCGCTTTTCGCGGCGCTCAGGCGACAGGCAGAAATTATGATCGTACAGAACCTGTTCGCCATTGTCCTCACGCTTCATCGGCGTGGATGAGCGCAGGTCAAATGCAGTGCCTTCAACAGCACGAATTTCACCGGTCGGGATCTGCCGTTCATCCGTCGGCAGATAGTGGTGAGCCGCAATCATGATCTCGTGATCGAGTGCGTTGTCAGCACCATCCAGATTGAAGTAGGAATGCTGGCAAATATTGGCGATGGTCGGCTGGTCAGTGGTTGTCTCATAGAGAACCGAAAGCACACCACCTTCACGGATTGTGTAGGTCACGTTTACCGTGCAATTGCCGGGATAACCGGCACGGCCATCGGGATCAATGATCTGCAGCACGACGTGGCTTGGGCCATGTTCCATGATCAGCCAGTTGCTTTTACCGATACCATCACTGCCGCCATGGATATGGGTGACGCCTTTTTCGTTCAGTTCAAGCTGGTATTCTTTGCCGTCAATCGAGAAACGCCCGCTATCGATACGGTTGGAGTTACGGCCGGGCGTTGCACCGAAATAAGAGGAATATTGCGGATAGTCCTCAAACTTATCAAAGCCGAGAACCAACGGTGGCTGATGGCCATCGAGGCGCAAATCCTGAATGACTGCGCCCCAGGTGATAATATTGGCGGTCAAACCGCCTGCCGAAATAATGACGCGCTCCACTTTTTCGCCGGTGGGCGTTACGCCGAAGTTTTCCCGTGTGGCACCATTCGTCATTATATCGACCTCCGTTTGCAAGAATTACGGGCCAGACGTTGCGTCATTTCCCATCGCTTCGCAATCGGCAAATTTCACTTTCCGATTTCGTTCAGATCGTAATAGGTCGTCTGATAGATTTCATTGATCCAGTTGCCGAAAAACAGATGGGCATGGCTGCGCCAACGGTTTTGCGGGGTGATATCAGGATCATTGTGCGGAAAGTAATTATGCGGCACCTTGATCGGAATACCAGCATTCACATCCCGGAAATACTCATCGGAAAGCGATGTGGAATCATATTCCACATGGTTGAACATGTAGAGACGGTTGCCCTTCTTTTCATGCACCAGGCAGACACCCATCTCCTCCGATTCCATCAGGATTTCAAGCTCGGGGTGCTTTTCAATGTCCTCGCGACGGACCTCGGTCCAGCGTGAAACCGGCACCTGGAAATCGTCGGAAAAACCGTTCAGATAGATGGACGACGGGCAAAGATTGCGGTGACGATAAACACCAAACGCCTTTTCCTTGAGCGGATGTTTTGGCACGCCATGGAAATGGTAGATGGCCGCCATCGCGCCCCAGCAGACGTTCAGGGTTGAATGGACATTGGTCTGCGTCCACTCAAAAATCTTCTGCATCTCGTCCCAGTAGGTCACATCCTCGTAAGCAATGGTCTCGACCGGTGCGCCGGTAATGATGAAACCGTCAAACTTGCGATGCTTGACCTCTTCCCAGGTCTCATAGAACGACAAGAGATGCTCTTCAGAGGTGTTCTTGGCACGGTGTCCGCCAATACGCACCAGCGAAAACTCGACCTGCAAAGGGGATGCGCCGACTAGGCGCGCCATCTGGATTTCAGTTTTGATCTTGTTCGGCATGAGGTTCAAAAGCCCGATCTGCAACGGGCGGATATCCTGACGAACAGCCGCCGTTTCGGTCATCACCCGCACACCCTCATTGATGAGGGTTTCAAAAGCAGGCAGCGTATCGGGTATTTTGATGGGCATATTGGAACACTCTCATCCGGCGGGTAACCAAGGCAGACAGCCCGGACAAACCGCACAAAACAAAAAAACCGGCAACGAAATCGCAACCGGTTCTTGGAAAATCCACGTTTCCTCGACCCTTTAGCGACTTCTTTAAAGTGGCTGCAAGCCGGTCGGCAAATCACCACTATGAGATTACATAATCCCGCATGATGCGAAAATCAATATAGCCGCATTTGCGGGCGCTGGCCGTTCCCTTCTGCGAACATTTGGGCTATTGGCGGGGCATGGAAAAAACGGGCTTTACAATTCTGCTGGGCGGCAACCTGTCGGTGACCGAGCGCGTGCGCAAAGCCGCAGACGGAACACGCGTCATCGCAGCCGACAATGGCATGCGCCATGCGCAGCCGCTATCGCTGACACCGGAATTGTGGGTGGGAGATTTTGATTCCACCGACACCACTCTTCTCACCGAATGGCCGGATGTGGAGCGTCACACCTTTCCCGCAAGCAAGGCCGCAACAGATGGCGAGATCGCTGTCTCGCAGGCGATTGAGCGTGGTGCCCAAAGCCTCGTTCTGATTGGCGCACTGGGTGGCGACCGAACCGACCATGCCTTTCAGCACATGCTGAATGCCATCAGCCTTAAGGAAAAAGGTTACGATGTCACCCTTCTATCGGGTGAAGAAGAGGCCTACCCCTTGGTATCCGGTGGCGAGAAAGCACTCGACTTACCCGCCGGTTCGCTGTTTTCCGTTCTCGGTTTCAGCGATCTTGACGGCCTTGACATCGAGAACGCCCGTTATCCGTTGAATGACTATTCGCTGACCTTCGGCACATCCCGCACAATTTCCAACGTTGCGGAAGGTCCGGTGCGCTTCTCCCTGAAAAATGGCAGAGCCATCATCCTTGCCCGCCCTTATGACATGACTGGAGCCTGAGCCTTGGCGCCTCCCATTTTGAAACTTGACGATATCACGCTGACCTTTGGCGTTACACCGCTGCTGAACGGTGCCAACCTGCAAGTGGAACCGGGTGACCGTATCTGCCTCGTTGGTCGCAATGGTTCCGGCAAGTCCACGCTGATGAAAATTGCCGCCGGCCTGGTCGAAGCGCAATCCGGCGAGGTGTTCAGACACCCCTCCTCAACCATCCGTTATCTTGAGCAGGCACCGGATTTTAGTGGTTACGACACCGTACAGGCCTATGCCGAAGAAGGGCTTGGACCGGGCGATGATCCTTATCGGGTTACATATCTGCTTAACCACCTTGGCCTGACGGGGCAGGAGAATCCTAATAGTCTCTCCGGCGGCGAAGCCCGCCGTGCGGCGCTCGCTCGCGTCATGGCACCTGAACCCGACATCCTGATGCTGGACGAGCCGACCAACCATCTGGATCTGCCGACAATCGAATGGCTGGAAGAGGAACTGCAGAAAAGCCGCAGTGCACTGGTTCTGATTTCGCACGACCGTCGTTTCCTTGAAAAAGTTTCTAATGCAACTGTATGGCTCGATCGCGGCACCTCGCGTCGTCTCAGCCGCGGCTTTGCCCATTTCGAGGAATGGCGCGACAAGGTGCTGGAAGAGGAAGAACTCGAGCAGCACAAACTCGGCAAGGCGATTGAGCGCGAAGAACACTGGATGCGCTATGGCGTAACCGCCCGTCGCAAACGCAATATGCGCCGCGTCGGCGAACTTCAGGCGATGCGCGCTCAACATCGTGGCCACAAGGGACCGCAAGGTTCCGTGCAGACCACAGCTGTTGATGCCCGTGAATCCGGCAAACTGGTGATCGAGGCCGACAGCATTACCAAGTCCTATGGTGATCGCACCATCGTGGCACCCTTCTCACTGCGCGTGCATCGTGGCGACTGTATTGGTCTGGTTGGGCCAAACGGAGCAGGCAAGACCACGCTTTTGAAAATGCTGACCGGACAGCTGCAACCAGATAGCGGCACGGTCAAACTTGGCACCAATCTCGACATCGCCACGCTCGATCAGAAGCGTGAAGAACTGAACCCGAATGACACGCTGGCGCACTATCTGACCGACGGACGTGGTGAAAACCTGCTGGTCAATGGCGAACTGAAGCACGTGACCGGCTATATGAAGGATTTTCTGTTCCAGCCGGAACAGGCCCGCACACCGATCAGGAATCTCTCCGGTGGTGAACGTGCTCGTTTGATGCTGGCGCGTATTCTCGCCCGCCCGACCAACCTCCTCATTCTCGACGAACCCACCAACGACCTCGATATTGAGACGCTTGATCTGTTGCAGGAAGTGGTCGCCGGATTTGTCGGCACCGTCATTCTCGTCAGCCATGACCGCGACTTCCTCGACAGAACAGTGACCTCGACCATTGCGCCGGCCAATCCCGATGCGCCAGATGGCCGCTGGATCGAATATGCCGGCGGTTATTCCGACATGATGGCGCAGCGCAAGGGCGCGGCCGAGGAAAAGCGCAAGGCGGAAAAGCAGGAAAAGGCAAGAAGCACCTCCTCTTCAACTGCGTCGGATGATGCACCAAAGGCCAAAGGTAAATTGTCCTTCAAGCAGAAGTTCGCTCTGGAAAACCTGCCCAAGGAAATGGAAAAGGCCCAGATCGAAATCGCCAAGCGCGAAGAAAAGATGGCCGATCCCAACCTCTTCACCAAAGACCCCACAGCTTTTGGCAAGCTTGCCGACGAAATGGAAAAGCTGCGACACAAGCTGATCACGATGGAAGAAGAGTGGCTAGAGCTTGAAATGCTGCGCGAGGAACTGGAAGGCTAAAATTCCTTCCACCATACCGGAACCTCTGTTCTTCATCCGTCTTTGACAGGGAAGCGATTTTACGTTTTCCTTGGCAAAGATGGAGGAGTTCAGAAAATGCGTATGATTTTCGTCAATCTGCCTGTTCGCAATATCGAAACGACAAAAGCTTTCTTCACCGCACTCGGCTTCAGCTTCAATCCCGAATATTCGGACGAGAGGACGCTGTGCATGATCGTGGAGCAGAACATCTTCGTCATGTTGCTTCAGGAGGAGCGTTTCCGTGATTTCATCAACGGCGATATTGCCGACGCCACCCGCACGACCGAAGTGTTGACCTGCCTGACGGCAGAAAGCCGCGAAGACATCGACAGGATGATTGCGACAGCATTGTCATCCGGCGGCCGCGAATGGAAACCGATTCAGGACCATGGCTTCATGTATGCCGGAAGTTTTCAGGATCCCGACGGCCATGTCTGGGAACTGGTCCATATGTCCGGGCAGTCCTGAAACCATCGGACCAAACACCGACTGTTGCCATGACTGCTATCTTGCCAAGTGATGACAGTAACATTACACCTTGCCTTGCTCTAACGGGGTGCTTTGTCTTTACCGACAAGGCTGAGAGGCTTCCGCCAACCCGAAGAACCTGATCCGGTTAACACCGGCGGAGGGATTAGACGGCTCATTATCAGCGCCCTATTCCCGTTCAACATATGAAAGAGGAGGCGCGGATGCGCAGCATTTTGAACAATTCCCTGATTGCCAAGGCCTTGGTACTTGTGGCATTTGCCGTGCCTGGCGCAGCATTTGCAGCCGACAAGACACTGACGGTCTACACCTATGAAAGCTTCGTGTCCGAGTGGGGTCCTGGCCCCAAGGTCAAGGAAGCCTTTGAGAAAAATTGCCAGTGCACTGTCAATTTTGTCGGTGTTGCCGATGGCGTTGCGCTTTTGACGCGCCTCAAGATGGAAGGTGAAACATCCAACGCCGATGTCGTTCTGGGGCTCGACACCAACCTTGTTGCTGAAGCCAAGGAAACCGGCCTGTTCGAGGCAAGCGGCATCGATACGTCAGCTGCCAAGATTCCAGGCGACTTCAAGGATGATATCTTTGTTCCCTACGACTACGGCCACTTCGCCATCATCTATGACACCCAGACCATCAAGAACCCGCCACAGAGCCTGAAGGATCTGGTCGAAGGTGATCCTTCCCAGAAGATTGCAATTCAGGACCCGCGCACCTCTACCCCCGGCCTTGGCCTGCTCCTGTGGGTGAAGTCCGTTTATGGTGATCAGGCACCGGAAGCCTGGGCAAAGCTCAAGACCCGTATTTTGACGGTCACGCCGGGCTGGTCTGAAGCCTATGGCCTGTTCACCAAGGGAGAAGTGCCAATGGTGCTGTCCTACACGACCTCACCTGCCTACCACATGGTCGCAGAAAACACAGACCGCTATCAGGCAGCCAGCTTCGCGGAAGGTCATTACATTCAGATCGAGGTGGCCGGCCTGTTGAAAAATGCCCCAGAGAAAGACCTTGCCAAGTCATTCCTCTCCTTCATGCTGACACCAGGTTTCCAAGACGCCATACCGGAAAATAACTGGATGATGCCGGCTGCGGCAACCAGCGCACCGCTGCCCGAGGCGTTTTCCAAACTTGTTGTTCCCACCAAGACATTCCTGATGTCACCTGAGGAAGTGGCCAAGAACCGCAAGGCATGGATTGATGAGTGGCTGACAGCCATGAGCATCAACTAACCTTTGCAAATCGGAAATTCGGGCCAGCGCCATGATTTCAAAGGCCGAACAACGGCAATCGATAGGCACGGGAATGGCGGCTTTTGCCGCTGTTCTCGCATTCATTGGCCTTGGCACATTTGCCCTTCTGTCTTTTGATGCAGGTGCTGCAAGCGATGAGCTGTTCGGTACCTACACCTGGCGTATCCTGCGCTTCACCCTCTATCAAGCAACGTTATCGACCGGACTATCGATCCTTTTTGCGCTGCCTGTCGCACTGGCTTTGGCAAGACAAACTGCGTTTCCCGGTCGTATCTGGATTATCCGCCTTATGGCCGTTCCCATGGGGCTACCGGTTATCGTCGGTGCGCTTGGCCTTATTGCCATCTGGGGAAGACAGGGCTTCCTGAACACCACACTGACATCACTCGGTGTTGAACAACCGTTCAGCATTTACGGCCTGTCAGGAATTCTGCTGGCACATGTCTTCTTTAACCTGCCGCTTGCTACCCGTTTGCTGCTGGCCGGGCTGGAGCGTATTCCCGGTGAATATTGGCGTATGGCGGCAAGCCTTGGCATGCCATCCTGGTCCATTTTCCGGTTCATTGAATGGCCGGCGCTGATAAAACTGGTTCCCAGTGTCGCCGGGCTGATTTTTATGCTTTGCGCCACCAGTTTCACCCTTGTGCTGATGTTGGGCGGCGGGCCTGCGGCGACAACGCTTGAAGTGGCGATCTATCAATCGCTGCGCTTTGATTTCGATCCTCCACGCGCCATTGCTCTTGCTACTCTGCAAATCGTCATGACCGGGTTGTTGCTCGCCTTATTAAGCTGGCTGCCCAGACCTGACGACGAGGGTTTGAGCCACGGCCGAGCAATCCAGCGCTATGATGGAAAACGGCTTCAGGTACGGCTGCGCGACGGTATTCTAATTATCGCCGCTGTGGTTTTTATGGTGGCACCCATGCTTAGTATCGCCATATCCGGCTCGACCGCCGACTTATCGCGCCTGTTGGCGGCCGATGTGTTCTGGCGGGCAGCCGGAACCAGCCTGTCCATTGCGCTGGTTTCAGCCAGTATTGCCATTGGCATTTCCGTCGCCCTCATCAACGCGCGCTCGACGATCCGTGGCAACCGCAAGGCAAACCTGACACTACGTCTTATGGCCTCCACGATGTCCGGTGGCGCATCCATGGTGCTGCTGGTGCCACCAGTGGTGCTGGGGAGTGGCTGGTTCCTGCTGTTACGGCCGCTTGGCGACATCACGCTGTTTGCACCGGCGCTGGTTGCCTGCATCAACATGCTGATGGCGTTGCCCTTCGTTATGCGGGTACTTGAACCGGCGTTCCAGACCCACCAGGCGCGAACTGGAAGACTGTCAGCCAGTCTCGGCATGCATGGTTTTGCCAGATTGCGTTACCTCCATTGGCCAATCCTGCGTAAACCCCTGGCAACGGCCTTCAGCTTTGCAATGGCGCTGTCACTTGGCGATCTTGGCGCAATCGCCCTGTTCGGCTCGCAGAACTTTATCACGCTGCCTTGGCTGGTTTACAGCAATATGGGCAGCTATCGCACCAATGACGCCGATGGTTATGCGCTGATCCTGGGTGTGATCTGCCTGATATTGGCCATGGGTGGCGCAGGCACCGCACAAACCCGCAAGGAGCAAAACCAATGACTGAAACCGCTCCTTCCGGCATTCGTTTTAATGATGTAGCGCTGAAACTTGGATCGCAGGAGTTTTCCTTTGATTGCCACTTGCCGCAGGGCACGATCACGGCAATTACCGGCCCATCCGGCTCAGGGAAATCAACCCTGTTGAATCTGGTCGCTGGTTTTGAAACACCAGATGCCGGCACCATCATGATTGACGGGCAGGTCGTCACACACCTAGCCCCGGCCGAGCGACCGGTCTCGGTGATCTTTCAGGACAACAACCTGTTTTCGCACCTTGATGTGTTCACCAATATAGCGCTCGGCATCAATCCTTCGCTGAAACTTTCCGCGCAAGAGCGGCAGTCCGTTTCAAATGCCCTGCAGCGTGTCGGTCTTGCGGGCTTTGAAAAGCGTCTGCCGCCAAATCTGTCGGGTGGAGAACGGCAACGCGTTGCCATGGCACGGGCTCTGGTGCGCCACCGCTCGGTTATGTTGCTGGATGAGCCCTTTGCCGCTCTTGATCCCGGTTTGCGCGCCGGGATGGCTGAATTGCTGTCCAGTTTGCATCAGGAAACCGGCAACACTGTATTGCTGGTCACCCACAAACCCGAGGAAGTACAACAGTTGGCCAAACATGTCGTGTTCATGGATAAGGGGAAAATCCTGTTCCAGGGCACACCGGAGATTTTTTCCGAGAACGGGAACATCCCCCAAATTCGTACGTTCCTGAAGGGATAGCTGCGGCACACGCCGTTCGCCACAATTTCGACGCGGGCAAGTGGCAATCGGCTTAGTACGGCTTCAACAGGGGATTGAGTTTATTTGATCGTCTATTTGCTAATTTACTTTGGTTGCCTGATGAGCCATGCAAGATGGTCAAGAATATTGAAAAGATTCGTCATCGATAATAGCACACCACAAGGCGTGACAATTTGTGTCCATTGATGGACAGTATTCGCACAATAAACTAGCAGTGCGTAACATCAGGGGCATAGGAACTGACTGACAAGATGACGATTTCCATAATAGCAAGGCCGGCAAGGACATCTGATCCGCGCGCGCAGCGTTATGGCAAACTTGTGCGCTCTGTTGCCGGCCTGACAATTGCTGCAATGACGCTCAGTGCATGCCAGTCGCTGTTCAGCCAATCCTACCAGGCAAGTGTTCGCCCGTCGGACAACCCGCAGACTGTTGAAGAAGTTCAGAAAAATGACCCGCGTGCCCAAATGGGAGCACGCGAACACCCGCGTATTGTTGCAAGTTATGGCGGTGAATACCGCGATGAAAAAACCGAAAGGCTGGTTGCCCGCATTACCGGCGCGTTGACGGCCGTTTCGGAAAATCCGCAGCAATCCTACCGCATTACCATTCTCAATTCCCCGGCGATCAACGCATTCGCGCTGCCCGGTGGCTATCTTTATGTGACACGCGGACTGTTGGCGCTCGCCAACGACGCGTCGGAAGTTGCCGCCGTTCTGTCGCACGAAATGGCCCACGTCACTGCCAACCACGGCATTGAACGCCAGCGCCGAGAAGAGGCGGAGGTGATTGCCAGCCGTGTTGTGGCGGAAGTGCTGTCCAGTGATCTGGCTGGAAAACAGGCATTGGCGCGCGGCAAGCTGCGATTGGCAGCATTTTCTCGCCAGCAGGAGTTGCAGGCAGACGTCATTGGTGTACGCATGCTGGGTGAGGCGGGGTATGACCCCTATGCCGCAGCGCGCTTCCTCGATTCCATGGCCGCTTATGCCCGTTACACATCCGTTGAGCCGGATAGCGACCAGAGCCTCGACTTCCTTTCCAGCCACCCCAATGCGCCACAGCGCGTTGAATTGGCACGTCGCCATGCCCGCGCATTTGGGCAGGAAGGTAGCGTCGGAGATCGCGGTCGTGAATGGTATCTGAACGGCATTGACGGCCTGCTTTATGGCGACAGTCCGCAAGAAGGCTATGTACGTGGCCAGACATTCCTGCATGGCAGCCTTGGCATTCGTTTCGATGTGCCGGAAGGTTTCCAAATCGACAACAAGGTTGAAGCCGTTCTTGCAACCGGCCCCGGCGAAATGGCCATCCGTTTTGATGGTGTGGCAGATGCCAAGCAGACCGATCTTGCCAATTACCTGACCAGCGGCTGGGTGGCCGGCCTTCTGCCGAATACCGTGCGCAAAACGCAGGTCAACGGTCTCGAGGCAGCAACTGCCCGCGCCACAGCTGAAAAATGGGATTTCGACGTTACTGTCATCAGGCAGGGTCAGCAGATTTTCCGCTTCCTGACAGCTGTACCGAAGGGCAATCCACAGCTTGATACGGTCGCGAACGTCTTGCGTACCAGCTTCCGGCAGATGACCAGCGCAGAAATCGCCTCACTCAAGCCATTGCGCGTGCGCGTGGTAACGGCAAAGCCAGGCGAAACCATAGCCACCATGGCGGCGCGCATGATGGGCACGGACCGCAAACTAGATCTGTTCAAGATGATCAATGCGATGGGCGCTGGCGCAGTGTTGCAGCCCGGACAGCGCGTGAAGATCATCGCGGAATAACCGGCGAATTACGCCTTTTATCCGAACAAAAAGCCCTCAGGAAATTTCGTTTCCTGAGGGCTTTGTCTTATTCGGCAGTCTTAAATCTTATTTCCACTCGCGCACGTCAACGAAGTGGCCAGCGATGGCAGCAGCAGCGGCCATGGCAGGCGACACAAGGTGCGTACGGCTCTTGTAGCCCTGACGTCCCTCGAAGTTACGGTTCGAGGTCGACGCACAACGCTCACCCGGCTGCAGGCGATCATCATTCATCGCAAGACACATCGAACAGCCAGGTTCGCGCCATTCGAAACCGGCGTCGAGGAAGATCTTGTCGAGACCTTCGGCTTCCGCCTGTTCCTTTACCAGACCGGAGCCCGGAACAATCATAGCCGAGACGGTTGGTGCAACCTTGCGACCATCGACCATCACCGCAGCAGCCCGTAGATCTTCGATACGTCCATTGGTGCACGAACCGATGAACACCCGGTCAATGGCAACGTCAGTCATTTTGGTGCCCGGCTGCAGGCCCATATATTCGAGCGCACGCCACTTGGAGTTACGCTTGTTTTCGTCAGCGATATCATCCGGGTTTGGAACGGTGCCCTGAACCGAAACAACGTCTTCCGGTGACGAACCCCAGGAAACAATCGGCGGTAGATTGGCGCCATCGAGAACAACGATCTTGTCGTAATGTGCGCCTTCGTCAGACTTCAGAGTCTTCCAGTAGGAAATTGCCTGTTCCAGCGTTTCACCCTGCGGTGCACGTGGCTTGCCTTTGATATACTCGAAGGTCGTTTCGTCCGGAGCAATCAGGCCCGCACGTGCGCCGCCTTCGATTGTCATGTTGCAGACCGTCATACGGCCTTCCATTGACAGCGACTGAATGGCTTCGCCTGCAAATTCAATCACGTGACCGGTACCACCGGCTGTGCCGATTTCACCGATGATGGCGAGGATGATATCCTTGGCTGTTACGCCTTCCGGCACCTTGCCATCGACACGCACCAGCATGTTCTTGGCCTTCTTCTGGATCAGCGTCTGGGTCGCCAGAACGTGTTCCACTTCCGAAGTGCCAATACCGTGCGCCAAGGCGCCAAACGCGCCATGCGTCGATGTGTGGCTGTCACCGCACACAATCGTCATGCCGGGCAGGGTAAAGCCCTGTTCAGGACCGACGATGTGAACGATACCCTGACGTTTGTCGCGCTCGGAATAATATTCAACACCGAATTCCTTGGCATTTTGTGCCAGCGCTTCAACCTGAATACGGCTTTCTTCGTTCTTGATGCCTTCAAGACGGTCAGCAGTGGTTGGAACATTGTGGTCGACCACGGCCAGTGTGCGGGTTGGCGAATGAACGGGACGACCCGCCATACGCAGACCTTCAAAGGCCTGCGGCGACGTCACCTCGTGAACAAGGTGACGGTCGATGTAGAGAAGACAGGTTCCGTTCGGATCACTATTAACGACGTGATCATCCCAGATTTTATCATAGAGGGTGCGGGGTGCGCTCATGGCTTTATCCATCGGATATTGAAAAAGGGAAATGGGCTTCGCAAAAAGGCTGACAGCCTTGAAGGGCTATCAGGCGAGCGTAAGTCGGCTATTGAGCGCCCCGGACAAGCGCGCGAAGAAACGTGCCGGCAGACGCTTATGATCCTGCAGCACGAAAATATTTTGCGCGAGACATCCGAATTTCGATCCCATGGCCATTTCATTAGCAGATTGCTGCCTGCGCTTCAATATCAATGACACGCAGGAACACGGGGGCTCGCCTTATCCAGCCGGAGCCCGCCGCATGGCCTTTTCAATACGCCTGAGAACAAGCGACAAACCAACCGTGAGGATCAGGTATATATAGGCAACGATCGAGTACGTTTCGAAGAAACGAAACGAGCCAGCTGCGTAGACCTTGGCCATCTGGGTTATGTCGGCAACGCCAAGCACCGACACCAACGAACTGTCCTTCACCATCGATACAAAGTCGTTGGAAAGTGGCGGAAAAACCGTCCTGACCGCCTGCGGCAGAATGATCAGCCGAAACCGTTGGTAACGATTAAGCCCAAGAGCCTTTGCGGCCTCAATCTGTCCTTCGTCAACGGACTGAATGCCAGCGCGAAAAATTTCCGCGAGAAACGATGCGTAACCAATCGTAAGCGCGATAATCGCCCGCCAGACCAGCGAGAAGTCACGCACCAGAACCGGCTCCAACCAGCCTGCCGACACAAGCGGCGTAGTCACCCAGTTGTAGAGACTGACAAGACCCGGCGCCCCGACAAAAGCAATATAGAACAGCAAGACGAGGATGGGGATGCCGCGGATAACTTCAATGTAAAAGCGCGCAATCTGCCGCAGCACCACATTGTCCGACAGACCGAGTAGCGCAATGCCGAGGCCAAACACGACAGCAAGAAAAAAAGCTGCGAGCGTCACGAAGATGGTGATACCGATGCCTTTGACAACGGTGGAAAAAACCTGCGCGTAAAGGTCTGTGGCAATGATTGTCACAGCCAGTCCGGCACCGATCACGACCAATGCAACGAGCCACCACGGAAAGTCCTTCTCCGTGGTGCTGTGTTTGATAAAACTCATCTTGACAATTTCCGATAAACGGAAATCAGCATGCAGGCGATGATTTCACTCATTCGCCAAGCTTGTAGTCGAGGAACCACTTCTTATCGAGCGCGGTAATGGTGCCGTCTGCCTTGAGGGCCGCGATACCTGCATTGATCGGTGCGACGAGGTCCGAGCCCTTTTTGAAGATGAAGCCAAAATCATCGCCACCCAAAGGCGCACCAATCAGCTTCAAGGTGCCGTTGGACGCGGCTACGTAACCATTGCCGGCAACTCCATCGGTCAGGACCAGATCAACGTCGCCGGTCTTGAGCGCCTGTACGCTGGCACCGAAGGTTTCCAGCAGCTTGATACGCGGGTTCTGCTCGTTGCCGTCGAGAACATCATAAACGGCGGTGTAAAATGGGGTTGTTCCAGCCTGCGCGCCAACAAGGCCTTTGTCGAAGCCAGCAAAGCTCTTGGCATCGGTAAAGCGGTTTTCATCAGCCCGCACCAGCATGAACATTTCCGAGCGCATGTAGGGGTCGGAGAAGTCGACCTTTTCCTTGCGGTCATCCTTGATGCTGATGCCGGTCATGCCGATGTCATATTGGCCATCCGAAACCGCCTGGATCATCGCGTCCCAAGAGATGTTCTGATATTCGACCTTGAAGTTCAAACGCTTGGCAAGCTCGGCAACCGCATCATATTCCCAGCCGATAGCCTTGCCAGACTTAGGATCGACAAACTGCAGCGGCGGGTAAGCATTTTCCGTGACCACGACCACCGTACGCCCTTTAAGGTCGGGAAGATCGGCAGCAAAACCCGTGAAAGGGGCAACAATTGCGGCCATGATGCCGGCAAGCAGCGTACGTCTGAAAAACATGTCTTTCTCCTGTGGCGGGAGCGGTGAAAATGTCACATTTCAAGCCGCAAAGACAAGAAACAAATTGGCTTGAAACATGCGGCTTTTAAAACGATCCGGTTAAATCAGGCCTGCGGAGAGAGGTGCCGGAATTCGGCGATAACCTGCTCGTACACACCGCGTTTGAACGGCACGATAAGGTCCGGCAGGCTTTCCATCGGCTTCCAGCTCCAGGCATCGAATTCCGGATGATTGCCGGTTGGTGGCGGATTGATCTCGATCTCGCTTTCGTCGCCGTCAAAACGGAAAGCAAACCAGCGCTGCGCCTGCCCACGGAATTTTCCTTTGAGACCAATGCCAAGAAGATGAGGCGGCAGGTCGTAATGTATCCAGTCGCGCGCTTCGGCGAGCAGGGTGATGCTACGCATGCCGGTTTCTTCATAAAGCTCGCGAATGGCAGCATTCAACGGCTTTTCGCCATCATCAATGCCGCCCTGAGGCATTTGCCACAGCTGGTTGGAGCCATCATATTCCGAGTTCTTTTCAGGGATACGTCGTCCGGCCCAAACCAGCCCTTGCGCACTCAGCACCATAATCCCGGCGCAGGGACGGTAAGGCAAATCTTCAGGCTTGATTGTCATGAACAGTCCTCACGGAAAACGGCATCCGATAGCCGCAGCAGCGATCTTTACTGTCCCGGCCTGTCAGAAACAAGCGCCGAAACCGCAACGATCTCAATGCCGCGTGATGTCGCTTCGGAGACCCAGTCGGACACCGCGGTAATGCTCTCATCAAAGGCCGAGGCAACGCCAATCGCCGAGCCGTTGCGACGCGCCAGACGTTCAAGATCATCAAGCCGTGTCATGATGGATGAACGGTTCACCTGTTCGTCGATCTGTATATCGCCAAACGCGTGCGGCATTGCCAAAGCTTTGGCGACCGCGCCGGTCTGGGATTGCGCCGAAGAACCATCATCAAGGAACAGCAGCCCGCGCTCGCTGACGTCACGCAAAACAGGTTCCAGCATCTTGGCATCAGCCATGTAGCGGCCGCCAAGGTAATTCATCACACCGGTATAGTTGGTGATCTTGGCCATGGAACGGTGTAGGCGCTCCATATTGATCTTCTGGCTGTCGCCAACCAGCAAGGTATCAGGACCGGGATTGTTACCGGGATAACCGAACGGTTCAAAAGGAACCTGCAGCAGAATTTCATGCCCCTCACGCCGCGCCTCCTGCATCCAGCGCTGCAAGCTGTTGCCGCTGGCTGCAAAGGCAAGCGTGATTTCCGGTGGCAATGTTCTGATAGCGTTCTGGGTGCCGGTCTGGCTAAGGCCAAGTCCGCCAATCACAATGGCAATACGTGTACCACGCGCGCCAGACCATGGACGGGCATATTGTTCCAGCGAACGCAAACCATCGGCTCCTGTTTTCGGCAATTTGCCAAATGCAGAATCCTCCAGCAGATCTTCGTTCGGCATGGTCGCCATACGTGGATTCTGACCATAGGTCTGACCGGTCATCAAAACCGGACCGTCACCGTCCCGGGGGCGGGGCGAAAACACCGATACGACATTGCCGTCCTCGGTGGTTTCCTGGCGCACATTTGCGCCGGACCGGCCACTGCTGACGGGAAGTCCGGCCGTTTCGTTTTCCGTTTTGGTTTGAGGCGACGGAGTTCTTTCCGCCTGCGCAACGTCAGGCGATGATTGTGGATCGAGGCCTGATTTTGCCAGATTGTCAGGAGCAATCACTGTGTAAACAGACAATCCCAGAACCGCGCATAGCGCAACGGTACCGGCAAGAGCAGCAACAGAAAAACGCCGGCTTTTGCCGGCGCTTTCCTTACGATCTTGCCCCAAGGGTTTGCGCAGTTCAGATACCAAAACGCGGCCTATCCCGATTGTTGTATGCAGGGGTAGGGAAAGCGCCGGAAAACCGGCGCCCCTTATTACTGCTTGGTTACGACAGCTTTTTCAGGGTTTGGCGGGAAAGACGGGTCGGTCTTGTCGCCGCGCAGCAGATCAAGCGCGTAGTTCAGCTGAATGTCGTCCTTGGCTTCCGGCGGCACATAGGCAGCAGAACCCGAACCTTCGTCCGTTTCGCTCTGGCCCTGAATGTGACCCGGCAGGCTGGATTCACCTTCGGAGCGAATGCGGCCTTGAAGCTCTGGCGGCAGCGGTTGGTCGACCTTGATATCAGGTTCGATACCTGTGCCCTGAATGGACTTGCCCGATGGCGTGTAATAGAGCGCCGTGGTCAGACGAAGCGCACCGGTTTCACCCAGCGGGATGATCGTCTGGACAGAGCCCTTGCCGAACGAGCGAGTGCCGACAACGGTGGCACGACGCAGATCCTGCAGAGCACCGGCAACGATTTCCGAAGCAGACGCCGAACCACCGTTCACCAGAACGATAACCGGCTTGCCGTCCGTCAGATCGCCCGCGGTTGCGTTGAAGCGACGGGTTTCTTCCGGGTTACGGCCGCGGGTCGAAACCACTTCACCTCTTTCAAGGAAGGCATCCGATACGTTGATCGCCTGATCAAGCAGGCCGCCCGGGTTGAGGCGAAGGTCGAGAACATAACCCTTCAACTTGTCAGCAGGTACCTCGGCCTTGATTTTTTTGATCGCGGCTTCGAGATCGTCATAAGTCTTTTCAGTGAATGAGATCACCCGCAGATAACCAACATTGTCACCTTCAACACGCGACTTGACGGCACGTACGGCAATGATGTCGCGCATAACGGTGATATCAAGCGGCTTGTCAGCACCCTGACGAATGATCGTCAGCTTGATAGGTGTCTTGACCTCACCGCGCATCTTTTCAACGGCCTGCTCGAGCTTGAGACCGCGAACCGGCTGACCATCGATTTCCGAAATGAAGTCGCCAGCCAAGATGCCAGCCTTGGAGGCAGGCGTATCATCGATTGGTGTGATAACCTTGACCAGTTCATTTTCCATGGTCACTTCGATACCGAGGCCACCAAACTCACCCTTGGTCTGGCTACGCATATCGGTAGCATCCTGCGCATTGAGGAAGCTTGAATGCGGATCAAGAGAGCTGAGCATGCCATTGATGGCGTTCTCAACCAGCTTCTTGTCATCCGGTGGCGTTACATATTGTGCACGCACGCGCTCGAATACGTCGCCGAAAATCGACAATTCCTTATAGGTAGACGGCCCAGCGGCCTGCGCCGGGATGCTCGCAGAATAAATGACACTCATCGCCGTGGCACCCATGAGTCCACCGATGAGCAGAAGCGAAACCTTACGAATCATTGTGCGCCCTTCCGGTATTTTTTGCGGTCCACCAAGGTTGGGAATCAACCGGCACACCGTCTTTTCTGAATTCTATGTAAAGCGTTGGCCTATCAGTTTCCAGCGCCAATGCTGCTGCACTGGCCACTCTTTTTGCTCCCATGGAAGCAATGGGTTCACCGGAAAACACGAACATACCCTGACGGGTTCTTATCGCATCCATTCCGGTCAGTACCAGATGGTACCCGTCACCTGCATTGAGAATAATCATTCGGCCATAGCTGCGGAATTCTCCAGCAAAAACAACATACCCGTCTGCGGGGGCTGTTACCAGTGCGCCGGGACCGGTTGCGATCACAACACCGCGAGAGGTATGGCCAGTTCCATCGGCATCGCCAAACTTTCTCAGCACATCGCCCGTTACCGGCATATCCAGTTTGGCCTTCAGACTTGCAAACGGATATGCGGGCGCAATACGGTTTTTATCGGGCATGCCAGCATCGGCATTTGCCCTTTCACGCTCGCGCTCATCTTCCGACAAACGACGAACCCGTTCCTCTTCGGCGCGCATCTTTTCCTGGGCTTCACGGACGGAGAATATCTCGTTTTCCAATGAGGCAACAAGGCTTTCAAGACTGGTTGCCTTAGAGGCAAGTTCTTCAGAGCGTTTGCGTTCCGCTTCAAGGTCCGCAGCCGTGCGCGTTCCCTGCCTGTCATTTTCAGCGAGCAACAGGTCGAGGCGCTTTTCTTCCTCGAGCTTTGCCGTCATCATGGCGGTCAGGTCAATCTTCTCACTGGCGATGGCCTTGCGCACATCCGTCAATGCCTTGAGGTCCGCGACCAGCTTGTCTGTCTCATGCCGCACACCGGGAACCACAGCTCCAAGTAAAATGGCGCTACGCACGGATGCGAGAGCGTCTTCAGGCGAAACAAGCAGGGCAGGCGGCGGATTACGCCCCATACGTTGCAGAGCAGCCAACACTTCAGCCAAGACACCCCGACGCTCACGAAGCGACGCCTTCACGCCGTCTTCTTGCACACCAAGTTTGGCCAGCCGGTCTTCACCCTCTTCAATCTTGCGTTCAAGATCTTTTCTACGCGACGCAGAATCGATCAATTCCTGGCGGATACGACTGCTGTCCTGATTGAGAGACGCAATGCTTTCTTCCAGCTGTCGAGCCTTGTCTTCGGAAAGACCGATACTATCGACCAGCTCTTGCAAGTCCTCGCGATTACGATCACGCCGCGCTTCAAGGTCATTCAGGGCGTCTGGCTGCGCGGTCTGGCCATTCTGTTCGGTCGGTGCAGCCTGGGTCGGAAAGGGCGCAGCCACCGGCTCTTGCGCGTACACACCCTGCGCAAGCACAAAAAGAGAGACAGCCAAGGCTGCTCCCGCAGAGGTCACGCATCTGGTGTGGGCGCTTTTCCGGTTCATGCCGCTTTCTGGAAAATCAAAATCAAGCGATTAACATACTCTGCTTCGCAATCGCCAGCCAACAACATCCTTTTATTCAGGCAACACAATGGCGTGTTTCCTTATACCCTGTGGTAAGGATGCCCCGAAAGAATGGTAACGGCGCGATAAAGCTGCTCGGCAATCAGGATTCGAACAAGCTGGTGTGGCCAGGTCAGTTTCCCGAGACATAAAACAGCTGAGGCTTTTTCATAAAGGGCAGGATCGAGACCATCTGCACCACCGATGGCAATGACAAGATCACGTTTGCCACCATCACGCAGATTGCCGATGGCATCTGCAAAGGCCGGGCTATCAAGTGCCTTGCCGCGCTCATCCAGCAAGATAAGCGCTGCCCCGTCGGTCAAATGTTTCTCAAGCAGTGCCGCTTCTTCGCGTTTTCTGGTCTCGGCATTCGATGCACGGCTTTCTGCCACCTCGATCACCCGTGAAAACTCAAGACCGATGGCCGGACCACTTTTGGCAAAACGGTCTAGATAACGCGACGCAAGATCCTTCTCAGGACCGGATTTGAGCCGCCCCACCGCAAAAATCGCAATCCGCATTCCTGCTCCACATTGGTTGGTGATCAACGGTAGCAAGGGTCAGAACGCTGAACAATGACATGACCGCGGAATTTTTTCGGCCAGACGCCCATCGTCCGGCCGCGCTTGACGACACTCAAGAATGCTCTAGGTCTGAAATCCAGTTCAGAGGGAGCTTTCGTTCAGTGCAGTGTTTCTTCCTCGATATCCGGCGTCGCCCACATCTTTTCGATGTTGTAAAACACACGAATTTCCGGACGGAACACATGCACGATAATGTCACCCGTGTCGATCAGAACCCAATCACCGGTTTCCAGCCCTTCCACGCGGGCGTTACGGAAACCATCATCTTTGAGGTCTGAAATAAGGTGTTCACAGATAGCCGAGACATGCCTGCTCGATCGCCCGGAAACTACAACCATGTAGTCCGCGAGCGCCGATTTCCCGGCAATATTCAAGGTAACGATATCTTCTGCCTTGGAGTCATCGAGGCTGGCGATGACGGTTTCGAGGGCACGTCTGGCGGCATCGGCGCCACTGTCATGACCCTTCGGGATAGCAACGGATGCTCTTCCCTTAGCGTGTACTGTTGTCAGAGGTTGTCCTTTCATATTTGACAAAACAAGCACAAAACGAACCGATTCTTTTTTCGATCCGTTACATGAAGGTGGCATCAAAGCCACCGGTTTTCAAGGGATCGCTTAAATCACCTTTTATCTCTTCACTGAATTGCGCAGAGCCGTGGAACTTAAGGTCGAGCGGGGACCATGGACAAAGGTCCAGGCTGGGGCGTTTTTGGTCCACAATACGCCAGCGTCATCTTCATCGACACGCGCATGACTGTAAGCCTGCGCCATCGTGGATGACAAATAGGACAGGGTCGCTCCCGGTCTATCAATAACTGCAATTGGAAATGTCTCGGCGATTTCCCGCCATTTCTGCCAGCGGTGGAAGCTCTTTAAATTGTCTGCCCCCATGATCCAGATGAACCGGACTCCCGGGTTTCTAGCCTTGATCTTCTTGAGCGTATTGGCGGTATAACTGACCCCGAATGACTTCTCAAAGGCCGTGATCTTGATACGTGGATCATGAACCAGATGTTCACACGCCTGGATGCGCGCGGAAAGCGGGGCAAGTTCCTTGTGGTTTTTAAGTGGATTGCCCGGCGTCACCATCCACCACAGTTGATCCAGCCCCAAACGGCGCAACGCGATTTCTGCGACCAGCGCATGCCCACCATGTGGTGGATTGAACGACCCACCAAACAGCCCCACCACCATGCCGCGCTCCACATGCGGCATGGTCAGGTAACGCCGGTTGACAGGGTCTGCCATCAAAACGTCAGGTCCGTATCTGGCCGGTGCCATGCACGCGATATTTGAATGACGTCAACTGCTCCACCCCAACCGGACCACGCGCATGCATCTTGCCGGTCGCGATACCGATTTCCGCACCCATCCCGAATTCTCCGCCATCCGCAAATTGCGTTGAGGCATTGTGCAGCAGAATGGCTGAGTCGATCTCGTTGAAGAAGCGTTCAACAACCGCGCCATCTTCGGCAATGACCGCTTCCGTATGGTTGGAGGAATAGGTGCTGATATGCTCGATCGCGCCGGAAATTCCGTCCACCAGACGGACCGAAATGATCGCATCCAGATATTCGGTGCGCCAGTCTTCCTCGGTCGCGGCCTTCACACCGGAAATGGCCTTTTCAACGGCTTCGGAACCGCGAACTTCACAACCCGCATCAAGAAGAACCTTGACCAGCGGCTCCAGATGCGTGGAAGCAACAGCCTTATCGATAAGCAGGGTTTCAGCGGCACCGCAGATACCGGTCCGGCGCATCTTGGCGTTGAGAACAATCTTTTCGGCCATTGCAAGGTCAGCGGATTTGTCCACGTAGATGTGGCAAATGCCTTCGAGATGCGCAAAAACCGGCACGCGGGCCTCCGTCTGCACCCGCGAGACAAGGCTTTTTCCGCCGCGCGGGACAATGACGTCCACGGTGCCATTCAGGCCGCCAAGCAAGGCACCGACCGCTGCACGATCGGCAACGGGGACCAGTTGAATGGCATGTTCCGGCAGGCTGGCAATTTTCAAACCTTCAACGAGGCAGGCATGAATTGCTTGCGACGAATGTAAGGAGTCCGAACCACCGCGCAAGATGACCGCGTTGCCCGCCTTGAGGCAAAGCGCGCCAGCGTCCGCAGTCACATTGGGTCGGCTTTCGTAAATCACGCCGATAACACCAAGCGGGGTCCGCACGCGTTCGATCTGTAAGCCATTGGGGCGATCCCACGCGGCAATGACCTGACCGACCGGGTCAGCAAGTGCCGCAATGGCGCGAATGCCTTCTGCGACCGAAGCAATACGGGTTTCATCAAGGGTCAGGCGGTCAATAAAGGAGGCAGCAAGGCCCACCTTTTTACCAGCCGCCAGGTCTATCGCATTGGCCTGAAGAATCTTGTCTTTCGATGCCTCGATCGCAGACGCCATAGCCAGCAACGCACGGTTCTTTTGATCCGTCGACGCCACTGAAAGAGGTCGCGCAGCAGCTTTCGCCTGAAGACCGATCGTATTCATCAGTCCGTCAATATCATGGCTACGGCTCACGGCCTGCTCAGGCATGGATTTCATCCTTCTTTACGGCTGATACGGTCACACTTGCGCCGGTCATAACGAGATCGTCGCGATGGATCATGGCGGAACGTCCGACATAACCCAGAATAGCTTCAATTTCCGAGGACTTGTGCCCAGTAATCTGGCGGGCCTCTTCGGCATCGTAACCGGCAAGACCACGCGCGATTTCACGCCCGTCCACGCCGATGATGGCCACGGCATCGCCGCGCCCGAAATTGCCGCTCACCCGCCGCACGCCGGCTGGCAAAAGGCTTTTTCCGGCATAAAGCGCAGTCTGTGCACCGGCATCGACATGCACTTCACCGGCAGGCTGCAATTGTCCGGCAATCCAGGTTTTGCGCGCGGTGACAGGTGTGCCTGACGGCGCAAACCACGAGGACCGCGCACCCTCGTCAATCGCACGAAGGGGATTAAGGGTCTTGCCGGACGCGATAATCATGCCGCAACCGGCAGCCGTCGCAATCTTGCCAGCATCAATCTTGGTGCGCATGCCGCCACGCGACAGTTCCGACGCAGCGCCACCTGCCATTGCCTCAATTTCAGGCGTGATCGTTGCAATACTGTCGAGAAACTTGGCGTCGGGATCAAGATGCGGGGGCGCTGTATAAAGCCCGTCAATATCCGATAACAGCACCAGAAGGTCGGCTCCGGTCATCGTCGCAACCCGGGCTGCAAGACGATCATTGTCGCCATAACGGATTTCGGTTGTCGCAACCGTATCGTTTTCATTGATGATCGGAATAGAGCCGATCTTCAGAAGCTGGTTAATAGTCGCGCGGGCGTTGAGATAACGCCTGCGCTCCTCCGTATCGGACAGCGTCAACAGGATTTGCCCGGCTATAATGTCATGCCGTGAAAGGCTCTCAGACCAGGCGCGGGCCAGAGCAATCTGGCCAACTGCTGCTGCTGCCTGGCTTTCTTCCAGCTTCAATGCGCCGGATGGCAGTCCTAGGACGGTACGCCCGAGCGCAATCGCACCCGAAGACACCACCTGAACATCAGCGCCCTTCGCCTTCAAAGCGGCGATGTCTTCGCAAATCGCGTCCAGCCAGTCTTTTTTCAGACCGCTCTTACGGTCAACAAGCAGAGCCGAACCGATCTTGATAACGATGCGGTGGTGGCTGGAAACAGGTTTGCGCTTTGCGCTCATAACCGGTCGTCTCCGTCATCCTCACCGCTTCTGTCCTCGATCGGCATGGAACGGTCTGGCAGCGCAGTTTCACCGCCTGCTGCAGAAACAATAATGTCACGCAGCGCACGCAACACTTCCGTCATGCCGGCATGGGTCGCTGCCGAAATCAGAAGTGGCGGACGTCCACACGCCTTTTCCAACTCTTTGGCTTTTTTCTTCAGTTCTTTTTCGTCGAGAACGTCGATCTGTGAAAGGGCAACAATTTCCGCCTTGTCGGTCAGACCACCGCCATAGGCCTCAAGCTCGGCCTTGACCGTCTTGTAAGCTTGGCCAACCTTTTCTTCCTGCGCCGAAACCAGATGCAGCAATACGCGCGTCCGCTCGACGTGACCGAGAAAACGGTCGCCGATACCAACACCTTCATGCGCACCTTCGATCAGGCCCGGAATGTCAGCCAGCACGAATTCGCGGCCATCGATGGTCGCAACGCCAAGGTTGGGATGCAGCGTGGTAAATGGGTAGTTGGCAATCTTCGGGCGCGCGCGGGTAACCGTGGCGAGGAAGGTGGACTTTCCTGCATTCGGCAAACCAACCAGACCGGCATCGGCAATCAGCTTGAGACGCAGCCAAACGGTTTTTTCTTCACCGGCCAAACCAGGATTTGCCCAGGTCGGTGCCTGGTTGGTCGAGGATTTGAAATAGGCGTTGCCGAAACCACCGTTACCACCGGCGGCCAGACGGAACCGCTGGCCTTCCTTGGTCAGGTCGGCAATCAGCGTTTCATTGTCTTCTTCAAAAATCTGCGTCCCAACTGGCACTTTCAGCGTCACGTCAGAACCCTTGGCGCCGGTACGGGTCTTGCCCATGCCATGCTGGCCGATCGACGCTTTGAAGTGCTGCTGAAAGCGGAAATCGATCAGCGTGTTAAGGCCGTTGACCACTTCCACCCAGACATCGCCACCACGTCCGCCGTCACCGCCATCCGGTCCGCCGAACTCGATGAACTTTTCGCGCCGGAAGGATACAGCGCCTGCGCCGCCATCACCGGACTTGATATAGACTTTTGCTTCATCGAGAAATTTCATTGTAGTGCCGTTCTGTCAGCCGTTTACGCAACATTGCTTTTGTCGCTTGGAATATAGGCGCTTTGCCCGCACGTCAAAGATTATCGTGACGGGCAGCGCCATGTAAAACAAGGCCGGCTTCGCAAGAAACCGGCCTCGTGTATGGTTATCGCGGTCGTGAAGGCACGAAATCCTCGGCCGTCAAGACGGTATCCAGATGCGCAACCATTGCCGCGCGCGAGACAGCGTAGGTCTCATGGCAACCGGTAATCCGGAAACCCAGCTTCTCCTGAACCCGCAGCGAACCGGGGTTATCCGCAAACACACCAGAATGCATGGTCGCATTCGGCATGCGGCGGAAGAACCGTTCAACAACACCGCTAACCGCCTCCGTCATATAGCCCTTGCCCCAATAGAAGCGGTTGAGCCAGTAACCAAGATGCCATTCGCCATGGCGAAACTCGACGGAAACGACACCAATCAACGTGTCATCATCGCGGGTGATGGCAAAATCCCAATCCGGTAACGTGCCGGATGTCCGCAGGATAAGCCATTCCAAAGCATCCTGCCGGTAATAAGGGGCAGGAACTCTGGCCAGCATGCGTGTTACTGCAAAATCACTCAAGGATTCTGCAATGCTGCCGGCATCGGCAAGCCGTTGCGGCCTAAGCACCAGACGACGTGTTTCAATGGTCGGGCAGGGACCGGGAGGTGGCAGGGTATCAACCTGCCTGCTGCGCAACAATTCAGCATTGGTCATCGCATATCCCCCCAGCTTCTGAGAGAAACCCAGGTCTTGCGATCCAGCCGGAACCATTCGACAGGCACCATGCCGCCCAAAGCCAGCGAACCGACCATGCCGGAGCTCTGGAACTGGAAACCGCACTTCTGGATAACGCGGCGCGATGCGACATTGGTGACCCGGCAACGTGCATCGATGAAGTCGATGTCACGGGTGCGGAACGCCATGTCGATCAGGGCATGTGCAGCTTCGGTCGTGTAACCATTATTCCAGTAGGGTTCGCCTAGCCAATAGCCAAGCTCGACCGTACCGGGATCATCAGGGTCAGGCTCCAGACCGCAGCACCCCATAAACTCGCCATTGTCCATGCGGGTAATCGCATAGACGCACTTGCCAATCTCGCCAGCTTTCGTACGTCGCACAAAATCAGCGGCATCTTTGGCCGTATATGGGAGCGGCATACGCGACACCATGGTCGCAATATTGGCATTGTTGGCGAGATGGGCAAGGGCGTCAATGTCTTCTTCGTGTGGCGCGCGCAAAACGAGCCGTTGCGATAATAAGACAGGGCAATCGGTCCTTGACCGCTGCGGCCTCAGCCGTTCCTGGGGCGACCGCTCTTGGTCAGCCCTGATCAATTCATCCTGCATGGTTCAGTCCTCCTGTTGGGATAAAGAAAAAGGGGAGATGGGTGGTGCCCCATCTCCCCTGTTTTCTGACTGAACCTAAAGCGTCAGCCGGGTCGATGAGACACCGGCTGCATATAACGCTTGCCGGCTTATTCTGCGGCTTCCGCTTTCGGTGCCACAGACACGTATACGCGGCCGTTAGCCTTCGTACGGAAGGATACGTTACCGGCGGTCAGCGCAAAAATCGTGTGGTCCTTGCCGAGGCCAACGTTGGTGCCCGGATGCCACTGCGTGCCGCGCTGGCGCAGAATAATGTTGCCTGGAATGACGGCTTCGCCGCCGAACTTCTTTACGCCAAGGCGCTTGGAATTCGAATCGCGACCGTTACGCGATGAACCGCCAGCTTTTTTGTGTGCCATTGGAGTGCTCCTTTAAAACCTAGTTTCCCGTGACGCGCCGATTAGGCAGCAACGATGTCCGTGATACGAACAACAGTGTGATGCTGACGATGACCGCGAATACGCTTCGAGTTCTGACGACGACGCTTCTTGAAGGACAGAACCTTCTTGCCGCGGTTGTGTTCAACAACTTCAGCCTTGACGGTCGCGCCCTTTACGAAGGGTGCACCGAACTTTGCGTCGGCGCCTTCGCCGATAACGAGAACTTCGGTGAATTCTACAGTGTCACCAGCTTCGACTTCCAGCTTTTCGATGGTAAGTACGTCGTTGGCGGCCACGCGGTACTGCTTACCGCCGGTCTTGATGACTGCGAACATTTTTTATCCTTTCATGTTCGTTCCGGCTCTGATCACTTGAAACCAAGTGTCCGGCCGTCTTTTTATCAGTCGGAGTAGTGAAAACCCTGAGCCAATGGCGTCAAAATCTTCACCGGTGAAACCTGCCCGAAAAGGCAGAACAAAACAGAAGACGCACTACGCCCCTTCAATTCGCGTGCCGGGATACTTGAGCGCCCTTGATCTGTCAAGGCACAAACCACGCAAAATCCCTTGTCAGCCATGCCATTTGCGATGATTTTTCATGTTCTTGCAAACGGCTCTCGAAATTTCTGCTTCAACTGTTTATATGATGGCCATAGCAAGGAGTAAAAATGGCCCGCATTGACCAGACCGACGATTGGCGGGACCGCCATGCACCAACAATTTCCAGTTTTGAGTCCTTGGCTATCGAGGCGTACGGCCACCTGCCGGAAGAATTCCGCGGACTGACCAACAATCTCATTATCGAAATTTCCGATTTCCCGACGGATGAAGTTTTCGAGGACATGGCGCTCGAAACCCCGTTCGACCTCTTGGGATTGTTTGAGGGCAGGGGCATTACCGAACGTTTCACCATGGAAACGGGTGAAATGCCGAACCGTATCACGCTCTATCGCCGTCCTATCCTGGATTATTGGGCCGAAAACGAAGAGACACTGGGCGACATCATCACCCATGTTCTCATCCACGAAATCGGCCACCATTTCGGTCTGTCCGATGACGACATGGAGCGCATCGAAGAAAGTGCTGAAGCTGCTGCTTCCGAACGCTAAAAGACAGATACCCGCATGTTGAATGCGGGCACCATCTTCCGGAAATGCTGAAAAAGATAGCCGCGATTATTGCTCGCCGAGCTTCATGTCCGGGTGATAGTCCTTACCCTCAACGGTCTTGGTGACCGGCTGGCCGCAATGCATGACGCCAGTTGCCGCGCTGAAAGCATAGGTCGGTGATCCCGCAAGCTCCCAACCCTTGTTGAGGGCATCGGTGACGCGATGGCAAAACTTTGCATCATCGGGACCGGTGATAAAACGGTAGAGTTTCATAGTCTGTCTGCCTTTCTTGCGTCTATGGCACTAGCCATTTGCAACAGTTTTTCAGCACCCGTTACATGCAGGCGCTCAATCATGCGACCATTCGCGTTGATAATGTTCAGACCAGCCGCCTCGGGCGCAGCAAAAGCAGCAACAATACTGCGTGCTTCCTCCAAAGCGTCTTCTGACGGCGCAAAATGCCGGTTTGCAGCAGCGATCTGCGCCGGATGAATCAGCATCTTGCCATCAAACCCCATGGCACGGCCCTGCTCGCACTCAGCTGCATAACCGTCGAGATCACGGAAATCATTTGACACGCTATCGATGACATCAAGGCCGTAGGCTCTTGCAGCCAGCACGATCTGCATCAGCCAGGAAACCAGATATGTGCGGCCGGGCAGATTGGGCACACCGGTTTCCTTGCGCAGATCGTTGAGGCCGACAACAAAGGCCGAAAGACGCGAGTCTGGTGTGTGTGCTGCCTCGGCGACGGCAGCCGCATTCAAAACACCACGCGGTGTTTCAATCATGGCCCAGATGCGCATGTTCTCCGCGCCATCTCTCTCGGTCAGAATATCAGAGATGTCATGAACGTCAGACGGCTGGTCGACCTTGGGCAACAAGACCGCATCGGGCACGCAACGCAAAACCGTTTCAAGATCTGCACGGCCGAACGTACTGTCAAAGGCATTGATGCGGATGATCGTTTCGCGCCCGACAAGTGGGGTCTTGTCAAAAAAACGCTCCAAAGCTTCGCGTCCCTGCTGCTTGGCATCAACAGCCACAGAATCTTCGAGATCGAAAATCACCGCATCACAGTCGAGATCAGGTAGTTTTTGTAGCGCACGTTCATTGATTGCGGGCACACAAAGTACCGAACGGCGCGGACGAGCAATATTTTCAGGCTCAAATTTGATCATGCCGCACTTGTGTCAAGGTTTTGTGGCATCTGCAAGCACACTTCGCGTCGAATCCTCTTGCAAGCAAGGCAGACAACGCCCACATTGCTGATGAACGAAAGGTTTTGAATTATGCAAGGCATCCGCACTTTAATCATAGCGGCTTCCAGCATCGCAATTTTGGCGCTGGCCGCCGTTTTCACGGCTTCTCTTACTGTGGCATTTGTTGGCGTGCTCGCGCTCATCAGCATTACTCGCGCAGTAACTGCCCGACTGAAACCGGCACCTATTCCGGTCAAGACCCGCAATCAGAGCCAGCGTGACATCCGCGTCTGGAACGACGGCAAGGGCACAATCATCGACCTTTGATGATATGAAAGCGCACTGGAAAAGCAGCGGCGTTTCCGCTGCTTTGAAGTGGCGTATGCCCGTTGAGCTGTTTTCCCTTCAAATCTTGCGGGAATTGCTTTATTGGCGACATCATCATGCGCAAAGCCCGATTTTGCTTTGCGAATACAGCCAAGCTGGAGCGATAGATGGACAAGTTCACCAAGCTGACGGGTGTTGCCGCCCCCATGCCGGTCGTTAACATCGATACGGACATGATTATTCCGAAAGATTACCTCAAGACCATCAAGCGTACCGGTCTGGGCAAGGGTCTTTTTGCGGAATCCCGTTACCTTGAAGACGGTTCCCCAAATCCGGATTTCGTGCTGAACAAGCCCGCCTACCAGAATGCACAGATCCTTGTGGCTGGCGACAATTTCGGTTGCGGTTCGTCGCGTGAGCATGCGCCATGGGCGCTTCTGGACTTCGGCATCCGTTGTGTCATCTCGACCAGCTTTGCCGATATCTTCTACAACAACTGTTTCAAGAACGGCATTCTGCCGATCATCGTCAGCCCGGAAAATCTAGAAAAACTGCTGGACGACGCATCGCGCGGCTCCAACGCCGTTCTCAGCGTCGATCTCGAAAACCAGCAGATCAGTGGTCCTGACGGCGGCACGATCAGCTTCGAAATCGATGCCTTCAAGCGCCATTGCATGCTGAACGGTCTCGATGACATTGGCCTGACGCTGGAACATTCTTCAGCTATCGAGACGTTTGAAAAAACCAACGCATCCGTCCGTCCCTGGGCGTAAACAGCTTTACCTGACTATTTAGAGCCGATTTGGAACGAAAATCCGTACCAAATCGGCTTTTGCTTTCCTTGAAATGCCCTCATCCCAAGGATATGAAACCTGGACCCCCGCAGACCGCGTCACGTCTCACGTGAAACACGGTCAGGCGGGATTGAGGTTTTCACGTTGTGCATGCCGTTATCGCAAAACCGGTTACGGTTTTCCGGTATGCGCCAAGGAGAGGTTCCCATGACAGTTCGCACCCTGTTTCTGCTGCCCGGCGACGGCATCGGCCCTGAGGCCATGGCTGAAGTCCGCAAGCTGATCGACCACATGAACAGCGCCCTAAACACCGGCTTCAAGATCGAAGAAGGTCTTGTGGGCGGTTCGGCCTATGACGCCCATGGTGTGGCGATTTCCGATGCAGACATGGAAAAGGCGCTGGCAGCAGACGCCATTCTGTTTGGTGCCGTTGGTGGTCCGAAGTGGGATGGCGTGCCGTACGAGCAGCGTCCGGAAGCAGGGCTGTTGCGCCTTCGCAAAGATCTCGAGCTTTTCGCCAACCTGCGTCCGGCCATCTGCTACCCGGCACTTGCTGCCGCTTCCTCGCTGAAGCAGGAACTGGTTGAAGGTCTCGATATCCTCATCGTTCGAGAACTGACCGGTGGCGTCTACTTTGGCGAGCCGAAGCAGATCATCGACTTGGGTAACGGCCAGAAGCGCGGTATCGACACACAGATCTACGACACATTCGAGATTGAGCGTATCGCCAGCGTTGCCTTCGAACTGGCCCGCACCCGTGGCAATCGCGTTTGCTCGATGGAAAAGCGCAACGTCATGAAATCGGGCGTGTTGTGGAACCAGGTTGTGACGGAAACCCACGCTGCGAAGTATAAGGACGTACAGCTGGAGCACATGCTGGCAGATGCCGGCGGCATGCAACTGGTGCGCAAACCAAAACAGTTTGACGTCATCGTTACCGACAACCTGTTCGGCGACATGCTGTCCGACGTCGCGGCCATGCTGACCGGTTCGCTGGGCATGCTGCCATCCGCTTCGCTTGGCGCACCGGATGCCAAGACAGGCAAACGCAAGGCCATGTATGAGCCGGTTCACGGTTCGGCACCGGATATCGCCGGTCAGGGCATCGCCAACCCGATCGCCATGATCGCCTCCTTCGCCATGTGCCTGCGTTATTCGTTCAACATGGTCGACGAGGCAACCCGACTGGAAACAGCAATTGCCAACGTGCTGGAAAAGGGCACTCGTACCTCCGACATCATGGATGAAGGTTGCCGTCAGGTTGGCACCTCTGAAATGGGTGACGCGGTTCTGGCCGAGTTCAAGGCACTGTCTGCCTGATCCAACCCAAAAACTTTAGAGAAGGCGGGCAGAGGAGCGATGTTTCTCTGCCCGTTTGTTATTGAGTGCCCGCATCTTTCGGTAGAAGATGCTCATACTGCTTGTCGGTCAGCGTTTTCATGAACGCCACCAAAGCATCGACGCGCTTGTCATCAAGCGCCGGCCCTGCCGTCAACTCTGTCATGGCGATATTTTCAGGGACTTCCGGTGCAGCCCAGACGTCACCGGTTTCCGGATTGATCTGACGGCTTTTTTTCTTGCTATTGTACTTCACGTAAAACAGCACAACGGTGCGCAAATCCTTGAACACGCCATTGTGCATGTAAGGACCGGTTACGGCGACGTTGCGCAGTGTCGGTACCTTGAACTTGCCGCGCTGCGCATCGGCATCTGTCACCGCCGGGTTCTGCGCCAGACCCGTGTCGACTGTACCCACTTTTGAGCCATTGGCTTTGCGCACCGCCGTATTCTCCGGCACGCCAATATTGAAATATTTGTGGTTGGTGAACAGCCCTTTTTCAATACCGTTCGGTCCGTTGACCTCATGGCAGAGATTGCAGTTGGTGAACTGTTTGGAGAAAAACAGTACCCGACCCAGTTCTTCCTGATCCGTCAGTTTTTCTTCGCCGCGCAGATACCGATCATATTTGGAATCGAAGGGCGCGAATTCGTCGGTGCGCTCAAAAGCAGCCAATGCCTTTGTCATCGCGTCATAGGCATCATCAGGATTATCAAATACTTTGGATCCAAATTGCGTGCCGAAGGCTGCAACATAATCCGGATTTTCTTTGAGACGTCCAACCACTGTGGCCTTATTGGGCATGCCCATTTCCACTGGGTTCAAGGGCGGACCTGCGGCCTGATCTTCAAGGCTCGAGGCGCGACCATCCCAGAACTGGCCTCCGACATATTCGCCCGCTTCATTTTTGCTGAACGGGGGAGAGAGCTTTGCGTAAGACGCGGTTGGCGCATTGCGATCACCAAGCGAACTGCCATTGTCGCCAAGCGATACGTCTTGGCCAGCACCGTCGTTCTCCCGCACATCCACCAAGCCGAAACCCTGCATGTGGCAGGTGGAGCAGGCTTGGCTGCGATTATGGGAAAGATTGGGGTCGTTGAATAACGCTTCGCCCAGTTTCTCTATCGTCGCGTAATCCTCGCCACTATGGGCATGCGAAAACCAAAGAGCACCATTCGCGGAAGCGAACAAAGCCGCGCTGGTTATGACAAGACGGAAGGTGATCTTAAACATGGTCTTTCAATACCGGCCTAATGCCGCATTATTGTTGACCTATATCACCTCAGCCCATTCAAACGCCAGAAACTTTCTTTTTTGCTTCCACTTTGCCACAGCCGTGACTGGCAGCAGCCATCACGTGTTGCGAAGGCGTCCTTGCATCAGGTCAACAACCGCGCGTGCTGCTTCAAGCACATGGGTGCCAGGACCAAACACGGCAGCTACGCCATTATCGAGCAGATACTGATAATCCTGGCGCGGAATAACACCGCCCACCACCACAATCACATCTTCTGCACCCCTTGCCTTCAGCGCCTGAACCAGCTGTGGCGCCAGCGTCTTATGACCCGCCGCAAGCGACGACATACCGACCACGTGAACTTTGCTCTCAATAGCCAGGGTTGCCGCCTCTTCAGGCGTCTGGAACAGGGGGCCAGCTACGACCTTGAAGCCAACATCGCCAAAGGCCGAGGCAATGACCTTGGCACCGCGATCGTGCCCGTCCTGTCCAAGTTTTGCGACCATGATTTTCGGTTGGACTTTCAAGACACCGGCAAGTTCGGTCAATCGACCCTTCAGCGTCGAAAACTCGGGATCGTCACCATAGGCTGCGCCATAGACATTATCGACAACATCTGGCACGGCGGAGTGATCGCCAAACACCACACGCATGGCATCTGAAATTTCACCAACCGTCGCACGCGCACGCGCCGCTTCAACAGCCGCTTCCAGCAGGTTACCCTGTCCCGACTTTGCCACGTCGGACAGTCGGGCGAGTGTCTGCTCCAGTGTTTTCGGATCACGCTGCTGACGCAGCTTGTCCAAACGTTTGATCTGTGCTGCTCGGACTGCACTATTATCGATTTCCAGAATGTCGATAGGTTCTTCGTTTTCCAGACGGAAACGATTGACCCCGACAATCACCTCTTCTCCGCGATCAACCGCAGCCTGCCGGCGCGTCGCCGCCTCTTCGATAAGCCGTTTTGGCAGACCATCCGACACGGCCTTGGTCATGCCGCCCAACCCTTCTACTTCCTGGATAAGCTGCCAGGCTTTCTCTGCCAGCTCATGGGTCAGACTTTCCACGTAATAGGAACCAGCCAGTGGGTCGACGACCTTCGTCACGCCGGTTTCATGCTGCAAAATAAGCTGGGTATTGCGGGCAATACGCGCCGAAAAATCGGTCGGTAGGGCTATTGCTTCATCCAGTGCATTGGTGTGCAAGGATTGCGTACCGCCGAGCGCTGCCGACAGCGCTTCATAGGCGGTGCGGATAACATTGTTGTATGGGTCCTGCTCTTGCAACGACACACCCGACGTTTGGCAATGGGTGCGCAGCATGAGGGAAGACGGCTTCTTCGGCTCGAATTCCTCCATGATGCGAGACCACAAAAGACGTGCGGCACGCAGTTTGGCAGCCTCCATGAAAAAATTCATGCCAATGGCAAAAAAGAACGACAGCCGACCGGCAAAGGCATCCACATCAAGACCTTTGGCAATTGCTGCGCGTACATATTGCCGGCCATCCGCCAGAGTGAATGCCAGTTCCTGTACCAGTGTCGCCCCAGCCTCTTGCATATGGTAGCCGGATATCGATATCGAGTTGAAGCGCGGCATCTCTTTCGCTGTATATTCGATAATATCGGCAATGATGCGCATCGACGGTTCTGGCGGGTAGATATAGGTGTTGCGCACCATGAATTCTTTGAGAATGTCATTCTGGATGGTGCCGGACAGTTCGGCGCGCGTACAGCCCTGTTCCTCCCCCGCAACGATGAAGTTGGCGAGAATGGGAATGACGGCACCATTCATGGTCATGGAAACCGACATGTCTTTGAGCGGAATGCCGTCAAACAGGATCTTCATGTCCTCGACACTGTCGATAGCAACACCAGCCTTGCCTACATCACCCTCTACCCGCGGATGATCGCTGTCATAACCGCGATGGGTTGCCAGATCGAAGGCAACTGACAGGCCTTTTTGGCCAGCGGCAAGATTACGCTTGTAAAATGCGTTGGATTCTTCCGCTGTGGAGAAACCAGCATATTGGCGGATCGTCCAAGGACGACCGGCATACATGGTCGCACGCGGTCCACGCACAAATGGCTTGAATCCAGGTAAGGTATCGAGGTGATCGATGCCCTCAATGTCCTGCGCTGTGTAGAGCGGCTTGATATCGATGCCTTCGGGTGTGTGCCAGACGAGTGTCTCTGCGGGAGCCTTCACTTCCTTCTCGGCAAGCGCTTCCCAGTCCTTCACTGTCTTGTCCACCGGCATCAATCTCTCCCTTTACCGTCATTCATCCATAGCAAACCACGCTCACCGGATTGGGTTCCAGCGGCGAAGTCCTCATTCAAATTCCAGTATGATTTCGTCAACACTCAGGCTTTGACCGGTTTTTGCAGCAACACTTGAAATGCGCCCGCGTTTTTCAGCTCGCAGCACATTTTCCATCTTCATGGCTTCAACGGTCGCGAGTGCCTGTCCGGCCTCCACATCATCCCCCACGGCCACCAGAACTGAGGTAATGATACCTGGCATTGGGCATAGCAGCATTTTAGAGGTATCAGGTGGCACCTTGACCAGCATCAACCGGGCAAGTTCAGCGATACGCGGCGAGCGAACATTCGCAAGCACATCGATTCCCCGCCAGCGCAAACGAATGCCGGTGCCAGCAATATCCACCTTGGCAAAAAGAACGTCGCCATCAATGGTAAAGACGCCGAGAGTTCTACCCGGCAACCAGTCGGTGGTAACATGTAGATTTTGCTGCTTGTCGATCTGTACAACATCGCCGTCATCGTTTGCTGAGAGGACGATGTGTCTTTCCTGCCCAGCAAGGGAAACAACCCAATCTGGACGAAGGACTTTGTGATGACCGCCAAGAGATCCGGAAATTGCTGTCGCGCGATTTTGCAAACGCTTGTGAATGACGGCCGCAATCGCCACCAACCTGTTTAAACCTTCGGAATCCGGCTCAACGCCGACAAAACCGTCCGGAAATTCCTCAGCGATAAAGCCTGTCGTCAGATTTCCATCGCGAAAACGTGGTTTCTGCATGACCGCTGACAGGAAGGCCAGATTGTGACCGATGCCGTCCACCTCGAACTTGTCCAGCGCCTCAGCCATCGCATCAATGGCGCTTATACGATCCGGCGCCCAAGTGCAGAGCTTTGCAATCATTGGATCGTAATACATGGATATCTCGCCGCCTTCGAACACGCCTGTGTCGTTGCGTACAATCACACCCGTTTCCTGCTGCCCTTCGGCTGGTGGCTGGTAGCGGGAAAGCCTGCCAATCGACGGCAGAAAGTTACGATAGGGGTCTTCAGCGTAAAGTCGGCTTTCAATCGCCCACCCGTTAAGAACGACATCATCCTGCCCAAAAGTGAGTTTTTCGCCCGCCGCGACGTGGATCATCTGTTCGACCAGATCAATACCGGTGATCAACTCGGTGACCGGATGTTCAACCTGCAGCCGGGTGTTCATTTCAAGGAAATAGAAGTCCTTTTGCCCATCAACGATGAATTCAACCGTTCCTGCTGAAAAATAACCGACGGCTTGGGCCAGTGCGACCGCCTGTTCACCCATGGCCCTGCGTGTTGCCGCATCCAGAAAAGGCGAAGGGGCCTCTTCAATAACCTTCTGGTTTCGGCGCTGTATCGAACATTCGCGCTCGCCCAGATAAATCAGATTGCCATGCTGGTCGCCAAGCACCTGAATTTCAATATGGCGCGGTTCGGTGATGAATTTTTCAATAAAGATGCGGTCGTCACCAAAGGAAGATTTCGCCTCGTTTTTTGACGACTGAAATCCTTCGCGAGTCTCCTGATCATTCCAGGCAATACGCATGCCCTTGCCACCGCCACCAGCAGAGGCCTTAATCATCACAGGATAACCGATTTGCACAGCAATCCGGACCGCTTCATCAGCATCAGCGATCAGATCCATATGCCCGGGCACGGTGGAAACGCCTGCCTTGGCCGCAAGCTTCTTGGAGGTGATCTTGTCGCCCATCGCCTCGATGGCACCAACCGGTGGGCCAATGAAAACCACGCCCGCTTTTTCCAAAGCCTCAGCAAAGGCGGCATTTTCAGACAAAAATCCGTAACCGGGATGCACCGCATCGGCACCGGTCGTACGGATTGCCTGAAGAATTTTGTCGATAACGATATAAGACTGGTTTGATGGGGCAGGGCCAATATGCACCGCCTCATCGGCCAGCTTTACATGCAGTGCATTGGCATCTGCATCTGAGTAAACTGCGACAGTGGCAATCCCCACCCTCTTTGCCGTGCGAATAACGCGGCAGGCAATTTCACCACGATTGGCAATGAGGATTTTGGATATCATCTATCACCGCCTCCCAACGGCATAACGCTCAATCAATCAATGTCAAATACTCGGCAGGAACTGCGTCAATCAGCCAGACATCATTGTCTGTCTGATAAAATTGATGCCCGGTGTGTGTTGACATCGAACGTCTATTCCTTGCTGGCGAACGCATGCAGGCTCAAACCTCGAAAACGTCGTCGAAGGATTCCGGGAAGCTCAGGCGCGCCACCTTCTCATTGATCTGCAGCAATGCCTCATAGGACAACGGATCAAAATTCTTTTCGCCAGCAATAACCTCACGCCCGAAGAGCAAATTGATGCGTGCCGCATCAAGATTGCCGCGTTCGAATGGCTCTGAGCCAAAGTGATGCCAGAGAGCATGCAGGAAGGCCGCATCGATACGGTGTTCCTTCGTATCGGGACGAGCCCGACGTGGTAACGCCTTGATTGGCGTTACCCCTTTCGGATTGGCGCGGCGTATCGTGAATTGAACGCCGGTGCCCGGCATGCCGGATGGGAAACCTCGGTGTTTTGTCATGTCGGGCAGGTTTGCCATGGGTAGTCTCCTTACGCCTTTGCAGACGAATTCTGGCCAATTTTGTCCTGTGTCTTCGTATCGAAGTCAGAGGCATCATGGCGCTCATGCAATTGTTCAGATGGGTCGCCGGACGTCTTGTTGACCATGCAACCCCGTTTTACCGCTGGACGCGCGGCAATCTCGTCAGCCCAGCGTTTGACGTTTTTGTAGATGCCGGTGTCGAGGAAGGTTCCGGCATTGGGATAGGACTGGTCGAGAGCCAGCTTGCCATACCACGGCCAGATCGCCATGTCCGCGATAGTGTATTCATTGCCAGCAACAAATTTGTTGTTGGCCAGATGCTGATCGAGAACATCCATCTGGCGCTTGGTTTCCATCGCATAACGATCAATGGCATATTTGATGTGGATCGGGGCATAGGCATAAAAATGGCCAAAGCCACCACCAACAAATGGTGCAGAACCCATCTGCCAGAACAGCCAGTTCATCGTTTCCGTGCGGGCTTTCAGATCTTTTGGCAGGAAGGCGCCAAACTTTTCAGCAAGGTAGACAAGGATCGAACCGGATTCGAAAACGCGAGTTGGTTCCGGTGTCGAATGATCCATCAGTGCCGGAATTTTAGAGTTTGGATTAACCACGACAAACCCTGAACCGAACTGCTCGCCTTCACCGATCTTGATCAACCAAGCATCATATTCAGCACCGGTATGGCCTGCCGCGAGCAGCTCTTCCAGCATGATGCCGACCTTCTGGCCATTGGGTGTTGCCAGGGAATAAAGCTGCAACGGATGTTTGCCGACCGGCAATTCTTTCTGTTTCTGCGCGCCTGCGGTTGGGCGGTTGATACTGGCAAACTGGCCACCATTGCCCGTTTCCCATTCCCAGACTTTCGGGGCTTCATAACCAGCGGGGAAGTTATTCGCGGGAGATCTCTCGGTCATCAAAATGTGTCCTTGTTCCTGAAATGGCGCATCCGGAAAACCGGAATGACCCGGAGGCAATATAGTAAGGCCTCCAAAGCATTTCTGCCCCTATAACGGAATTGTATCGTGTTTTTTCCACCGTACGTCCACCTGCTTGCCACGCAGTGACGCAAAAGCCCGGGCAATGCGACGGCGAGAGGAATGCGGCATGATAACCTCGTCAATGAAACCGCGCTCCGCCGCCACAAACGGATTGGCGAAACGCTCTTCATATTCTTTCGTTCGCGCTGCAATTTTTTCGGGATCACCAAGTTCTGACCGGTAGAGAATTTCGGTGGCCCCCTTGGCGCCCATCACGGCAATTTCAGCCGTTGGCCAGGCGTAATTGATATCGGCACCGATGTGTTTTGATGCCATCACGTCATAGGCACCACCATAGGCCTTGCGGGTAATCAGCGTCACCATTGGCACCGTTGCCTCGGAATAGGCATAAAGCAGTTTTGCGCCATGCTTGATGACACCGCCATATTCCTGTGCCGTACCGGGAAGAAAACCTGGGACATCGACCAGCGTCAGCAGTGGAATGTTAAATGCATCACAGAACCGCACGAAACGTGCAGCCTTACGCGAAGAATCAATATCAAGGCAACCCGCCAGCACCATCGGTTGGTTGGCAACTACCCCTACAGTCTGCCCCTCCAGCCTGATAAAACCGGTGATGATGTTTTTGGCAAAGGCTTCCTGAAGTTCGAAAAAATCCCCTTCATCTGCCAATGCGTGGATCAGTTCCTTCATATCGTAAGGTTTGGCCGAATTGTCTGGCACCAGCGTATCAAGCCGCATTTCAAGCCGTGCAGGATCATCGAAATGCGGTCTTATCGGCGCTTTCTCGCGGTTGTTTGCCGGCAGAAAGTCGAACAACATCCGCACCTTCTCCAGGGTCTCGATGTCGTTTTCATAGGCGCCATCAGCAACGGAAGACTTTTTTGTATGGGTTCCGGCTCCGCCCAGTTCCTCAGCCGTGACAATTTCATTGGTGACAGTTTTCACCACATCCGGCCCGGTCACGAACATGTAGGAGGTGTCGCGAACCATGAAAATGAAATCTGTCATGGCAGGCGAATAGACTGCACCGCCTGCGCATGGCCCCATGATAACGGAGATCTGCGGCACCACACCCGAGGCAATGACGTTGCGCTTGAAGACTTCCGCATAACCGCCAAGTGAGGCAACGCCTTCCTGAATGCGGGCTCCGCCACTATCATTGAGGCCGATGATCGGCGCACCATTGCGCACCGCCATATCCATGATCTTGCAGATTTTTTGCGCATGAGTTTCAGAAAGAGACCCGCCCAGAACGGTAAAATCCTGTGCAAACACATAAACCTGGCGTCCGTTGATCGTTCCCCAGCCGGTCACAACACCATCCCCGGCAATCTTTTGGCTTTCCATACCAAAATCCACCGCACGGTGGGTGACATACATGTCGTATTCTTCGAAAGAGCCCTCATCGAGCAGCACATCAATGCGCTCGCGTGCTGTCAGCTTGCCTTTGGCATGTTGCGCATCGATACGCTTCTGCCCGCCACCAAGACGCGCCTCGGCACGGCGTTCCTGCAACTCTTCAAGAACTGACGGCATTGCTCCTCCCCCAATCACCAAATCAACCTTATGACAGACCGACAAGGGAGGCTATTCAGCCAAAAGTCGCAAGGATTAAATCCATGACTGGCAATTTCAGCCTTTGGCGATGGCGTGGAAAAACGTGCCGGTAACATGACCGCGCCGTCCGCCGGAAGGACCAAGTGGCCGTCCCTGGCCATCGGCAATCTCTGCAAATGGCGCATCATGACCGGGTTCCGTCACCCGCGCATAATGGAACTCGTGCCCGCGCAAGACGTCACCGGCCGAACCGACAGGACCGTCAACGGCAATGGTTGCCTGCCGGTAGCCCAGATTCATCTTGCGTTTGGCAAAGCTGGTCGAATGCGACAGAAGACCCGTCATGGCATGGGTGACACCCTGCGCATCTTCCAGCGCTTCACCCAGAACCATGTAACCACCGCACTCGCCATGAACCGGTTTGCTTTCAGCAAAACGTGATAGGCCTGCTTTGAAGTTTGCAGCAGTACCGAGCGTTGCAGCATGCAGTTCCGGATATCCACCCGGCAACCAGCAGACGTCACAATCATCCCGCGGCTCCTCATCGGCCAGTGGCGAAAACGGAATGATTTCGGCACCTGCCGCCCGCCAATGTTTGTCGAGATGCGGATAGAGGAAGGTAAAAGCAGCGTCCTGCGCCAAAGCGATACGTTGGCCTGGCGGCGCAATCGCGGTTTCACGTGAACCACAATCAAGACTGACGGGTGCTGCGAGTGCCATCAGCGCATCGAGATCAAGCGACTTTTCCATCGCATCGGCCAAGGCCTCGATATGGGCATCAATTTCGGGATGCTCACTGGCCTGTACCAATCCCAGGTGTCGTTCTGGCAAAACCAGCGACGGATCGCGCATCACGCACCCAGCGACAGGCAAGCCGATTTTTTCAATGGCATCGGTGCACAGCGTGCGGTGTCTTTCGCTGCCCGCCCGGTTCAGCACAACAGCAGACATTTTTACGTCAGGATCATAATGGGCAAAACCATAGGCAACCGCTGCCGCGGTTTGCGATTGGCCAGAGACATCCAGCACCAGCAGAACCGGAATGCCGAAAAGCCGCGCCAGATCGGCAGCGCATCCAGTGCGATTTTCGGCAACCGGAATACCATCAAATAGACCCATGGCACTTTCAATCAGCAGCAGCTCCGCACCATCAGCCTGCTCGGCAAACAAGTGCTGCAACAGGTCCGGCTGCATCGCCCAGCTATCCAGATTAAGGCCCGGCGTCCCCGTCGCAACCGCATGAAAGCCGGGATCGATGTAATCCGGACCAGTCTTCACGCCACGGACGTTCACGCCACGGCGTGCGAAAGCCCGCAGCAAGCCAATTGTTACGCTGGTCTTGCCAGACCCGGAACGGGGTGCGCCGATGATGAGTGCGCGCGCAGTCATTCTTTCACTCCAAGGCGAGACCGCATCGAGACGATGTCACCGATCACAATCAGTGCCGGCGCTTCAAACTGTTCGCGCTCGGCATCTGCAGCAATCGTCTCCAGACGACTGGTGAAAATCCGTTCCTGTGGCGTGGTTGCAGACATGATGACCGCAACCGGCGTTTCAGGCGCACGCCCGCCCTGCATCAGCATGGAAACGATCTTTTCGATGTTTTTCAGTCCCATATAAACCACAACAGGCTCATTGGTTTTAGCCAATGCTAGCCAGTCGACGTCATCGTCAGTGCCGGCGGCATGCCCGGTTGCAAGTGTGATAGCCCGGCTGATACCACGCATGGTGACAGGAATGGAGGCTGACGCCAAAGCCGTCAGTGACGAGGTCATACCAGGAAGCACCCGAAACGGAATGCCTGCATCCACCAGAGCTTCCGCTTCTTCGCCACCACGACCGAAAACAAAGGGATCGCCACCCTTAAGACGTAAAACTCTTTTACCCTGACGGGCGAAATCAATCAGCGATGCAGTAATATCGTCCTGCACAGCAGAGGGTTTTCCCCCACGCTTGCCCGCAAAAACAATCTCCGCCTGTGGCGCAAGCTTGAGAACCATGTCGCTTACCAAGGCGTCGCGTACGATGATGTCAGCCTGTCCCAAGGCCGCAGCCACTTCCAGCGTCAGATAACGCGGGTCGCCGGGACCGGCACCGGCCAGCCAGACATGTCCCGGCTGGAGATGCGGACCAGTGGACATGATGCTGTTGAGAATTTCGGCTGTCGTCATTGTCTTTACTTGCTGTTTAACGATGACGGAAAAGCCGCCACCGGTTATAGGAATGGTCATGGAAACGGATGGAAAAAACCTTCGCCGCGGCTGGACCACGGGCACTTGCGCAACCGCAGCGACGAAAGCTGCCTGCGCCGCCCTGTTGACCGGCGATTTTCCATACCCTGTCGAGGTGGAACTTCCAAGCGGTGCCAGACCGGGCTTTTCGCTTGCCACCCATGAAATGGGCACAGATTACGCCCGAGCCGGGGTTATCAAGGATGCGGGTGACGATCCTGATGTCACCCATGGGGCGCTGATTGAAAGCACTGTCAGACGCGGCCAACCGGGAAGCGGAATTGTTTTCAAGGCAGGGCAGGGCGTCGGCGTCGTTACCCGTCCCGGTCTGCCGTTGCCGGTTGGAGAGCCGGCTATAAACCCGGTTCCCCGCAAGATGATGGAAACCGCAATTCATGAAGTCGCCGGTGCCAACGCCGATTTTGAAGTCGAGATTTCCGTTCAGGACGGCGCAAAAATTGCCGAGAGAACCCTGAATGGCAGACTTGGCATTGTCGGCGGCATTTCCATTCTCGGCACCACCGGTGTGGTTATTCCCTTTTCCTGCTCGGCATGGATCCACTCCATCTGGCGCGGCATCGATGTGGCGCGCGCGGCCGGTCTGACCCATGTCCTCGGTGCCACCGGCAATACCTCCGAAAAAGCCGGACAGGCTTTTTACGGGCTGGATGAAATCGCACTCATCGATATGGGCGATTTTATTGGCGGTATGCTGAAATATCTGCGCAGCCATCCCGTTGAAAAAGTGACCATTGCCGGCGGCGTCGCCAAGATGACCAAGCTGGCGCAAGGCATGCTGGATGTACACTCCAAACGTGGCCTTGCCGATCTTGATGCGCTGGCGGCTTTGGCCAGCGAGGCCGGCGCCGAGGCAGCGCTTATCGACCAGATAACTTCCGCCAACACGGTTGCCCATGCGTTTGAAATGGCCGAAACCAACGGTATCGATCTGGGCGCCGTGGTGGCCAAAAAAGCGTGGGTCACCGCTGCAGCGGCGCTGAAGCATCCCGATATGTCGCTGGAAATCCTCGTTTTTGACCGCCTTGGCATAGTCAAGGGCCAAAGTGGCTTCGCCTGCTCGGTTCACGCGTCTGCATTCCCCTTGGGTGAACGGAACCTGCGGACATAGTCTGTGCTGTAAAGCGCGCTTTCACGGAAATCTTCCGAAGCAAGGCCCTTGCCGACAAAGATCAATGCGGTACGCTCAACCGGTTCCTCAGCAAGTTTTGCCTCGATGTCCCCAAGCGTTCCACGGATAATCCGCTCCTCTGGCCAAGAGGCACGCACCACGATGGCCACCGGGCAATCACCGCCATAAAGCGGTGTCAGCTCTTCAACCACCTTGCCAATGGCGTGAATGGCAAGATGAATGGCAAGTGTTGCCCCTGTCGCACCAAATGCCCTAAGGTTTTCCGTCTCCGGCATTTTGGAGGCGCGACCAGACACACGGGTCAACACAAGGCTTTGCGCCACCTCCGGTACAGTCAGTTCCCGCTTTAAGGTGGCCGCTGCTGCTGCAAAGGAGGGCACGCCAGGCGTTACCGTATAATCCAGCCCAAGACGTTCAAGGCGGCGGATTTGTTCACCCATGGCACTCCAGACCGAAAGGTCGCCCGAATGCAAACGCACCACGTCCTTGCCTTCACGGGCAGCCGCAGCATATTCCGCTTCGATTTCATCCAGCGACAAGGCCGCCGTATCAACAATACGTGCGCCGGGCGGGCAATAATCCAGCAACGCCTTCGGCACCAGTGATCCCGCATAAAGGCAGACCGGGCAGGCGGCGATCAGATCACGCCCGCGCACTGTAATGAGGTCTGCAGCGCCCGGACCGGCACCAATAAAATGAACTGTCATTCCTGATCTCCTGACGTGGCAATTGCCACCGTAATCTCATTGATCACCATACGCGGCGCGATAAGTCTTGAATCTGGTCCCAACGCCGCAAGGGCCGAGGCCTCGCTGAGGCTTGGGGAACCGGAATGCGCTTCGCTTACTGCCGAGCGGGTGAGGGTGCGGCTCGCCGCCTGTTCAAAATCTGCCTGCGCCACGACAACAAAGGCCATGTTGCGTATGGTTGCGGCCTCCAGCAAAGCTGGCTCGTCAGCCTTTAACGGTGCCGTGGCGATAAAGTCGATGTTGACCTTATGCTGCCTGGCCGCCTCATCCAACGCCGCCATGACCGCTTCAACGCTGACGCCCTTGCGGCATCCAATGCCCGCAACAATCACGCTGTTTCTCCCGGTTTTACCCAGGACCATTGGGTGACCGGCATGGCCGGACGCCAGCCTTGCATGCTACCGACCGGTGTAGCACGCGATACTTCCAGCCGGATCAGTGAACCGCCAAGCCGGGCTTGAGCGGCCAGCAACACGGCCTCCATTTCCAACGTCACAGCATTAGCGACCAATCGACCACCTGGCTTCAACGCTCTGACTGCGCCATCCAGCACGCCAGCTTCACTGCCGCCGCCGCCGATAAAGATTGCATCCGGCACCGGCAAACCCTCAAAAGCATGAGGTGCAGTACCGATGACAACTTCCAGCCCCGGAACACCAAAGTTTTCGGCATTACGAACAGCGCGTTTTGCCCGCTCCGCATTCTGCTCGATGCCGATGGCCCTGAGGGACGGGTGCGACAGCATCCATTCAATCCCAATGGAGCTGGAACCCGCACCGATATCCCAGAGAACTTCGCCATAACGGGGGGCAAGCGATGACAAAGTCACGGCGCGAATTTCCCGTTTGGTGATCTGGCCATCATGCTCAAACAGGGTGTCGTCGAGACCGCTCGTAAATGGCAAGACACGCGCTGTTTTATGCGCAACCACGTCCACCGCCAGCACATTCAGGGGATCAACATCAGTGAATGAAAATGCAGAGGCCTTTGTTTGCCGTAGTGTTTCACGTGAACCACCCAAGGCCTCGAGCAATGTCAATTCCGAAGTGCCGAAACCAGTCTCCGTCAAAAGCTCCGCCACCAGGGCAGGCGCCTTGTCATCAGATGTCAAAACTATGAGTTTTGCATCCGGCTGCAAATACGGACGGATGAGATCAATCGAACGACCATGCAGGGACACACATTCGACATCCTGTAACGCCCAGCCGAGCCTTGATGCGGCAAGCGAAAACGCCGATGGCGCGGGATAAGAGAGGGTTTCCTCTGCCGCCACATGCCGCAGAAGCGTGACGCCGACCCCGTAAAAGAACGGATCGCCAGAGGCCAACACGCAGACTTTTTTGCCGCGCAGCGCCACGACGTCGGCCATTGCGACATCAAACGGCACCGGCCAGGATTTCGCGTCGCCCTTAATCGCGTCGGCAGCAAGTACAAGATGTCTTTTGCCACCAAACACAAATTCTGCTTCCTCAATGGCAAGACGGGCATTTTGGCTGATGCCATGCAGCCCGTCTTCGCCAATACCGACGATCGAAAGCCAAGGGGTTTGTGCCTTTTCGGTGGAAGCCTGTCCATTTCCGGCATATTCAGAAGCCATGACACGTTCCATTCTTATTCTTGGCGGTACCGCCGATGCCCGTATTCTCTCGGGCAAACTGGCGGAAGAATCCGGCTATCGGATATTGCTTTCTATGGCAGGACGCACTCGCGAGCCTGTCAAACAGCCGGTTCCGGTGCGCATTGGCGGTTTTGGCGGAGCAGATGGTCTTGCTTCCTTTATCATGGAAAATGCGTTTGATCTGCTGATTGATGCGACGCATCCCTACGCCGCACGTATCTCTGCCAATGCCGTTCATGCTGCGCAGCAGGCGCAAGTGCCGCTGATTGCGCTGGAGCGGGCGCCGTGGCAAAGGCAGGTGGGTGACCGCTGGCAGGCCGTTGCCGATGTCAATACGGCGGTCGGCGCAGTGGGCTCCAGCAGCAAGAATGCCTTCCTTGCGCTTGGTCGCCAGGAGCTCTTGCCATTTGAGGCCGCGCCCCAACATCATTACCTGGTCCGCAGCGTCGATCCGGTTGAACCACCTCTCAATGTGCCCGATGCCCGTTACATCACCGCGCGCGGACCCTTTGTACTGGAGGACGAGATTACCATGCTGCGCGATAACCGGATCGACATCATCGTGTCCAAAAATTCCGGCGGCACGGCGGCTTATGGTAAGATCGAAGCGGCGCGGCAGCTGGGCATCGAGGTGGTGATGATCGAACGCCCGCCGCATCCCTGCGCCGCGACGTTGCCCAATATCGAAGCTGCGCTCACCGCCATTAAGCATCAGCTTTCCCTTTTGGAAAACCGTGGTGAATAAACAATCGGTTCTTTGCCATCGCGCATGATAAGCCGGGTTTCTTCGGTACCGACGATAATGCAGGTTGCCATGTCGGCCATATCGCTTGTCGCTTCCGACAGCGGCACAACACGGATACGTTCGTCAACACGCCCTGCCGCACGGCCGAAAATAACCGGCACCGTGCCCGGTAGATGGGCTCGCAACACCTCGAATGCAGTCGACAACTGATGCGGGCGTGCCTTGCTGACCGGATTATAAAACGCCATGACAAAGCCGGCACCTGCCGCCGCAATCAGGCGCTTTTCAATCAGCGCCCAAGACTTGAGATTGTCCGAGAGCGATATTGCGCAGAAGTCATGCCCAAGAGGAGCACCAGCCTTGGCCGCAACCGCCAGCATGGCCGTCACACCTGGCACCACCGAAAATTCAATATCACGCCACGCGTCAGGACCATTTTCAATGGCCTCACAGACCGCCGCAGCCATGGCGAAAACGCCGGGATCACCACCGGATACCACGCAGACATTGCCACCCGCCGCAGCCAGCGTCAGCGCGGCTTCGGCGCGGGAGATTTCCTCGCGATTGTCAGAGGCATGGCGACGCTGATCCGGCCGCAAGGACAGGCGGTCGAGATAGGGAATATAGCCGAAAAAATCGTCTGCCGCTTCCACAGCTGTCAGAGCTTGCGGTGTTATCTGCGCGAGATTGCCCGGACCGAGTCCAACAACGGTAAGACGGCCGCTCATGGACGGTCCTTCCAGCCAGGAACCAGAACAAGCGAAAAATAGGGAGCCGGAGAACTGTCCCGCTCGCGCATCGGAATGGCCGCACTGTTCGCCATCGTGCCACGCTCGACATAAAGCGCGCTCTCCAGCTTGCCTGCCTTTTCCAGTGCCTTGCGAATTTTGGGCAGGTTGCGTCCGACCTTCATGATAACAGCACCGTCAGTGCCAGACAGACGTTCTGCGAGGATGTCTTCCGAGAGCGTGCCAGGCAGGACACTCAAGATATCATCGCCCTGTACCAGTGGAAGACCAGTCATCGACCAGCAACCAGACATCGCCGTGATACCCGCCACCACTTCCACCGGATACGATGGCGCAAGTCGCAAATGCAGATGCATATAGGAACCATAAAACAGCGGGTCGCCCTCTGACAGCACCGCGACATTGCGTCCCTGATCCAGATGAACCGCAATATCCTTGGCAGACTGGTCAAAGAATCCGGATATTGCACCGCGATAATCCTCGCCGTTCTTATCGCTTTCCACCGTAACCGGGTAAACCAGCGGCATCTCGATGGTGCCTGGCCGGATGAAGGCCTCGACAATAGCGCGACCATTGCCGGTGCTGCCTTTTTTGCAGAAGAACGCCAACACATCGGCGGTTTCAATGGCGCGAACGGCTTTCAAGGTCAGAAGTTCAGGATCGCCCGGGCCGGTGCCAACGCCAATCAGCTTGCCTTTGACATTTTCAAGAAGAGCAGCACTCACAGACCCGCCCTCGCGATGGCATTAACCGCGGCAGCAGTCATGGCCGAACCACCCAGGCGTCCCTTGACGATGGCGTAGGGAATACCGAGCGGGCTGACCTCCAAAGCATCTTTCGATTCCGCAGCCCCAACAAAACCAACCGGCATGCCGATGATGGCGGCCGGACGCACTCCGCCCTTGTCCAGCATCTCAAGCAGATAGAACAGCGCGGTTGGCGCGTTGCCAATGGCCACAAGCGCGCCATCAAGCTTATCTGCCCACAGATCGAGCGCTGCTGCCGAACGGGTATTGCCAATCTGTTTGGCGAGCTCAGGCGTGCGCGGATCACGCAAGGTGCAGATCACTTCGTTATTGGCCGGAAGTCGTGCGTGGGTAACGCCACGCGCCACCATCTCAGCGTCACACAAAACAGGTTTGCCAGCCTGCAATGCACCACGCGCCGCGATAACAAAGTCTTTGGAGAAACGGAAGTGCTGCGCGGCTTCGACCTGTCCGCAGGCATGGATCATACGGATCGCAATGTCAGCCTCATCAACTGTGAACGCAGAAAGATCGGCCTCCTCGCGGATAATGGCGAATGAGCGTTCGTAGATGGCATTACCATCGCGGATGTAATCGTAGTCGGTCATCAATTATCCTGTTGGAGCAGCGCGCTGACGGTTTCGCTTCCCAAACGGGAAAAAAATGTACGCGCGTTTTCTCCGGGCTTATGTTCTTTTTCGTAAAGCTGGGCAAGCCGCGAAAGCGCAGCCTTTTGCGCACCAATGGGCAGAACAGCAGTTGGTGGGTCTCCGACACGCGCTGAAAGCCCAAAAGCCAGACCTTCAGCACGGCCGTGAAAAGCCAAAAGCGCTGGTGAGGGGTGTGCACATCCCTTGGCGCAGCCTGATAAATGCAGGGTAAATGATCCGTCCAGTATGGAGCTACATTCAGCAGCTGCATGGTCTGCAAGCGCATGGGTCGGCATGAAGGCTGAACCACAGGCGGGGGCGCCCGGACAGACGGCGATGGCAGATCGGGGATCTCTTGCCATCGTCATAAAACCAGCCTTGGCGGCATAGGCAAGCAACTCTCGGCAATCCGCTTCGCGGCCACAAAATATCAGCGAATGCGATGGTCCAGATCTGACATTTTCCAACCCCAGATTGGTTGCCTGTTGAAAGAGCGATGTCAGAACGTCGGCCGAGATTTGCCCGAATGCCGGTGCAAGTCCAGCGGCAAAGAAACCATCACCCAACGGCATCAGACCGTAAGGCAAATCTACGACGCATCTGGAAGCATCATCAAGATCCCGGTCCAGCAACCGTTCATCGCAGACCGTACGTACGGTAGCGAGATCCAAATCACGTCCACGCGCATCTGGCCCGATTGTCGCAAGGTGCGAAAGCAGATCAATGACCACAGAAGCAGCGTGTTCCTGGCGCAGCAAACCGGCCCTCAAAGCCTTATTTTCCGAACCACCCAGCGTTAGTTGCCAGAATATCTCGCCACTCAGTGTCACGGCCCGCAGACGAATGTCGGCCAGCAGATCACTGAGACTGACATGGCCACCACCGTCCAAGATAACCGACATCTTTGCCGCCAGCCTGTCGTGAAGACCGAGCTTTTCAGCCGATAAACGAATCCGGCTTACGATGTTTCGTGTGTCCGCAATCGCGGTTTGATCGACGCCAACCAGCGGTGACGTTTCAACGGCCAGGCCTTGGCGAATAGGCAAGCCAAGCTGCAAAACATCACGCTCCAACCCAGTCGCACTTTGTGCTGTCAGACCACGAAACTGAAGCCCGCCACGGGCGGTGATATCAACCAGTCCATTGCCGTGCCGGGTGGCCAATGCGCAAAGTGTGACAAAATCCTGCGGAGACACATAACCGGTAAAGGCCACCCGAGACAGCAGCCCGTCACCGGTCTGCATCGGTGCAGACAGTGCCGGACAAACGCCGCGACGCGAAAATGGCTGGACGTCGGAAAGCGGTAATGCACTCATGTCGCCACCCGCATCTGTCGGGATGTGAGCAGCATTTCCAGCTCAGCGTCCACAGCGTTACGACGGCTGTGCCAGAGATTTCGGCGGCGGGCAGAGATAAAGCGCTGCGCCATCACTTCAGCTGCCTGCGGGTTTTCTTGCAGAATGAAATCACGAACCGCCTCATCGCCAAAATAGGCATCATAAAGCGCCTCGATCAGCGATGACGGAACGACATGAGTGGTTTCAGCAAATCCAATCAGTCGATCAACCGTTTCGGCAAATTCAGCAGCGCCACGCGGACCATGCCGCATTTGTCCGGCGATGAACCGTGGATTGACTGCGCGAGCCCGCACCACACGCGTCAAAGCCTGCGCGATGGATCTTGCCCTTGGGCGAGCAGGATCAGTGGTGTCCAGTGCCACGACATCTGCGGCTTGACCAAGTGCGGCCTTGGCAGCCGCAAAACCACCAATAAAGGCGACATCCGATGAACCATCAAGAAGATCCCGCCCGGGATCATCACCAGTATGGATCAGAAATTCAGCCTTTTGCACCTGACCAGCAAAGCCGGTATCCGCAGACACATGCAATCCATCTGCGCCGCCAAAGGCGTGGCTTGCAGCATCCAGATAGATTTGCCCCAATTCATCGCGCTCATCCCAGCGGCCATTTGCCAACTTCTCTTCAATCCCCGCTCCATAAGTGCCGGGTGCAGAACCGAAGATACGCGAGGGAATACGACCCAACGTGACCGCTTCCTCAGCCAGTGGATTATCGCCGGGCGCTTCTTCACGCTGCGCAATCGCCTTGGCCGCAGCATCCAGCAGCGCAATCAGAGCTGGAAACATGTCGCGGAAGAGGCCGGAAATGCGGAATGTCACATCCACTCTTGGACGCCCAAGCGCAGCGGGTGGCAAAACTTCGATGCCAGTCACCCGGCCAGTGGCAGGATCATAGATCGGCCTTGCCCCCATCAGATGCAGAGCTTGCCCGACATCCTCGCCACCATTGCGTAAGGAGGCTGATCCCCAGAGGTCAAAAACCAGATGTTTTGGCCAATCACCGTTGCTTTGCAGATAATGCCGCAGCACCTCTTCACCCGCCATCCGGCCCAGTTCAAACGCCGTTGGTGTGGGCATGGTGCGCGGATCGGCAGCGTAAAGATTGCGCCCGGTCGGCAACACATCCAGCCTGCCACGCGCTGGAGCACCTGACGGGCCGGGGACTATGTGCTGGCCGTCAAGTGCCGCCAACAAAGCAGCTTTTTCCGCGTCTGCACTTTGAGTTCTCAGCGGGTCCTGTTCGCCAGCCACCGTGCGCCCAAACACATGCTGGCCATCCTTGATGGCAAAATCCTTGAGGTCGCAAAGAAAAGCATCAATGCGCGACAGCGCCGTATCGGCATCATCACCCAAGTCAACGCCGGCATCAGCCGCTATGCCCGTATCGCGTGCCTTTTCAACGATCAGTGTGGCCAGTCTATCGCGCCGGCGGCGGTCAAGCCCGTCAGCCTGTGCATATTCATCAACAAGCTGCTCGAGCGCAGCCTGATCCGGCGAAAGACCAGCTTCCACCAGCACGGGTGGAATATGCCCGATGGTTACGGCAGCAATACGCCGTTTGGCGACGGCAGCTTCACCCGGATTGGAAACGATAAATGGATAGATGACCGGCAGGGACCCGGTAACGATTTCCGGAAAACACGCTTGCGACAGCGCAACGGTCTTACCCGGCAACCATTCAAGGGTGCCATGGGCACCAACATGGATCACAGCATGTGCGTCAAGCTTTTCACGCATCCAGGCACCAAAAGCCACCAATGCATGACGCGGAGGCAAGGCAGGATCGTGATAATCAACACGCCGGTCTTCGTTGCGTCCGCGATCAGGAGCAAGTGCGACCGTCACCGCGCCGAAATGCGCTGCTCTAAAATGGAAATGACCATCAGTAACGACATCGTCCAGTGCCGCGTCACCCCAAGTGTCTTGTAAGGCCTGACAAGCAGACGACGGGAGCGATGCACAAAAGGCGGCATAGTCAGCCTGCGAAAGCTCAGCTGTTTCGCCTTCAATACGATCCAGCAAACCGCGTGCGGTGTCAGGGATGTTTTCAACGCGGTAACCAGCATCACTGAGGTCACGCATCATCTCCAGCACGCTCTGTGGCACGTCCAGACCAACAGCATATCCGGTTCGGCCCGGTGCGGCACCGGGATAGTCCGGCATCAGAATGAGGAGGCGTCGATCGGATGGTTCTGCACTCTTGAGCCGAAGAAAAGCTTGGACGCGTGCAGCAACCTGCTCGACGCGATCAGCTTCGGCGACGTTTACCAGCCCTTGCCCACCCTGCGGATCAAGCTGCTTGAACGAGATGACCCCAGCCAGAATGCGCCCGTCCAGCTCTGGCAGCACCACATGCATGGCAAGATCAGACGGGTTGAGACCGCGCATATTGTCGACCCAGCCATCATGACGTGTTGTCGCCATGATGACCTGAAAAACCGGAACGCCCAATCGGTCGAAAAGCGTATCGCCAACATCGTCGGTGTGGCTTGCAAAAGCAGTCGCAGCGATGATTGCTGCAGGTTCCAACAGAGGCAGCTTCTCCTCTAGAAACCGAATTGCCTCAGCGTCCTTCAGGCCGCTGACGAAAATCGGCAATGGCGCAAACCCACGCCTTTCCAAAGCCGCAAACAACGCATCGACAGGCGCGATATCCGCCGCCAGCAACATCGAGCGGTAAAACAACATTGGCAAGACAGGTGCATCGGGAGTAAAGCCATCCAATGCTCGCTCAAGATCGACAAACCCCTCACCGGGTCGGTAGAACCCGGCCTTTGGCAAAGGGTCTGGTACGATCTTAGGCCATGCTTCACCCTGAACCAAAGCGCTCAAACCGGCGGACAGCAGCGCCATATTGGAGCTGCCGCCTTCGCGGAAAAATGACAGGATTGCCGAAAGAGTAGAAGCGTCAACGGTGGACGCCGCTTCCAACTTGTCGTCCCGCTCGCTGCATTCACCGGGCAAAAGGACCAGTTTGATGCCACGTCGCCTAGCCATCAAACCAAGCTGATCGACACCGTAACGCCAACGATCTGCACCGCCGAGAATCCGGATAAGGATCAGTTTCGCCTTTTCCGCCGTCTTCTCAATCCAAAGATCGACAGACATGGGATGGCGAAGTTCGGACAGGTTGGCAGAGACGAGCGAGAGAGAGCCAGTACATGTCTGCTTCCAACCACGCTCCAGACCTGCCAGATCGCTGCTAGAAAAAGATAACACCACCACATCCGCCTGTGGCTGGTTGAGATCAACCGGCTCGATCAGGTCGTCGAGAGACGAAGATGTGGTGGCGAGAATATGCATGGATCAGGCCGCAAGCATCTTTTCGATTTTTGCGCGATCGATACCCTTTTCACCAATGACAACCAGACGGCTGCGGCGGGTTTCGCCTGCTGCCCATGGGCGATCAAAATAATGATTGACGCGCGAACCTACTGCCTGCACCTGCAGGCGCATAGGCTTGGCGGAAACCTCGACAAATCCCTTGATGCGCAGCACGTTTTCCGCAGCAGCTGTTTCAGCAATACGGGACGCCAGAGCTTCCGGGTCACTTACCGCCGACAATTCCACAACGAAGCTGTCGAACTCGTCGTGATCGTGGTCTTCTTCCTCATCGTGATGGGTATGGCGATTTTCAATGTCGTCTTCCACAGCAAGACCAAGACCGATCAGGACAGCGGGATCAATGGCGCCATTGGACGCTACAACGATCTTTGCAGCCTTGGGCAGATGTTCGCCAATATGCGCCTTGGCGCGTTCCAGACCTTCGGCATCCAGCAGATCGCCCTTGGTCAGGACGATAAGGTCAGCGCAGGCAATCTGGTCTTCGAACACTTCTTCAACTGGATCATCATGGTCAAGCGCCTCGTCATTGGCACGCTGGGCAGCAAGAGCATCCAGATCATGCGAGACCATGCCTTCTGCGAGTGCAGCACCGTCGGCAACAGCGATAACAGCATCCACCGTGACGCGGCTTTTGATTGCCGGCCACTGGAACGCCTGCACCAGAGGCTTCGGCAGGGCAAGGCCGGAAGTTTCGATCAAAATATGCTCCACCTTCGGCTGGCGGCTGAGTATCTGCTCGATCGCTGGCTGGAAATCATCGGCAACCGTGCAGCAAATGCAGCCATTTGCCAGTTCAACGATGTTTTCTTCTGGGCAGCTTTCGATACCGCAGCCCTTGAGGATTTCGCCATCAATGCCAACATCGCCAAACTCATTGACGATAATCGCAAGACGCTTGCCTTCCAGTTTTTCCAGGAGACCACGCAAAAGCGTGGTTTTTCCAGCACCCAGAAAACCGGTGACGATGGTGCAGGGAACACGGTCCAGCGAATTGCTCATGATTTTTCCTCTGTGTAATCAAATGGTGGAGTACGGGCAATCATGCCACGTTTCAAACTGTCGGGACGTCCGCGCCAAGGCATAAGACCGTCCGGCGCACTGGCAAGCAATTGCGCGCCGATCAGCAGGTCGTCAGCATCGTCTTGTGCAAGGCCGCCAAAAATATAGGACCAGCCATCAACACTGCGAATACTGGCGCTCAAACCACGCTTGCAATTGGCAAGACAATTGACGCTACGTACCTCGATGCCAACATCCTGGGCCTTCGCGATAGCGGCAGATGACAAAAGCGCGCCGGGGCGGGGATCGGCATTCGGATCGTCCTCGCTGCGACAGTTTCGGCAGACAAATACGACGACACCATCAGCGGTGCCGTTTTGTGTTTTACCATCAGGGCAGGGTGATGTTGCCGTAATATCCAAATCCGTATTCGCTTTCCGCGCCTTCAAAAAAATCATGGGTGCGGTTATCGAAAACGGCAATTCATCGCGATGATAGCCAGATATTCGATCGGTTCGACTGACCGGAGCACCCCGCCCGACAGACGTATTTTCCTGAAACGGCAGGTCTCCTGGCTTGCGGCTTATGGCGCCCGTGTCGCCGCCTTCCCGAACATATGTCCAGTGGCGTTTCGGCGTGGGCTGACCGCTTACAGTTGCGGGGGCAGCCACGGAGTGGCCCGTCAAATCGGGGCGGAACCGTGTTCCCTCTTAGCTTTTCCCGTTGCCGGAAAAAGACCGTCAGTGATTTACACTTAGGCGCAACCGCTGCTGCGGTCAATGCAAAGCCCACATGCCGCCAGCATTGCCGGGTGAGGCAAATTGGCTATAGTCGCCGCTTCGCAAATAGCAGATAAGCGTTTTTTAGACGTAGCAATGACAGGAAAACCGCCATGACCCGCGAGATTACCGAAACTGAGGCCGAGCGTCATCGCCAAAAAATGGTCAATCGCAAAGCCGTCCAGGATGCCGAAGTCGCGGAAAAAACGGTCGAAAAAGGGCTTTTGATCATCAACACTGGACCGGGTAAAGGCAAGTCTACCGCGGCCTTCGGTCTGGCGCTGCGCATGCTTGGCAATGGCCGCCGCGTCGGCGTCGTGCAGTTCATAAAGGGCGCTTGGGCGACCGGTGAACAACAAGCCTTGACTCTGTTCGGAGACCGCGTCGAATGGCGCACCATGGGCGAAGGTTTCACGTGGGACACTCAGGATCTGAAGCGCGATATCGCCGCAGCCGCCAAGGCATGGGCGGAAGCAAAGACGCTTATGGAAGACAAAACGATCGGACTTCTTGTCCTCGACGAGTTGAACATTGCTCTCCGCTATGAATATCTCGACCTGAACGACGTGATCGAGACATTGCAGAACCGTCGCCCCGATTTGCATGTTGTCGTCACCGGCCGTAACGCCAAGCAGCCGTTGATCGATGCTGCCGATATGGTGACTGAGATGACACTGGTGAAGCATCATTTCAAGGCTGGCGTCAAAGCCCAGGCCGGTATCGAGTTTTAGGATAAAACCACATGGCAGCACGCGTTCTGATGTTTCAGGGCACCGGCTCTGATGTCGGCAAATCGCTTATGGTCGCAGGCCTTGCCCGCGCCTTTGTCAAACGTGGCTTGTCGGTGCTGCCATTCAAACCTCAAAACATGTCCAACAATGCTGCTGTGACCGCTGACGGCGGTGAAATTGGCCGCGCCCAGGCACTACAGGCGCGAGCTGCCGGCGTTCCTCTGTCTGTTCACATGAACCCAGTACTGTTGAAGCCGCAAAGCGAAACCGGTGCGCAGGTGGTGGTGCAGGGAAAGGTCATTGGCAATGCTAAGGCTGCCGATTACCAGCATATGAAGGCAGGCCTGATGCCGCAGGTGTTAGAGAGTTTGGAACGTCTGAAATCACAAGCTGATCTGGTGCTGGTCGAAGGTGCCGGCAGTGCTTCCGAGGTCAATCTGCGCGCCAATGATATTGCCAATATGGGATTTGCCCGTGCCGCCGATGCACCTGTCATCCTGATCGGCGACATTGACCGAGGGGGCGTTATCGCCAGCCTCGTTGGCACCAAAACGGTTTTGGACCTAGATGATGCAGTGATGATTGAGGGATTTATTGTCAACCGTTTCCGTGGCGATCCAACACTGTTCGACAATGGAATGCGGATCATTGCCGACAAAACCGGATGGCGCAGCATAGGCCTTCTGCCTCACTTTGCCGACGCGCAACAGCTACCGGCCGAAGACGCGCTTGGCCTGAGTGGGCCCGCCACACAAAAGCGGGGCGCAAAAATCCGTATTGCAGTGCCGATCCTGCCGCATATTTCCAATTTTGATGATCTTGATCCTCTCGACATGGAAGAGACCGTCGAACTTATCAGGGTAAGACCCGGACAGACCATTCCAGCCGATTGCGCGCTGGTTCTCCTGTGCGGATCAAAGTCGACAATTGCTGATCTGGAAGTGCTAAAAAAGTCCGGGCTTGATATCGATATCAAGGCTCACGTCAGACGAGGCGGTTATGTGCTGGGCCTGTGTGGCGGCTATCAGATGCTGGGCAACACAATCGCCGACCCGAAGGGCATCGAAGGACCGCCAGCCTCGGTCGAGGGTTTGGGCCTGCTTGATGTCGACACCGTTTTGACAGGCGATAAACGCCTCGCCTCGGTGACCGGTTCAAGTTTCGACGGTACTTCATTCTCCGGCTATGAAATGCATGTCGGCGTCACCACTGGTAAAGACTGTGACCGACCGTTTTCATCTGTCGATGATCACATTGAAGGGGCGCTTTCACCGGCGGGGCGTGTTTTTGGCACTTACATCCACGGTCTTTTTGCCGATGATCGACAAAGAGGCGTATGGCTGGAGCGGTTAGGTGGCAGCAGTTCGACACTCAATTACGAACAGCAGGTTGATGAGGTTCTTGATCGATTGGCGGCCCATATGGAAGCCCACCTCGATCTGGACGGACTTTTGGCTATCGCCCGATAACAAGAACCAGACAGCCAAACAGCGCAATCAGCAATCCATCGGCGATCCGTGTCAGCTTCAACGCGCGACGAATGTCGGCGGCCGTCAAGTCACGACGTCCACCTCTGCCCATAAAACGTGCCTCGATCATCTGACCATCATAAGAACGCGGGCCAGCAAGCGCGTAGCCCAAAGCACCGGCCAGAGCCGCTTCCGGCCATCCCGCATTGGGAGAGCGATGATGATGCGCATCACGTTTGATGGCATTCAGCGCCCGCTTGGGAGACGCATCCTTTACGAACACGGCAGCGACTACGAACAGATAACCAGTCAGACGTGAGGCTGGCAGATTGACCAGGTCATCCAGCTTGGCTGATGCCTTGCCGAAGGCTTCATAACGCTTGTTGCGGTGGCCGATCATGCTGTCAGCCGTGTTGATAGCCTTATAGGCTGCCCCCCCGGGCAAACCCAACATGCCGATCCAGAAAGCGGGAGCAACGATGCCATCCGAAAAATTTTCAGCCAGACTTTCAATTGCCGCACGGCATACGGCCGCTTCGTCAAGCTGATCCGGGTCGCGGCCGACAATCATCGACACGGCTTTGCGACCACCTTCCAACCCTTCGGTTTCAAGTGCGACTGCAACCGCCTCGACATGCTGCTCAAGGCTTTTCTGTGCAGGCAATGCAGCGCAAACGATCGCCACAAACAAAAGGCCAACGGGCAGAAGAAACAAAACGGACTGCACCAGCGATGCCAGAAAAATCGTCACAACCAGCAAAACAATCACCGTCGTCATACCCATGACTTTTCGTTTTGCAAAATCGTCACTCTCCCGGTTCCATTTTTTATCGAGGAGCGCAATAAACGAACCAACCCATGTCACGGGGTGCCCGATACGGGCAAAAAGCCAGTTCGGATAACCGGTGAACCGTTCGATCAGCAGCGACAGGAAGGCGAGAGCGAAAAACATGGACAGTCCAATAGCAGAAAAGATTGAGCCTGTGATCCTGCACGGTGGAAATCTTGCCCGCGCCCGTAGCCTGTTTCCACAGGCGCCAGCCCCCTGGATCGATCTTTCGACCGGCATCAATCCAATTTCCTATCCACATTCGCCCATTCCGGCAGAGGCTTTTTCGCGTCTGCCAGAACCGGCATTGGCAGAGATCCTTAGAGAACGCGCTGCACGCGCCTATGGGGCGCCCTCTGCTGCCCACGTTGCGGCGGCACCGGGCACGCAAATCTTGCTGCCGCTGGTTTCTGAGCTGGCAAAAAAATCGGCCAAACCAAAAGCCGTTATTCTGTCACCTACCTATGCCGAACATGCCCGCGCTGCACGATTGAATAGCTTTGAGGTGATCGAGACGGATGACTTTGCGACGCTTTCAACCGCGGATCTCGCCATCGTCGTCAATCCAAATAATCCGACCGGTCGCGTTATCTCGAAGTCAGACCTTTTAGCGCTGGCCACAGCATTGAAGGAAAAAGGTGGCACGCTGATTGTCGATGAGGCATTTGGTGACGCTGGCGACGGTTATGAGAGCTTGTGCGGTGATGTCGATCAGGGCGGTATTGTTGTATTGCGCTCATTCGGCAAGTTTTACGGCATGGCCGGTTTGAGACTGGGCTTTGCAGTGACAACACCACAGACCGCTGGCCTGTTGGAAAACCGTCTCGGTCCCTGGGCCATTTCCGGTCCCGCGCTCCACATTGCCACGGAAGCATTGAACGACAAACACTGGCAGGTGGATATGCGCCTGCACCTTCGGCAAAAGTCCGAACGACTGGATGAAGTGCTGGGCGCTGCCGGCCTGACGGTATTAGGTGGCACCAATCTCTTCCGGCTGGTCCGCCATGAAAATGCAGGCAAGATTTTCAGCCATCTTGGCGAACATGGCATTCTGGTGCGCGCCTTTGAAGAGAGACCGCAAGATTTGCGTTTTGGACTGCCGGGACGCCAGGAAGAATGGCAGCGGCTTCGTGATGCCTTGAAAGGCATGTAATAGAAAATCCCCGGTCAGAACCGGGGATTTTGTTGACTTAATCAGTATCAACCCTTGAAAGTATATTCCGCAATCGACGCGGGCTTCATTTCAATGGAAAAGCCCGGTAATTTTGGCGGCATATAGGCAGCCTCACGGATATCGCAGGGCTCGATGAAGTGCTCATGCAGGTGGTCGACATATTCGATGACGCGGCCTTCCTTGGTGCCGGAAACCACCAGATAGTCGATCATCGACAGGTGCTGAACATATTCGCAAAGACCAACGCCACCGGCATGCGGCCAGACCGGCAGATTGTATTTTGCAGCAATCAGCAACACGGCCAGAACTTCGTTCAGACCGCCCATACGGCATGAATCGATCTGCACCACGTCAATCGCACCTTCAGCGATGAACTGCTTGAACATGATACGGTTCTGGCACATTTCACCAGTCGCAACCTTCACATCGCCAATCGCCTGACGGATCTTGCGGTGGCCGGCAATATCATCCGGGCTGGTTGGCTCTTCGATGAAGAACGGCTTGGAGAAGGCCAGCTTGTTGACCCACTCGATTGCCTGATCAACTTCCCAGACCTGGTTGGCGTCGATCATCAGATAACGATCCGGACCAATCACTTCACGTGCAATGGTCAGACGGCGGATATCGTCTTCCAGATCACGGCCAACCTTCATCTTAACGTGGTTGAAACCGGCATCGATGGCTTCCTTGCAGAGACGACGCAACTTGTCGTCGTCATAACCCAGCCATCCGGCAGAGGTCGTGTAGCAGGGATAACCTTCATTTTTCAGCGTCTCAACACGGGCCGCTTTACCGGCTTCCGCCTTCTTGAGAATAGCCAGCGCATCTTCACGCGACAAAACGTCGGTCAGGTAACGATAGTCAACGATATCTGCGATTTCTTCTGCGCTCATATCGGCGACCAGCTGCCAGACCGGCTTGCCAGCCTGCTTGGCCAAGAGATCCCAGACGGCATTGACGACTGCACCGGTGGCCAGATGCATGGCACCCTTATCCGGACCGATCCAGCGCAGCTGGCTGTCGCTGGTCAGGTGACGCCAATATTGACCTGGGTTTTCCAAGACCTTGGCAAGGTCGGTACCAATGACGAGATGGCTCATCGCCTTGATCGCCATGCAGCAAATGTCATTGCCGCGGCCGATGGTGAAGGTCAGGCCGTGGCCTTCCAGACCATCCGTATCGGTTTTCAGCACCACATAGGCTGCCGAATAATCCGGATCGGGGTTCATGGCGTCCGAACCGTCGAGGCTCTGGGAGGTCGGGAAACGCAGGTCGTATACTTTAAGGTCGGTAATCTTGGTCATGGCCGGTTACTCGCGGTCAGGGAAAATAAAGGTTCTCAGTCGTGGTGGAATGTTTCTTCCATCATAGCCCACCACTCTCCATCCTTGCGGCTTTCAAGCGGTTGCTGACAGGGAATGGTGAAAGACCACCATTCCTGATTTTTGGGGTCGGCAGCGATACGGGCCATATCGGCTTCATAATCCGTGCCGTGATATTCCCAGTATCCGAAAAGCAGGTTCTCCGGCTCGCGCAGGAAGATCGTGTAGTTGCGGATATTGCTTTTGCTGATCAGTTCCAGAACTTCCGGCCATACCGCAGCATGAAGCCGCTTGTATTCCGCAATCATGTCCGGCTTGACGCCAATGACCATGCCCATGCGCTGCATTGATAACTCCTGTTACTGCTTTATGGTCGCCATTGCAGCGCGAAGACGCGTCTGCGGCAGATTGAGGCCGAGCTTTTCAGCCCATGCGATAACCGGTGCGATACGGCGGCGTTTTTTCTCGTCGTGATTGCCGGCAATGTCGGCGAGCCGGTGGGCGAGGTACGGGTTGAGAAAACGCTCGCGAACATCGTCCACATAGGTCTTTGCGTCAGTCCCCAGACCGTCAGCGGCAAACAGCGGCAGAACCTCTTCATGCCAGACCGCTTCAAGATCGGCACGTAAGTCCAAATCTGCCATGGCTTCACGCACGGTCTCGTCCTTGGCACGCGCATCAACCAACCAACGTTCGGCCAGATAGCTGTGACCGAGATTGAGAAGATAAAGCTTCAGGTTTTCGTAATGATCGAGATCATCGGTCAAAACGAGATGAGGGTGCACACAGGGCAATGTCAGCCCGGCCTGATTTTCAACAGCCCAGATGGCGTAGGGTTCTGCAACCGCGCCAACAGGCTCAATCGGTTCCGAAACAATCCGGTCAACGAGGCTGTTGGCAAAACGGCACTTTTCCGTCAGGTAGAACGTGAAACCAGCAGGCAGTTGCCAACTGTCGGCAAGTCCACGGATAATATCCTTCAACCGGTCGCCATTACGCGGGATCAGTTCGCAAGGGAAAATCGAGATTTCACTTTCCGGGTGGAGCTGCCAGCGCTCCAGCAGCAACAAGCACAGCTTGGCCGGAAAGCTTTTTGGAACCCGGGTAAAATCATCAGCCAATTCGACGGTATCGTCCGAATCCAGCTCATAACCCTTGTCGCCGGTGTTTGAGATAATCACCTTCGCAACAGAGGCAATCTCGCGAACGGTCTGCCAATCCTGGTTCGCACTCAGGCCAAACGCCACAGCCATGCCACGACGCTCCTCATCAACAGCGACGCCGTTTTTCAGACCACGGATACGCACCGGATAGCCATCGGGTTTACCCAGTGCAGCGATACGTGCCGCACTCTGGGCATTGCCTGTTGTCTGGACAATGGCAATCTTGCCAAGCGCCTTGCCCGCTTCCAGTGCTTCCGACACGAAGAGGTCGGCATGCGCCAGGAGAAAACGACTTGTCCCGAACTGCAGGATGGGAGTGGCTTCGCTCATTGAACCTCAACCATGCCTTTCACAACGCCCGCTGCCGGATCAAGCAGACCAGAAAACTTCTCCGGAACCTCTGTGAGTGTCATGCGGTGTGTGATCAAGGCATCCGGCACGCCACCGCTGCGCTGTGCAGCAATGACCCGTTCAAAATCCTCGATGGTCGCGTTTCGGCTGCCGAGCAGTGTGGTTTCCCGCTTGTGGAACTCCGGATCATTAAAGGTGATGTCGCTGCTGACGATCGATACCAGCACGTAGGTGCCGCCGTGACCGACGAACGAAAAACCACGCTCCATGGCCTTCGAATTGCCTGTTGCATCAAAAACAGCATCAAAAAAATCGCCACCGGTAATCTCCGACAGCCTGTCCTTGTCGCCATCGCCGAGCTGAACGGTCTCATCGACACCAAGGTGTTTCTTGCAGAAATCCAGACGGTCTGTGCGTCCGTCAATGACAGTGACGCGTCCGCCATCAAGCTTTGCAAATATAGCAACGGCCATGCCGATGGGACCACCGCCAACGATCAAAACATTCTGGCCTTTTTCGACTTTGGCGCGGCGAACGGCGTGAGCGCCAATTGCCAGAAACTCCGTCATCGCGGCCTGATCAAGCGTCAACCCGTCGGCCTTGAGCACAAATTGCTGTGGCACGCTGAGATATTCCGCCATGCCGCCATCACGGTGCACGCCGAGAACTCCGATATTGCGGCAGCAATTGCTCTTGCCTTTGAGGCAAGCGCTGCAGTGACCACAGGAGATATAAGGAATGATCGTTACGATATCGCCCTTGGCAAGAGTGCTTCCCTGCGGTGCTTCTTCAACTGTACCGGACAACTCATGTCCCATGATGCGCGGATAGGACAGATAAGGCTGATTGCCAGTGAAGATGTGCAGATCGGTACCGCACACACCAATGCGGCGTACCCGCACCAGCACTTCGCCATCGCCACGTGACGGCATGTCCTTGTCAACGGCTGTCAGTGTTCCGGGAGAATCGCAGCTTATCGCAAGCATCACATCACCTGTTTTCAGAAGACGACCGGCGGTCGGTCAGATTGTAGAAGGAAACGGCGTTTCCACCGAAGACGGCATCGTGATGCTGTTGCGGCACGATATCGCGGCACATCTCCAGCCAGCCGGCATAATCGCCAGCAAGCCGCAGCACAGGCCAGTCGCTGCCCCAGATCACGCGCGAATGACCGAAAAGCTCAAGGATCGTTTCCGCGTAAGGACGGACAGCCTGAGGTTTCTGATCACCGGCCTCCGTCAGCAGACCCGACAATTTGCAGGATACATTGGGCAGGCCTGCCAATGCCGCCATGTTCTGACGCCATTCGCTGTAATGGCCGGTCGCTATCCAAGGTTTGGCACCATGGTCGATAACCACCGGAAGATCAGGATGGCGTGAGACAAATTTGAAAAGTGCGGGCAGATGTCGAGGCAAAACCAACGCATCGAACACGAGACCACAGGCAATCATCGCACCGATTGTCGAGTCCAGCGCGGGATCATCGATCCAATCGTCGTCTTCCAGACCCTGCAACATGGGCCGAAAACCCTTAAGCACCGGATTGGCGGACAATGCCTTGATGGCCTCTGCAGCCCCCGGGGCCTTCAAATCCGTCCAGCCAACCACACCTTTGATAAAGCTGTTATTGGCCGCTAGATCGAGCATATAGGCGGTGTCGACCTCGCTCTCCATCGTCTGGACCAGAACGGTGCCGTCAATGGACTGCGCGTCCAGCAAAGGCTTCAGATCCTGAGGGGAAAAATCCCGGTAGATTGCCTCCAAGGACGGCGGAGGCCATTGGCCCTGCCGATCCTTCATAAGCCAGAAATGCTGATGGGCATCGATCCGCATGTTGATCAAGCCTTGCCGCCAGGAACCGGCGCACCCTCGGCAATCAGGCCACGCTTGCGCAGCTCGGCCCAGAATTCGGCCGGAACTTCTTCCTCGAACCACTCGATGTTCGAGGTCAGCTGGCTTGCGTTGCGCGCACCCGAAACCACCGTGACGGAGGCAGGATGGGCGAGAGGAAATTGCAAGGCTGCCGCCTGTAACTTGACGCCTGTGTCAGCGCAAACAGCTTCCAGTGCTTCAACGCTTTTGACGATATCAGCTGGCGCGTCGGCATAGTTGAACTTCTTGTTGCCTGCCAGAATGCCGGAGTTGAACGCGCCGGCGATGACGATCGCGGTGCCAACCGTGGCGCAATTGTCCATGAAGGCAAGGCTCTGCTGTTCCAGCAGCGTATAGCGACCGGCCAGCATGGCGACATCAACGTCGAAAACCTGCATGGCATCACGAATGACTTCCCACTCGTTGACGCCAAGGCCAACAGCCTTGACCGACCCTTCTTCACGCAGCTTTGCAAGCGCCTTGAAACCGCCGCCAGAGGTCAACTGCTCCCAGTAATGCGGGTGCTTTTCACCATGCGTCGCAGCGCCGATGTCGTGGATGTAGAGAATATCAGGTCTCAGAATTCCAAGACGCTGCTGGCTGGCGTCAAACGAACGCAAAATGCCATCATAGGAATAATCATAATTCGGGCGGAACGGCAGCGGAGCGACATAGGCATCCTCCTCCGGACCAACCGTATCGTCAGGAACCATTACGCGACCAACCTTGGTGCTGACGGTGTAATCCTTGCGATCATGTTCGGTCAGCATCGTGCCGAGACGACGCTCCGAACGAGTGTAACCGTAAAACGGTGCGGTATCGAAATAACGAATGCCGCTTTCCCATGCCTTTTCGAAAGCACCCTTCGATTCCTCGTAAGGCGTGACACGGTAAAGATTGCCCATCTGGGCGCAGCCAAGCCCCATAAGGGTAACGTCAACGGAGCGGCGGGGCAGCTTGCGCGTATCGGATACTTTCATCGTCTGGCACTTTCAATCAGGCGTTTGCAGGAGAAACCGGCGCGCCGCGTGTCGCGACGCGCCCTGTCTGGCAGATTAGTAAAGAACGTTCTTTGCTTCCGGCTTTTCGATGTTGTCCTTGGTGACAACAACCACACCGGTATCAACGAACTTCTCGACCTTTTCCTTGTTGAGGATTTTGCCGATTGTCTGCACGCCAAGTTCACCCATCTGGTAGGAACCCTGAACGGCAATACCTGCCAGTGTACCATCCTTGACGAATTCCTGCAGGTCCTGGTTACCGTCAAAGCCGATACCGACAACCTTGCCAGCCTTGCCGGACTGAACGAGCGCACGGCCAACACCGATTGCTGTTGGCTCATTGGCGCCAAAGATGCCCTTGAGGTCTGAATTGGCAGCAAGAACGTCAGTCGTCTGGTTCAGAGCCGTTGCCATCTGCGACTGCGAATAGAACGGACCAACGATTTCCAACTTGGAATTTGCCTTGATGTAATCGGTAAAACCACCAACGCGGCCAATTTCCGAACCGGCACCGGCAACGTAGGACATGACGGCAATCTTGCCCTCAGTGCCAACCTTTTCGATCAGCGCCTGCGCTGCAAGCTCGCCGGCCTTCTTGTTGTCGGTTGCGAGGAAGGACTGGTAATACTGCTCGGAACCCTCAGCGAGCTGCGAATCGATCAGCACAACAGGAATACGGGCTTCCCATGCCTTCTTGACGGCTGGAACCAGTGCGTCTGGATCAGACGGAGCGAGAACGATGCCGTCAACCTTACGGTTTACTGCGTTTTCAACCATGTTCACCTGGTCAGCAATCGCAGATTCCGAAGCCGGGCCCTGGAATGTGATCGTGTGACCGTTCAGGTCCTTGATCGCAGCGTCTGCGCCCTTCTGGACGTTCTGCCAGAAGGTGGAGTTTACCGTCTTGACGATAACTGCAATTTCACCGGCCTGGACGGTGGAAACGCTCCACAGTGCGATGACAGATGTGAGAAGGGCAGTCGAAAGTTTCTTCATCTCTTCCTCCAATGGTGGCCACTCTGGCCTCTTCGGGAGAACTCCTCGTCCCCCTTGTTGTTTACGGAAAGGGTCCGCGCCCTTCTCAGCGGCGGTTACGCAACTGGTCGATCCACACGGTCACCAGAATGACGAGGCCGATGATAATTTGCTGCGTGAATGCCGAAACACCGTTCATGTTAAGACCATTGCGCAGAATACCGATGACAAAGGCACCAATGCCTGTGCCGGAAATTGTACCAACGCCACCGATCAGCGACGTACCGCCGATCACCGCACTGGCAATCGCGTCCAGTTCGTACATCACGCCTTCATTCGGCTGTGCGGTAACAAGACGAGACATCAGAACGCAGCCTGTCAGGCCGGCAAGCGTGCCTGAAAGAATGTAGGTAAAGTTGGTGACCCGGCTGACATTGACGCCGGACAGGCGTGCAGCTTCCGCGTTGGAGCCAACAGCATAGATATGGCGGCCAAGTACTGAGCGGTTGAGCATCAGAGATACGGCAATACCGATGACGACCATCAGAATGACCGGGTAGGGAATGCCTGGGAATACAACATTCGGGAAGCCGTCTTCGCCGATGTTGACGACACGGAACAGCGCGCCGTTACCCAGAACGCCAAAGGATTCACCGAGGCCGGACACTGCGCGGGCACCGGTAATCTGCAGGGCCACGCCGCGTGCAATCAACATCATGCCAAGCGTTGCAATGAACGGCGGCAGCTTGAAGCGTGTGACCAGAAGTCCGTTGATGTAACCACAGATCGAACCGGTCAAAATGCCGAGAAGCATCGCAAACGGCACGGGGATACCAAGTTCCTTCACCGCAAGCGCGGCAACAACACCGGCAAGCGCCAAAACCGAGCCAACCGAAAGGTCGATACCGCCGGTGATGATGACGCAGGTTGCACCAATACCGAGAAGAGCGATCGACGTGACCTGCAAGGCGATGGTCATGGCATTGCTAACGGTGAAGAAAGCACTGCTGGTGAGCGAAAACACGATGGTCAACGCAACAAGGCTGCCCAGCGCCGCAAACTTCTGGATGATATCCTTCTGGCGGTCACTCAAAGACATGTTCTTTTGTTCAGGATTATTGCTGCTCATTGCATTCCTCACTGCGCCGCCGGTACATAGCCGGATGCGTATCGCATGATTTCTTCCTGGTTCGTTTCGGCCGTCTTCAAGACACCGGTGATCTTGCCTTCATGGAAGACGGCAATACGATCGGTCAGACCCAGCACTTCCGGCAATTCGGAACTGATGAGAATGACGCCAATGCCCTGTGCGGCCAATTCGTCCATGATTTTGTAGATGGCAAATTTCGCACCCACATCGATACCGCGGGTCGGTTCATCGAAGAACAGGATGCGGGATTCGCGGAACAACCATTTACCGATGATGATTTTCTGCTGGTTACCACCGGATAGCAGACGAACGGTCTGCTCGATCGACGGCGTCTTGACGTTGAGAAGATCGACATATTTGCGGGCAATCTCATTGTGCTTAGCAAAATCAATCACGCCAAACTTGCTGGAAACCGCTTCCATGTTGGCAAGCGTCGTATTGGCTGCCACCGACATCTTCACCGCAAGACCATCACTTTTGCGGTCTTCGGAGAGATAGGCGATCCCTTCGCGGATAGCATCCTGCGGGGTGCGAATATCAAGAACGCGGCTTTCAAAGGTGATCTCGCCGGAATCTAGCGGATCTGCACCAAAAATCGCACGCGCGACTTCGGTACGACCGGCGCCCATCAGCCCGGCAAAGCCGAGAATTTCACCGCGCTTCAACTCAAAACTGACATCCTCGAATACGCCCTTGCGGGTCAGTCCCTTAACGGCAAAGATAACCTCGTCGGTCGGCGTGGACGTGCGCTCAGGGAATTTTTCCTCCAGTGACCGGCCAACCATCTGGGCAACGATATTATCAACCGTTGTTTCAGCAAATTTGGCAGTGGAGATATAACGACCGTCACGCAAGATGGTGACGCGGTCAACGATCTGCGCCATCTCGTCCAGACGGTGAGAAATATAAACGATGCCGACACCGGACCGTTTAAGGTCATGAATGACCTTGAACAGCAGGGTGGTTTCCTGCTCGGTCAGCGACGAGGTAGGCTCGTCCATGATCAGCACTTCGGCATCCAGAGACAGGGCCTTGGCAATTTCCACCATCTGGCACTGCGCAACGGAAAGGCCACGCACCGTCTGGTCGGGATCAATATCGACACCCAGACGATCAAGACAGCGCTTGGCATCGGCGCGCAGTTTTTTGCGATCGACCCAGAACCCACGACGCGGCTCGCGCGCCAGATAGATGTTTTCCGCCACACTGAGATGCGGAATGAGGTTCAGTTCCTGATGGATGATGGCAATGCCGGCCGCTTCGGATTCGAGCGGCGAGGAATACTGAACCTTGTTACCTTTGTGAATGATTGTACCTTCAGTCGGCTGATAAACGCCGCTGACAATTTTCATCAATGTTGATTTTCCGGCACCGTTTTCACCACAGACCGCATGCACTTCACCGCGCACGAGATCAAAATGTACGCCCGACAAGGCCCGAACACCGGGGAATTCCTTGGTGATATTTTCGAGGCGCAGTAGGGTTTCGGCAGCACCGGCAAAGCTATCGCCAGGCGTATTTGCGCCTACGATATTGAGTTCGCCTTGTGACATTTGAGATCCTCCATGCGCAACCACGCTCCACCCGGTTGCCTTCAATCGGAGGCAATGGTTAGGCCGCATTTTTTTATTGGTCAAGCCAATTATCGAAAAACTTCGAAACCAGCCTTATAGCAGAAAATTATCAGCCGCAATAAATCTATATAATTCAATATTTTAAACTTATTCTTGCCTATTGTCACACTTATAGATACGGTAAGGCCAAATTTCGTAAACTTAAAATGCTCATACTCAACGAGATAATTGGCCTGACCAAACACATGGAAACACGCCGCCTTTACCAGCAGATTGCGGATCAAATCCGTGAGTTGATCGATCAGGGCGAATTTCAGCCCGGATCGCGCCTGCCAGCGGAGCGGGAACTGGCCCAGAAACTGGGTGTTTCACGGCCATCCCTACGCGAAGCACTGATTGCACTTGAAATCGATGGCAGCGTTGAAATTCGTATGGGGTCCGGCGTCTATGTGTCTGCGGAGCCCGCCACCACCACATGGCAAACCAAGTCGATGGGCGACAGCCCGACCGAGCTGATGCAGGCGCGTGCTGCCATTGAGGGTGCAACAATTGTTTTGGCCGCAAGCCGTATTACACAGGAAGCACTCGTTACGCTTCGCCAGTTACTGGACGGCATGAAGAAGGAAATCGATCTCGGCAAAAAGCCGCTCGATCAGGATCGACTGTTTCACATTACCATTGCTGAACAATCGCAAAACAGCGTGTTGGCCCGTATGGTGGCTGAGCTTTTTGACGAACGCCACAGTCCTATTTCCGCCCAGTTTCGCGTCCGTTTTGAGGACCGTGAGACATGGACACGAGCCCTGAATGAGCATGAAGTCATTCTGGCAGCCCTTGAAATGCGCGATCCACTGCTTGCGCAAGCAGCGATGCATAGCCATCTCGAAAGCTCAAAGCAGCGCTGGATCGAGAACTGAGTAGCGCTTTTGCGCAGACATAGACCGGGAGGAGGAAAATCCCCGTGACAGTGCATGATAAAGCATTAAATTCCGAGCCAACCATCCTGCTGAATATCAACGATAACGTTGCTGTGGCCCGCAGATCCATTCCTGCAGGAAACCCGACCGGCAGGGGAGATCTTGTCGCACTTGACCTGATCGGCCGCGGACACAAGGTTGCGCTGAAGACCATTAAGTCTGGCGAAGAAGTCCGTAAATACGGTCAGGTGATCGGTATTGCCACCCAGGACATTGAGCCCGGTCGTCATGTCCACCTGCACAACCTTGCCATGGTACCCTCCGAGCATGCGCACCAGTTCAGCGTCGATATCGAGGAAACCGGCATGCTGCCGGAAGCCGAACGCCGTACATTCATGGGCTACGATCGTGGCCTTGGTGGCGCTGGTACCCGCAATTACATCGGCGTCATCGCGTCCGTGAACTGTTCCGCCACCGTCTCCCGCTACATTGCCGACTACTTCAACAAGCAGGGCGGACTGGACGGTTTTGACAACGTCGACGGTGTCGTTGCGCTGACCCATGGTGGGGGGTGTGCTCTCAACACCAAGTCGGAAGGGTACCGACTGCTGATCCGCACCATTCAAGGTTATGCACGTCATCCCAATTTTGGCGGCATTCTGCTGATCGGCCTCGGCTGTGAAACAAACCAGATTGCCCCCATTCTCGAACACTACCGGATGGAGGAGGGTGAGCGTCTGCGTACCATGACCATCCAGCAGCATGGCGGCACCCGCAAGACCATCGAAGCTGCGATTGCCCAGATCAAGGACATGCTGCCACTCGTCAATCATGCCAAACGCACCCCGCAGCCACTGTCCAAACTGAAACTAGCACTGGAATGTGGTGGTTCGGACGGTTATTCCGGCATTTCTGCAAATCCGGCACTTGGTTACGCATCCGACCTGATCGTGCGCAATGGTGGCACCACGGTGCTTTCGGAAACGCCGGAAATCTATGGTGCCGAACATCTTCTGACACGCCGTGCCGTAACGCCAGCGGTTGCCGAAAAGCTGCTTGAGCGCATTGACTGGTGGCGCGACTATACCGCGCGTAACGGAGACGAACTGAATAACAACCCGTCGCACGGCAACAAGCTGGGCGGCTTGACCACCATTCTTGAGAAATCTCTGGGTGCCGTGGCCAAGGGTGGTTCGATGCCGCTGAAAGCAGTTTATGAATTTGCAGAAACCGTTACCGAACCAGGTTTCGTGTTTATGGACACACCCGGTTATGACCCCGTTGCTGTAACAGGCCAGGTTGCCGGCGGCTGCAACGTCATCTGTTTCACGACAGGACGTGGATCCGTATCCGGCTTCAAGCCCTCACCTTGCATTAAAATCGCGACCAACACTGAAATGTTCGAACACATGCAGGAAGACATGGATCTGAACTGCGGTGAAATCGTCACCGGTGTCGAAAGCATTGAGGAAGCAGGGGAACGGATTTTCGAGCGGATTCTTGCTGTTGCCTCTGGCGACAAGACAGTCAGCGAAATTTACGACTATGGTGATAACGAGTTTGTACCGTGGCAGGTTGGAGCTGTGACCTGATAGGCGTGAAACATCGAAATCGCCACGAAATGGAAAAAGGCCCGGATCTCTCCGGGCCTTTTTGATTATTAAGGTGCTGGGGCCTCTCCCAATAAAGGCTGAGAGAAGCCGCGATGCTTAGTGGCGGAAGTGACGCATGCCAGTGAAGACCATCGCCACGTTATGTTCGTTGGCCGCGTCGATCACTTCCTGGTCACGCATCGAGCCACCCGGCTGGATGACGGCTGTAGCGCCGGCAGCAATCGCGGCTAGCAAACCATCTGCAAACGGATAAAACGCTTCAGAAGCAACCGCAGAGCCCTTTGTCAGTGGTTCGGCAAGGCCAAGCGCCTTGGCGGCATCTTCAGCTTTCAGGGCCGCAATACGTGCGGAATCCACGCGGCTCATCTGGCCTGCGCCAATACCCGCTGTCTGACCATCCTTGGCGTAGATAACGGCGTTGGATTTAACATGTTTTGCGACCTTGAACGCAAACTTCATGTCTTCCAACTCTTGGGCAGTCGGCGCACGTTTTGTCACAACCTTGAGGTCGAGGTCTTCAACCATGCCATTATCGCGGCTCTGAACCAAAAGGCCACCGGAAACGGTCTTGGCTGCGAGGCCACGCGAACGCGGATCTGGCAGACCACCGGCCGACAGCAGGCGCAGGTTTGGCTTGCGCGCTACGATGGCCTTTGCTTCTTCCGTAACGTCAGGAGCAATGATCACTTCGGTGAACAGCTTGACGATTTCTTCGGCCGTCTGCGCATCCAGCGTCTGGTTAAGCGCAATCACGCCACCAAATGCCGATACAGAATCGCAGGCGAGGGCCTTTTTATAGGCCTCAAGCATGGTTTCACCGGTTGCAACACCACATGGATTGGCGTGCTTGATAATGGCGCAGGCCGGACCGTTGGAGGCCGGAAACTCACCCACCAGCTCGAAGGCAGCATCCGTGTCATTGATGTTGTTGTAGGAAAGCTGCTTGCCCTGCAGCAGCGTTGCCGTGGCAACGCCGGGACGCTTCTCCCCGGTCAGGTAGAAGCCCGCGCTCTGATGTGGGTTTTCACCATAACGCATCTTTTCTTTCAGGACGCCGCCAATTGCGCGGTAATCAGGTGCTTCAATTTCAAGCGCATCCGCGAACCAATTGGATATCATCGCGTCATAGGCAGCTGTACGAGCATAGGCCTTGGCAGCAAACTTCTGGCGCAGCGCGTAGGTTGTCTGGCCGTCATCAGCCTTCAGTGCATCCAGCAAAGCGCCGTAGTCGGACGGATCAGTGATAACTGTGACATAGGCATGGTTCTTGGCTGAAGCGCGGATCATGGCCGGGCCACCAATATCGATATTCTCAACCGTTGTCGGGTAATCACCACCCTTGGCGCGAACTTCCTCGAAGGGGTAGAGATTGATGACGGAAAGATCGATGCCTTCGATACCGTGCTTTTTCATGGCAGCGATGTGATCAGCGTCATCACGGATCGCCAGAAGACCGCCATGCACATTCGGGTGCAGCGTCTTGACGCGGCCATCCATGATTTCCGGAAACTTCGTGACGTCAGAAACGTCGGTAACCGGCAAGCCAGCATCGGCAATAGCCTTCGCGGTTCCACCTGTCGACAGCAGTTTCACACCCATTGAAGCCAGTGTGGTGGCGAGTTCGATGATGCCGGTCTTGTCCGATACGGACAAAAGTGCCGTGCGAATTTTGACTTTATCCGGGGCGGGGATTTTCTTGGAAACAACAGCCATCGGCTTACTCCGTATAGGCAGGAAAATCAGCCGGAAGAAGAGACCGGCCGTTGGGGTCGCGTTAGCACACCTTCCCACGGGAATAAACACGAATCAGGCAATCATTCAGGCCTTACGGTCTAAAAACCAGCGTATTTCGCGTACTTCGGGAACGTCGAAAGCCACTTCAATCTGTTGCGACCGCCGTGGGCCGGACACATTTGCCATGAAGATATCATCGGTAATGGCAAGGGCTCGGCCGGGAACTGAGAAATGCCAGCGGGTACCATCAGGTGCAGTCAGAACTACGGTTTCATCATTGAGCTGGCTAAGTTCGATCAGGGGATGAACATGGAAGCGCGCAACAGCCAGCAGGCTTTCAGGAATATGTTTGTTGTTCTTGCCAGCTACATAGACAATGTCACGACCCCGGATACGTGTTCCAGCCTCATTCATATCCATTTCGCGCTCATGCAGGTAACCAAAATCGGCAACATAACCGTCATGCTTTGCGGAAACGATGTCGTTTTTATTAGGCCCAGTCGTACGGTTGACCATCACCTCGCGGGCACCTTGCACCATAATTGGTCCGAGAAATGCTGAGCGGGAAAACCGGCATGACGACGTATCGGCCAAGGTCACAGTTGAATGGGCCGCCGTGGAGCGCGCCAATTCTTTCAGTTCGACACTGCCATTTTCCGGAGAACCGGAATTGACGATAAAGCGATACCGTCCTGCAGACATTTCAAAAGACAGACAACCGGCATGGGCAGTTGATGAAAGCTCAACAGATAAAGCCCGGCCAGTGTCAATCAGCACAGTTGTGTCTCCAGCCACCAAACGCTGATAGGCCATATCAGGCAGTTCACGCGTCGTTGCCCCGGCCGTATCGTCATACCGCAGCACAGCCGTCAGTTCGTTGGCCAACGTGCTCGTGGCGCCGTTAAACAGAGCCAGATCACCATCTTGATGCCTGAAAAACCGCAATGCCGGAAATATTCGGTCAATTGCGGAAACAAGCCCGGACGGAACAGTGTGTCCGAGATTAATATAGCTGTGACGCAGCGGCAGCAGATCCAGCAACAGATCGAGAAGAACCCGCGGATTGCGTGAAACATGCCCGCCATCCGGCAGGACCTGACGTTCCATTTCACGACTTAATTTTCTGGCCTGACGTGACACCCAGGATTGTTTGCCAGACATACAGATTGAGGCGACAGCCAGTGCAATATGTATTCGCAGGCGAGTTTCACCATCGGGCGCAAAGCGGGCGATCATGCCGAGATAACGCACGTGAAAACCCAGTGTCTTCATGAAGCGGCGATAGAAACCACTCTCGGCGTCATTCAGTACAACAGGAGAATGCGACAGGAGCGCAATCAACCGTCTGGCTGCAATGTCCGGCTCCCACGCCAGACCACGCGCTTTTCGCCCGTGCAGCGCCATCCATTCCGCCACCAGTTGGCGGGCCTTTGCGCAGCATTCATTTGTACGGTGAGCACGAATATGACGCAACCATTCAAAGGAATAGAGGCTCTCCGCAAATGCCAGACTTGGCAATTCATCCGCAAAAACCGAAACGCCATCCAGTTCGTAGACCCGGCCAGCCAAAACGATACGACCATTCAGCAATTCTTCCGCAACGAACGGATCAACGGCATGTAAATCTGTCGGTGCTGCAACCAGCCCATCAGGCGCAGACACCCCGGGTATCAGGACCATACGCAAGCCGGCAACCCGTATACGCGCACGACGGTATAGGGTTTTCATAAAAAACCCTGCACTTCCGTAACCGTTGGAGTTAGACCCTGCCAAACCGTTTTTCCCGTCTATACGGTCTCATGCCTGATTTTAAGGAATTGCACACGAAACAAATAATTTAGCAATCAATCACATGATTCGTGATTGATTGCATAATCTTTTTAAGGCACGGAATTTCAAGAAAAAAATCCGACATCAGTTTTTCAGACGTGGAAATCCGTCGGGCTTTGCTTATTTTCTACGCAGCACGGTGGCAAAAAATCCATCGGTTCCGCCAAGCATATCAGGCGTTGTGCGCAAATCGCCGTCGCCGTTGACGGCAGCTTCCAAACCTGGCCAATTTTTTTTGTCCACAGGCACACGTTCCACATCGGTGCTGTCTTGCAGCACGCGGGAAATCATGTGCTCACCCTCAAGAGGGTCAAGCGAGCAGTTGGAAAACACCAGAATGCCACCTGGCTTCACCAGTGAAATGGCGTGGCGCAGCATTCTCTCCTGGAGTCCGGCGAGCTTTTCAATGTCTTCCGGTCCCTTTGTCCATGGAACATCAGGATGTTTACGCAGGGTTCCTGTTGAAGAGCAGGGCGCGTCAAGCAGCACCACATCAAAAGGTTCATCTGTGGTGAACGTCAACAGGTTGCTTTCAACCGTATCGGCTGCAAAACCGAGACGCTCCAGATTGCCGCGAAGTCGCTTCAAACGGTTACCCGATTGATCAAGGGCCGTCACGTCAGCTCCAGCCAAAACAAGCTGTGCGGTCTTGCCACCAGGAGCCGCACAGAGGTCAACCACCCGTTTGCCCTTGATGTCTCCCATCAATCTGACTGGAAGGCTGGCAGCTGCGTCCTGCACCCACCACTCGCCCTGCGTGAAACCCTCGAGATCAGGGATCTGCCCTTCAAAGGCGCCAAGACGTACAGATCCCGTAGCCAGTACCTGACCGCCAAATTTCTCTGCCCAGACTTCTGGATTAGATTTCACCGTAACGTCGATGGTCGAAGGCCAAAGCTGTGCCTGCGCAATCTGCTCGGCTTTTTCTCGACCATAGGCCGAGACCAACCGGTCAAAGAACCATTCAGGCAGCACCGGCACGGTGGAAATTCGTTCCTTGATCTCCTCCTTTTCGCGGCCGAGACGACGCAGAAGGGCGTTGACCAATTTTACGAAACGCCGATTACGAGGATCGCGATGAGCTTGCTCTACGGCAAGATCGACAGCAGAATGGTCGGGTACATCAAGGTAGAGCATCTGCGTTACACCGACCACCAGAACGTGATGCAGCGACCGCGCGCCTGATGGCAAGGGATTGTCCAGCAACATGGATATCGCCGCATCAATACGCGGCAGGTGACGAAGGGCTGTGTTGATGATGGCGCGCACCAAGCCACGGTCAGCCGCATTTAGCGCCCTATAGGCCGGATTGCCTGTTTCAGCATCCAGCATACCATCAAGCGATGTTTTCTTATCGATGACAGCAGACAGGATTTTGACAGCAGCATTGCGGGTTTCTAGACCCGGCTTGTTGTCAAACTGCAGTCCACCGTCCTGATCGCTACCTGCTCTTGGATTGTCACGCCGTTTGTTGCGGTGAGGTGTTTTTTTGGCGTGTTCTGCCGTCAAGACCATGGTCCTTTGCGTTCATTGTTTCCGCCCCGTCCCCAGCCGGTGGAGGGTACAGAACGTGTCTTACGCTCGGCATTAGCACTTGTGGCGGGTGGCGTCGATGGCTGGGAAAATTCGTTTGCCATTGCCTGCAGCGCAGCGACACGATTTTCCGTATTCGGGTGCGTGGAAAACAGGTTGTCCATTCTCTCACCGGATAGCGGGTTGATGATGAACATATGCGCAGTCGCCGGGTTACGTTCGGCATCCTCATTGTGCAGACGCTGTGCAGCGCCAGAGATTTTCTGAAGCGCTGAGGCCAGCCATAGTGGATTACCACAAATCTCGGCACCACGACGGTCAGCGGAATATTCGCGCGTCCGGCTGATCGCCATCTGAACAAGCATGGCCGCCAGTGGCGCAACAATCATCGCAACCAGCACGCCAATGAAACCGAGCGGATTGTTGTTGTTGCGATTGCCACCAACCAGAAACGCAAAGTTTCCGAGCATGGAAATAGCACCGGCAAGGGTTGCCGTAATCGTCATGGTTAAAGTGTCACGGTTTTGGATATGGGCAAGCTCGTGGGCCATGACCCCTGCAACCTCTTGCGGGCTCAACCTTTGCAGAAGGCCCGTAGAGGCGGCCACAGCTGCGTTTTCAGGATTTCGGCCCGTAGCAAAGGCATTTGGTTGCTCGCTCTCATAGATATAGACCTTCGGCATTGGCAGGCCGGCATTCTGCGATAGATCGCGGATCATCGTAAAAAACTCTGGCGCGTTGCGCTCATCAACCTCTTGGGCGTGATAAGCGGACAACACCATCTTGTCCGAGTTCCAGTAGGAAAACAGGTTCATACCCGCCGCGATGACAAGTGCGATCATCATACCGCCCTGTCCGCCAATCAGAAAGCCGACCCCCATGAACAAGGCTGTCATGAAGGCAAGAAGCATGGCAGTGCGCGCAAGATTCATCCGTTGTCTCCATTTTACGATGTGTTCGATACGGCCATTTGCCGTTCGATTGTTCCTCGTGTAATTTGGTTATGATAGTCCGCTTTTCAATATCAGACTGCCAAAGGCGCGAAACCATGCAGAATGCAGATAACGACAACTTGTTCGACGAGAACGAAAAGAACCTCTCAACACGTAAATTGTCGCCAGCCGCCAAACGAGCCCTACAGGAAGCAGAAGAACGCCGAAAAGCACAACAGGAACTGGAGCTACCGCCGGAAACCGGCGGGCGAGGCGGCGCTGAGCCCGTGCGATTTGGTGATTATGAAATCAACGGCCGTGCAATTGATTTTTAATTCGGCGTTTCACGTTGATCAAAATAGCGTGAAAACAAAGACTTAAACAAATGTCGCTAGTCAGCACATCTCATTAAGACGTCAGTAACCATATAAAACCCGCACCAACGTCGATGCGGGTTTGCAATAAAATCATTTCATTTTCGAAACAATATCAGGCGCGTTCCAGAAGCTTGCAGACAGCCTCGAGCTGCTCCAACGTTTTATAGCTGATACGGATCTGGCCGCCAGACGCTTTGTGATTGATCTTTACATCCAACCCAAGTGCATCCGTCAGTGAACGCTCCAAAGCCAGAGTATCTGAATCCTTGGTTTCCGGTACGGACTGCCGCTGATGTTCACTCTGTCCCTTGATATCATTTTGCGCCAAACGCTCAGCATCACGAACGGACAAACCCTTTGACACGATCGTTTTTGCCAGGCCCGATGGATCAGAGGTCGAAACCAGCGCACGTGCGTGACCGGCAGACAGGGAACCCTGTGCCAACATGTCACGAACGGGATCCGGTAGCTTCAACAAGCGCAGGCTATTGGCAACATGGCTTCGGCTTTTACCGATAATTTCACCAAGATCGTTTTGTGTATAACCATGCTCAGCGATAAGCTGATCGTAACCCAGCGCTTCTTCAAGCGGATTAAGGTCTGAGCGCTGGACGTTTTCAACAATCGCCAATTCAAGCGCTGTTCGATCGTCCACGTCACGAATAATAACTGGGATTTCTGTAAAGCCCGCTAGCTGCGCAGCACGCCAGCGACGTTCACCAGCTATGATTTCATAACGGCTGGGTTCAACGGTACGCACCACAACCGGCTGCACGATGCCATGTTGACGAATAGAAGCAGCCAAATCCTGCAGTTCGCTTTCATCGAAATGCCGGCGCGGGTTACGCGCGCTGCGGGCTATGAATTCGATGGGAACATTTCGATCGGGATTGACCGTACGCTGCGTATCTCCCGAGGGCAGGGGCTGATCCATCTCACCGATCAGGGCTGCCAAACCGCGGCCAAGCCGACGTTTTGAAATATCGTCACTCATGCATGTCACTCCGTACTATAAACTTGTCCGTCACGCCGCCTTACGCAACCGCTCACGCTGGATAACTTCCGATGCAAGCTGGAGATAGGCCTGACTACCCGCGCATTTCAGATCGTAGAGAATTGCAGGCTTACCATGAGATGGCGCTTCCGAAACCCGAACATTGCGAGGAATAAGCGTATGATAGACTTTTTCCCCAAGGTGCGTACGCACATCGTTAACAACCTGCTGGGCAAGATTGTTTCTCGCATCAAACATTGTCAACACAATACCCTGGATATCGAGAGTAGGATTGACCGTCTGCCGAACCTGGTTGACGGTATCAAGCAACTGGCTCAACCCTTCTAATGCAAAGAACTCGCACTGAAGTGGCACCAATACTGAATGTGCGGCGGCCATGGCATTCATGGTCAGTAGATTGAAGGACGGCGGGCAGTCCAACAGAATATAGGAATAGGTTTTCGCCTGTTCGCTCGACAGGGCGGCCTTCAATCGAAAAGCACGGTTGGGCAGATTCGCGGCTTCCATTTCGAAGCCCAGCAAGTCCATTGTGGATGGCACAATATCAAGATTGGGAACAGCTGTTGGGACGACAGTCTCACCAATCGTATTGCTACCAATCAGCAAGTCATAAGACGAAAGTTTGCGGTCGCGGCGATCAATACCCAAGCCAGTACTGGCATTACCCTGCGGATCGAGGTCAACAATAAGAACACGTTCCCCAATTGCCGCGAGTGCCGTTGCAAGATTGATGGCTGTCGTTGTTTTACCAACGCCGCCTTTCTGATTTGCAATGGTGATAATTCGGTTTTTTTCAAACATAATGCCGCACACCCAGAGAATACATCATTGTTGAGATGTAAGACGGCTGATTTCCAGAACAACGGAATCTGCCTCAACAACACTGGAATGTTTTATCAGATCAAACTGCCAACGACCACGGGCTTTCGTGATCTCACTTCGGTAATCCCGGCCTTTATTAAAAAAAGCCTTCACTTTTTCGGAATCTTTGGCCCAAGGATGCATATATTCGAGCAAAAGATCGAGGTCAGCGAGCGCACGTGCTGAAATCACATCGCAATGCGGAATGATTTCAGGCGCTTTTTCGATGCGAATAGGGTGAACACTGCCCCGAGCACCGGTTTCAGCCAAAGCAACACGCAAGAACGCTGCTTTCTTATTATTGCTTTCAACCAGATGAACCCAGCCATCGTTGAGTTCAGCCAGGAAAATCGCCGTGACAACACCAGGAAGCCCGCCGCCACTGCCCAAATCAACCCACGTTTGCGGTTGTGGGGTTAGCTGAAAGATCTGCGCGCTATCCGCAATGTGCCGACTCCAGATTTCCGATATGGTGGAGGGCGCTGCGAGATTTGTTGTTTTATTCCACTTTTTAAACAGCTCAACATAATGTGTGAGTCGTTCATGTGTTTCACGTGAAACACTTTGGCCGTTTATCTGCATATAAAGACTCGTTATGAGTGCGATTTTACCTGCGGTTGAATCGCTACGTTGTGCTTTTTTACCAACGCCAGAATAAGCGATACAGCGGCCGGTGTCATGCCATCGACACGGGATGCCTGTGCGATATTCAGAGGTTTTGCAGCAATAAGTTTCTGCTTCAATTCATTCGACAGGCTGGAAAGCAAGCTGTAGTCAAAATCATCTGGTATCTTACGATCCTCGTCACGACGAATTTCGATAATATCAGCGCTCTGACGCTGCATATACACAGCATAGCCAGCTTCAATCTCCAGCACTTCGCCAACCTTATTGTTGATCACGCTCAACTCGCTCCAATGTCCACGGAGCTGATCGAGCGAAATATCAGGATAGGACAGCAACTCATAGGCAGAACGGCGCTGCCCATCCTGATTTAACTTCAAGCCAATTTTCGCCCCTTCGTTGGGGCTGATCTGAATTGACTGCAGCAGAGCACGACCGTCTTCGATCGCATCCGTGAATTCAGAAAAGCGCCCAGCGCGGGCCGAACCAATAATTCCCGCTTTCAAACCAATAGGGGTCAGACGCAAATCGGCATTATCAACCCGTAGAGAAAGCCGATATTCGGCACGTGATGTAAACATGCGGTACGGTTCACTGACGCCCTTTGACGTCAGATCGTCAATCATCACACCGATATAGGATTCAGTGCGGCTGAAATGCAGGGCGTCAGCACCGGAAGCATAAAGCGATGCATTAAGACCGGCGACCAGGCCTTGAGCGCCCGCTTCTTCGTAACCAGTCGTGCCATTGATTTGTCCTGCAAGAAACAGACCTTGCACCTTCTTGACCTGCAAAGAAGGGTAGAGCTCGCGAGGATCAACGTAATCATATTCAATTGCATAACCTGGTTGGAAAATTTCAACTTTTTCCAATCCGGGAATACTATGAATGAAAGCTTCCTGAACGGACGCCGGTAACGACGTCGAAATACCGTTCGGGTAAATCGTGTCGTCATCCAGTCCCTCAGGCTCCAGGAATATCTGGTGACCGTCACGGTCTCCAAAGCGAACGATCTTGTCCTCGATGGAAGGGCAATAACGCGGCCCAACACCTTCAATCTGTCCGGAATACATCGCTGAGAGATGGATATTGTCGCGGATGATCTTGTGACTGTATTCGGTGGTACGGGTCACACCACAATCAATTTGTGGATTAACAATCGCGTCCGTCATGAAAGAGAAGGGGACCGGGTCTTCGTCTGCGGACTGGCGCTCCACCGAATCCCACTCAATTGTCTTGCCATTCAAACGGGCGGGTGTGCCAGTTTTCAAACGACCCAGTTTCAGCCCCAACCGCGCCAGTGTATCGGATAGTCCAACAGATGGCTTTTCACCAACACGACCTGCAGGAATCTTTTCGGAACCGATATGAATGAGGCCTCGGAGAAAGGTGCCGCTGGTCAGAACAACTGATGCGCAAGGAAACACACGCCCATCCGCCATGACAACTTTTTTGACGATTTTATCTTCAATTTCAATATCATAGGCATCACCTTCGATAACTGTAAGATTATCGATTGAGGCAATTTCCTTAGCCATGGCGAGACGATAAAGCTTGCGATCAGCCTGAGTACGAGGACCGCGGACAGCCGGCCCTTTTTTACGATTGAGCATACGGAACTGTATTCCGCCCGCATCGGCAACACGGCCCATCAAACCATCGAGAGCGTCAATCTCGCGAACAAGGTGACCTTTTCCCAACCCACCGATCGCAGGATTACAGGACATGACGCCGATGGTGTCAGCTTTGTGGGTAATCAAAGCTGTCTTGGCACCATGACGTGCCGCTGCAGCCGCAGCTTCGCAGCCTGCATGTCCACCACCGATAACAATTACATCGTAGTGCATATCAATGCCCTTGTATTACTCTGCGGAAACGGAGAGGGCACTCATTAGCCCGAATGTTTCACGTGAATCATTTGCCAATGCAGAATTCGGAGAAAATCACACCCAATAAATCTTCGACATCTACTCGTCCGGTTATTCTACCAAGAGAACTTGCAGCGAGACGGAGATATTCCGATCGTATGGCCAAATCCTGACCTTCGGATTGCAGCGCATCACTAACATAATTTCGTGTCTCTTCAAGACGTTTCTGATGTCTCTGTCGCGCGGGCGCCAACATCGATGCAGAACCAAGGCGGTTCTCTATATAGTCTCGAATAAATGATTTGAGTTTTTCCACACCATGTCCGCTTTCGACGGACAGTTCGAGTGCAAATTCAGATGGCAAAGGCGAGGGACAGCGCTTGTCGCTTTTGCTGCGCAAGAGGACGTGGTTACCAGTATTGATAGTAAGGCTAGTTTGTTTCGGAATCGAATCGGTATCAACAAGATGCAAAACCAAGTCGGCCGTTTCGGCTTTTGCAACCGCTCTTTTAACGCCTTCCTGCTCGACGGCATCAGCTGTCTCTCGTATGCCGGCGGTATCGGAGACGGTGATGAGATAACCACCAAGGTTAAGATCGACGTTCAAGACATCCCTGGTCGTGCCAGCAATATCGGTAACGATCGCCACGTCACGACCGCTGAGAGCGTTCAGCAGGCTGGACTTGCCGACGTTAGGTTCGCCAACCAGCGCAATCTTGAGGCCGTCTCGGATGATTTCTGCTGACGATGCGGCGGTAAGATGATTGTTAATTTCATCCAGCAGCGCCTTCATCTGTATCCAAACCTGATTGGCGACAGAGTCAGGTACATCTTCTTCATCGGCAAAATCGAGTTCGGCCTCGATAAACGCACGCGCTCGCGTCAACCTGTCGGCCCAGCCATCGTAAAGAGCAGAGAGTTTGCCAGAACTTTGCTCAACGGCAAGACGACGCTGCATCTCCGTTTCTGCATGTAATAGATCTGCGAGACCTTCAACCTCGACAAGATCCATCTTCCCATTCTCGAAAGCACGTTGGGAAAATTCTCCAGCTTCCGCCGGCCTTCCCCCTTCATGCCCCGCCAACTCCTCAAATACAGCGTTCACCACAGCCCGGCTGCCGTGGACTTGCAATTCCACGCAATCTTCACCGGTAAAGGAGTGTGGAGCTGGAAATGGAAGCACCAGCGCCTGATCAATCACTAGACCATTACGGTTACGAATCGTTCTTAAACTTGCTTTTCTGGAATCCGGCAAAGGACCTTTGATCAGACTTTGCAACATAGGAAATGCCTGTGGTCCGCTGAGTCTGATGACCGCGACACCAGCAGGCAGCGCGCCACTGGACAATGCGTAAATCGTGTCTGAGGTTTTTGTCATCGCTGTCACTTGGTCCCACCTAGGCCCGAACATACAATTATTATCTTCAATAAAAAATGGCCGTGCTGGCATTACACCACACGGCCACTTTATTATTGAATCCGGCTAACCGTCAGGTGTTCATCGAATCGAAGAAATCACCGTTGTTCTTGGTTTGCTTCAACTTGTCGATAAGGAATTCGATGGCGTCCATCGTTCCCATCGGAGCAAGGATACGGCGTAGAACAAAGATCTTCTGAAGATCTTGGCGTGGCACAAGCAGGTCTTCCTTACGTGTGCCGGACTTGAGAATATCCAGAGCAGGGAAGATACGCTTGTCAGCAACCTTGCGGTCAAGCACGATTTCCGAATTACCTGTACCCTTGAATTCTTCAAAGATAACTTCATCCATACGGCTGCCTGTATCGATCAGCGCCGTTGCGATGATTGTCAATGAGCCGCCTTCTTCGATGTTACGGGCAGCACCGAAGAAACGCTTAGGACGCTGCAGGGCGTTGGCATCGACACCACCGGTCAGAACCTTACCAGAAGAGGGAACAACGGTGTTGTAAGCACGACCGAGGCGGGTGATCGAATCGAGCAGGATAACAACGTCACGACCATGCTCGACAAGGCGCTTCGCCTTCTCAATGACCATTTCAGCGACCTGAACGTGGCGAACTGCTGGCTCGTCGAAGGTAGAGGAAACAACTTCACCCTTCACAGAACGCTGCATGTCCGTCACTTCTTCAGGACGCTCATCGATCAGCAGAACGATGAGATAGCATTCCGGATGGTTAGCAGTGATCGAATGTGCGATATTCTGCAGCAGAACCGTTTTACCGGTACGTGGCGGTGCAACGATCAGACCACGCTGGCCTTTGCCGAGTGGGGCAACCAGATCGATAACGCGAGACGACAAATCCTTCGAGGTTGGAACATCAAGTTCCATCTTGAAACGCTCGTTCGGATAGAGCGGTGTCAGGTTATCGAAGTGAACCTTGTGGCGAATCTTTTCAGGATCGTCGAAGTTGATCGAGTTGACCTTCAGAAGCGCAAAATACCGTTCGCCTTCCTTCGGCCCACGGATTGGTCCTTCAACCGTATCGCCAGTCTTCAGCGAGAAGCGGCGGATCTGCGAGGGAGATATGTAGATATCATCAGGACCAGGCAGATAGTTGGCATTGGCGGAACGCAGAAAGCCGAAACCGTCCTGCAGAACTTCCACCACACCTTCACCGATAATCTCGATATCCTGGCTGGCGAGAACCTTGAGGATAGCAAACATCAACTCCTGCTTACGCATGGTGCTGGCGTTTTCGACCTCGAGCGATTCCGCAAATGTCAGCAAATCGGTTGGAGATTTGCTTTTTAGTTCTTGAAGCTTCATTTCAGCCATGAAGAGAAGACCGTTTCAGATATTAAGAAATGATAGGGGAGGGGCGTGCGGAAAAATTCGGTACTGGGTGAATGACCCGCATACGACTGAACAAGACACATGCCGCGAAGATGAGTAGCGGGAAAATAGCGACTGAATTGGAAGCCTGCAAGAGAAAAGCAACAATTCCGCGAAATTTATAAAAATATGAACCGATCAAAACGGTTTCACAACCACAAGTATGACGATGATGATCATCAAGACGGTTGGAACCTCGTTTAACAACCGCCAGTGTCGGGCGCTGTGTTTGTTTTCATCACGCGCAAAAACCCGAACTGCACGGCTGAAATACACATGCGCACCGGTTAGAAACACCACTGCGAGAATTTTGGCATGGAGCCATCCACCCGAAAAGCCATAAACGCTCCAGGCGAGGTAGAGCCCCAACACCCATGAAATCATCATGGCAGGGTTCATGATCAGCTTGAGAAGACGCCGTTCCATCACCTTGAAGGTTTCGGATTGCACGGAACCGACCGGTGCATCAGTGTGGTAGATGAACAGCCGCGGCATATAAAGCAGCCCCGCCATCCATGAAATCACAGCGATGATATGCAGCGCCTTAACCCAGAGATAGGCCTGATCAGGACCTATCCAGTAGAGCAGGCCACCGAAGCAAACAAATGCGCTGAGCGCCACAGCTACGCGCAGCCGGGTTTTCCGTCCAGCAGATTCCGAAGTCTGCTGCTCACCACTCATCGTTTAAAACCACGCACGCGGTTCACCAGCTTCGTTACATTCTCTGGATCGGCCTGTGGCGTGATACCATGGCCAAGATTGAAAATCAGTGGACCGTTGCCCAGTGCCTGCAGAATGGCATCGATGCCCTCATCCAGTGCCTTGCCACCGGCGACCATACGCATAGGGTCCAGATTGCCCTGAACGGGGCCGTCCTTCTGCAACTCCTGTGCAAAGGAAAGCGGAACAGACCAATCGAGCCCAATTGCATCTGCGCCGGTCTTTTGACGGTAATCCTTCAACAGAAGTCCCGCACCTTTGGCAAAAGCGATGATCTTGGCACCGGGGCGACGGCTACGAACGGACGCAATGATGCGCTGAACCGGCTTCACCGCAAATTTTTCAAACTCACTCTCACCAAGCACACCAGCCCAGGAGTCGAAAATCTGAACGGCATCTGCGCCGGCGTCAATCTGCGCCACGAGATAATCAGCGGATATGTCAGCGAGAGTAGCCAGCAGTTCTTCCATCGCTTGAGGATGATTATAACCGAACAGACGCGCAGGTGCCTGATCGGGTGTTCCGTGGCCGGCAATCATATAGGTCGCAACTGTCCAGGGCGCCCCACAGAAGCCAATCAGCGTCGTTTCCTGAGGCAGTTCTGCGCGCAACCGTTTTACGGTTTCAAACACGGGACAGAGATGCGGAAGAACATCGACCTTGGAAAAGGATGCAATGTCTGAAACCTCAATCGGATCCATAGCCGGACCCTTGCCCTCACTGAAAGTAACATTGCGCTTCAAAGCATCTGGAATAACCAAGATGTCTGAGAACAGGATTGCAGCATCCAGACCAAAGCGGCGAATAGGCTGCAATGTCACTTCGGTGGCCAATTCCGGATTATAACAGAGGTCCAGGAAACTTCCGGCTTGCTGACGCGTTTGTCTGTATTCGGGAAGGTAACGACCAGCCTGTCTCATAAGCCAGATTGGTGGAGGAGTGAGTGTTTCTCCATCAAGCACTTTCAGCAGACGGCGTACAGCCATGAATTCACACCTTTCCAAAATATAAAAATAGAGATTCTTAGAATCTTCTTATTCTTAGAGTCAGTGAGTATCAGGAATTAAAAACACCTCAAGCCTCACCCACAAAAACATGACAGGCAGCAATTGAGGGGACACAGCTTCAGCCAAACAGCTTGGTACTGTGAATAATTCAAAAAATAGCGAAAAATCATTGACTTGAACGCTAAAAAATTGCTCTCAAATTGTGGATAACTGTTGCATGGATTTGGACTGCGGCATTTTTTCCCATCTATCCACAAGCTCCTCTCAACGAAGTCCGCTGAAGTGCTTTTTGTGGAAAACTCGACACTTTTCCCGTTCCCGGATCTGTCTCTCGCAAGTAGGATGAAGTCATCCCCACTTATCAACAGGCAGGCAAAAACAACGTGGAGAACCAGAAAAGTTTCTTTCATCTGCATCTGATTTCTGACTCAACAGGAGAGACTCTCAGATCTGCAGGCCGTGCTGCCTCCGCGCAGTTTCATGCCGCAACACCAATTGTGCATGTCTATCCAATGGTCAGAAACCAGAAGCAGCTTGGCCAGATCCTCGATGCAATCGATAACGAACCCGGCATTCTCCTTTACACAATGGTGGACGAGAACCTTTGCGAGTTCCTGTCGCAACGTTGCAAGGCTATGGATATCCCTTGCGTGAATGTGCTCGAACCGATCTTGACGACCTTTCAGACCTATCTCGGAAAAAAATCAAAACAGCAGGTCGGTGCACAATATGCTCTGAACGCCGACTATTTTGGCCGCATTGAAGCATTGACCTTTGCCATGGATCATGACGATGGCCAGATGTCGGAGAACTATGATGAGGCTGATGTGGTTATCGTCGGCATCAGCCGTACCTCCAAAACTCCCACCAGCATCTATCTCGCTAACAGAGGTATAAAGGCTGCCAATATACCTGTTGTTCCCGGTGTTCCCTTGCCCGAAAGTCTTTATGCAGCCACCAAACCTTTGATCGTCGGATTGATCGCCACATCAGATCGCATTTCCCAAATTCGGGAAAATCGTGAACTCGGTTCAACAAGCGGTTTTGACCCTGGTGGATACACTGACAGGGCGACAATTATGGAAGAGCTGAAATATGCGCGTTCGCTGTGTGCCCATAATAACTGGCCGGTGATAGATGTGACGCGCAGATCGATTGAAGAAACGGCCGCCGCGATCATTGCCCTGCGTCCACAGCTACGCTAAGCCGCGACACGCTGTTTAACCGCCGCTGATATAAAGTTTGGAGAGAGATATGAAACCGGCCTTGATTCTGGCGTCTTCCAGTTCATCCCGCCAGGCTTTGATGAGAAACGCCGGCCTGGAGTTTACTGCGCAAGCCGCTGATATCAACGAACGTCTGATTGAAGAGCCGCTGCAGGAGGCCGGTAGCACGCCGGATGAAACAGCGCTTGAACTTGCCAAGGCAAAAGCACTGGCCGTCTCCGCCCTTCATCATCAGGCCATTATTATTGGCTGCGACCAGACAATGTCGCTGGGTTCCAGAATCTACCACAAACCGAAAGATATGGCTGAGGCACATCAGCATCTGATGTCGCTCTCGGGGCAGACACATCGTTTGAACTCGGCCGCGGTCATGGTGCGTGACGGCGAGGTGCTCTGGCAGACGATAACCCATGCCAATATGACTGTTCGGAAATTGAGTGAAGCTTTCGTCGACGGACACCTGCGGAAGGTCGGCGAAAAAGCCTTGACCAGCGTCGGAGCCTATCAACTTGAAGGAGAGGGAATCCAGCTATTCACTTCAATTGAAGGCGATTATTTTACCGTGCTTGGCCTGCCGCTACTGCCGCTTTTGGAAGCGTTAAGAGAATTTGGGGTGATAAATGCGTGATTCACGTGAAACATTAACCATGAAGGCTTTTGTTGCCGGCTACCCAATCAAGCACTCTCGCTCGCCATTGATCCATGGATACTGGCTGAAACAATTCGGCATCGAAGGATCATATAATACCGTCGAAGTTCATCCGGATGCGTTCAATAACTTTCTTGCACAGATCAAGTCTGGCGAGGAGGGCGGCTTTGTCGGCGGCAATGTCACAATCCCGCATAAGGAAAGTGCATTTCAATATGCTGACAAGCCGGACGAATTGGCACAAGAGTTGGGCGCCGCCAATACGATCTGGCTGGAAGACGGAAAACTATGTGCCACCAATACTGACGGTCACGGTTTTATTGCCAATCTCGATGAACGTCATCCCGGCTGGGACAAGGCAGGCAAGGCTGTTGTTCTGGGAGCAGGTGGTGCAAGCCGCGCGATCATTCAGGCATTGCGCAATCGCGGCCTGAGCGAAATCCATGTTCTCAACAGAACGGTAGAACGCGCTCAGGAACTTTCAGATCGCTTTGGTGAGAAAGTGCATGCGCACTCCATGAGTGCTTTACAGGAAACCATGTCGGGTGCAGGGCTTTTTGTGAACACTACGTCGCTTGGAATGGATGGAAGTGAAATACCGGATTTCGACTTCTCACCGTTGGCAGCCGCCGCAGTTGTGACTGACATCGTGTATGTGCCCCTCAAAACACCGATCCTTAAAATTGCGGAGCAACAGGGTTTTGCAATTGTTGACGGTCTTGGCATGTTACTGCATCAGGCAGCACCAGGTTTTGAGAAATGGTTTGGGGTTCGCCCCAAGGTCGATGAAACTCTTCGGTCGCTGATCATCGCCGACATGGAGAAACATGCATGATTGTGATCGGGCTGACCGGGTCGATAGGCATGGGCAAGTCGACGACAGCTGCCATGTTTGCCGATGCCGGAATCCCGGTCAATGACTCTGATCGGAATGTGCACAGTCTCTATTCAGGCAAAGCAGTTTCTACAATTGAAGACGCTTTTCCTGGCGTCACGTCCAATGGAACAGTCGACCGTCGAAAACTGTCGCAAGAACTCAAGAAGAATCCGGCTAATTTTAAAGTGCTGGAAGGCATTGTTCATCCGCTTGTGCGCGAAATGGAAAAGGACTTTCTGGCAACCCAGAAAGCCTTGGGGCAAGACATCGTCATTATCGATATACCTTTGCTGTTTGAAACAGGAGCTGACAAAAGGGTCGACAAGATAGTTGTCGTCACTTGTGATCCTGAAATTCAGAAAGAACGGGTTTTGAAACGCCCTGACATGACGGCAGAAAAATTTGCAATGATCCTGTCACGGCAGACACCGGATGCGGTAAAACGGGCGAGGGCGGATTTTATAATTGATACCGGAAACGGTATGGAGGCGGCCAGACAACAGGTTGATGAGATCATTCACAATCTGCGTGGGCAGATGAATAAGGATAATGCAGATGCGTGAGATTATTTTCGATACGGAAACGACCGGACTTGAATCAAAGAATGATCGCATCATCGAAATTGGCGGCATTGAGCTTATCAATCATTTTCCTACGGGTCGTACGATCCATTTGTATATCAATCCGCAGGGACGCAAAGTTCACCCAGATGCTTTGGCGGTGCATGGCATTACCGACGAATCTTTGGTCGATAAGCCAAAATTTCCTGAAGTCGTTGACCAGATCCGGGAGTTCTTCGAAGGCGCGAAGTGGGTCGCTCACAACGCGACCTTCGATATGGGCTTCATCAATGCGGAATTTGCGCGTCTGGGTATAGAGCCCGTGGCACCTGATATGGTGCTGGATACCCTGGCGATGGCTCGCCGCAAACATCCGATGGGGCCAAACTCTCTCGACGCTCTTTGCCGTCGTTATGGCATCGACAACTCCCGCCGCGAAAAACACGGCGCGCTTCTCGACTCCGAACTTTTGGCTGAAGTCTATATCGAGATGATTGGCGGACGCCAGACAGCGCTTGGTTTCGGATCGGCGCAGAAGGTGGCAGAACAGATAGATGTCGGCGATGACAGCGATGTTGACGCACCATTGTCGCGACCACACGCATTGCCATCACGATTGTCCCAACTTGAAGCTGAATCGCATGCGAAGCTGGTTGCCTCAATGGGCGAAAAAGCGATTTGGGGACGTTACAACTAAATCAGCTGTCGGTGGTCTCCGAGACGAGACCGCAGATAAAAGAGAAAGATTTTTCTTTGAACAAACAAAAAGCCCGCTGCGGGGTATTCGCTGCGGGCTTTTTAGTTTCATACAAGCGAACCAACTATCAGTTGGTAACCTGAACCTTGGAGCGGGCCTGCTCTTCAGCAACGCGCTGGGCAAACATCTGCGCAAAGTCGATCGGGTCGATCATCAGTGGCGGGAAGCCACCATTGCGCGTCACGTCAGCAATGATCTGGCGTGCAAACGGGAACAGAAGGCGTGGGCACTCGATGAAGAGAACCGGCAGCATATGTTCCTGTGGGAAACCAGTAATGCGGAAAACGCCGCCATAAACCAGTTCCGCAGCAAACAGAACCTTGTCGCCATCCTTGGCTTCGGCGTTCAGCGTCAGAACAACGTCGAAGTCAGAACCGGTGATCGGGTTCGCATTGACGTTGACATTGATGTTGATCGAGGGAGCACCCTCACGCGCCTGCAAGGAACGGGGAGCGCCGGGATTTTCGAACGACAGATCCTTGATGTACTGGGTCAGAATATTCAGGGAGGGGCTGGCTCCGCCCTGCGCGCCATTTTCGGTGGTCATGCTTTTTCCTCGCGGATTGAATGTGTTTGGCCATCTATCATTTCAAAACAGGGCTTACAAGCCTTCAGCCACGGGGACCGTTGTTTCCGGGTCCGTCAAGATGGTCGATATCAGGTCCTTTTCGCCAAGGACTTTTTTCATTCGGGTCTTGCCGGTGAAAGTCAGTGTCATCGAGATCAACGACATCAGGGCGCGAAGAGTGGCTTCGGGCACCACCACTCCACTGGCGACTTTGGCTGAAATTGCTGGCCACAACAATATTGGCTGCGAATTTCGACCAGATCGCTTTGCGTACAAAAGGCAGTAACAGCAGTAGACCGATCACATCGGTAATGAAGCCGGGTAGGAACAGGAGGACACCGGCGAGGCCAAGCATAACGCCCTGGACGATCTCTTCGGCAGGCGCTACGCCACTTTGACGGCTGGCCGAAAGTTTGCGGAACATGCCAAGTCCTATCGCTCGCAAAATTATCAGACCTGCGAAAGCGCTGAGAATGACAAGTGCCAGCGTTGCCCAAACACCTATTGCCTTGCCCACAACAATGAAGCCAGCAATTTCCAAGATCGGCATTAGTATGACGAAGAAGGATAGGAGTGGAAAACGCATTATTCTCGCCTTGCGTGTGAGTTATCTCGTTGCCAACGGTATGACGCCCATACCGCCGATTGCATCTGTCTATTTGAATGAGTGACAGTTCAGACTATATGATGTTTCATGATGTGGATTTAAATGGTGGTTTTGGCTAAACATGGGTTCAAGCGATTTCATAACATTATTCTTTCTTGTTGCGGCTGTACTGATTTTTCTTCAGTTGCGCAGCGTCCTTGGTCGCCGCACAGGAAATGAAAAACCGCCCTTTGATCCCTATAGCGCAAAGGACGCTGCAAGGGGTCCCGGTGGTGATGACGGCAAGGTTGTTACCCTGCCCAAACGCGATGGAAGGGATGAGGATGAGCGTTTTGCTGAAATCGATTCTTTTGCAAAACCAGGCACAGAACTGAACGAATCACTTCGTGAACTCCTCAAGAGTGATCCGTCTTTCCGGCCCAAGGAATTCCTCAACGGTGCCCGTATGGCATACGAAATGATCGTCATGGCCTTTGCTGATGGCGATCGCAAGACCCTCAAAAACCTGTTGTCACGAGAAGTTTATGATGGCTTCAATTCAGCCATTACGGAACGTGAGGCACAGGGCGAAGTCGTGAAGTCCACTTTTGTCGGTATCGAAAAGGCGGATATTCTTCAGGCCAGCATTCGTGATGAAGAAGAACAGATCACAGTGCGCATAGCCAGCCAGCTGATTTCGGCCACCTATAGCAAGGATGGGGAACTGGTAGACGGCGATGCCGAGGGTGTTTCCGAGGTCAATGATATCTGGACCTTTGCCCGCGATGTGCGGTCAAAAGATCCAAACTGGAAACTGGTTGCTACAGAATCCGAACAATGAGTGCCGAAGGCCAGAATTTCTCGTTACGAGAACTGAAATTTTTGGATCTACCGGGCTGGCGTGGAGATGACCCACGCCCGCTGTTGGATGCTATGCAGGCCTGTCTTCGGCATCTGCGCTCCATAAAACCCTATCGTACCGGTTCCCTTGGACTGTCGAGTGATGATTTGCTGCCGCTTCTTGAAGCGGCAGAAACATTTCAGCCATCCTGTGCAGCGGATGCCCGGGAGTTTTTTGAACGACACTGTTCGCCATTTGCCATTCTTCCTCAGGAAACAGCGCAAGGTTTCGTAACCGGTTTTTATGAACCGGAAGTCGAAGTATCTGCCGTTCCTGACGATGTCTGGAAATATCCCTTCTACAATCGCCCCACTGATTTGATTGATCTGGATGCGCAAAATCGCCCAGCTCATATCGATGCATCCTACGCATTTGGACTTTCTAGCGACAACGGTGTCGATGTCTATCCGGACCGCAAAGTGATTGATCAGGGTTACCTACAGGGTAGGAATCTGGAAATTGCCTGGGCCAAATCGAAGGTTGATGTGTTCTTCGCCCATGTTCAGGGTGCCGCAAGGCTGAAATTTCCCGATGGAAGCGTGACCCGCATCACCTATGCGGCAAAAGCTGGTCATCCGTTTTCAGGCATCGGTCGGTTGTTGATCGATCGTGGCTGCATCGATCCGGCCACTGTCTCCATGCAGTCCATTCGTAGATGGCTCGGCGAAAATCCTGCCTTGGTGGACGAAGTGCTGTGGCACAATCCTTCTTATATTTTTTTCAAGGTCGCGGATGTTTCGGATGAAACTCTGGGGCCGGTGGCGGCTGCAAAGGTTCCACTGATCGCCGGCCGCTCGCTGGCTGTCGATCGCTCCATTCACACATTTGGCTACCCATTTTTTATTCACGCTGCGGAGCTGACACATCTCGACGAGGGAAAACCTTTCGCCAGATTGATGCTGGCGCTTGATACCGGTTCGGCGATTATCGGTCCGGCACGCGGTGATATTTTCACGGGCTCCGGTTATCTGGGTGGAGAGCAGGCAGGCACGATCCGCAACAACGCTGATTTTTACATTCTGCTACCCAACCATGCCGCCCAAAGGTACCGGCCATGAAGGGTGGTCGAAAGCTGAATCGGGACGAACGCATTTTGTGGGGCAAGGTCGCCAGAACGACACGGCCTGTGTCCGGTCGTCTTGAAGACCTGGAGTTTGAAGATGTAACGGAAGCAGCGCCCGTTGCCGCAGAACCGGAGAAGCCCAAAGCGCAATTCCCGAAAATGATTGTTGAGGAAGTGCCGCTTGATCCCGGTATTAAGGCTAAGGCTGGTCGCATTCACCATCCGCTTGAGAAACCGGTCAAACGAAAACTGACCCGCGGCCATCTGCCACTTGAAGGCCGTATTGATTTGCACGGCATGGTCCAGAGCGAAGCGCATTCCATTCTGCTGGACTTTTTGATCCGTGCCCATGAACGGGGTATGCGGCATGTATTGGTCATCACCGGCAAAGGCAGGTCGCTCGGCAGCGATGGTGCCCTGAAACGAGCAGTGCCAATGTGGTTTTCCAAGCCGGAGTTTAGTTACCTGATATCGTCTTATGAAGATGCTTCGCGTAATCACGGTGGTGATGGCGCGCTATATGTCAGGCTGTCGCGGGCGAGGGGAGATCGATCATGACACCCTTTGCAGAAGCTGTGCGTCTGTTGAGAGAACGTAAGGGTGTGACGCAAAAGCAGATGGCCTATGCCATCGGTGTATCGCCCGCCTACCTCTCAGCGCTGGAGCATGGAAAGCGTGGCAAACCCAGCTTCGATTTTCTCCAGCGGGTTGCCGGTTATTTCAACATTATCTGGGACGAGGCCGAGGAGCTATTTTCTCTGGCCGGTGTATCAGATCCAAGGGTGGTTATCGACACGTCCGGTATGGCGCCGGAATACACCGCCTTTGCCAACGCGCTTGCGAAGGATATTCGCCATTTGCCATCATCCGTGCTAAATGAACTGTCAGATGTTCTGCAACGCAGCCGGACGACCGGATAAATGCCTATATCCCCCGAATTATGGGGGTTAGAACAGTTCCCGGACTTTGGATGTTGCCCTAAAATTTCTATAGTCGCGGGTCAGGAATCTGGTGATTCGCAGAGACCCCTTCTGCCACCGACAAATTTGGAAAGACAATTCATGACCGAAACACCGTCTGGCGAAGTTGGCGCAACCCCTGAATATGGCGCCGATTCGATCAAGGTTCTCAAGGGTCTCGATGCGGTACGCAAGCGCCCTGGCATGTATATTGGCGATACGGATGATGGCTCCGGCCTGCACCACATGGTGTACGAAGTTGTCGATAACGCAATCGACGAAGCGCTGGCCGGCCACGCCGATATTGTAACTGTTACGCTCAATGCTGATGGCTCGGTCACTGTGACCGACAACGGCCGTGGTATTCCAACAGACATCCACACCGGTGAGGGTGTTTCTGCCGCTGAAGTTATCATGACCCAGCTGCACGCAGGTGGTAAGTTTGACCAGAACTCCTACAAGGTATCTGGTGGTCTGCACGGCGTGGGTGTGTCGGTGGTGAACGCGCTGTCCGTTTGGCTTAAGCTGCGTATCCGCCGCAATGGTAAGCTGCATGAAATCGCTTTCACCCACGGCGTGGCTGATGCGCCGCTGAAAGTAATTGGTGATTATGAAGGTCGTTCCGGCACGGAAGTGACCTTCCAGCCAAGCACGGAAACCTTCACTCATATCGAATTTGATTACGGCACGCTGGAACACCGTCTGCGGGAGCTCGCATTCCTTAACTCGGGTGTGCGCATTCTGTTAACTGACAAGCGTCGCCCGGAAATCAAGCAGGAAGAGATGCTTTATGAGGGCGGTCTGGAAGCCTATGTGCGCTACCTTGACCGTTCCAAGAAATCTCTGGTCGACAAGCCGATCTTTATCAAAAGCGAAAAAGACGGGATCACCGTTGAAGTGTCCATGTGGTGGAACGACAGCTACCATGAAAATGTTCTTTGCTTCACAAACAACATTCCACAGCGCGATGGCGGCACGCATATGGCCGGTTTCCGTGGTGCGCTGACACGTCAGATCACCTCCTATGCGGATACGTCAGGTATCACCAAGAAGGAAAAGGTCAGCCTGACCGGTGACGATTGCCGTGAAGGCCTGACTGCAGTTCTGTCTGTTAAGGTTCCTGATCCAAAGTTCTCGTCGCAGACCAAGGATAAGCTGGTTTCGTCGGAAGTGCGGCCAGTTGTTGAAGGTTTGGTCAACGAAGCCCTTTCGACCTGGTTGGAAGAACATCCGACAGAAGCCAAGGTTCTGGTTGGCAAAGTGGTTGAAGCTGCGGTTGCCCGTGAAGCTGCGCGCAAGGCTCGCGAACTGACCCGTCGTAAGGGCGCACTGGATATCGCGTCTCTACCTGGCAAGCTTGCTGACTGCTCTGAACGTGATCCTGCCAAGTCTGAACTTTTCCTCGTCGAGGGTGACTCGGCTGGTGGTTCTGCCAAGCAGGGTCGTTCACGTGAATCACAGGCCATTTTGCCGCTGCGCGGTAAAATCCTCAACGTAGAGCGCGCCCGCTTCGACAAGATGTTGTCCAGCCAGGAAATCGGTACGTTGATTACCGCGCTTGGTACGTCGATCGGTAAGGACGAGTTTAATCCGGATAAACTGCGCTACCACAAGATCATCATCATGACCGATGCTGACGTGGACGGGGCACATATTCGTACACTGCTGCTGACATTCTTCTTCCGTCAGATGCCGGAACTGATTGAACGCGGTCATCTCTATATCGCGCAGCCGCCGCTTTATAAGGTGACGCGTGGCAAGTCCGTTCAGTACCTGAAGGACGAAAAGGCGCTGGAAGATTATCTGGTGACCATGGGTCTCGAAGACGCGACATTGACATTGGGTTCAGGCGAAGTACGCGCCGGCCAGGATTTGCGTGAGATAATTGTTGACACGTCCAAACTGCGTTCGCTGATTGATGGTCTCCATTCGCGTTACAATCGCGGTGTTGTCGAGCAGGCGGCAATTGCTGGCCTACTTAATGTCGAGCTTGCTGCTGACAAGAGCCGTGGCGAAGAAATCGCCGCCGAAGTGGCACGGCGCCTGGATATGATTGCTGAAGAAACCGAACGCGGCTGGAGTGGCCACGTGACGGACGAGGGCGGTTTCCGTTTCGAACGTATGGTGCGTGGCGTCAAGGAAGTGGCGTGGCTCGATATGAACCTGATCGGTTCGGCTGATGCCCGTTACATTGACCAGTTGTCCGTTCGCTTGGCAGACATCTACCGTGTTCCGCCGGTCCTGACCCGCAAGGAAGGCAACATCACCCTTTCCGGCCCGCGTGAATTGCTGGATGCGATCTTTGCATCGGGCCGCAAGGGTCTGTCCATGCAGCGTTATAAAGGTCTTGGCGAAATGAATGCCGAGCAGCTTTGGGAAACCACGCTGGATCCAAACGTTCGCTCGCTGCTGCAGGTCAAGGTCAATGATGCGACCGACGCGGATGGCTTGTTCTCGCGCCTGATGGGCGATGAAGTCGAGCCGCGCCGTGACTTTATCCAGGAAAACGCCTTGAGCGTTGCCAATCTGGATATCTGATCAGGTACCGCCCCAGACGGTGAATGGTTGAGGATTCACGTGAAACTTTTAATCCCCGGGCTAAACCTCGGGGATTTTATTTTGTGCTATGGCATCAATTAAGATGTCTTTGCGGCAAGACAGCCCGTTGGTGCCAGACTGCCGAAAGCGGAAACTGCCCTTAATCAATCTTGCCGGCAAATTTGCCTTCAAAGGCAACGTCTGCCAGTGGCAGTCTGCCGCTTGGCACTTCACGTTCTCTCAGATCATCGGGCAGGGTGTCCTTGTCGGCTATCTTGCCGATCGCAACCGCTGCCTCAACCTGATACCCGTCGGGAATATCCAAAGCCTCAAGTGCCTTGTCACGGTAAATGCCACCCATGCCATGGGCATGGTAACCGAGCAACTGCGACTGCATGGCCATTGAAAACCAAGCAGCACCAGCATCGAAGGAATGGGTCGCCGATGGCTTTTTCTCGCCTTCGCGTGAAACATTGTAGGTGCGAGATACCACAAACAGCAGCACAGACGCTTTGTCGACCCAACGTTTGTTACCGTCCATCAGCAAGTCGAAAAGTGTCTGCCATTGTTCGCTGCCATTATGGGCGTAGATAAAACGCCATGGCTGGAAATTTGAAGCAGATGGTGCCCAGTGGGCGGCATCCAGAATGGTCAGAAGATCATCCGCCGGCATTGCCTCACCGGTGAAGGCTCGCGGTGACCAGCGCTCGAGAAACAATGGATCAATGGGATATTCGGATTGGCGGGAATTGGCTTTGGTCATCTTTGCGCCTTTCATTGGTAAAAAGATGTCAGCATTCCGCATGCTATTTTTCAGGTCCATATGCGGTCAAGGGGTGACAAGGATAAATAGATCGTTCATATATGATCTATCTTGTCTGACAACCGGGAGGATCCCTATGAAATTGATGCGCGTTGGCCCAGCGGGTCAGGAAAAACCAGCCATTCTTGACAACGACGGTAAGGTCCGTGATCTTTCCGCTCATGTAAAGGATATTGGCGGCGAGGCGATTTCGCCTGAAGGCCTCAAAAAGATTGCTGCACTGGACCTGTCCAGCCTGCCAGTTCTCGATGACAGCCGTATTGGCGCCTGCGTTGCCGGCACCGGCAAATTCATCTGCATCGGCCTGAACTTCTCGGACCACGCTGCTGAAACCGGCGCAGCCGTTCCTTCCGAACCAGTTATCTTCATGAAGGCAACATCCGCTATCGTTGGTCCTAACGACAATGTCGTTATTCCACGTGGCTCTGAAAAGACCGACTGGGAAGTTGAACTGGGTGTGGTTATCGGCAAGACAGCGAAATACGTTTCCGAAGCCGACGCACTGGACTACGTTGCAGGTTACTGCGTCAGCCACGACGTATCCGAGCGTGCGTTCCAGACCGAGCGTCAGGGACAGTGGACTAAGGGCAAGTCCTGCGACACCTTCGGCCCGATCGGCCCATGGCTGGTAACAAAGGAAGAAATTACCGATCCGCAGAACCTTGGAATGTGGTTGAAGGTAAACGGCGAAACTGTACAGAACGGCTCCAGCAAGACCATGGTTTATGGCGTTGCCAATGTTGTTTCCTACCTCAGCCAGTTCATGTCTTTGCACCCGGGCGATGTTATCTCCACCGGCACACCTCCAGGCGTTGGCCTCGGCATGAAGCCACCACGCTTCCTCAAGGCAGGTGACGTCGTTGAGCTCGGCATCGAAGGCCTTGGCACGCAGAAGCAGACTTTCGTCGCTGACGTCTAAGATCTGAATTGACGGTGCGTTCTGCGATGTTTTTATCGCAAGACATGCTGGAAGTTACACAAAAGCCCGAAGGTATCTTCGGGCTTTTGTTTGTTTCACAGTCCGCGACATACCCGCAGGATTGGCAGGACGCAGTTTTCCTTGGCGTGAATGGCCTCGAATCGGTTATGAAACAGCATGTTTTCCTTACTGAGAAAATCTCGAACACCAGCAAAACCCAAAGCCCCGCTTCAGCGTATGCATGAAGTGGCCGGCAGAAGCTTGCCGTTGGTTATCAAGGAAAACCTGCGCGCCACCCGTATTACCCTGCGTATCGAACCAGGCGGAAAGGGTCTGAAACTCACCATTCCCTATGGTCTACACCATCGCGAGGTCGATGATTTTCTTGATCGGCATCACGGCTGGTTGAAAAACAGGCTCGAAAAACTTGGCCCGGAGCAACATCTGCGCCATGGCGGTACCATCAGCATTCGCGGTATTTCCCACCGTATCGAACATACCGGAACGTTGCGCGGGGTGACGCAGGTTCTGCGTACTCCGGAAGGGGAGGCGATCTTGCGGGTCAGCGGCCTGCCGGAACATACCGGTCGACGCATTTCAACCTACCTTAAAAAGGAAGCCCGTGCTGATCTAGAGCGGCTGGTGGCCATGCATGCAAAAACCGTGGGCCGGCCGGTGCGCTCCCTCACCATGAAAGATACGCGCAGCCGTTGGGGATCGTGCTCCTACGAAGGCAATCTCAGTTTTTCATGGCGTATCGTTATGGCCCCGGACAGTGTCATTGATTATCTGGCCGCTCATGAGGTGGCGCATTTGCGTGAAATGAACCACGGACCAAAATTCTGGGCACTGTGCAAAGCACTGTGCCCACATATGGAAGAATCCAAGGCTTGGCTGAAGCGGCATGGTTCACAGCTGCATGCATTGGATTTCAGCTAGACGTCATTGGCATAAAATGACGGCCACTCTGTTATGTTTTCCATCATTTGGCCCATTTTGTCGCGCGTATAACAGGTAACACTACAACTTGGATTCACGTGAAACATATTCTCTCATCGGGAGGTCGCGTTTTGGCTCGACTCTTGGATAAAATCATGTCACGTCGCGGCTATGAAACCTGATATCAAGATCTGCGGATTGAAGACCTCGGAAGCGGTGGAAAAAGCCGTTGCCCGTGGTGCAAGCCATATTGGCTTCATTTTCTTTGAAAAAAGCCCCCGCAATATTGAACCTGATATTGCTGGAAAACTGGCGGATGCGGTGCGGGGACGGGCAAAAATCGTTGCTGTCACCGTCAATGCCGACAATGATGATCTGGACGAGATCATTGCGCTTCTCAAACCGGATATTCTGCAGCTTCATGGCACGGAAACCCCTGAACGGGTTTTGAACGTCAAGGCGATCTACGGATTGCCAGTCATGAAGGCACTTTCCATCCGTGAAGCTGATGATCTTATCAGGGTCGAACCCTATATAGGAATAGCAGATCGCTTCCTGTTCGATGCCAAGCCTCCAAACGGTTCGGATCTGCCGGGTGGCAATGGTGTAAGCTTTGACTGGTCGTTGTTGGCTGGCCTTGACGCAGATATCGATTACATGCTTTCCGGTGGATTGAACAAAGATAATGTCGCAGAGGCGCTGTCACGCACCGGGGCGAGGGGAATAGATTTATCGTCGGGCGTGGAAAGTGCGCCTGGCGTAAAGGATCTCGGACTGATTGATGCGCTTTTTGATGCCATCGAGACAGCCGGAAACAAACCGCAGGGAGTTTGAAAGTGAACGAGACGCCAAAACCGAATTCGTTTCGTGCCGGTCCCGACCAGGATGGGCGCTTCGGCATTTACGGGGGGCGCTTTGTTGCCGAAACCCTGATGCCTCTGATCCTCGATCTTCAGGCGGAATGGGACAAGGCCAAGAATGATCCTGAATTCCAGGCGGAATTGAAGCATCTCGGCGCCCACTATACCGGCCGTCCAAGCCCGCTCTATTTCGCGGAACGCCTGACCGAGGAACTCGGCGGTGCCAAGATCTATTTCAAACGCGAAGAGCTGAACCACACCGGTTCGCACAAGATCAACAATTGCCTTGGCCAGATCTTGCTTGCCAAACGCATGGGCAAGACTCGTATCATCGCTGAAACCGGTGCCGGCCAGCACGGCGTGGCTTCTGCCACCGTGGCCGCACGGTTTGGTCTGCCTTGTGTTGTCTACATGGGTGCAACGGATGTCGAGCGTCAGGCTCCAAACGTGTTCCGCATGAAACTCCTCGGTGCTGAAGTTAAGCCGGTCACGGCTGGCCACGGCACGTTGAAGGACGCCATGAATGAGGCGCTGCGCGACTGGGTTACCAATGTCGACGACACCTACTATTTGATCGGTACCGCTGCCGGACCTCATCCGTATCCGGAGATGGTGCGCGATTTTCAGGCTGTGATTGGTGAAGAAGCCAAACAGCAGATGATGGAGGCCGAAGGCCGTCTGCCGGATATGGTTATTGCAGCTGTTGGCGGCGGTTCCAACGCTATCGGTATTTTCCATCCGTTCCTGGATGATGAAAGTGTGAAGATTGTCGGTGTCGAGGCTGGCGGCAAGGGTCTGTCAGGTGATGAGCACTGCGCATCCATCACGGCCGGTTCTCCAGGTGTTTTGCATGGCAACCGTACCTATCTGCTTCAGGATGAGGATGGCCAGATCAAGGAAGGTCACTCCGTGTCTGCCGGTCTAGACTATCCGGGGATCGGGCCTGAGCATTCCTGGCTGAATGATATTGGTCGCGTTGAATACGTTCCGATCATGGACCATGAAGCTCTGGAAGCATTCCAGACACTGACACGTCTTGAAGGCATCATTCCCGCACTGGAGCCAAGCCATGCTTTGGCCGAAGTTATCAAGCGCGCGCCGACAATGGGCAAGGACGAAATCATTCTCATGAATCTGTCCGGTCGCGGCGACAAGGATATCTTCACTGTGGCGAAACTTCTGGGAATGGGTGCGTAATCATGACTGCTCGTATGGAAAAACGTTTCGCGGATCTGCGTGCAGAAAATCGCCCGGCGCTCATTACATATTTCATGGGTGGCGATCCTGATTTCGAAACATCGCTTGGCATCATGAAGGCGCTGCCGGAAGCCGGTTCAGATGTGATCGAACTCGGCATGCCGTTTTCTGATCCGATGGCCGACGGCCCGGCCATTCAGTTGGCTGGCCAGCGCGCGCTAAAGAACGGCCAGTCGCTGAAAACCACGATTGATCTGGCCCGTGAATTCCGCAAGGTTGATAACGATACGCCAATTGTCCTGATGGGCTACTATAACCCCATCTACATCTATGGGGTCGAAAAGTTCATCGACGATGCATTGGCCTCCGGTATAGACGGCCTGATCATCGTTGATCTGCCGCCGGAAATGGATGACGAACTCTGCATTCCAGCATTGCAGAAAGGTCTCAATTTCATTCGTCTCGCAACACCGACCACGGATGAGAAGCGTCTGCCTGCGGTTCTCAACAACACGTCCGGTTTTGTTTACTACGTTTCGATGAACGGTATCACCGGTTCGGCGCTGCCGGATCCGTCGTTGATCTCCGGGGCCGTCGGGCGTATCAAGGCGCACACGAACCTACCGGTTTGTGTCGGTTTCGGCGTCAAGACAGCCGAACATGCCAAGGCCATAGGCGCAGTTGCCGATGGTGTGGTGGTCGGTACTGCGATTGTCGCGCAGATTGCCGGAAGTCTGACAAAGGACGGTAAGGCGTCAGCGGACACTGTTCATGCCGTCACGACACTGGTAAAGGGACTTTCCACGGGCGTCAGAGCATCACGCCTTGCTGCTGCCGAGTAGTATTCGGTACGGACAGCAGAAAAAGTCAGGAGTTTTCAAGTGAACTGGATCACCAATTACGTTCGGCCGCGCATCAATTCCATGCTGGGCCGCCGCGATGTGCCGGAGAACCTCTGGATCAAGTGCCCGGAAACGGGCGAGATGGTTTTCCATAAGGATCTGGAAGACAACAAGTGGGTTATTCCTGCTTCCGGCTATCATATGAAGATGCCGGGCAAGGCCCGACTTGCTGATCTGTTTGATGACGGCGTTTACGAAGCACTGCAGCAGCCAAAGGTCGCGCAGGATCCGCTGAAGTTCCGCGATTCAAAGAAATACACCGATCGCCTGCGTGACAGCCGCATCAAGACCGACCAGGAAGATACCATTCTGGCCGGCGTTGGTTTGCTGAAGGGCCTAAAGATTGTGGCCGTCGTGCATGAATTCCAGTTCATGGGCGGTTCGCTGGGTATTGCGGCCGGTGAGGCCATCGTAAAGGCATTTGAGCGCGCTATTTCCGAACGGTGCCCGCTCGTGATGTTCCCGGCTTCCGGTGGCGCACGTATGCAGGAGGGCATTCTGTCTCTCATGCAGCTGCCGCGCACCACTGTTGCCGTCAACATGCTCAAAGAAGCAGGCATGCCGTATATTGTCGTGCTCACTAACCCGACCACGGGCGGTGTGACCGCGTCTTATGCAATGCTGGGCGATGTTCACATTGCCGAGCCAGGTGCCGAAATCTGCTTTGCTGGCAAGCGCGTTATCGAGCAGACAATTCGCGAAAAGCTGCCGGAAGGCTTCCAGACGGCGGAATACCTGCTGGATCACGGCATGGTCGACATGGTGGTGGATCGCCATGAGATTCCCGATACGCTGGCAAACCTTCTCAAGATCATGACGAAATCGAACATCGCGGCGCCTGAAAAAAAGCAGGTTACCGTGGTTGATGCCGTTTCCGCCTGATTGCGCTTTTTCAAGATCCATGCGCAGCCTGCATTTTCGTCAGGCTGCGCATTTGTATTTTCCGGATGTGTGCGGAACAGGCTTTGTCCTCTAGACACACGCTTTAGACGCCTGAGGGGCGAATGACCGACATGACGCACTTGCCCATGAGTGAAGCCGAACTGGAAATTGAAAAGCTGATGCAGCTTCATCCGAAGGGCTTTGACCTTTCGCTGGAGCGTATTACCGCTCTTCTTGAGAAGCTGGGCAATCCACATCGCCGCCTGCCGCCTGTCATTCATGTGGCCGGCACCAATGGCAAAGGCTCTGTCACGGCGTTCAGCCGCGCGCTTCTCGAAGCAGCCGGTCTTTCTGTTCATGTTCATACCTCGCCGCATCTGGTGCGCTGGCACGAACGATACCGCCTCGGCGTCCCCGGAGGCCGTGGTCGTTTCGTGGAAGATGCCGTATTTGCCGACGCATTGCGCCGCGTGGCTGATGCCAATGGCGGACAAAAAATCACAGTTTTTGAAATTCTGACGGCGGTGACGTTCTTGTTGTTTTCGGAACATCCGGCAGATGTTGCGATTATCGAAGTGGGACTTGGCGGCAGGTTTGATGCCACCAATGTCATCAACAGCCCGGCTGTCTCCGTCATCATGCCGATTTCGCTGGATCACCAGCCTTATCTCGGTGACAGAGTGGAACTGATTGCGGCCGAAAAGGCCGGTATCATGAAAAAGGGCTTTCCTGTCGTCATCGGCCATCAGCAATTTGATGCGGCTCTTGAGGTTCTGGTCGGTACGGCCGAGCGGCTGTCCTGTCCCACCACTGTCTTCGGACAGGATTACGGTGCCCATGAGGAATTTGGCCGCATGATCTACCAGGACGAATTTGGGCTGTCCGATCTTCCGATGCCGCGGCTTCCGGGCCGCCACCAGCTTGCCAATGCCGCTGCTGCCATTCGCGCCGTTAAGGCTGCAGGCTTCGAAGTCAGTGAGCGCATGATGGAAAAAGCCATGCAGTCGGTCGAATGGCCGGGTCGTTTGCAGAGACTGATGGATGGCAAACTGTTCCAACTGGCGCCAAAGGGTGCTGAATTGTGGGTCGATGGCGGGCATAATCCCGGTGCCGGTGAAGTGATTGCCGAAGCGATGGCTGGTTTCGAGGAAAAGCAGCCGCGCCCGCTGTTCATCATCGCCGGTATGATCAATACCAAGGATCCGGTTGGCTACTTCAAGGCATTTGCCGATATCGCCGAATATGTCTTTACCGTGCCGATTGGCGGAACCGATGCTGCAATTGATCCTGTCGTTCTGGCACATGCCGCCTTTGACGCCGGATTGACGGCAGAGCCATCCTCGTCAATCGAGGAAGCGCTGCAGGAGATTCACGGAAGGTTGATGCTCGACGCACCGGCTCCACGTATTCTGATTGGTGGATCGCTCTACCTGGCTGGCAACGCGCTTTCTGCCAACGGCACACTGCCAGACTGACATCGTTCAAGCAGGCTTTGCAGTCAAACTAGCATTCAGAAGCTGCCGGAATGACTTGCATTGCATATGCGACGGGGCAGGGCACTCGGCGACGTGGTGCAACGTGTCACGCAACGTCGTCAGTTCGCGGATCTGTGCATCGATCTGATCCGCCTTTTGATTGAAAACATCGCGCGATATCTGAGGCAGTCCATTCTGGCCAAACATTCCGGCAATGTCCTGCAGTGAAAATCCTGCTGACTTGGCCATCGCAATCAATTTGAGTTGCAGCAGGACCTCGGGCGGAAACTGTCGACGCAAACCTTTGCGTGACACCGAGGTGATCAACCCGGCTTCTTCGTAATATCGAAGTGCCGACGGTCTGAACCCGCTACGCGCCGAAACTTCGCCAATATCCAGAAACTTCATACTTGACCTCAAGTTGGCTTGAAGTGGCAGCATGCTCCTCGTTCGTTATTCAAACAAGAGGCAAAGACATGCAGCAAACGAAAGTAAGTGAACAACAGCGAATGACGAAGGGGGTCGTTTTTACCCTCTCATTATCGATGTTGCTGGCATCGCTCGGCACCAGCATTGTCAACATTGCCTTGCCAGCACTGGCTGAGGCGTTTTCGGCACCGTTTGCAGAAGTGCAAGCGGTCGTGGTCATCTATCTTGCTGCCATGACAGTATCCGTCGTCATCGCTGGCAGGCTCGGTGACCGGTTCGGTTTAAAGCCCATGTTACAAACTGGCCTTGGCTTATTTTGCCTTGCCTCATTTGCCAGTGCATTTGCGCAAAATCTCTGGTGGCTGATTGCTGCACGAGCACTTCAAGGTATCGGCGCAGCTTTTCTAATGACGCTCTCCATGGCCCTGATGCGCCAAATGGCAGGCCAATCGCGGATTGGACGGGCCATGGGACTGCTCGGAACCGTTTCCGCTGTTGGTACCGCTCTTGGCCCCTCGCTTGGTGGCCTGTTAATCCCGGTGGCGGGATGGCAGGGTATCTTCTGGCTGCAGATCCCTGTCACCGCAATCGCCTTGCTGCTGGCAGTTGTAATCCTGCCTGATGACGTCGCGAGAAAACAAACAGTAGCTGCTAGCATGCGATCGGTGTTCAACGCTGCCTTGGTCGCCAGTCTTGTCATCAATCTTCTGGTCGCCGCAGTGATGATGACGACATTGGTTGTCGGCCCATTTTATCTCGGCCTCAGGCTGGAGTTGCAGATTAATCAGATCGGCTTTGTCATGGCGATTGGGCCGCTCCTGTCGATCATCAGCGGTGTGCCATCGGGTCGACTTGTTGATGTCTGGGGAAGCAGGAGAGTGTTGTCCCTCGGGCTGATCTTGTTGGCTGCCGGCGCTTTTCTTCTGGCTTTTGTGCCTAACACCATTGGGCTGGCTGGATATATTTCATCCATCATTCTGCTGACGCCGGGATATCAATTGTTCCAGGCGGCCAATAACACCGCAGCTTTGGCAGATGTGCCGAGAGAACAGCGCGCTACAGCATCCGGGGTCCTGACCATGTCACGCAATATCGGTTTGATTACCGGTGCATCGATTATGGGAGTTGTTTTCAGCGCCGGTGTCGGCACCAAAAATTTAGCAGATGCCACAAGTGAGGCCATAGGGCAGGGCATGCAGCTGGTTTTTCTATTCTCCGGCACCATGATGATTGCTGCAATCGCTGTTAATATAGCGGCAGGCAGGCGTAGACGGGAAAGTCTGACTCGCGAGCAGCCATAAAAAAAGCCCGGCATCGCCGGGCTTTTAATCTGTATTCTGATTGGAAAATCAGGCTGCGCCAGCAATCCAGGCAGAGAGCGCGCTCTTGGGGGCAGCGCCTACCTTGATGTCGGCCACTTCGCCACCCTTGAAAACGGCGAGTGTCGGGATGGAGCGCACGCCGAACTGAGCAGCAAGCTCAGGATTTTCATCGATGTTCAGCTTGGCAACCTTGACCTTGCCAGCCAGTTCATTGGAAATCTCTTCAAGGCTTGGTGCAATCATCTTGCACGGGCCGCACCATTCCGCCCAAAAATCAACAACGACAGGTTCGGAGGATTCGAGAACTTCCGACTGGAAGTTGGCGGTATCGACTTTAACGGTAGCCATCGCGGCTCTCCTTTCAGTGAAGCTTGTTGGCAAGCATGTGATGCGGCGCGGGCAGAATTTCAATGCCCTGTGTGCGGTTTTCCCGGTATCTCACTTTGTCTTGATTGCGGCAAGGGCCAGTGCGAGTTCTTTCTCATCCAGCGTCACAAGCTTTGCCGTTTCGGTGTAAACCAACGCGCAGATGAAGGTTTTACCCGGATAGAGCGGCTCAAGAATGCGTTTATAGATGGCGAGCTGCGCCTTATGGGAATGAGGCGTGTCAACATTGCCCTTTGGCGGAACACGGTTGGTTTTGTAATCGATGAGGATAACGTGATCGCCATCCACCGCCAATCTGTCGATACGCCCGGAGACTGCATAGTCGGTTCTGCCGAGGGTCAGCGTTCCCATGATAGAGACTTCTGCACGGCTATTGGCTGAGAAAGCAGCTTTCAACTCCGGATTGGCAAAGACAGAAAGCGTAGTCTCAATCAGATTGTCGCGTTCGCGTTGGGGCCAGAAGCGGGCAGCACGCTCTACATAACGCAAGGCAGCATCGCGGCGTTCTTCTTCCGCAAAATCCGGCAGCATCTGCATCATGCGGTGGATCAACCGCCCACGTTGCAGTGCTATGCCCGAAGACGATGCCTTTTCCGTCGCAAACAATCGCGATGTTACGATCAGATCATCCGCACCATCATCGATGATTGTACCGGCACCGGAGGGGCTGAGAGGTCGCGGCAGATAGGTCTGTGGTGGCAACGGCTCGCCTAGTGCTGCCGGCAGCACGAGACTGTCATGATGTTGAACCTCTGGCGTGTCTTTTATTTCAGCAGATGCGCCGCCTAGAGTTGCCCGCCATAAAAGACCACACCATTCCTCGGCACCGCTTTTCAGCGTGACGGACTGGCACCGTGTTTCATCCGAAGCAAGGCTTGCTGAAATCATTGCATGCCAGCAATCCGGATTTTCTTTCGGCCCGCGATATCCGCAGACAATCAAATGATCGGCAGCGCGGGTCATCGCCACATAAAGCAGGCGACGATATTCCTCGTCCGCCGACATTTTCAGCCGCGCTTCGTCGGCTTCGGTCAGCGTATTGCTGAAACCTTTGCCGGGTAGCCAGACCGGGAAGGAATTTTCTGTGGCTTCGATAAAACGAAGTTTCGGCAGATGACTGTGGTTGAAAGCCTTTGATGCGCCATCCACCAGGAAAACGACTGGCGCTTCCAGACCTTTGGACGCGTGCACGGTCATGATGCGTACTTCATTACGCTCCTTGTCCTGCTCACGTTTGACTTCCGGGGAGTCGGTTTCCAGCACGGAGATAAAAGATTGCAGACCCGGCAGGCCGGCTCGCTCATGGTCGAGTGCAAAAGACAGGAATTCGTCCAGAACGTCACTCGCCTCATTGCCAAGCCGCGCAAGGAACAGCCTGCGTCCTTCATAGAGCGCAAGAATGGCGGCAAAGAAGTCATGCACCGTTGCGGTTTTGGAAAGCGTTATAAAGCCCTGCAGACGTTCCATTGCTGCTTGATACGGCGAGCGGCTTTCACCGCTGCATAACCGCTGCAGGTGCTGCCAGACGCTTTCATTGTCCTCCCGCTTGGCTGCTAAGGTAAAAATATCGTCTTCCGACAGGTTGAACAGCGGGCTTTTCAGAAGTGCAGACAGGGAAAGGTCATCCTGCGGCAAAAGCACAAAACGCCCCAGCGCCAGTAGATCCTGAATGGCGATGTGGTCGGTCAGCCGCAGGCGGTCGGCACCGGCAACAGGAATGTCGCGTCGTTTTTTCAGTTCGCGGGTCAGGGCGTTAACGAAGGCGTGGCGTTTGCGGACCAGAACGAGAATGTCCCCCGCTTCAATCGGCCGGGTCACGCCTTTCTCGGTAATGGTCTGATTGCCAATCATCTCACCGATCCGTGCGGCAATTCGACGGGCTAGAACGGCAGGCGGTGCACTTTCTGGTAGCGAATCGAACGGTGCCGTCCAATCGTCTTCGGTGTCAGCTTGCTCGGCGGCAATCATCTCCCACACTTCAACAGTACCAGCCTGGCCGATGCGGTTGGAGCGATGTTCCACCGGCTCTCCCGTAAAGCTCAGGCCTTTGGCATTTTCCTCATTGGAAAACACCTGATCGACAGCCGACAACACGTCTTCGGTGGAGCGGAAGGAAAGCGGTAGGCGCACCGGATGGAATACCTGCTCGACCGCCGTCACGCGTCGATGTGTGTCGCGGCGCTCCTGCGCAAATCGCTCGGGCCTGGCTCCCTGGAAGGAGTAGATGGATTGTTTTTCGTCGCCCACGGCAAACATTGTGCGGCGTGTTTCACGCGCCGTGCGACCATTGAAAAAATCGGCTGCCAGAGACTGGATGATGGACCACTGCACCGGGCTGGTGTCCTGCGCCTCATCGACCAGAATGTGGTCAATGCCCTGGTCCAGCTTGTAATGAACCCATGCACCGGCTGTATCGCGGTTGAGAAGTGTTGCAGCACGTTCGATCAGATCTTCAAAGTCCAACTGGCTACGTTGCTTCTTCAGATCCTCAAATTCGGCAATCAGCCTTTCTGCCAGTACAAGTGCAGCGCGGGTTGCAGATAGCATGCGAAGCGTGCGGTAGGTATTGCGGCAGGCCGCCACATGCTCCTTTGCCGCGGCAAAAGCGTCACCCAGTTCCGGTGCTGCTTTCGACATCGCCTTGTTGAACAGGAAGGCATCGGTTTTGGGCGTGCCTTTTTCGGTCAGAATGGCCGCCTCGACAAAATCCATTCGTTTGACTGGGTCGCTTTCCTTGATCGCCAGCCGCAGCTGATAGGCAACCACTTCTGCCCGCGCACCGCCAACCTCGTCGGCAAGCGTCAGATAGGCGTCCAGCAATGCACCACTGAGATAAGGTAGGGGCCAGTACGCGCTCGCGGCATCCTGTTCGCTCATGCCGTCAGGAATAGCAAACTCACGTCGCAGTGCCGTATCAATGCCACCGCTTTTGCGGGCCAGTGCCAGAAAGGCGTGAATAGGGTTGCGGCTGGCGACAATGGCGCTCAACAGACTTTCCAGCCCTGTCTCATCACCAATATCCAGAACGTAAGCCAAAGCCTGTGAAAGCTCGCTGTCGCGATCACTGGAAACACTCGTCAACAGTGTTCGCCTTGCTTCGGCAAGAAGCGTCGAAGCGGCACGATCGTCAAGCACCGAGAAGTGTCCGGCGACATTTGCTTCCAGCGGAAATTGGTGCAGAAGCGCTTCGCAAAAGGCGTGAATGGTCTGAATTTTAAGACCGCCCGGCGTCTCCAAGGCGCGTGCAAACAACCGTCTTGCCTCGGCAAGCTTCAACCGATCCGGCTGCTTTCCCTCAATTGTCGCGATGCGGCGCGCCAGATCCTCATCCGGCAAGGTTGCCCATTCCGCCAGCCGGTCAAACACACGGCTCGACATTTCAGACGCTGCAGCCTTTGTATAAGTCAGACAAAGGATCGCCGATGGGCGGCAGCCAGCCAATAGCAGGCGAATAACGCGTTGTGTCAGAACGTGGGTTTTACCGGAACCGGCATTGGCAGACACCCAGGCAGAACCGAGGGGATCCGACGCACGTGTCTGCTGGCTGACTGTCCAGTCGATCCAGCTTTTCGGATCGTCATTGGCCGGATTATCGATGTCTGTTTCGTAATGCATGGTATCACTCGCCATCGCCGTCTCCCGCCTCTGCGGTAGACCACTCGGAAACCCGGGCCAGATGGTCGTATTCGCCGCCATAGGTCTGCTGCTGCTCGGGAATGAGGCGTGAGGCGAAACCACGTTCGCCGCGTTGCAGAAGTCCTACGAATTTTTCAAGCTGCTCAACCGATTCGATGGCCAGTTCCAGCGCCGACTTCGGCTGCTTTTTGGTCGAGCGGGTCGAGTGTTCGTTGTTGACCTGTTCGGACAGGAAACGTTCGCCGGGTCTCAGGCGCACGTAAACGAGGTTTTCCGGCTCCTGATTGCCAACATTGCGAAACGCGCCGCCTCGCAGTGCAGCGGCTTCCAGCGCCAATTGCGGGTCGAGCAGGGCGCGTGCCTGTTGTACGGAAGGCGACAGTCCGGTCTTGTAGTCGACAATGTCGGCCAAGCCATTTTTTTTCAGATCGATCCGGTCGGCGATGCCGGTGAGGCGAATACCGGCAAGTGGCATTTCCATACCTGCGGGAACCTCGGTGAAAGTACGCCGGATATCATGATGGCGTGCCTTTTCCCATTCGATGAAAGAGTTGGCGACGGCTGCAAACCGCTGCCGCCATACGACATCAATATGTGCAGGTAGATTTTCCGCATCAAAACATGCGTTCAGAATCTGGTGCATGGCCTCATATGAAGCCGGTGTGCCGGGAACATGTTCGGCTGCTGTGTAGCGCTCAATAATGCGGTGATACAACGTACCGCGATCAGCGGCGCCGGGATCTCGGTTGAACTCATCGATTGGATCAAGTCTCAGAATACGGCGTGCGTAAATGGAATAGGGGTCACGCCGTAATTTGCCCACTTCACTGAAAGAATAGCTTTTTGGTTGCAGTTCGGCAGGCGCAATTGGCGAGGGGCGTCTGGCCGGATCTTGCGACAGACCGCTATCCAGCATGGCTGCCCATTGTCGGTAGGGTTCGCCACGCTCTTTCAGTTGTTTTGCGAAATTCGGCCCACCCAGCGCCAGCAGGCGCTGCAGCCAGCGGGAAGCCACAGATGGTGCCGAGCCCTGCCGCAGCGAGCGGGTATAGAATATGTCGCGTGTTCCATTGGCCATGTCGAAATCATGCGCTAATTGACCAATACGGCGCTCCGGTGGTTCCAGCCCAATGGCGGTTTTCATACTGCGTGAAAGGAAAGGATTGTTGGTGGTCTGGCCTGGCCAGACGCCCTCATTCAGGCCCCCAAGGATCATTGTATCCATGGTCTGCAAACGGGCTTCCAGTGCACCGAAAATAAACACGCGAGGATGGCTCATGGCGCGCGGCTTGGTCGATTCTCCCGCCACCAGCGCCATGACAATATCAATCCATTGCGGACCGTCAGCATCCAGAATGTCGCCACTTTCCATCAACTCGCCCAACAGGTTGGCAAGTTTGTCACCGGCCTCTCCAGACCACAGGGCCGCCAGATCTCCGTTTTCATCAACGCAGATCGCTTCCAGCACGCGGCCCGTTCTTTCCGCCCATTGTGACAGGGGCAGACGATCCGTCCGCGGCCTGCCATTTTTGCCTTCGGACAGGAAAGTAGAGGTCAATGGTTCTATTGCTGGCAGGATTTTTTCTGCCAGCAGCGCTGCTTCTGTCGCAATCTCCTCCGGCAAGGCGCTGCGCCACTTTGGCGGATGGCGGTCTGTGCTGTGCTGCAGAAGCTGGTCGGCAAGCAGGCCGCTGATTGTGGCAATGTCGACTTCCTCGGTACCGCCACGCAACGCCAGAAGCTCCAGGCCGGTCATGCCCCGATCGTGTTCTTCAACCGTCGCACCGAACCGTGCAAGTGGATGTTTGAGAAGCGAGACTATCGCGACAGGATCACCCGGCCGCAAAATGGCCTCCAGTGCCAGCTGCAGGATGGTTGATTGTGGTGTCGCTGTCAGTGGGGTACCGGCGGAATCGTCCGCCTCAATGCCAAATCGCGCAAGTTCCGTTGCCACCCGACGGGCGAGTGCGCGGTCGGGGGTGATGAGTGCTGCCTGAGACTGAACGCCATGGCGACCGGGCTTTTCCAGTGCAAGGCGTAACGCAATGGCAATTGCCGTGGCTTCTTCACGCTCATTTGCCGTTTCAATAAGGCAGGCGTTTTCAAACGCCTCTTCGAAAATTGATTGAGGATTTTCATCCCGCCAACGACCCCAGTCGTCGGTGACCTGCGCAGGTGCCATGGCGGCAGAAAACACGGCGGCCCGTTTTTGAAGTGCTGGCGTTGGCGTTGAAAGGGCTTCGACGTCACGACGCAGCACGCCAAGCTTTTGCAACAGGACAAACAATCCATATTGTGGATGTGTACGGCTGGAAGGATCGTCCGGTTCGGTGGCAATCGCCTGCCAGTTCTCTTCGGGCATGTTGGTATCAAGACCCGGAAGTACGACAACACCTTGCGGCAGTCGGGACACGGACACGATCAGATCAGCCGCTGCCGGAATAGAGCCTGTGGAACCGGCAACAATAACCGGGCCGCTATCGGTAAGTTTTGAAAGGCGCTGTGCTTCGGCACGCAGAACTGAATTCATGTGCCGTCCAGACGAAGAACGGTTTAGCTCGTTCAGCCGGGCTGGCCAGAACTGACTGGCAATTCTGAGAAAGTCGGCTGTCAGTTGCCACCACTGCGCATGTTCGCTGGTGTCCAGTTCGCCCAGCCGTTCCCAATCCAGTTCCTCGGTGTCCATGGCATCAATCACCTCGGCCAGCGACCGGGCAAGCCAAATGGCATCGGCAGGGCTGGCGGGTGCGACAAGTGGCGAATCGGAATGCACGGCGCGGATCGCATCAGGCAGGCTGTTTCGCCAGGCTAGGATCAAACGGGCCAGTTCCAGAAGTCTTGCCGTGCCGGAAATTGGTGGAGCAAGATCAAGAAGCGCAGGCATTTCGGCATCAAAAAAACCGCTATCGTCATCCGTTTCACCCAGTGGGCGGATAACCGGAAGAATGGCTGATTTTCCGCCGAGAAGATCCACAAATTCGGAGCGCAGATTACGGGCCGAACGACGGGTCGGCACGTAAATCGTCACCCGTGCCAGCGACAGGGGATCGGTTGGATCGTAACGGTAATCCGGCGTTAGTTGGCCATTGCAGAGTGTTTCCGCAAGCGTCTTCAGAAACGGGCTACCAGCGGCGATGGTAACGATGCGCTGATGATGAGCGGAGCCGCTCATGCCGCAACCTCGCGGTTAAAACGGCGGATCGTCATTTCTGCAGCTTCAATAGCATCCGGCGTACCAACCGTTATCCATTCACCATCTAGCATGGTGCCAAACAGGCGGCCTGCTGCGATCGCCCGGTCGAAATAGATATTCAGATTAAAGGGTTCGTCAGGCGCATCGGCAAGCAACCGCGAATCCATGGCGATGGCACCGGCGTAGACGACAGGATTGTCATCTCCATCACGGTAACGTGCCAGGCGACCATCACTGTCGAGATTGAAGTCTTTTTTGCCATTATGGCCGGTCGTATGCTCCAGCTTTACGCACAGCATCGCCATATCCATGCGATCACTGTCGAAGAATCCGGCTAATTTTTCGAGCGCCGTCTGTTCGAGGTCAGGGCGTTCGAGCCAGAACAGATCCGCATTCATCACCATGACTGGGCCGGCTGGCAACAATTTCAATCCTTTGGCCAATCCACCACCCGAATCCATCAACCTGTCGCGTTCATCCGAAATCAGGATATTTGCACGATCATAGTGTGCCAGATGCTGTTCCATTTGCCCGGCATGGTGATGCACGTTGATGGCAATGGTATCGATGCCAGCCTGTGTCAGGGCATCCAGGGCATAATCGATCATCGGTTTACCACCGATTGCCACCAGCGGTTTGGGGGTCGTGTCAGTGATAGGGCGCAACCGGGTGCCAAGACCTGCTGCCAGAACCATTGCATTGCGAATTGTCATGTTGCCTGTTCGGTTCGAGACGTCATTTGTTCAAGCATCAGATGATCCGCAGACCACTCCATCGTGTTCGGTACGATGCTTTAGAGAATGCCGATATCAGCCTTGATTAACCAGTCCCGCAAGGGGGAAAGCCGATCATTTTTTAATACGGCTTTAAGGTACTCCATCGTGCGCGGCATGTGGCGCATATATCCCGGTTTGCCATCCCGTTGCATCAAACGTACCCAGATGCCGGCGAGCTTGCAATTACGCTGTGTCGCCATAATGGCGAAGGTGTCGTGGAACTTCGTTTCATCAAACGTCGCGTCCTGCTGACGGCGCAACACAAGGTAACGTTCGAGAAGCGCGTCTGACAGATCAGGACGTATGGTCACACGTGCATCTTGCACCAACGACGCCACGTCATAGGCAGTTGGCCCAATCATCGCGTCCTGAAAATCAATGATACCGACCTTGCCAGCACCGGTTCTGTCATCTCTCCAGATAATGTTTGGAGAATGAAAATCGCGTAGCAGCAAGTTTGTCTCGCTGTCGGCAAGCTGGTCGATCAGATCGTCCCAGATTGCAAAATATTCGTCGTGCTCATCCTGGGATGCGGCAGACCCACGTTTCCACGGCAGATACCAGTCGATCAAAAGCGACACTTCCACTTTCATGGCGGCGCGATCGAATCCGGGTATTGAATAGGTTTCGCTGTCATCGACCGGCAAAATTCCGGGTGTTTTCAACGCATGTAGGCGTGCAAGACAGGCGACACTTTCCAGATAACGTTCCGCTATAGGGTTGCCCGCTTCATCGAGAACCCCTTCGCGACCGAGATCTTCCAGCAGCAACAGCCCCTTGCCGATATCGGCGGCGTGAATGGCCGGTGCCGACAATCCATTGCCGGAGAGATAATTGCCTATAGCGATAAAGGCCGGTGGCGTTTGCGCAATATGGGCAATTTCCGCATAGGTCTTGCCGTCCTGGATAACAGCGCCTTTGGGCGGTGTCGGCCAGTCCATCAGGATGAGGTTAGGTCCGTCTTGCGGCAGAATGGTTTCATAGGCACGAGTTGACGCGTCACCCGTCAAGAAGCGGCGTTTCGCCGTTCCATGACCAGCTCTTCCGAGAAAATCCGCAATATCCAAAACGCGCTGCAGACGGTCCAGAATGCGGGCAGGGCCTTCCAGTTGCGCAATACGCCCTGTGCCGGAATGCTCCAGCTGCAACGTTAGCAGGCTATTGCGTGGTAAATCCTCTGCTGCAATATCCGGCCACTCGATGAGGCAAATGCCGTCTTTTAGCATTTCATCGAGCCCGAGTTCATCCAGTTCACTGACGTCCGACAGGCGGTAAAGGTCGAGATGGTGGACAGGTATGCGCAGATTGTAGCTTTGTACGATGGTGAAGGTCGGGCTTGGAACTTCAAGCTCTTCGTCGTCTGCCATGGCGCGGATGAATGCCCGCGCCAATGTCGACTTACCGGCTCCGAGATCTCCGACCAAAGCAATACAATCGCTGGGTTTCAAGGTCAGGGCAAGTTGCTCGCCCAGCCGCATCGTGTCCGCTTCTCCTGCCAGTTGGATATGCATGATCGCGGACACGGGTTTGCTCACTCTGCAGCGATAGAGTGCGGGTTGATGTAGGACGGGATACGGCAGGTCACGACCGTGCCTTCGCCCGGCTTGCTGTCGATATGCACTTCACCCTTATGCAGGCTGACAAAGCTTTCAACGATCGAGAGACCAAGACCGGCACCACTGCGACGGCCGCCATTGCCACGGCTTGAGAAACGATCAAACACCGTCTTCAAAACGTCTTCTGGAATGCCCGGACCCTTGTCGGAAACCGAGAAGACAAAATCGCTGCCATTGCGGTTGCAGCTCAGCAGGATTGTCGAACCTTCCGGGGCAAAGTTGGCTGCATTGGTCAGAAGCTTGATCAGGATCTGCTTCAACCGTTGATGGTCGGCAACCAATGTACCGAGCTTCACCGGTGCGGCAATTTCCAGCTCGACATTGCTTTCATGCAGCTTGTCGGTGATCTGTTCAGCCACATCGTCCAGCAAAGAATTCAGATCATTTTCGCTGTATTGCAGCTGCATGATACCGGCGTCCACGGTCGCCAGGTCGAGAATGTCGTTCACGATGGTCAACAGCACGGACGACGATGTCGAGATATGATCGATATATTCACCCTGCCGATCGTTCAGCGTGCCGATGCCCGGCGTCTTGAGCAGATCGGTAAAGCCAATAATATTGGTCAGCGGTGAACGAAGTTCGTAGGAGACGTGCTGGACGAAATCGTTCTTGAGTTCATCGGCTTTCAACAGTGCGTCGTTCTTTTCTTTCAACGCCCGCTCTGCTCTGACGCTGTCAGTCATGTTGACGAAGGTCAGCATGGTCTGTGCGTCTGGCAATGGAATGATTGCATAATCGAGCACCAGCCCGGAAAGCAGTTCCAGCGTACCCTGTTTGGAGCGCCGTTCATCATCAAAGCTGGTGATGAACTGGCTGAATTCCCGCCAGCCATCTGGCTTTTCATAGGATGCAGAGCAAGCCTTTTCGATGGCCTTGATGTGAGTGCCCGGTTCTGCCTGTTCAGCAGTGACGCCCCATAACGCACGGAATGCCGGGTTGCACAGGCGGATGCGCCCATCCGCACCAAACACCGCAACGCCTTCGGCCAGATGGTCGATGGTCTCGCCCTGTACCTTGACCAACGTATTGTAACGGGTCTGCAGGTCCACCTGTTCAGTAAGGTTTTCAAACACCCAGGTTGCGCCGCCCTGCGGATGCGCAGTTGCGATAACCCGCAGTGTCTGGCCGTTTGGCAGGTGCCAGAGATCGGTCTGTGTATCCAGCGAACGATAAACCGAGAGGGCAGATTCTTTCCAGCTCTTCCAGTTCAGTTCTTCCGGCAGCTTGCCGGCTAGTCGCAAACGGTCAAACAGTTCGGAATTGTCAGGATGGCCTTCAAGGAAAACGATATCCAGTTCCCAGAGACGCGCAAATGCCTGATTGTAGAACTGAAGTCGTTGCTGGCCGTCGAAAATCGCCACCGGCGTTGCCAGATGATCGAGCGTTTCGGCATGGCTTTTCAGCGTACGTTTCAGCTCTTCACGAATGGCCTCGGCCTGCGATGTATCAATCGCAATACCGGCAGATCCGCCCGGTGTCTTGACATCGACCACATCAAAGAACGTGCGGTTGCCGTTCACGACTGTGGAAATCCGGTCGGAGAACGGCGATTCCGGCGTGGTGACGGCGCGGATTTTTTGGCGTGTCACGGTGGTCAGAAGTTCACGCTGTTCCTTGACGGCATCGGCGGCATTGCTGGAATCGACCGACTTGCCATAGGCGTGGTTAACCCAAAGCAACTGGCCATCGCTGTTGCGACGCCAAACAGGCTGTTCCAGTGCGTCGAGCAGTTCTTCAAAAGCATTGATGGAAGACAGCAGTCTTTCGCGCTCGATCCGCAGTTCTGCCAGTTCGGCGCGCAGATTGCTAAGCGCAATAAAACGGGCAAATGCTTTGCCACCTGAAACCCGGCCCTGAACCTCGATAACCTCATCGCGGTGGGTTTCAATGGTCAGGTCAAAACTCTGCGCATGGCTGCGCAGCTTTTCAATTGCCTTCTCAAGCTGGCTGGCTGAGCCGGATTTCAACCAGCGGCCAAACGCCAGGAAATCGGCATCATTTTGCGGAGCACCGGTCTCAACAGGAAGCTGCCCGATAAAATCTGGGCGCTTGCCGGTATTTTCCCAAACCACGATTCGGCGGCTCTTGTCGGAAATCAGTGCCTGATAGGTATCAATCTTCTGGTTGGCATCGGCAAGCGCTGTGCGGTAATCGCGGCTTTCCGCCTCGATATTGCCGCGCTGACGCACCAGCCAAACAACCGACAGCAGACTTGCTGCCAAAACGCCAATCACCAGCGAGAAGCCGATGGTCTCGCTGGAGGAGAACAGCCGCTCTCCGCTGGTAATGATGTTTGCTTCCTGTGCCTGCGCAACACCTGCCAGCGTCGTGCCGGACAGGAATGCAACAAAGCGACCACCGAAAACAGAAACCCGGTTACGAGCCGTGCGATAGAACCGCACATGCGCGCCGGATTTTGGTGTGGGGCTTGTTTCGCCCACGTTTTTTTGTACCCGCAGAAGCGAGTTTTTTATCTCTACCGACATTTCCGGTCTGTCTCCGTCCGTTGTGCCGCTCATCGACAAGACATCCCATTTTCGCGTGACGTCCGATCGGAAGCCTCACGAATCAAGAGCTTAAACAATACTGCCTTAGGGAATCTGCGGGAAGGGACTGGGCCAAAAAAGAAATGGCCCGCTTTGTCAAGCGGGCCATCACTATATATTGTGGATAAATTTGATATGGTTAATATCTGTAGTGCTCAGCCTTGAATGGGCCCACTTTTGATACACCGATATAGTCGGCCTGAACGTCAGAAAGTTCTGTGAGCTTCACGCCAAGCTTCTCGAGGTGAAGGCGGGCAACCTTTTCATCGAGGTGCTTCGGCAGCACATAGACGTCGTTTTTGTATTCGCCTGGCTTGGTGTACAGCTCGATCTGGCCCAACACCTGGTTGGTGAAGGACGCCGACATCACGAAGGATGGGTGACCTGTGGCATTGCCAAGGTTCAGCAGACGACCTTCCGACAGAAGGATCATGCGGTTGCCCTTGGCAAACTCGATCATGTCGACCTGTGGCTTGATGTTGGTCCACTTCAGGTTCTTCAGTGCAGCAACCTGGATTTCGTTGTCGAAGTGGCCGATGTTGCCAACAATCGCCATATCCTTCATCTCGCGCATATGCTCGATGCGGATAACGTCCTTGTTGCCGGTTGTGGTGATGAAGATGTCAGCCGAAGAAACAACGTCTTCCAGACGGACAACTTCAAAACCGTCCATAGCGGCCTGCAAAGCGCAGATCGGGTCGATTTCGGTAACCTTGACGCGGGCGCCAGCGCCCTGAAGCGAAGCAGCCGAACCCTTGCCAACGTCGCCGTAACCGCACACGACAGCAACCTTACCAGCCATCATCACGTCGGTAGCGCGGCGAATACCATCGACCAGCGATTCCTTGCAGCCATACTTGTTGTCGAACTTCGACTTGGTAACGCTGTCGTTGACGTTGATTGCTGGGAAGGGGAGAAGACCCTTTTTAGCCAGGTCGTACAGGCGGTGAACACCTGTGGTGGTTTCTTCGGTCACACCCTTGATTGCTTCGCGCTGCTTGGTGAACCAGCCTGGCGATGCCTTGAGGCGCTTCTTGATCTGTGCAACGAGAATTTCTTCTTCTTCAGAGCCCGGGTTGGACAGAACGTCTTCGCCAGCTTCTGCGCGTGCGCCGAGCAGGATGTACATGGTAGCATCGCCGCCATCGTCCAGGATCATGTTGGATGGCTCGCCGTCGGTCCACTGGAAGATTTTGTCGGTGTATTCCCAGTATTCCGTCAGGCTTTCACCCTTGATCGCAAAAACAGGAATGCCAGCAGCGGCAATAGCGGCGGCCGCATGGTCTTGCGTGGAGAAAATGTTGCAGGATGCCCAACGAACATCAGCGCCGAGTTCCTTCAACGTCTCGATCAGAACAGCAGTCTGGATCGTCATGTGCAGCGAACCGGAAATGCGTGCGCCCTTGAGCGGCTTGGAAGCACCGAATTCGCTGCGGCAGGCCATCAGACCCGGCATTTCGGTTTCGGCGATATCGAGTTCCTTGCGGCCAAATGCGGCAAGATTGATATCAGCGACGATATAATCTTTGGTTTCAGTGCTCATGCGTTTCTCCAGATCAGTGAGGTGCGATCCGCACCCCTTGGTGGCAACTGTTGGCCAAGGGGTGTATCAGGCTTAAACCAATCTGGCAATAATGATATAAAGAAGTCTTTATGTCTTTATATGACTTTACGCTTCTTCACCGAAACGGTTGGCAACCAGCGCGTCGAGAGCGGCAAGCGCCTCTTCAGCCTGATTGCCACTTGCTTCCACAAGCACCGTGCAGCCAGGGCTGGCTGCCAGCATCATAAGACCCATTATCGAGGTTCCGCCAACCGTCATTCCGTCTTTTGAAACGGTGATCTCGGCGTCAAATCCGTCAACCATCTGCACGAATTTTGCCGAGGCACGGGCATGCAGGCCGCGTTTATTGATAATCAGCAATTCGCGCGATAATGGCGACATGGGTGTGAAATGTCCGTTATTTTCCGCTCAAGACGCGGCTGGCAACATTGATGTACTTGCGGCCCGCATCGGATGCTTCCTGCAGCGCCTTGTCCATATTGTTCTCACCGCGCACGCCGGCCAGCTTGATAAGCATAGGCAGGTTTACACCGGCAATCACCTCGATTGGACCATTATGCATAACGGAAATCGCTAGATTTGACGGTGTACCGCCGAACATGTCGGTCAGGATGATAACGCCGTTTCCATCATCTGCACGCGCAACGGAATCAAGAATATCCTGCCGGCGCTGATCCATGTCATCTTCCGGGCCGATTGAAACCGCTTCGATCAACTTCTGCGGACCTACGACATGCTCTACCGCATGACGAAATTCTTCAGCCAGCTTGCCATGAGTGACAAGCACAAGTCCGATCATGAAATGCTCCCTTGCACACGCATTCTAATTGCCGACTACCGCAATGCCGCAATTCTGTCCACCGGTGGGTAGCCATCTTGGTGATGAAAACAGGAATCGCAAGTCCAAAAATGAGGCAATCGACGCATTTGTCTTATGCATAAAGCGAATTGCTTACCAATGTCCTGAACCTGGCAAGCGGATTATGGCATTGCAGCGGAATTCGTGTGACGGGCAATTGCCCGCCACAGGGCAACGCATACATCTCGTTTTCCGGCGGCAGTCGCTCATGCGTGTCGTTTGGCGCCAGAACCATCACCGCATAATGCAATGTCGCCTTTTCAATGCTGTCCAGCCGAACAATACCGCTGCCGCGCAACTCCAGCAGCCCTGCAATTGACACAGGGCGTTCAGCGATGATTGTGCCGTCCTGCTGCTGCGAGACAAAAATCTGGTCATCGGCAATCAGTGCCGAGGATTGCCCGGCATAACGGGCTTCCGTCAGAAAAGCGAAGGCCAGGGACGATTTTCCGCTGCCGGATGGTCCAATGAATAAAATGCCGATTTCATCGACGGTGATGGCGGTCGCATGAAGATTGATGCGATCAGCGCTCATGATGCTGTTCAGCGCTAGGCAGGCTCAGGGTAAAGCGTGCACCGGTTATCAAGCCGTGCTGGTCGAGCATGTTTTCTGCCTTCAGAGTGCCACCATGGGCTTCGGCAATCTGGCGGCTGATGGAAAGTCCAAGGCCAGAATTCTGACCAAAGTCTTCCGTCGATGGCCGGTCGGTGTAAAAACGCTCGAAAATGCGGTCGATATTTTCTGCCTGAATGCCAGGACCATTGTCTTCGACGCGGATCACACAACGATCCCGGTGCCGGTAAAGATGCACGAAGATCCGACCATTGTCTTCAGGTACGAAAGAGCGCGCATTCTCGATCAGATTGGTGACGATCTGGCCAAGACGCAGGTCATGGCCGTTGACGACAAAGTTGGTTTTGACGCCAGCCTTGTGATCTGCCTTGTATTCGATTTTGACGGCTTTTTTCTTGGCACTGATTTGCTGAGAAATCTCGACAAGGCTTTTGACAAGCACTTCCATATCAACGGGATTGGCATCGGCACGGGCAAGTTCGGCATCAAGACGCGAGGCGTCGGAAATGTCGCTGATCAAGCGGTCAAGTCTACGGACATCGTGGAAAATGACTTCCGTAAGGCGCTGTTTAGATTGTTCCGTCTTGGCCAGTGGCAGGGTCTCAACCGCACTGCGCAACGAGGTCAGCGGATTTTTCAATTCGTGGCTGACGTCGGCAGCAAAGCTTTCGATGGCATCAATCCGGTCATACAGCGCCGTCGTCATTTCGCGCAAGGCAATGGAAAGGTTACCAATTTCGTCCTGACGGGCAGAGAAGTCAGGGATTTCCTCGCGGGTGCGGGCACCGCGACGCACACGAATTGCGGCAGCTGACAAACGGCGCAAAGGTGTGGCGATGGTCGAAGACAATAGCAATGACAGCACAATGTTGACCAGTGTCGCGATACCGAACACGCGCATGATCGCCAGACGCTCGGCGTGCACAATCTTGTCGATGTCACCCGCCTGTGTCGACAACAGCAGAACACCAAGAACTGCGCGGAAACGCTGTACCGGCACAGCCACCGACACGATCAGTTCACCCTTGTCCGTCACCCGCACCACCGCGCCACGAACACCGGTCAATGCGTTCATGACCTCGGGGTAGATCGAGCCATCACCACCAGGCGCTTCTTTGTATTGAGGAAGACTGCCGGATTGCAGCATGCGGTTAAACAGGCTGGCGAACCAGTCACCCCAGCTTGTCGTTTCATTGGAAACTGGCGGCAGATCAAAACGCAGGACCTGGCCGCGCGAATAAAGGTGGCGCGAATCAAGCAGCAGGTTTGCATCCGCGTCAAACAGGCGGGCGCGTGTGCGGGTAGGGGAAATCAATCGACGTAGAACCGGGGCAACTCGTTCCGGATTGATCGGGAAGCTCAGGTCCTCATCATTGGGAACAGGCGTAATGCTCTGGCCCGCTTGTAGTTCAAGCAACTTTTCCGGATTGATGGTGATCGAGTTGGTATCAACGGACGCCGATGCGGAAATCGCACCGGCAATGATTTCTCCCTGCGTCAGCAGACTTTCGACGCGGGCGTCGATCAGACCTTCACGGAACTGATTGAGGTAGAGAATACCGCCAACCAGAACGACGGTCGCCGCCACGTTGAAAAACAGGATACGGCGAGTAAGGCTGGAAAACACCGCATTGCCGAAGATCCGTCGAATGAGCGTCAACGGGTGAATACGGTGGGGGCGATCCTGCAAACGGTCGTCCGCATCCATATTCTGCGCGTTGTTCTCAAAGGTTTGCTTCAGCAATTCCTGTTCCTTTTCACCGCCCAAGTGAAGAAGGCCAAAACCTCCAGGGTTTTCAGCCTTTTCTTCATCAGCCCCTGAAACCAGTCGCTTTGGACTGGCCATAACAGGGCGGTAACCGTCTCAAACCGGACGTTCTTATAGCCCGTTTAGGCCGCTTCGCGGAAGCGATAGCCTACACCATAGAGCGTTTCGATCATATCGAAGTCAGTGTCAACGACCTTGAACTTTTTGCGAAGACGCTTGATGTGGCTGTCGATGGTACGGTCGTCGACGTAAACCTGCTCATCATAGGCAGCATCCATCAGCGCATCACGGCTTTTGACCACGCCTGGACGCTGTGCCAGCGAATGCAGAATGAGGAACTCGGTTACTGTCAATGTTACCGGCTCACCCTTCCATGTGCAGGTGTGACGTTCCTGATCCATGGCAAGTTGGCCGCGTTCCAGAGTACGGGCCTGCTGGTCAGCGGCGGATTTGGTGCCGGGTACGCCACTTGCGGCGGCCTCACGGCTGCTGGCGCGGCGCAGAATAGCCTTTACGCGCTCCACAAGAAGGCGCTGCGAAAACGGCTTGGTGATAAAGTCGTCCGCACCCATTTTAAGGCCGAACAATTCGTCGATCTCTTCGTCTTTCGAGGTGAGAAAGATAACAGGGATATCAGACTTCTGGCGAAGGCGACGCAACAACTCCATGCCGTCCATGCGGGGCATCTTGATGTCAAAGATGGCCAGCTGCGGCGGACGGGCCAGAAGTCCATCCAGTGCCGATGCGCCATCGGTATAGGTCTCGACCTTGTAACCCTCGGCTTCGAGGGCGATGGAAACGGATGTCAGAATATTCCTGTCGTCGTCCACAAGGGCAATTGTCTGCATAGTGTTTATCTCCATCGTCATCTTCTCTCTCGACATCATACCCAGCCAGGTTGGAGCGCCGTGAGCGTGTTCATGAGTATAAAGGTGGAACAAATTGTGGCAAAGAAAAAGGATGCGACATCGTGCAATCTTCCAAACAGTCGTTTGCACCCGTCCTAAACGCGAAAATCTGCGATTGTTTAAACGATTTAAAATGAAATAAAATATTCTAAATCGATTAATATATTGAATTTATTGATGTATTTTAAAAGGTGCTCTTGCGTTTCCGAAAAACGGGTCATACGCTTGCGAAAATTTCAATGGTTATGCCTGCAACAAAAGGAAATTGCTCATGGAGGAGCTTGGAATTCGTAATCCTGCTAATGGAGTATCCGAGCTTGGTCTGGCTGGTGCGTCCAACGTCAAGTACAATCTCATCGAGAGCGAACTTTACGAAGAAGCAATCCGCAATGGTGAAGCCGATGTCACCGCTGATGGCGCATTGCGTGCAGTGACCGGCCAACACACAGGTCGTTCGCCAAAGGACAAGTTTGTTGTCCGCGACGCGGCGACGGAAAACACCATCTGGTGGGATAACAACAAGCCACTGTCTCCTGAAAAGTTCGAAATCCTGCACAAGGACATGCTGGCCCACGCTGCCGGCAAGACACTTTATGTACAGGATCTGCTGGGCGGTGCCGACGAAGACAACGTCCTTCCGGTTCGTGTTGTAACCGAACTGGCCTGGCATGCGCTTTTCATCCGCAACCTTCTGATCCGCCCGCTGCGTGAAAAGCTGGGTTCTTTCAAGCAGAAGCTGACCATCATCAACCTGCCAAGCTTCAAGGCTGATCCAGAGCGTCACGGCGTCCGCACCGAAACGGTGATTGCTTGCGATCTGACCAATGGTCTGGTGTTGATCGGCGGCACGTCCTATGCCGGTGAAAACAAGAAGTCGGTGTTCACTGTTCTCAACTACCTGCTGCCTGCCAAGGGCGTTATGCCAATGCACTGCTCGGCCAATGTTGGCCCGGCAGGTGATTCGGCCGTCTTCTTCGGCCTGTCCGGCACCGGCAAGACCACGCTGTCTGCAGATCCGTCGCGTACGCTGATCGGTGATGACGAGCATGGTTGGGGTGAAGATGGTATCTTCAACTTCGAAGGCGGTTGCTACGCCAAGGCAATCAAGCTTTCTGCAGAAGCAGAGCCGGAAATCTACGCGGCGACCCGTCGTTTCGGCACGGTTCTGGAAAATGTTGTACTGGACGAAAACCGCGTTCCGGATTTCAACGACAATTCGCTGACCGAGAACACACGTAGCGCTTACCCGCTGCACTTTATCCCAAATGCGTCGGAAACCGGTATTGCCGGCCACCCGAAAACCATTATCATGCTGACAGCAGATGCCTTTGGCGTTCTGCCGCCAATTGCCCGTCTGACACCTGAGCAGGCCATGTACCACTTCCTGTCCGGTTACACCGCCAAGGTCGCTGGTACAGAAAAGGGCGTGACTGAGCCGGAAGCAACATTCTCGACCTGCTTCGGCGCACCGTTCATGCCACGTCATCCTGCGGAATACGGTAACCTGCTGCGTGACCTGATCAGCCGCCACCAGGTGGATTGCTGGCTCGTCAACACCGGCTGGACCGGTGGTGCTTACGGCATTGGCAAGCGTATGCCGATCAAGGCAACCCGCGCACTGCTGACAGCGGCTTTGACAGGTGAGCTGAAAAACGCCCAGTTCCGCACGGACGCAAACTTCGGTTTCGCTGTGCCGACTTCGCTGGAAGGCGTCGACAGCGCCATTCTCGACCCGCGCTCGACTTGGGCTGATGGCGTTGCTTACGACGCACAGGCCAAGAAGCTGGTTTCGATGTTCGTGACCAATTTCACAAAGTTCGAGGATCACGTCGACAGCAAGGTGCGCGATGCGGCTCCTGGCCTGAAGATCGCTGCAGAATAACAAGTGGATGCAGGTGTTGCGTCTGGAAGGACGCGGCACACTGTAGTTTGGATTCACGTGAAACCCCGGCGAGATATCGCCGGGGTTTCTTTATGCGATGTTTCCCTTTGCATGTGCCTGATCGTCGCAAACTGGCCGGGTCGGGCCTTTCACTAGGCTCTCCCGGTTTTCATTTCTGTCGATCTGTGGCATGACGCGCACCGGAGAAAACCGCCCATGGCCAGTGAACCACTTTTTGTCAGCAATCGAATAACGATTTCCGGATGGGAACTGACGGAACAATTCGTGCTGGCGGGTGGGCCGGGTGGCCAGAACGTCAACAAGGTTTCCACCGCCGTTCAACTGTTTTTCAGCGTTGAAACCTCTCCCGCCCTGACTGATCGCGTCAAGACAAACCTCAAGCAATTAGCGGGCCGTCGTCTCTCAAAAGAAGGCGTGTTGATGATTGAAGCCAGCCGCTTCCGCAGCCAGGAGCGCAATCGGGAAGATGCACGTGATCGGTTGAAGGAGTTGATTCTTGAGGCGGCCAAACCACCACCGCCAGTGCGCAAAGCCACCAAACCCACAAAAGGGTCGGTTGAGCGTCGTCTGAAAGAGAAATCCGGACGCTCTGAAGTCAAGAAGATGCGCGGCCGCCCAATCGGTGATTGAAACTGCCATCACAAAACATGCTTGTATTTTGATCAGGCTTACAGTTCTTTAGTGTTTCCGAACATGAGAGGAAATCACCATGGGATTGTTCAGCTTTATCAAGAATGCCGGGAAAAAACTGGGCCTTGGAGGAGATGAAGAGGCTCCGGATGCCGAAGCTGTTAAAAAGGAGCTGGCATCGCACAATCTCGGCACCGACAAGGTGCAGGTAGATGTGGTTGACGACAAGATCGTACTGAAGGGCGAAGTGGCCGATCAGTCCGCCTTTGAAAAGGCCGTTATCGCGGTTGGCAATACACTCGGCGTGTCCAAGGTGGAGGCCGGTGAACTGAAAGTGGCTGCGGCACCTGCGAAGGAGCCAGTCTTCTACACGGTTAAAAAAGGCGATAATCTCTGGAAGATTGCCGAAGCCCAATACGGCAAAGGCAAGGGCGCCAAGAACAATATTATTTTCGAAGCCAACAAGCCGATGCTGACCCATCCGGATAAGATCTATCCGGGTCAGGTGCTGCGCATTCCGGCCCTGGACGAATAAACGCATTTCAAAAAAATGGATACAAAAACGCCGCAGATTTCTAGTCTGCGGCGCTTTAGATTTGTGCGGTGATCAGAGCTTTCTTAGCGCCACCGTATCGATCAGATGATTATTGCCCTTGCGCAGAATGAGGTCCGCACGCGGCCGGGTCGGCACGATATTCTGGCGCAGGTTCTTCAGATTGATATTGGCCCAAAGTCCCTCGGCAATCTGCAAGGCCTCTTCTTCACTGATCGAGGCATAACGATTGAAGAAGGAGTTGGGGTCGCGGAACGCGGTCTTGCGCAGGTTCATAAACCGGTTGACGTACCAGTTATGTATCTGGTGTTCGTCTGCATCGATATAAATTGAGAAGTCGAAGAAATCCGAAACGATGGGCACGATACGGCCACCCGCGGGCAAATCCCGCGACTGCAGCACATTGATGCCTTCGAAAATCAAAATGTCCGGCTGGTCGATGACCGAATATTCATTTGGCAGGACATCATAGACCAGGTGCGAATAACGTGGCGCCTTGACCTCTGCCTGTCCCGCCTTGATGGCAGACAGGAACCGCAACAATGCACCGATATCGTAGCTTTCGGGAAATCCCTTGCGCTCCATCAGGCCTTCGCGTTTCAAGACAGCGTTTGGATAGAGAAAACCGTCCGTGGTGATCAGATCCACCTTCGGGCTGGAAGGCCAGCGTGCCAGCAGTTCTTTCAAGATACGGGCGGTGGTGGATTTTCCGACCGCAACCGAACCGGCAATGCCGATGACGAAAGGCGTCTTGTTGACATCGGACATGTTGAGGAAGCGGTTGCGCTGTTCGAACAGCAGTTGCGATGCTTCAACATGGGATGACAGAAGGCGCGATAACGAAAGATAGATACGCCGCACCTCGTCGAGATCGATCGGGTCATCGAGTGAACGTAATCGGCTGACCTCGTCGGCCGTCAGTGTCATCGGCGTATCGGCGCGGAACTTCGCCCATTCTTCCGAAGAGAAGAAATGGTAAGGCGAATAATCATCGGCTCGGAAATGGTCGAGTGTACTGGTCGTCGGCATGCGCCTCTCCTCTGCGTGCGCGGCTTGATCAAGCCGTGGGACGCGACGCCTTTTCCTGAAGACCGGTCTGCGCCGTGCGGCGCTCCAGTTCCTCCATCACTTCCGTGAGCGGAATATCGGCAATCTTCAACACCACAAGCAGGTGGTAGAGAAGATCGGCGCTTTCCTTGGTCAGTTCAGTGCGGTCATTGGAAATGGCGGCAATCACGGTTTCGACCGCTTCCTCGCCCAGTTTCTTGGCTGCACGCGGCTGGCCTGCCGCAAAAAGTTTGGCCGTCCATGATTCGTCCGGTGACGCCGCAGCGCGCGCAGCGACGATACGTTCCAGATCGGCAAGGGAAAAACCGCTCATGATGTGTTCCTGAGGCTTATATCAGTCCAGACGCATGGCAATGCCATGGTTGGCCATATACTGTTTGGCTTCGCTAATGGAATAGAGACCAAAGTGGAAGATGGAAGCGGCGAGAACGGCAGTTGCGTGACCATCACGGACACCAGCTACCAGATCATCGAGGTTTCCAACGCCACCGGACGCGATAACCGGTACGCGAACCGCGTCGGCAATCGTGCGTGTCAGCGCAATGTCGTAACCGCTCTTGGTACCATCCCGGTCCATGGACGTGATGAGCAGTTCGCCAGCGCCGCGTTCCACCATCTTGATGGCGAATTCAACGGCATCGATGCCGGTCTTCTGGCGACCGCCATGGGTGAAAATTTCCCAACGGTCAGTTTCACCCGGAGCCGAAACCTTCTTGGCGTCAATCGAAACAACGATGCACTGGTTGCCGAATTTGTCGGCAGCCTGTGCCACAAAATCCGGATCCTTCACTGCTGCGGAATTGATCGACACCTTATCGGCGCCACACAACAGCAGCTTACGGATGTCGGCAACGGCACGAACGCCACCACCGACGGTTAACGGCATGAAACAGTGATCGGCCGTACGGGAGACAACGTCAAAAATGGTGTCGCGATTGTCCGATGAGGCGGTAATGTCGAGGAAACAAAGTTCATCGGCGCCGGCGGCGTCATACGCTTTTGCCGCTTCGACAGGATCGCCAGCATCGATCAGATCAACAAAGTTGACGCCTTTCACAACGCGACCGTCCTTGACATCAAGGCAGGGGATGACACGGGCTTTGAGGCTCATGCGCGTGCCTCCTTGATCAGCGCCAATGCTTGCGCTGGATCAATGCGGCCATCATAAAGCGCGCGACCGGAAATCGCGCCCTCGAGTTTGGCTGCGTCCGGTTCCAGCATACGTTTGACATCATCAATCGAAGCGAGACCACCCGAGGCGATCACCGGAATGGAAACGGCACCGGCCAGCCCCAACGTGGATGGCCAGTTGATACCGGTCAGAATTCCGTCACGGTCAATGTCGGTGTAGATGATTGCGGCAACGCCAGCGCCTTCAAAACGCTTGGCAAGTTCAATCACACCAAGTTCTGAGGCTTCCGCCCAGCCTTCGACAGCCACCTTGCCACCCTTGGCATCAATACCAACGGCAACCTGTCCCGGAAATCGTTTGCAGGCCTCGATGACAAGCATTGGATCACGCACGGCGACGGTGCCGAGAATAACGCGAGCCAGCCCGCGCGACAGCCACGCCTCAATATGGTCCAGCGTACGAATGCCGCCACCAAGCTGCACAGGGTTCGTGGTCGCCTTCAAGATGGCGTCGACCGCGGCACCATTGACGCTTTCACCGGCAAAGGCACCGTTCAAATCCACAACATGCAGCCATTCAAAGCCTTGATCTTCAAAGGCCTTAGCCTGAGCGGCAGGGTCTGGATTGTAAACGGTGGCCTGGTCCATATCACCGAGTTTCAGGCGTACGCACTGGCCGTCTTTAAGGTCGATTGCGGGAAAAAGGATCATGTCAGGGCTTCCAGCGCAGGAAATTGGAAATAAGGGCGAGGCCAAGCGTCTGGCTTTTTTCAGGGTGAAACTGTGCACCGGCCATGTTGTCGCGGCCAACAAAAGCAGTCATCGCCCCGCCGTAATTGGTTGTGGCAATAACGTCATCGTGGTTCGTCGCTGCCAGATGGTAGGAATGCACGAAATAGGCGTGCAGACCATCTTTTCCGGTTTTGATGTCGTTAAACAAGGGGTGAGGATGCTTCACATCCAGCGTATTCCAGCCGATCTGCGGAATTTTCAGGGTCTTGTCGTCCGGTGTCATTTCAACGACGTCGCCTTTGATCCAGCCAAGCCCTTCAGAGGTGGTTTTCTCAAGACCGCGCGAGGACATCAGCTGCATGCCAACACAGATGCCAAGAAACGGCCGTGCCTTGTGTTCGACAACGTCCTTCAACGCCTCCAACATGCCTGGAACAGCGTTGAGGCCGGCGCGACAATCTGCGTAGGCGCCGACGCCGGGCAGCACAACACGGTCAGCTTTCGCCACAACGTCTGCCTTGTCAGTCAGTTCGATCGTGGCGGCAATGCCAGCTTCACTTGCGGCCCGTTCAAAAGCCTTGGTGGCCGAGCGCAGATTGCCCGAACCGTAGTCGATGATTGCCACACGCATGTCAGCGCCTTCCACTGAAATCGAACTGGAACAGTCCGGCTGCATCACTGTCTGCAAGGCGGGAGACACCCTGCGATGAGGTTTTCCATTCCGGTTTTATAACAGCTGTCTCTGGCGACGGCTCGTCTGCGGCCATGGAAAAATGAATGGTTTCGGCAGTTGCCAGATCGGGAGCGACGATAATGTCCTTCGTTTCCCAACCCTTGGAGGTCAAATGTCGGATAAGCAGGTTTCGACCCTCAAAACCGGTCAGCAGAGCAAGGGTCAGCGCGCAGAGAGCGCCCGCGACCTCAAATCCGCTGACTGTAGACAGGGCACCGGCGAGGATCTGGACCACAATGGCAAGGACCGCAAACAGCCACAGGCGGTTCGCACCAAGCCATATCCACGGCACGATAAAACCAAGCCAGGAAAAGCGGTCGGCAACGAACCGGGGCGAAAGCCCTTGTGGATCGGCTCCATCGGGCGCTTCAAGAACGAGATAGCTTGTCATGGCTTTCCTGACAAATTTCAGAGCGGCTGAAAGGCGTCTTGCCTTCCTGCCTGCTCAGACATTCAGGCCAGCATGCCCTTGGTAGAGGGTACGCGACCTGCCTGCCGTGGATCGATTTCCGTTGCGGTGCGTAGCACGCGGGCAACGGCCTTGAAGCATGTTTCGGCGATATGATGGTTGTTAGCGCCGTAGTGGTTGAGAATATGCAGGGTTATACCGGCGTTCTGTGCCAGTGCCTGGAAGAACTCACGCACCAACTCGGTGTCGAACGTGCCTATTTTCGGCGCGGAAAAATTGACGTTCCACACGAGGAATGGACGCCCGGAGATATCGACAGCCGCTTTGGTCATGGTTTCATCCATGGCAAGGTCAAGCGAGGCATAGCGCGTGATACCGCGGCGATCTGCCAGTGCCTTGGCAATGGCCTGGCCAATGGCAATGCCGGTGTCCTCGACCGTATGGTGATCATCGATATGCAGGTCACCCTGCACCTCGATTTCCATATCGATCAGCGAATGGCGGGCAAGCTGGTCCAGCATGTGGTCAAAAAAGCCGACGCCAGTCGAAATTTTTGATTGTCCGGTCCCGTCGACATTTACGCGCACCGATACCGATGTCTCGTTGGTCTTGCGGGAAATCTCACCCTTACGCTCTGCCATTCTGGCTGCTCCATGCAAATGATGGCCGTTCCTTATCAGCAAGATCGGCAAATATCCAGAAGTTACATCACCTTGTCATATAGTGGCCTGTGTTGACATTGTCAGCATGATTGCAATCGCCAAAAGCCTCCTTACATAGACGCTTGGAAAGGGCCACGTCGGTCCGATTGTAACGTGCCCATCGAGGGCAGACAGGTGTTTGATGACAACGATTATAACGGTTCGTAAGGGCGGTAAGGTCGTAATCGCCGGTGACGGCCAGGTCAGTCTCGGCCAGACGGTTATGAAGGGCAATGCCCGCAAGGTCCGCCGCATCGGGAAGGGTGAAGTTGTCGCCGGATTTGCCGGTGCGACGGCCGATGCCTTTACGCTGCTCGATCGACTTGAAAAGAAACTGGAACAATATCCAGGCCAGCTGATGCGTGCAGCGGTTGAGCTTGCCAAAGACTGGCGCACGGATAAGTATCTGCGTAATCTTGAAGCCATGATGATTGTCGCTGACAAGACCATAACACTGGCCATCACCGGCAATGGTGACGTGCTGGAACCGGAACATGGCACAATGGCCATCGGTTCGGGCGGAAATTATGCGTTTGCCGCGGCTCGCGCCATGATGGATTCTGACAAGAATGCGGAAGACATTGCTCGCCGCGCGCTCGATATTGCTGCTGATATTTGCGTTTATACCAACCATAGTTTTGTAATCGAAACTCTCGATTCCGATAACTGAATCCGGCTACGAAGGCCGTGAGGTAAAATTCATGACAACTTTTTCTCCCCGCGAAATCGTCTCGGAACTTGACCGTTACATCATTGGCCAACACGAGGCGAAGCGCGCTGTAGCGATTGCCCTGCGCAATCGCTGGCGTCGTCAGCAGCTCGATGAGAGCCTGCGCGACGAAGTCATGCCGAAGAATATTTTGATGATTGGACCAACCGGTGTCGGCAAGACGGAAATCTCCCGTCGCCTTGCCAAACTGGCGGGTGCTCCGTTCATCAAGGTCGAAGCGACAAAATTTACCGAAGTTGGTTACGTCGGTCGCGACGTCGAGCAGATCATCCGCGATCTGGTTGAGATCGGCATCGGTCTGGTTCGTGAAAAGAAACGCGCCGAGGTGCAGGCCAAGGCGCATGACAGTGCTGAAGAGCGCGTTCTCGATGCGCTGGTCGGAACCACAGCGTCGCCTGCCACGCGTGAAAGCTTCCGCAAGAAGCTGCGTGATGGTGAACTGGACGACAAGGAAATCGATATCGAGATTGCCGATAGCGGAGCGGGCATGCCCGGCTTCGACATTCCCGGCATGCCAGGCGCTAATATCGGCGTTCTGAACCTGTCGGAAATGTTCGGCAAGGCTATGGGCGGCAAGTCGAAGAAAGTCCGCACCACGGTTTCGAAATCCTATCCTGAGTTGATCCGTGACGAATCTGACAAGCTGATCGACAATGAAGTCATCCAGCGTGAAGCTGTACGATCTGTTGAAAATGACGGTATCGTCTTCCTCGACGAAATCGACAAGATCGCGGCGCGTGATGGCGGCATGGGTGCCGGTGTGTCGCGCGAAGGCGTGCAGCGAGACCTTCTGCCATTGGTGGAAGGCACCACGGTTTCGACCAAATATGGTCCGGTAAAAACCGACCATATCCTGTTCATCGCGTCAGGCGCATTCCATGTGGCCAAACCTTCGGATCTTCTTCCGGAACTTCAGGGCCGTCTGCCGATCCGCGTGGAATTGAAGGCGCTGTCCAAGGACGATTTCCGTCGTATCCTGACGGAGCCGGAAGCAAGCCTCATCCGCCAGTACAAGGCTCTGATGAAGACTGAAGAGCTTGATCTCGATTTCTCCGAAGACGCGATTGATGCACTGGCCGATGTGGCGGTCCACCTCAACTCAACCGTGGAAAATATCGGCGCACGTCGTCTGCAAACGGTGATGGAGCGGGTTCTGGACGACATCTCCTATAATGCACCGGACCGTGGCGGCTCCGCAGTCAACATCGACAGCGAATATGTTCGCAAGCATGTTGGCGACATTGCCGCTGACACCGATCTGTCCCGCTATATTCTGTAAAAAGAACCATCGTTACTGCAATATTCGGTGATACGGTCTGCTTTTCCTCGACATCCAGCCTCTCTTTTCTGTAAGGGGAGGCTGGAATTTGTTTGGGAACTCCTTTTACGGAGCAGCGTGCAGATGTAACCACTCTGGAGGAGAGGGAAGCATCTCAGGGAAGAATGAGGCATCCGGTCTTGCGCCATACAATTGTGACACTCGCCGCCGCACTGCTGATGACGGCTTTTTCGACTGCAGCAGCTGATGCTGCCACGCTTGTTCCTGCGGGTAACCGCAATGCGGAACAGCCGGGTGTACCAGGTGCATCGGCGCGACGCACGAAAGCCAGCAATTCAAGTTACGAGAGAAAATACCAGAAGGTCATCGATCTCCTGTCCAGCGACAAGCAGCTTATCGGTAAGATCAAGTCGACAGCCGGTCGCTACGGCATCGACCCCATTCATATGATCGGTGCGATTGTCGGCGAACATACCTATAATGTCGACGCCTACGACCGCTTGCAGTCCTATTACGTCAAGGCGGCATCCTACGCTGGCAGCAGTTTCCGCTTCGGTTATGAAGACGAAACCATTGCCCAGTTCATTGCAAAACCTGAATTTGCCAACTGTTCGCCAAACTCGGATGCTTACCGTCTGTGGTCGTGCCGGGAAAATGTCTGGGAAAAAAGCTTCCGTGGCCGCAAGGTTGGTGGAAAATCCTATCCGGACAATCGTTTTAGTGCCGTATTTTTCCAGCCCTTTTATGCAGGTCAGACCTTTGGTTTGGGCCAGATGAACCCGCTGACAGCTCTGATGCTGACTGACATGGTTTCCAAAACATCGGGCTATGAAAAGCTGGATGAAAACGACGCTGCGGCGGTTTACAAGGCGATTATGGATCCTGATCGCTCGCTTGCCTTCATGGCTGCGTCGATCCGCAAATCAATTGACGATTACAAGTCCATTGCAAACATGGATATTTCTGACAATCCCGGTCTGACATCGACGCTCTATAATGTCGGTGGCTCCACACAGCGTGCCGGAGCTTTGGCCGCGCGCAATCGCGCCCGTGCTGCCGCAGGTGATGGGCCAGCCTGGCCGGAAGAAAACTATTACGGCTGGTTGGTCAACGACCGCATCGAAGACCTCAAAAAATTGCTGTAAGCCATCAGGCTTGGATCTGCCCAAGGCCTATTTTGTTATTGATCTTGAAGGATTTGTTCCCAGACGGAACAGATCCTTCTTACTTTTGTGTGATTGACTAAAAATATCCTGCTGGCAATGTGGCACCCAAACACCAGAAGTTTTGGAGAGCCCTGTATGACCTTCGTTGAAAAGCACGGACTATCTGTAGACGCAAAGCTGCACCACTTTCTGACCACAGAAGTCCTGCCTGAAACCGGACTTGATGCCGATGCGTTTTTTGCCGGTTTTTCCGAAATCGTGCACGACCTTTCGCCGAAGAATCGCGCTCTGTTGGAAAAGCGTGACGCGTTTCAGGCTAAACTTGATGACTGGTACCGGCAGAACGGTGCACCTGTAGATCTTGCTGTCTACGAGCAATTTCTCCGCGATATCGGTTACATCCAGCCGGAGGGCGGTGCCTTCACCATTTCGACTCATAATGTCGATCCGGAAATCGCGCAGATCGCTGGCCCGCAGCTTGTCGTTCCGGTCATGAATGCCCGTTACGCGCTGAATGCTGCCAATGCCCGCTGGGGTTCGCTGTACGACGCGCTTTATGGCACGGATGCCATTCCTGAAACCGACGGTGCCGAAAAGACCGAAGGCTATAATCCCAAGCGCGGTGACAAGGTCATTGCGTGGGTACGAGCATTTCTCAATGACGCGTTTCCGCTTGTTGATGGTGACTGGACCGCTATCAACGCCCTGCGGGTCAACAACGGAACATTGGAAATCGCCTCATCCAGTGGCGTGACAGGCCTCAAAAATCCTGCGCAGTTTGCCGGCTACAAAGGGGAGGCGACGCAGGCTTCCGCTATTCTGCTGGCCAATCATGGTCTGCATATCGAAATTGTCATCAACCCAACAACTGCGATTGGCAAAAGCGATGCTGCCGGCATCTCGGATGTGATTGCCAAATCGGCGCTGACAACCATCATGGACTGCGAAGATTCCATCGCCGCTGTGGATGCTGCTGACAAGGTTGAAGTCTATCGGAACTGGCTTGGCCTGATGCGCGGTGATCTCAAGGAAAGCGTGACCAAGGCGGGCAAGACATTTACCCGCACGCTGAACACCGATCGTGACTACACGGCCCCTGATGGTTCAGCACTGACGCTACCCGGTCGTTCGCTGATGTTGATTCGCAATGTCGGCCACCTAATGACTAACCCGGCTATTCTTGACCGTAACGGTAACGAGGTGCCCGAAGGCATCATGGATGGTGTCATCACTGCTTTGATTGCGCTTTATGACATTGGCCCCGGTGGTCGCTACAAGAACTCGCGTGCCGGTTCGATGTATGTCGTGAAGCCCAAGATGCATGGCCCTGAAGAAGTGGCCTTCGCCTGCGAAATCTTCTCGCGTGTTGAGGTTTTGGTTGGCATGAAACTCAACACCATGAAAATGGGCATTATGGATGAGGAGCGCCGTACCACGGTCAATCTCAAGGAGTGCATTCGCGCGGCAAAGGACCGTGTTGTGTTTATCAATACCGGTTTTCTTGATCGCACCGGTGACGAAATGCACACCTCCATGGAAGCGGGTCCAATGATCCGCAAGGGCGACATGAAGCAGGCGGCCTGGATTGCAGCCTACGAAAACTGGAATGTCGACATCGGTCTGGAATGTGGATTGTCCGGTCATGCGCAGATCGGCAAGGGCATGTGGGCCATGCCGGACCTGATGGCCGCGATGCTGGAGCAGAAGATCGCCCATCCAAAGGCTGGCGCAAACACCGCTTGGGTACCTTCACCGACTGCGGCGACACTCCATGCAACCCATTACCACAAGATCGATGTTGCCGCCGTCCAGCAGGGGCTTAAAAGCCGCCCGCGCGCCAAGCTGGGCGATATTCTCTCGGTACCTGTCGCCAGCCGTCCAAACTGGTCTGCTGAAGACATCCAGCGCGAATTGGATAACAACGCCCAGGGAATTTTGGGCTACGTCGTGCGTTGGGTTGATCAGGGTGTTGGTTGTTCCAAGGTTCCTGACATCAACAATGTTGGCCTGATGGAAGATCGTGCGACCCTGCGCATCTCTGCGCAACACATGGCCAACTGGCTACATCACGGTATCGCCAGTCGTCAGCAGATCGTTGAAACAATGCAGCGAATGGCAGCTGTGGTCGATGGTCAGAATGCCGGCGATGCTGCGTACACACCAATGGCCGGAAATTTTGACGATTCCGTTGCTTTCCAGGCAGCACTGGAACTGGTGCTGGAGGGCCGTATGCAGCCAAACGGTTATACTGAACCGGTTCTGCACCGCCGTCGCCAAGAGTTGAAGGCAAAGCTGGCAGGCTGATATATCCCCTCAGGTCTGTCACGAGGCGAGACAGCGTCGTGACAGACATTGTCATGAACTGCGGCGCTGGGCTGCAACGATCCGGGTTTCTTCCCAGGTAAGCTTTTTCCCGGATAAAGAGGATAATTCCAGCCGCGAAACCGGATGATTTGTATTGGTCTCCACCAGTGTGGAGCGGGGTTCGTCGGCTTGGTAGAGGTGGTCTTCACCCCATTGTCGCAGCGAGACAATAACAAGAAAAAGTCGCCGCCCTTTTTCGGTCAGCACATATTCCTGATAGGCACTACCATCAGAGGCTGGGGCCAGCCCTAGTACGCCCGCCTCAACAAGATCGCGCAACCGCGTTGTCAGCATACCCTTGGCAATACCGAGGTTCTGCTGAAACTGGCTGAATCGACTGATTCCATCAAATGCATCGCGAATGATAAGCAAGGACCACCAGTCACCGATCGCGTCCAGCGTCCGTGCGACCGGACACTCCGCTTCCCGAAAACTCTTACGTTTCATCTGCTTTGTTCCACGTTAAGGCGCGTGATGGCGGCTATCTGCCAAATCTAGTTCTAAAATAGAACTGGAATGCAAATGTGGCAAGTGGTCTTGTTATAAGACCACAAAGGAAACATGTCCATGGAAACGCCAGTCAATCTTGCCCCATTCCACCCCGATGCACCACACGTCCAAAGCCTTCAACCCGCCAGCCTGTCTGGCTGGATCATTCTGATCTTTGCTTTGACCTGTGGTCTCAGTGTCGCGAATATCTATTATGCCCAGCCATTGCTCGATGTCATGGCGGCTGACTTTGGCATTGAGCCCGCATCAATTGGACTTGTCGTCACGCTGACGCATGTCGGTTACGTCGCAGGGCTTCTGCTCATTGTGCCGGTTAGTGATCTGATTGACCGCCGTAAGCTTATCATCTGCCAAATCCTTCTGTCCGCGGCGGCGTTGACGATTGTTGCAACAGCCCAGCATGTCGCCATTCTCTTCGTCGGAATGATCTGTGTCGGACTTCTTGCTGTTGTCGTGCAGGTCATCGTGGCTTTTACCGCGACGTTGGCGGCTCCCAGACAACAGGGACACGCCATTGGCCTTGTGACGGGCGGGGTAGTGATAGGCATTCTTGCTGCCCGGTTTGTCTCCGGTGTACTCGCTGATTTCGGCGGCTGGCGCACCGTTTATATGGTGTCCGCATTTTTGATGCTGATCATGGGTCTGGTGCTTGCCCGTGTCCTGCCGGGCGGAGCGCCGTCCACCGCACGGACAGGCAGCTATTGGGCAATCGTAAAATCCATACCAGCATTGTTTCTGCGAGAGCGCATTCTGCGCGAGCGAGGCATCCTGGCTTTTCTCATTTTTGCAAGTTTTAGCACCTTGTGGACGGCAATGGTGTTGCCACTGAGTACTACTCCTTTTTCGCTTTCACACACCAGTATAGGGCTGTTTGGTATTGCCGGCCTAGCGGGTGCACTTGCTGCCAGTGGAGCCGGACATCTTGCCGATCGTGGTCATGCTAACCGGGTAACGGGCCTGTCGCTCCTTTTGCTCAGCCTTTCATGGTTGCTGGTCGGCCTTTTGCCCGCGTCTTTGCTGCTTTTTGTCGTAGGTGTGGTGTTGCTTGATTTCGCAATTCAGGCAGTCCATGTGACCAATCAGAGTGTGATCTTTACGGCTCGCCCAGATGCGCGCAGTCGTCTGGTTGGCGGTTACATGGTGTTCTATTCGACAGGAAGTGCAGTAGGAGCCATCTCGTCAACCACCGCCTATGCCCAATTTGGCTGGACGGGCGTATCGATGCTCGGTGCAACATTCAGCCTGTCCGCCGTGTTATTCTGGATTTCTTCAAGCGTCATGCGACAGCACAACATCTGAGCAAACAAAAAAGCCGCCAGGACGTTCTCCGGCGGCTTTTGTGATTTTGGTCGTTTGCGTGACCTTACTGGATCACGATAACCTTGGAGGTACGGCCTGGACGAACACGGCTGTAAAGATCGATCACATCCTGATTGATCATACGGATGCAGCCGGAGGACGCAGCTGTGCCGATCGAAGCCCATTCTGGCGAACCATGGATACGGAACAGTGTGTCCTGACCCTTTTCGTTAAACAGGTACATGGCGCGTGCGCCGAGCGGGTTTCTGAGACCAGGACCCATGCCCTTTTCAACGTACTGGGCAATATCCGGCTTGCGTACAGCCATTTCCTTTGGCGGGTGCCACATTGGCCATTCCTGCTTCCAGGCAACATAGGCTTCGCCCGCCCATGCAAAACCCTGCTTGCCAACGCCGATGCCGTAACGAACGGCGCGGTTGCCGGACATGACGTAATACAGGAAACGCTCGCGGGTGTTGACGATGATCGTGCCCGGCTTTTCCTGTGTCTGGAACTCAACGATCTGGCGGCGGAACTTCTCGTTCACACGCTCGATCGGAATTGCTGGCAGTGCGTAACCGGCGTCGGTGACCGGACCATAAACATCGTTGAAAATCTGAACAGTTTCAACGCGGGCAGGGGCTGCTATCGGAGCAGCCTCGTTCTTCGAAACTTCAGAACTCGTAGAAGCACAACCGGTTATGGCAAGCGTTGCTGTCAGACCGAATGCAGTCAAAATAGTGCGAATGCGCATGATGTTCTCGCGGAAAATGACGCTGGTGATGGGGAAGGTTGAACCACCTTTGTCAGCAGCTTATTTTCCATTAGACTGGGCTTTGCAAGGCATTGCGTTGCAGCATCACGCTATGCAGCGATTAATTGTGACGGGATGGCCTTTTTGCAACATTTCACAGGGCTTTGATATGACCATCGTTTCATTTGGTGCCGGTAACCCGCTGGTCGACGGGCGGCAATCTGAAAAGGCCATGCTGGTGCGACGTGGCGTGCAGCGTTTGTTGCATGAGATGCGCCATGCTGTGTTGCCAGAATTGCCGCTTGCCAATGGCCGACGCGCGGACTTGATCAGCCTGTCCATGAAAGGCGAGATCTGGATCATCGAGATCAAATCATCGATTGAAGATTTTCGTGTCGATCGCAAATGGCCGGAATATCGCTTGTTTTGCGACAGGCTGTTTTTTGCAACCCATAATGAAGTGCCGCTTGATATCTTTCCGCCGGACTTTGGTCTGATTGTTTCGGACGGGTACTCGGCGCATATGTTGCGCGAGGCACCGGAACACAAGCTGGTACCGGCGCGGCGTAAGGCGATCACTCTCGACTTCTCACGAACGGCGGCGCGCCGCTTGATGCTCGCCGAATGGCAAACCGGCCAAACCTTTGGGGAGTGACCGGTCAGCGTCCTTACTTAGGGGCTCTTTTGGCCAGAATGCGCTGCAGGGTGCGGCGGTGCATATTCAAACGACGAGCTGTTTCCGACACGTTGCGTTCACACATCTCGTAGACGCGCTGAATGTGCTCCCAGCGTACTCGGTCCGCAGACATCGGGTTTTCCGGTAGTTCCTTTTTCTCACCGGCGCGCTGCGTCAACGCATTGAAGACGTCATCAGCATCGGCAGGTTTTGCCAGGTAATCCAGTGCACCCAGCTTAACGGCGGTAACAGCGGTGGCAATGTTGCCATAACCTGTCAGCACGACGATCTGCGTGTCGTCGCGGTTCTGACGAATGGCTTCGATGACTTCCAGACCATTGCCATCCGTCAGGCGCAAATCGACCACCGCGTATTTCGGTGGCATGATCTTCGACTTGGCAATGCCTTCACTGACCGTCTCGGCCGTGTCGACAACAAATCCTCTTGTTTCCATGGCGCGTGCCAGACGGCGCAAAAACGGACCGTCATCATCAACGATCAGCAGGGTCTTGTCAGGCCCGATATGGTCTTCTGTTGGTTGGTCTGCGCCACTTAACGCTGTGGTTTGGGTTTCGTTGCTCATGCCCCGGCCTCCCGGCTATTTCTGTCTTTATAGGTGATAATTGTTATGGCCCTTAGCGGCCTTGGCGTAAAGTCATTTCGCCCTGATGTCGTCCATGATGCTGCGCGGCCAGACCACTTTGACGCGTGCGCCTGTCGTGTCGGATCGGTTCTCGAATGTCAGCGTAGCGCCGGAACGTTCCAGCAGGGTTTTGGCAATAAAAAGCCCGAGGCCCAATCCGCCGGCGCGCGCCATGTTCTGGCGTTTGGTCACGTAGGGATCACCGATACGCACCAGAATGTCCGGGGCGTAACCCTCGCCGTCATCTTCAATGGTAATGCGCACCTGCTGGGCGTTGTGTTCAACAGTGATGATCACCGATTTGCTGGCGTAGTCGACGGCGTTTTCGATCAGGTTGCCCAGACCGTACAGTATGCCAGCGTTACGGGATCCGACAGGCTCTCCATCCCGTCCATTGATGTCGACCAGATTGATCTTGATGCCAAACTCGCGGTGCGGCGCGATCACCTCCTCCATTAACGAGGAGAGAGGCAGACGACGCATATGTTCTTCGCCGTCAGCAGAAAGGGAAGTCAGCCGCTTCAGAATGTCACGGCAACGTTCGCTCTGGCTGCGCAGCAGCGAGACATCCTCGCCAAACCGCTCATCCTTACCAAGCTCGCGTTCCATTTCCTTCGCGACCACACTAATCGTGGCAAGTGGTGTGCCCAATTCATGGGCTGCGGCCGCAGCAAGGCCATCAAGCTGCGACAGATGTTTTTCGCGTTCCAGCACCAGTTCCGTGGCCGCCAGTGCATTGGCAAGCTGATTGGCTTCATTGGAAACCCGGTAGGCGTAGAAGGCGGTAAACAGCATCATAGCAATGATCGAGCACCACATGCCGACCTGCATGATCGGTTGGATCGGCAATGGCTCACCCGGATACCAAGGTACGGGATAGGGGGAGAATGCAATAATTGCCGAGCAGACAAGTGCAACACCCAACAGCACTTGCGAATAACGCAGCGGCTGCGAGGCAAATGCAATGATAACCGGAACGGAAATTAGTGGGCTGAACGGGTTGGAGAGACCGCCGGTGATGTAAAGAAGCGCTGTCAGCTGCAGAAGGTCAAATGCAAGTAGCAAAGTGGCCGAACGCGGCTCAAGTCGGTGTGTCGATGGGAAGCGGGCAGTCAGAACAAGATTGGCGGCCGCCAATGCTGCGACGAGAAGGATGCACGGCACCAAAGGCAGTGGGAACTTCAGCACCAATTCCACCAGCAGCAGTGTTGCACTCTGCCCGGCTACTGCTAGCCAGCGTAAACGCACAATTGTTTGCAAACGTATCTGGCGGCTGAACCGGTCAAGCTGGGTATTTTCGATTGGCTGAACGGCCATGCCAGTCTCCTTCATGCTATTCACGTCAGACTTTATTGTCTTGTCGCGGGCATAGCGGTCAAAACTCTTGGTACCGACCGGGAGGGACACAGGTCTTGCGACACGTGATCAGGTGCCGCGTGGCTTTGCACGGTTGGTCGGCGCGGCATCTGCGGGATTTTCTGGCCAAGGGTGTCGCGGGTAACGGCCACGCATGTCAGCGCGTACATCTCTCCACGAACCGGACCAGAACCCTGGTAGGTCGCGTGTCGTCTGTATGGGGCGATGCGCAGGCGAGGTCAATTCCAACAGGAGCGGTAATTTGCCGCCTGCAACAGCAGGATGTGTCTTGAGGCCAAACAATTCCTGCACCCGTATGACCAGCAATGGCTCTTCACCGTCATAATGTACCTGATGTCGTTGACCCGTAGGAGCTTCGAAATGGGTTGGCGCAAGTCGGGGAAGATCGCGGTCCAACCCATGCGGTAGAAGTGACATCAACCCGTCAAACAACGTCCCGGGTTTGACGTCGGAAAGACCTTTGCAGTCGCTCTGAAAGGGTACAAACCAGTCTTCAAGCCTCGACAGTAGAGCGTCATCGCTCATATCCGGCCATGGTTCACCCAATGTACGGTGCAGGAACCCGATACGGTGGCGCAATTGCTGTGCTTCTTTGCTGAAGCCAAGCAGCGACAATCCACGCTCCCGAATGCCTTGCGCCATTGCCATGGCAGCTTTCTCCCCAGTGGGGCGCGGTAGCGGGGTCTCGTCAAGAATGATAGCGCCGATGCGCGTTACTTTGCGGGCGCGCACCTGCCCACTTTGTCTGTCGAGGAAAAACTGGTCTTCCTGCGCGACAATACCCGGCATTTCGCTCTCTATATCTGCACGGGACACAGCAGCTGCGGACAGAATACGTGGCTGAGCAGCTCGTCCTGTTATATCGGTGACGACAAGCATTTGCTGGCCCGCTAGTTGCTCGGTTTCACCAAGTTCACCGCCACGGCCATTCGCCATGACATAACGCCCCCGCGCCCCACGCTGCAAAGCAATGCGGTCGGGAAAGGCATGTAGGAGAAGTTGACCGGCACTCGGCCGCACCTTGGACTTCTCGCCAGCCCCGCCCGTCATCTTCGCCAGTGACATTGCAAGGCGGTTTGCCAGTTTGCGCGCCGCTTCTGCCCGGTCTCCTTTTTCAAACCGGAAACGTCGCAAACGTTCTTCTAGATCGATGTCCTGACCACCAAGCCCTTGCTCAGTTAAAAGTACGGCCAGCAGACATGCCTGTTCAGCGTCTCCCTGTCTTGCTGCGTGAACGGCCATCGCGGCCAAACGAGGTGGCAAGGCAAGGCCTCGCATGATCTTGCCCTGTGCGGTAATATTGTAACCGGCATCCAATGCTCCGAGTTTCTGCAGCAAGGACCGTGCCTCAGCCAGCGCAATTGCCGGCGGCTGGTCCATGAAGGATAATGTGGTCGGATCTGCTACCCCCCAATGCGCCAGATCGAGTGCCAATCCAGTAAGGTCGCTGGACAGAATTTGTGGTGGCGTAAAGGCTGGCAGGGCAGCAGTCTGGCCCGGGTGCCATAAGCGGATGGCCGTCCCCGGCTCCGTTCTTCCGGCGCGTCCGGCACGTTGTTCGGCAGAGGCTTGTGATACCCTTTGTGTCTCTAGCCGGGTTATCCCGGTTGCCGGCTCGAAGACCGGTAGGCGCTGCAATCCACTATCAATGACAATACGCACACCATCAATGGTGATAGATGTCTCAGCAATCGACGTTGCCAACACGATCTTGCGGTTGCCTGGATCTGTCGGACGAATGGCAGCGTCTTGCTCTTTCTGTGACAGGTTACCGTATAGGGGTATGATGGAAGTATCAGGATCAAACCTGCCTTGCAGGCGCTCGGCAGTGCGCGTGATTTCCGCTTGCCCCGGCAAAAACGCCAATATCGAACCGGCATCACTGGCGTGTGCTTCAATGATTGCCCGTGCCATCCTGTCTTCTACACGATCAGGCGTCGTCCGTTCATCATAATGGATATCGATAGGGTAACTGCGGCCCATGCTCTCAATTGTCGGTGCATTGCCCAGTAGGGCACTGACCTTCTCGACATCCAGCGTCGCCGACATGACAAGAATACGCAGATCATCGCGCAGCCCGGCTTGCACATCCAGTGCCAGTGCCAACCCGAAATCGCCGTCAAGCGAACGTTCATGAAATTCATCAAACACTACTGCGGCGACATCGGGAAGTTCGGGATCGTCGAGCACCATGCGACTGAACACGCCTTCCGTGACGACTTCGACGCGAGTGCGGTCGCTTATGCGGTTATCGAGCCGCATGCGGTAACCAACGGTTTCGCCGACCTCTTCACCCAATATAGATGCCATGCGTGCCGCCGCCGCCCGTGCCGCCAGTCGCCTTGGCTCCAATAGAATGATCTTGCCGTTCTTCATCCAACTCTGATCGAGAAGATAAAGCGGCGCCAATGTCGTTTTACCGGCGCCCGGTGGCGCTGAGAGTATTGCACACCGTCCAGCATCAAGCGCTAACGCAATTTGCGGTAGGACATGGCTGACCGGCAGGTCCGGCAACTTTCCTGCATGGGGGAGGGGCATCTCACTTGATCTCGCTCGTCAGCCTCTTTGTTGCACTATGCTCTTAAACAGCAGGCCCACAGATTCAAGTGTGCTGGTGAAGATACAGCGCAGCCATTGGGCTGGGTGAGGGATTTTGTCCCTTTATATACGTATTGCTCCCGCTGAATTTCTTCTTTTGCTTCGGTCATTTTTGTTGTTGGGAATGATTTTGGGATATTTTGTCTGGGTTGCAGAAATTACTGTTTAGAATCAATGTGATGAAAAAATGACAATTTTTTTACATTCCCCCTGTTGACTTGTTTGTTGGGATAGATTTATAAGTCCGCTCACTGAACGAGGGCGGCGGCGCTGCTGGCGACGGACTGCTTCGTTCTAGAGAAATCACGATAGATTGGCTTTTATGGCTGGTTTGTTCCCAGGGTTTTCGGATTTTGGGGTTGGATTTTTGGACACTGATGTGTGTCAGTTTTTTGACAATTGAATATGAGAAGAAAGAGAAACGTGGGCGGCGAAGCTTGCGGGACCTTA
>NZ_JABAEG010000004.1:0-458339 GCF_023701965.1 Rhizobium sp. CG4 | reverse complement strand
ACGACCAAGGCACACCAAAGCTGCCCAATGCGAAAGTCAAAGCCACGAAAAACCGCCGGCGACAAAACGCTCAATAACCAATGGTAGACGTCCCACCAGAAAATCAAGGCCACGCTCGCACAACATGAGCACTTAGAAGCAACAGTCGGGGAAGGCAGCAATAAGACCGGGTCGCAACCATCAAAGCAGACCACGACAGTTGGCCTCACTGGCCAATGATAGGTTCGTCCATTCGCCTCGATCGATGGGGCGTGGTGTGTTGCAGACATCCGTTATCCTTTCCGTCCTGTGTCCGAAGCGGTCGACTCACTCGACCTCAGCGGCTGCATTAGAGGCAACGCTGACAGGACAAATTTGCCTTATCTCCACGTGCCTGTGAGTTTTCGCAACAAACACAGTGTTTCGACGAATTGACGATCAGCCAACTAGTAGGTAGGTATTGCTCATGACCAATGTCGTTTCCACATACGAAAACATCCTCGACTGCGCACAAAACCTCATCGTGTCAGGCGGCTACAATGGTTTCAGCTATGCGGATATTTCCGACGTCGTCGGTATTCGTAAAGCGAGTATCCACCATCATTTTCCCAGCAAAGTCGATCTGGTTCAAACACTTGTCAGTCGATACCGACAGGATGCCGAAACCGGCATCGCGGAAATTGAGCGCAACGTGACCAACCCTATCGAGCAACTTCGCACCTATAGCGACCATTGGGCGACATGCATCAGTGATGGCAGTCGGCCATTTTGCGTTTGCGCCCTGTTGGCAGGTGAACTGCCGCTGCTGCCGCCCGAAGTGGCCGTTGAGGTCAAAGGGTATTTTCGAGTCCTGTCAGGGTGGATGGCTCGGGCATTCGATCGCGCGTCGCAACAGGGTATAATCGATATTTCGCGGACATCTGAGGTTGAGGCGGAGCTGTTTATGGCCACTGTCCATGGCGCTATGCTGTCCGCGCGCGCCTATGGCGACACGAACAAATTCTCATTGATCATGTCGGCGACGTTTGACGCATTGAAACCAAAACGATGACTCCAAAACGGAAGTGCCCTGAGGAACTGGCCGGCAAATTTTATCAACAAACCTACCAACTAGTAGGATGTTAAATTTTAAGTCTGGGAAGCTACCTCGGCAAATGGGCGTGAATTCAGATTGAAAGGACCTGAAATGTTTGGAATAACAACACTTGGCTGGCTCCACACTCTGGGCAGCCTTCCAGCGATACCCGCTGCGGCTTACATGATTTTTCGCTTTGGGCGCATCAAGCCAGACAGTCTTGCCGGACGCATTTATTTCATCTGTATGCTGATCGGCAGCCTTACGATTTTCCTCGTGGCGAAGGCGCCCGTCAGTCCGGTCATTGCGGTCGTTACCCTGCTGTGTCTGATCGGCGGTTACACCGTGCATCGGCTGGCTTTTCTGGGGCGTCTGCAAAAGTATCTGGAGACATTCCTGTTGAGCCTTTCGGTATTTCTGCTCATGGTGCCTTCAGTCTCCGAGACCCTGCGTCGAGTGCCAGACGGACACCCGATTGCGGCTGATCCGGATTCGATCATTTTGAAAGTCGCTCTTGGAACTGTGGCCGCAACCTTTGTCGTTGGGCTCATCACACAGTTCGTTTATCTGGCGCGGTACGCCAACAAACCGCGCTGAAGAAACAATTCCGTTTTGCGAGATGTCATCGCGGCATTGCCTTGATGAAATCAATAAAGGCACGCAGTGGAGATGGAACAAGACGGCGGCCCGGATAGTAGAGAAACGGGCCAGAAAAGCTCAGCCACCAGTCTTCCATGATTGGTAAAAGCGTCTCGTCCGCGAAGTGTGGTCTCAGCCAGTCCTCAAACAGATACATGATGCCAAGGCCAGCTTTCGCCGCTTCAATGCCAAGATCGGTGGCGCCACCGGACTGCACGATCAGATTGCCACTGGGCTCGATTATCAACTCCTTTCCATCGCGCTCAAATTCCCAGGCGGGTATGGCGCGGCCCGAAAAGCGCCCCCGGATGCAATCATGCGACAGAAGGTCATGCGGGGTTTGAGGTGTGCCGCGTGCTGCAAGATAGGAGGGGGATGCTGCGAGGGCATAACGCTGCACACGCGGGCCGATCGGCACGGCAATCATGTCCTGTTCCAACCGCTCATCGTAGCGGATTCCGGCGTCATAACCGCCTTCAATGATGTCAACGAAGCTCTCCTCCGTGACGATTTCCAGCCTGATGTCCGGATAGGTGGCCAAAAAAGCCGGCACAATGCGGGGTAGAACGAGCCTAGCAGCACTCGCTGGTACATTAAGCTTCAACGAACCGGCCGCACGGTCTCCGTGGCTGGTTGCCTGATCAAGTGCAGATGTGATTTCTGAAAAGGCAGGCCCCAAACGTTCCATCAGCGTGCGCCCAGCCTCAGTTGGCAACACGCTGCGTGTTGTGCGGTTGAGTAGCCGTACCCCGAGATCAGCTTCAAGCCGCTTGACGGCATCGCTTAGGGAGGATGAACTCGTTCCGCTGACACGCGATGCCTCACGAAAGCCTTTCGCACGTGCGACCAGTAGGAAAGCCTCGATATCGGCCATTTCTCGCATCCGGCTCTCCTGTTTCTGACTGCAGATTGTCCGGCCAAGCGGACAGCATGTCCGGATTCTAGCGGATTGTGACCTCTATGTCAGGCGCTTACTTTGGAACTCGAAACAGGAGACAAAGCCATGACTTCAATTGGAAAATCCGGTACCTTTATCCTCGGTGGGCGCTCTGTAAACCGGCTCGGTTACGGGGCAATGCAGCTTGCGGGTAAGGGTGTGTTCGGTCCGCCGCGCGATCATGCGGAAGCCATTGCCGTTTTGCGTGAGGCGATCGAAAGCGGTGTCAACCATATTGACACTAGCGACTTTTACGGACCGCACATCACCAACCAGATCATTCGTGAAGCGCTACATCCCTATGGCGATGACCTTGTGATCGTCACGAAGATCGGTGCAACGCGCGGCGCGGACGCTTCATGGAACCCGGCCTTTTCGCGGGAAGATCTGACGCAGGCGGTGCATGACAACCTTCGCAATCTCGGTCTAGACGTTCTGGATGTGGTTAATCTGCGCGCCATGTTCGATGTTCATGGCCCTGCGGAAGGCTCTCTTGATGAACCGCTCGAAGTGTTGGCAGATCTGAAACGACAGGGGTTGATCCGAAATATTGGCTTGTCCAATGTCACCGCAAAACAGATCGATGACGGAAAAAAGATCACCGACATTGTCTGCGTACAGAACCAGTACAATCTTGCCCACCGTGGGGACGATGCGTTGATTGAAAAGCTTGGCGCAGAAGGAATTGCCTATGTGCCGTTCTTCCCGCTCGGTGGCTTTTCGCCACTGCAATCTGCAGCTTTGTCGGATGTTGCGTCTCGGCTTGGCGCGACACCATTGCAAGTGGCTCTCGCCTGGCTTTTTCAGCGCTCCCCGAACATTCTGTTGATCCCCGGCACATCCTCGCGAGTTCATCTGAGGGAGAATCTCGCTGTAGGGAACATCGAGCTTCCTGGCGATGCTCTTGCCGAACTGGAAAAAATGGCTGCCTGAATAGGGCGTGCAACAAGACCGGGCAGCATGGGATATACGGTATAAGCCGTAATTATGCTGCCTGGTTCGGAACCGAACATTACGGTGACAGAACTTTACCTTAGGAGCTGGGCTATCCTCGAAGCAATCGCGTTCTCAGTTGCATCAAAACGTAATCCGAGACGCTCAAATCAGCTGGCTTTTTTGAGCTCATGAATTACGCCGATGCCATTGACCAATTCAAGGCCAGAATTGGCAGGTTCAGGCAAACCCTTAGAGCGGCAGAATGCCGTCAGGGTGTTTAACAGCAGGCAGGCGATCGTCATTGGACCAACGCCGCCCGGGACCGGGGTGATGGCGCCCGCAACTTCCGATGCGGACGTAAAATCAACATCACCAACAAGGGTTGGTTTGCCATTGCGTTCAATGCGGTTGATGCCAACATCGATCACCGTCGCGCCGGGTTTGATCCAGGTACCCGGGATCATCTCTGGTTTGCCGACAGCCATCACCAGAATATCGGCGCGTCGGCAATGCTCCTCCAGATTTTCACTGTAGCGATGGGCAATAGTGACTGTGCAATCTTCGGCCAGAAGCAGTTGCGCCATCGGTTTTCCAACAATGTTCGAGCGACCAACCACCAGTGCGTTTCTTCCTGTCAACGAACCGAACTGCTCGCGCAGCAGCATCATGCAGCCCAAGGGAGTGCAGGGCAGCATGGCCGGCTGGCCGGTTCCCAGCAAGCCGACATTGGACACATTGAAACCATCGACATCCTTGCGCGGATCAATCGCGTTGATCACGCGCTCGGCAGTGATATGCGCGGGCAGTGGCAATTGAACGAGAATGCCATGGACGTCTTCATTTGCGTTCAGATCCGCAATCAGATCCAGCAGTTCTGCTTCCGATATGGCGGCATCAAGTGTGTGCTTGAACGATGCCATGCCGGCTTCAATCGTTTGGCGCGCCTTGTTGCGCACGTAGACCTCGGAGGCTGCATCCTGTCCCACCAATATGGTTGCCAAACCCGGCACAACACCGTGCTCGGTTTTGATAATCGCAACCTGCTGGCCTATAAATTCACGCAGCCGCTGCGCGAACAGTTTCCCATCAATGATCCTCGACATTACAGCACCTTGGACAGGAATTCTTTGGTACGTGGATCGCTGGCCTTAGTGAAAAAATCTGCCGGCGGTGCATGTTCGACAATCACGCCCTTGTCGGTGAAATAGACATGGTCTGCAGCCTCGCGGGCAAAGCCCATTTCATGGGTAACGAGGATACATGTCATGCCGTCTTCGGCCACTTTACGCACGGCCGAGAGCACTTCCTTGACCATTTCCGGATCAAGCGCCGCCGTCACTTCATCGAACAGGATGACCTCTGGCTCCATACAAAGCGCCCGGGCGATTGCCACACGTTGCTGCTGGCCTCCGGAAAGTTCGCCGGGGTAGGCCGCCGCCTTGTCGGGCAGGCGCATTTCGGACAAGAGCGTGCGGGCCCGTTCTTCCACTTGGTTGCGCGGCTGCTTGAGCACCTGGATTGGTGCCATGGCAACATTTTCCAGCACGGTTTTATGCGGAAACAGATTGTATTGTTGGAACACCATGCCAACGCGATGACGCAACTTGACCTGATCGAGCTTCGGGTCACTGACATTGATGTCGCCAACCTGGATGGTGCCTTCATTGATCGGTGTCAGCCCGTTGATGGTACGCAGGATCGTCGACTTTCCGGAACCGGAAGGGCCGATGATCGCAACAACTTCGCCTTTGCGAATATCCATGTCTATGCCACGAAGTACCTCAAACGTGCCGAAGGACTTGCGGACGCCATGAAGAGAAATCAATGGCTTCGCATTTGAATTAATAGTCATGTCAGCACCTCATTTTGTGCGGAAGCGGCGTTCGAGCATCAACGACAGTCGATTGATCGGCCATGTGTAGACAAAGAACATCGTGAGAAGAGCGAGATACATCGGGATCAAAACCCGGGAGTCGCTCTGGGCTTGCACAGCTGCCTGGGTACGACCAAGAGCTTCCTCAACACCGACAATCATCGACAGGGGGGTGGCTGTCAGCAGAAGCGCATAGAGGTTCATCCACGGAGGAACCATGCGTGTGATGCACTGGGGCAGGATGATCCTGAATAGCGTTGCGCGACGGCTGTAACCAAGTGCCTCGGCGGCTTCCCACTGTCCACGTGGCACCGAGTTGACCGAGCCGCGGACGATTTCGGAAAAATTGGCTGCCACCGGAAAAGAAAAGCCGATGGTTGCTCGCAGCCAGCTCGGCAACTGTATGGTTATGCCTGCAATATTCACCTGATAGGGAATGAGAAAGATGCAGTAGAATAACAGAACCAGCCAGGGCGCGTTGCGAAACAGCTGTGTTGCAAGCTTTGATGGCCCCCCAACCGCCATGCTGGGCGACAATTGTCCAAAGCCCAGAAACGTACCGATGGCCGTGCCAATGGCGATTGCCATCAGGCTCATGAGAATGTTGAGCCCAAAACCTTGAAGAACGAATGGCATCCATTCAAGAATCTGGGGGAGAATGCTGGTCTGGTTCATTGTCCGTCTCCCAGTCCAAAGCCAGGCAGGCGCATGGCGGCTTCGACCCTGTTGATGATGACGACGACGGCTCCGGTCAGGATCAGGTAGATCACCAGCATCACATTCATCATTTCGATGGTGTTGAGGGAATCCGACCAGATCTGGTTGGAAACGTAAAGGAGTTCAGCGACACCAACGGCATAGGCGACAGTTGTTGCCTTTGTCAGATCGACCAGATTGTTGGCGAGAGATGCAAATGAAAAACGCAACGCCAACGGCACGGTGACAGAAAAGAATGCCTGGCGTTTGTTATAGCCGAGTGCAAAAGCTGCCTCCTGATAGGAGCCATGGACAGCACCCACACCGGCCCGAAACGTCTCGGTATTAAATGCGCCAGAATAGAGTGAAAGCGAAATCACCGCCCAGCTGAAACTGCCGATCAAGGGTTGGGGCAGCCCTATCTCACTGCGACCCACCGGCATGATGCTGCCGATCGCAAAATAGAAAAAATACATCTGCACGATCAGTGGCGTGTTGCGGAACAAAGCAACGTAACCCCGGATGATTTTTGTCGGCCACCCCGTGGACAGCGACAGGATTGCGGCGCAGGCCGCACCGATGACGATGGAGAAAAATGCGCTGATCAGGATCAGGAGTAATGTGTTGCCAAGACCGGTGGTGAAACGGTCGAAATCGAAGGCGTCATAGAAGATCGTGAGATTGATCCCCGATGCCGCCAGATCGCGAAAAAATGTCTGGATCTCTGTAATCACAGCCCAATCCTCAGTGCTGTCCGGAGCATTGGCGCCCCGGACTGTTTACGGTTCAAGGATCAGTTGACGTCATCTTTCAGAGCATCGTGCATTTTGATGAGGAAGGCAGAGTTTGCGATACCATGCTCTTTTTCGAGCGCGAGCAACGTGCCGTCACGGTGCATTTCGGAGATGATGCCGGAAATTGACAGGCCGAATGGAGCAAACTGGTCACTCTGGCGCACCGCCATGCCCCATGGGGTATCTGCCTGGCTCGACAGTGGTTTCTGGTACTCCCCCCATTTCGGGTTGGAGAGACGAACGTTGATCTGGTTGTCGTCTTCAAGCAGGCCAATGCAGCGTCCCTGCGTCATCGCGGCCTCGGTTTCGGCCGTGCCGGCAAAAGCCAGAACCTTCAGTTTCAGCTCTTCCTGCGCAGGCTTGTTGTACCAGGCACCCTGTACTGCGCAGACGGTCTGGTCAGCAAGCTGCGACCACTCTGTTGCCGTGACGGCTTTTGGAAGCAGAAGTGTGTAACCGGACGAATAATAATTCGGGTGAACAAAAGCGACCACTTTGCGTCGTTCAGCGGTATCTGAAGCGGAGGCAATCATCAGATCGATCTGGCCCTGCGCCAGAAATTCGAAACGATTTGCGGAGGTTACTTTGACGAATTCGGCTTTGACGCCGAGGGTTTCAGCAATTTTTTTGCCGATATCGACTTCCATGCCTTTGAAGCTGCCATCGGAGGCGCGGTAGGACCAAGGCACGTAGTCGTCTTTGGTGCCGACCTTCAGGACACCTGAGGCTTTGACCTTGCACAAGGTATCGTCACCGCAGGACTGTGCCGATGCGGAAAAACCAACGAAAGCGAAGGCTGTCGCCAGAAAAATTGCTTTCAGTTTGAACATTTCGTTCCCCTTTTTGAACAGTTTGTTTGCATCACTTTCAGGCATCGGTGTCGTCTGCATTTTTGTTGTTGCGACTGGGAAAGCTGATGTGAGTGGAATGTCTCCAATTGCGGCCGTTGCTTCAATGGTGATTTGAGAGTAGTAGTCATATTACTGACAAAGATTAATTCAGGTAAACTAAGCAGATGCCCCTACCGGATTTGCACGCTCTGGAAATTGCTGCAACTGTGATCGAGCAAGGCAGCATGAGTGCTGCCGCCGCGCAGTTGGGCATGACCCAATCAGCGGTCTCTCAAGCCATGAAGCGCGCTGAAGCGCAAGTCGAGGTGACGCTAGTTCATCGCGACCGGCGTCCGCTTGTTGCAACGGAGGCGGGGCGGGTGCTGGTGGCTCATATCCGCGAGATTGCCAATCGCGCCGAGCGGGCGATAGAAGAGGTGAGGGCAACGGCAAGGCGGCCTGAACGGCAGGACCTGCGATTGGGCATGGTCGACACCTTTGCCTCATCCGTTGGTCCGGTGCTGATCCGCGATCTGATGGAGGGCGCGATCGCGCTGCGCGTGACAGCCTTTTCAGGCCTTGCACACTCACACACCGACGCCCTGATGCGTCACGAGATCGATGCAGCGATCACCTCGGACCCGATGGACGAACTGGATGAGATGATGCGTTTCCCGCTTTACCGGGAGCCATTCGTTCTTGTTGCGCCGGTTGCCTGGGGGGATACGCTGCGCAACCAGCCACTCAGGGATCTGCTGTTTGAGCACCGGCTCATTCGCTACAGTTCACGTTCGCATATGGGCATGCAGGTCGAGCGGCATCTCAGACGACTGCGCATCGAACACCCGCAGGTGTTGTCTTTCGACACCTCGGACTCGTTGTTGGCAATGGTAGCCGGTGGCGTTGGCGTGGCCATCACCACGCCTCTCTGCCTCGTTCAGGGCGCCATTCACATGCCGGCGCTTTCGGTGTTGCCATTGCCAAGCCCCGGATTTTCCCGCGAATTGACACTGGTGACCAGACGCGGTGAGTTTGACACATTGGGGCCAAGGGTGGCCGAAGCCGCCCGTCAGATGCTGGTAAAGCACACGTTGCCACTGATCGTTAGCCACATTCCCTGGCTCGCCGAAACGGCGGGTGAGATGATTTGGAAACCGCCGCTCATTGAAGGCGATCAGAGCGAGTGAAACACTTCAGCAATGTCACCGTGACTGTAACCAGCGGCCAGGCAAAGTGACAAAAGGATGCGCGCTTTCTGGGGATTGATATCGCCACCGGCAAGAATGCCGAGGCTTTGATGGTGCGCACTATCGACCACCAAGCCCGCACCGGTACGGGACGATTGCACAACAACAAGGCCAGCATTCACCGCTTCATGTAATGCAGCCGTTTCTGCAGGCGTTGACATTCCCGGCCCGAAACCTGATGAAACAATTCCTTTTGCGCCTGCCGCAACAAAGGATTGTATCGCACATCCATCAGCACCGACATGACTATAGCTGATATCCACCCGTGGCATCTCACGCAGCAGATCGCGTGCGAAGGGTTCATGTCTGCGTTTGCTTACCTGCTGAAACCTGACTTCGGTTCCATCGACATATCCGATCGGAGCAGCCCAGGGAGATTGGAAAGCACCTAGTCGTAATGTGTGGGTTTTCGTGACCGTTTTTGGGTCGTGGATTTCGTCATTGATGACCACAAATACGCCGGGTCCGGTTGTTGGTGCGATCGCTGCGCGGATTGCCGCAGCCAGATTTGCATGGGCATCGGTCGAAATTCCCGTCAGTGGCCGCATCGATCCGGTGAGAATGACAGGAATTTTCAGGTCCAGAACCAGTGACAGAACCCATGCGGTTTCTTCGAGGCTCGCCGTACCGTGGCCGATCACGATGCCGCGCAGGCTGCTATCTTCAGCCAACTGGCAGCAAATTTCTGCCAGATCCGCCCAGTCGTCCGATGTGATTGCCGTGCTGTCGATCTGGCGAAAATTGACCGGCCTGATATCGGCGATCGTCCCCTGAATGCCAATACGCTCGATCAGCGCTGCCGCATCGAGCCGTTGCTGACTGGCATTATAATCCAGAAGGTCAAACTGGTCTGTGCCAATGGACGCAATTGTCCCACCGGTGCCGATGAATGCGATCTTTGCCAGCATGTGTTGCTCCGCCGTTTGAGTGTGTCTGACATAAAAATCTTCACAGCGGTTTTGCAACGAGCTCACCCGTACTATTAGATGAATTAATGCCAATAAGTGAATTAATTTAAGTCTCGCTTATTCGGTTCAAATGGTTCCTGGAGTTTGCGATGCTGCGGCATCACACGAACGGACCTTGGAACCTCCATGCCAAATACCAGAACCGACACAGACAGCCTGGGAGCGCGCGAGTTACCCTGCGGAGCATTGTATGGGGTCGCGACGCTGCGTGGACAGGAGAACTTCGATATCTCCTTTCACAAATTGGGTGATGCGCCGGAGCTGCTGAAGGCGCTTGCGCAGATCAAGCGGGCTGCCGCTGCGGCCAATCACGACATTGGCATATTGCCGCGCGACGTGGCGCAGGCGATCGATAAGGCGGCCGAAGAAATCGAATGCGGTTTGCATTCCGACCAGTTCATCGTCGATCTGCTGGAAGGCTCTGGTGGTACGTCGATCAACATGAATGTCAATGAAGTGATCGCCAATCGTGCCTTGCAGATATTGGGCGATGAGCCAGGCAATTATAGTCGCATTCACCCCAATGATCACGTCAATACCGGGCAATCCACCAATGATGTTTTGCCCGCTGCCGTCAAACTGGCGGTCTATGACAAGGCTTCGGCGCTTGGTCATCTCGCTGCGTGTCTTGAGGTCAAGGCCACTGAATTTGCGGATATTTTGCGGATAGGGCGCACCTGCATGCAGGCGGCTCAACCCATGCGGCTGGGGCAGGCCTTTGGTGGTTATGCGGCCTCCACCCGGCGTCTGGAAAGCAAACTGTCGCAAGCGCGCGAAGACATGCTTGTTCTGCCTTTGGGCGGCACGGCAATCGGCACGGGGCTGGGTTCAGCGCCGGGATATCGTTCAGCCGTTTACCGGCATTTGAAGGCGATCGTCGGCGCGAATGTACGCCCCGGTGATGATATGTTCGATGCCATGCAGAATGCCGATGCCTTTGCGCGGGTTTCGTCGGAAATCCGCATTTGTGGAGAGGTCATCGGCAAGATCGCATCTGATTTGATCATCCTGTCATCCGGTCCCAACAGCGGTGTTGGTGAACTGAGGCTACCTTCGGTACAACCGGGCTCTTCGATCATGCCAGGCAAGGTCAATCCTGTCTTGCCGATGATGATGCAACAGGTTGCATTTGCCGTGGTCGGTAATGATGCGGCGGTGTCGCTGGCTGCCCTTCAAGGCCAGTTGGAAATCAACCATTTTGAACCGGTCATCGCCTCGCGTCTGTTCGATTCCATCGAGCTGCTGGCCAAGTCATCACGCATCTTCGCGGATAAATGCATCGCTGGCATAGAAGCCGACGAAGAACAATCGCTCAAAAACCTGATGCAGTCATCGGCACTTGCCACCGTGTTTGTGCCCAAGCTCGGATACGCCGAGGTGTCCCGCCTTGTTCATGCATCAGCAATAGAGCGCCGCCCTTTCATAGACCTAGCCATAGAACGCGGCCTGCTGAGCAACGACGAAGTGCTCAAGGTGGTGCGCGAAAGTACCGATTACCGCGAGGAGATCGCATGAGTCATTATTCTGCCCTGTCTATTTTACGCCACGGCCTGAGTGGCAACCGGAACTGGACCCTCGCCTGGCGCGATCCGGTGCCGAAGCCAAGCTACGACGTGATCATTGTCGGCGGCGGCGGCCATGGCCTGGCAACAGCCTATTACCTTGCCAAGGAGCACGGCATCCGCAATGTCGCGGTGCTGGAAAAGGGTTGGCTCGGCGGTGGCAACACCGGTCGTAATACCACGATCGTTCGCTCCAATTACATGATGCCCGGCAATACGATGTTCTACGAGCGGTCGATGCAACTCTGGGAAAACCTGAGCCAGGACCTGAACTACAATGTCATGATCTCGCAGCGTGGTCAGTTCAATCTCTGCCACTCTCCGGGGCAGATGGATGCTGCCCGCCGTCGTGGCAATATCATGCGGGCCAATGGTATCGACGCCGAACTTTTTGACCGGGCAGAGGTGATGCGCCGTTTGCCCTACCTCGATTATTCGCCCAATGCCCGTTTCCCGATCCATGGCGCGATTTACCAGTCGCGGGCAGGGACGGCACGTCACGACGCGGTTGCCTGGGGGTTTGCGCGTGGCGCAGACCAGCACGGCGTGGACCTGATCCAGCAATGCGAAGTGATCGGATATATCTGGGATAATGGTACCATTGTCGGTGTGGAGACGACCCGTGGACCGATCCGCGCCAAGAAGGTGGCACTTGCCGTTGCCGGTCACACCGGCCATCTGGCGGAAAAGGCCGGCCTGCGTTTGCCAATCGAAACCCATGTTCTTCAGGCTTTTGTGACCGAGCCGCTGAAGCCACTGGTCGACAGCGTCATCTCCTTCGGTGCCGCTCATTTCTACATCAGCCAGTCCGACAAGGGTGGACTGGTGCTTGGTGGAGATCTCGACGGTTTCAACTCCTATGCCCAGCGCGGCGGCCTGCCGATTGTCGAACATACGCTGCACAGTGCCAAGGCGCTGATGCCGTCGCTGTCGCGACTGCGGCTGTTGCGTCATTGGGCCGGGGTCATGGACATGTCGATGGATGGCTCGCCGATCATCGGCAAGATGCCGGTTGACGGTCTCTGGCTGAATGGTGGCTGGTGCTACGGCGGCTTCAAGGCAACGCCTGCCTCCGGTTACTGCTTTGCCTGGACAATCGCCAAGGGCGAACCGCACCCCGACAACGCCGAATTCACGCTGGAACGTTTCGAACGCGGCTACCAGATCGACGAAAAGGGCGCAGGCCCGCAACCCAACGCCCATTGAGGTTCCATCATGTTGAGAATTCATTGTCCCGTCTGCGGGCTGAGGGACGAAACGGAGTTTACCTATGGCTCCGATGCGACGATCCGCCGGCCTGACATGAACGAGAGCGATCCGAAAGCCTGGCTCGATTATGTGTTCATGCGTGACAATCCGCGCGGACCGCACAAGGAATATTGGCACCATGTGACCGGCTGCCGCCAATGGGTGGTGGTTGAGCGTGACACCCTGACCCATGAGATTTCGGCGAGCTATCTTGCCCGCGAGGTGGCGGCATGACAGCGCGCAGACTTCCCACCGGCGGACGCATTGACCGCAGCCGCAAAGTTACCGTGCAGTTTGATGGCAAACCGTTTGTCGCTCATCCCGGCGATAGTCTGGCTTCTGCCCTGTTGGCCGGTGGCCAGAAAATCACCGCACGCAGTTTCAAATATCATCGCCCACGCGGTCTGATGGCTGCAGGTGTCGAAGAGCCGAATTCACTGGTTCATCTGCGTGATGGCGCCCGTCACGAACCCAACGCACAGGCAACGATGGTCGAGGTGTTCGATGGTCTAATCTCGACGCCGCAAAATGCATGGCCCAGCCTGAAGTTTGATATCGGTTCGGTTAACGGTGCCCTGTCGCGCTTCTTTGGTGCCGGGTTCTACTACAAGACATTTATCGGTCCGTTCAAAGGCACCGGCTTCTGGATGGCCTGCGAAAAAATCATCCGCAATGCCGCTGGCATGGGCAAGGCAACAACGCTTGACGATCCGGATCACTACGAAAAGATCAATGCTTTTTGTGATGTGCTGATCGTGGGGGCAGGTCCTGCCGGACTTGCTGCAGCCTTGGCCGCAGGCCGCAAGGGCGACAAGGTGATGCTGGTTGAACAGGATCACGAACTCGGGGGCTCTTTGCTGAGCGAAGGTGCCGGTGGTGAAAGCGATACATGGCTTCGCAACGCCGTGGCCGAACTCAAGAATATGCCCAATGTTCAGGTACTCAGCCGCACAACGGCGTTTGGTGCCTATGACAGTGATGTCTTTGGGCTGGTTGAACGGTTTCGGGATCATCTGCTGGTGCCGGAAGCGGGCAAACCGCGCCAGCGTTACTGGCTGGTTCGCACCAAACGGGCAATTCTTGCCACCGGTGCCATTGAACGACCGATGGTTTTTGCCGGCAATGACGTTCCCGGTGTGATGTTGGCATCGGCCGTGCGTAAATATCTCAACCGTTACGCTGTTCTGGCCGGTGAGAGTGTCGTCGTCGCGACCAACAACGACAGTGCCTACAGCACTGCAATCGATCTCGCCAAGGCCGGTGCGAAGGTCATTCTCTGTGATCTTCGCCGAACCATTCTGGATGCACTGTCTAGCCGCGCAAAGACTGCGGGCGTGGAGCTTCGGCTTGGTTACGGTCTCCTGAAAGCCGAGGGCCGTGGCCAGGTGCGTGGCGCCCGCATCGTGCCTGTCGACACCAATGGTCGGGCGTCTGGTAAGGAGATTGCTGTCAAATGCGATGTCGTCGCGATATCGGGCGGTTGGGCTCCGGCACTGCATCTGTGGAGCCAGCGTTTCGGCAAACCGCAATATCATCAGGAGTTTGATGCATTTCTGCCGATGCAGAAAACAACCGTCACCAGCGTTGGATCGCTTGTTGCCGCTGTCTCAACCGCTGAAGCGATCACGCAGGGGTACGACGCCGGCGGTGACGCTGGCAAGGTCGATACGGTAGCCAATGGCGGTGATTTCTGGGGCCGCGATCTGCTGCCGACCACCGTCATCACAAAGGCCGACGGCACGACCCCGGGCAAGGCTTTCATCGATTTCCAGCACGATGTGAAACTTGCCGACATCGATCAGGCGCATCTGGAAGGTTATGTCTCGGTCGAACATCTCAAGCGTTACACTACATCGGGCATGGCTGCCGACCAGGGCAAAACCTCCAACCTCAATGCACTGGCAAGAATGGCGGCGCTGAGAGGCATGGACATTCCCAAGGTCGGAACAACGACCTTCCGTCCGCCCTATACGCCGATTGCCATTGGCGCGATCGTTGCTCACGATCACGGCCTGCATTTCCGCCCGACGCGTCTGTCGACCATTCATGACTGGCACCAGCAAAATGGTGCAGAGATGATAGAAGCGGGTGCCTGGCTTCGCCCCTGGTATTACCCGGCCAAGGGCGAGACACTGCGCGATACCTATATCCGTGAAGCAGCCCATGTGCGCGACCATGTTGGCATCGTCGACGTGTCGACGCTTGGCAAGATTGCCGTGCAGGGCCCGGATGCGGCGGAGTTTCTCAACCGCGTTTACGCAAACGGCTTCAAGACTTTGCCAATCGGTCGCCTGCGCTACGGCGTCATGCTGCGAGAAGACGGTTTTGTTCTTGATGACGGTGCGACGGCGCGTCTCGGCGAGAACGACTATTTCATGTCGACCACAACAGCCAATGCCGCCAAGGTTCTGGCACAGGCTGAGTTCCTGCTGCAGACGGCATGGCGTGATCTCAAGGTGCATGTGACAACCGTGACGGATCAATGGGCAGCCATTGCCATTGCCGGTCCCAAATCGCGAACAGTACTAACGGCACTGACGGACGCGGATTTGAGCAAGGAGGCTTTGCCGAACAACCACCTGACCTATGTGACGATTGCAGGTGTGCCGTGCCGTCTCCATCGGATGAGCTATTCCGGCGAGCTGGCCTATGAAATCTACATCCCGGCCAAATCCGGCCCGAAGGTCTGGCGCGCGCTGATCGAAGCGGGTGTTCCGCATCATCTCAAACCCTATGGTACCGAGGCGATGGGCGCCCTTCGTATTGAAAAGGGCCACGTGGCTGGCGCTGAGATCGAGGGCCGTACGACCATGAAGGATCTTGGTCTCGAAGTTTTCGCGTCGAGCAAGAAACCCTTCATCGGATCGGTGTTGCGCAAACGTGTGGTGCTGGAAGATGCAACACGCCCGTCATTGGTTGGCTTGGAGATCGTCGGCGACGACGGTGCAAGAGCTGGGTCGCTGCTGTTCGGATTGAATGTCCCTGCGAAAGGTCATGGCGAAGGCTGGGTGTCATCGACAACCTATTCACCGGCTCTGAAAAAGAACATCGCGCTGGCCTTGTTGTCCAAGGGACCGGAACGCATAGGTGAAACAATTCAGGTCGTTGATTTTGTTGGCAACCAAACACTGCGCGCCAAGGTCGTCTCTCCTCACTTCTTCGATCCGGAAGGGTATCGTCAAAATGGCTAAAAAACATAACCTTCCGCTTGGTGGTCTGAACAGTGACGGGCGAACCGTGTCGGTCTCCGAGATCGCGCTTGGCCACCTCACACAATTAGCGGGATGGGAAACCTTCGCAGATGCCACCGACGCGGTGTTAAAGACGCAAGGCCTGTCGCTGCCGCCAGACTATCGTTCTCCTGTTCATAGTGCCAGGATGACAGTGTGGCGGATTGCGCCGGACCGTGTGCTCCTTCGCTCCGAAACACCGGTTAACATGTCGGTGCCGGAAGATCTTGTGGCACTTGATCTTTCCGATGCTCGTGTCTGCCTGATCCTCGAAGGAGAGGGGGCGGCAGGCTTGCTGGGTCGCGTGATCGCCCTGGATTTTTCGGAAGCTGCCTTCCCGGCAGGGACCTTCGTACAGACGTCTTTGCACCATGTCGGTGTGCTGGTTGAACGTCTGGAGCGGGACAGATTTCTGGTCATGGTGCCGACCACCTGGGAGCGGTCATTGACCGACCTGCTTGTTACCCACCTCACTGTTGCGGCCTGACGGCTGGCCATCCCATCACGACTTCATGGAGTTCCCGCGTGGAGAATTTTGTCCTTACCGTTCAATGCCAGTCCCGTCGTGGGATCGTCGCTGCCATCGCAACCTTTCTGGCGGAGCATGGCTGCAACATCACGGATTCTGCGCAATTTGATGATCCGCAGACCGAAAACTTCTTTATGCGCACCACATTTCGTTCGGAACTTGGAACGGACCTCGAGACACTGCGCAGCAGTTTCGAACCGGTCTCAAAGCCTTTCGACATGGCGTTTGCTTTCCATGATGCTGCCCAGCGCACCAAGGTTTTGCTGATGGTGTCCAATTTTGGCCACTGCCTGAACGACCTGTTGTATCGCTGGAAAATCGGTGCGTTGCCGATCGATATTGTCGGCGTGGTGTCCAATCATCTCACTTATCAGAAGCTTATTGTGAACAATGATATTCCGTTTCACCACATCAAGGTGACCAAGGAAAACAAGCCTGAAGCGGAAGCGAGGCTGATGTCGATTGTCGAGGATTCAGGTGCTGAATTGGTGGTGCTGGCGCGTTATATGCAAATCCTGTCGGACGGGGTGTGCAAAAAAATGTCCGGACGCATCATAAACATTCACCACTCGTTTTTGCCATCCTTCAAGGGTGCCAATCCTTACAAACAGGCATTTGAGCGGGGGGTTAAGCTGATTGGGGCGACGGCGCATTACGTGACTGCCGATCTGGACGAAGGTCCAATTATCGAGCAGGACGTTGCTCGCATCACGCATGCGCAATCGCCCGACGACTACGTATCGATTGGACGCGATGTGGAAGCGCATGTTTTGGCCAGAGCAGTGCACGCGCATATCCACCAGCGGGTATTCCTGAACGGCCACAAAACCGTCGTCTTTCCTGCAAGCCCCGGCAGTTATGCCTCGGAAAGAATGGGGTGATCACGCCCCTATCCAAGACATTTTGAAAAGGGCGCCTCAAGCGCCCTCAACCTCATCCGTCGGATAGCCACTGGTCCGGCGTATTTCGGCAACGATTTTCTTCGCGAAGTGACCTGCCGCAGGCAAAAGTTTGCAGCTTTTAAGCCGAATGACAGATTACCGAGAGAGATATCCCCCATGGCAATAATCGTTTTCTGCATGGTTAAACCGGTGATGCCCGGACATGACTTTAACGTTTTCGGTCAGCAAACTTGGTGTGCGGCTTGCCCGTAGTTAGAGCAATATCCAGCGGTTTTGGTTTCAGCGTGGATATGGGGGCGCAATCGATTGCTGTCGTCAGGTAAAATTTCTTAGGTTCATGTGTCCGTTCCCCATACCTAAATCTGTCAGTGTTTTCGGCTGGCGCAGAATGTTCGTTTTGTACTGAGCAATCAATCCACACCAAAGATCATTCTAGGGTATCAATCCGGCATGCCTGCCAGTGGCGACCCTTGACGATAAAGAAAGCAATTGGGTCACTTTCCGCGGTTCTCAATGGTGGCTGGAACCAGGCGAACAAACCTGTGAGCGGCAGGGCATTGCATATCGTTTAGACCCGCGTGAAGCAGTAAGCTGATGTACCGAAATTAGCCTTGGCGCTCTTAGATCTGCTGCAGGACGGCTCGAAGTCTTGGAGCAGCAAAGTCGAGAAACGTTCTGAGCTTCAGCGTCATCAGCCCTTGCGACAGATAAACCAGATGTACGGGTGAGGCGTCCAACTCGAAATCCTCCAGAAGCGGCACGAGCAGGCCGGCTTCCACGGCCCGTTTCGCCTGATAGGACATCACCCTTGTGATGCCCAACCCATCGGCTGCAGCATCCACAGCTGCCTCTGCCGTATTGACCGATAAACGGGGCCGTACCGGCACTGTAATCTCCGAACCGGTGTCTTTGAATGTCCAGAACCGGTTTGAAAGCACGCCTTCAAACGCGATACATCTGTGGTTTTCAAGGTCGCGCGGATGGAGTGGCTGACCGTGTCGGCGCAGATAATCCGGATTGGCGTAAACACATGTGCGGATCGCACCGAGACGTGTTGCAATCAGATTGTTTTCTGACAGCGCTGAGATACGCAGAGCGACATCGATATGTTCGTCTGCGAGGCTGACGGACCGGTCACTCATCGCAAGCCGGATATTGATGTCGGGAAACACTTTCAGAAATTCGGTGATGATCGGCAACACATGCAGGCGGCCAAACACGATCGGCGCTGTGATTGTCAGGTCGCCGCGTGGCGAAACATATTCACCGGATGCGCGGCGTTCCGCTTCCTCAACGCGGCCGAGGATCTCGCGCGCGGCAATGACATAATTTTCTCCGGCTTCTGTCAACAGGGCCTTGCGGCTGGTGCGCACCAATAGCTGAACCCCAAGCTGAGCCTCAAGCTCCGATATCTTGCGGCTGACCGTCGGCAGAGGTGAATGAAGTGCCCGGGACGCTGCCGACAGACTGCCGTTTTCCACGACAGACAACAAAACAGCCATGGCATCCAGCCGGTCCATATCAGCCTTCCAAAAAGTGAGAGGGTAACTCTATAAATATCTGTCTACTGCAGAAATGTGGATGCCGATAGCCTCCTTCGTGCCATCGGAGCTTTTGCTCCACATCTCAACGGAGCCTCTCATGAAACTGTACCATTTTCCGCTTTCCGGCCATGCGCATCGTGCCCTGCTCGGTCTTTCGCTGCTCGGTGTGAAAGCCGAAGTCATCGACGTCGATCTGGCAAACGGCGAGCACAAATCGGCGCCATTCCTCAAACTCAATCCGTTCGGTCAGGTGCCCGTGCTTGAGGACGGAGACATCATCGTCAATGATTCCAACGCAATCCTCGTTTATCTCGCCACTAAACTGGGCCGGAAGGACTGGCTGCCTGACGACCTGCAGTCGACAGCAAAAGTCCAGAAATGGTTGTCTGTCGCCGCTGGCGAAATCGCCTATGGGCCGGCTGCCGCCCGGCTGATTACCGTGTTCGGTGCGGATTTTCGTGCCGATGAAGTTATCGCGCGCGCCCATCGCATTCTCGGGCTGATCAATGCGGAGTTGGAGCAGCATCAGTTCATCATCGATGAAAAACCGACCATCGCTGATATTGCGCTCTACAGCTATATCGTCAGTGCGCCAGAAGGAAATGTGAACCTCGTACCGCATGAAAACGTCCGCCGGTGGCTTGCCCGCATAGAAGCGCTGCCCGGCTTTGTGGCTTTCCCCAAAACCGCAGCAGGCCTTGCTGCCTGATTGTGAGGATGCGGTCGGCAAATTGGGCCGCATCCACTTTTTCCATGTTTCCCTTGGAGGTGCGAATGTCCGATCGAAATGCGCAACTCGAAAATGTTTCGGCCTTGTCATCACCCTGGCATGAAGGTGAGCTGGAATTGCAACGACACGCCGGTGTCGCCGACCAGATGGATACGGTTGGTCGAAAATTCGTGCGTCATTTTCTGCTGGATCAGCACCGCGAATTCTATCCGCTTCTGCCGTTTATCGTTATAGGTGCGGTGGATGGCGAGGGTATGCCATGGGCTACAATCCGGAGCGGTCAACCGGGTTTTCTGCATTCACCTGATCCGCTCACACTGGACATCAATGCGGTGAGTGATACCAGCGATCCTGCGCAAGCCGGAATGAAGGAGGGAGACCCTGTCGGCCTGCTGGGAATTGATCTTGTAACCCGCAGGCGCAACCGTATGAACGGCTTGATCACCCGTCAGTCAAACGAAGGCTTTTCGGTTTCGGTGGAGGACAGTTTTGGAAACTGTCCGCGTTACATCCAGAACCGGCATTTCGCGTTCGTGCGTGACCCGTTGCAACAGACGAGTTCTGCAGTTGATGTCAGCGACAGACTTGACGCCGATGCACGGCGTATCATCTCCACAGCAGATACATTTTTTGTCGCATCCTATGTCGATCGACCCGACGAAAAGCGGCAGGTTGATATCTCGCACCGTGGCGGCCGGGCCGGTTTCGTGCGCATTGACGATGATGGCGGTCTGACTGTCCCTGATTTTAACGGCAATCTGTTCTTCAACACGCTCGGAAATTTTCTCGTTAATCCGCTTGCCGGTTTGGTGTTCTTTGATGCAGTAACAGGTGATGTCCTGCAGATCGCAGGGACTGTTGAGCTTATTCTTGAATCACCCGAAATTACGGCTTTCGAAGGTGCAGAGCGGCTTTGGCGGGTCATGCCGACGAAGGTTGTCCGGCGTCGGGATGCACTGCCCTTGCGGTGGACGTTTGCCGACGATGGAATGTCGCCCAGTAGTCTGATGACCGGCAGTTGGACAGACGCCGAGGCCCGGCTGCAGGCCGCAGCAAAAGCAAAGACCTGGCGCAATTTTCGTATTGGACGGATCGTCGATGAAAGCACGACGATCCGCTCACTCCACCTTGAGCCGGCTGACGGTGAAGCTTTAATCCCGCATCTGTCAGGTCAGCATCTGCCGGTCAAAATTGCCGATGGTGGGGTGTTCATCCGACGCAGCTACACGATCTCAAGTGCACCGTCGGACGGTTATTACCGCATAAGCGTCAAACGCGAGGGGAAGGCATCAAACCTGCTGCATGGCATGCAGATCGGTGACGAAATTTCAGCGCTTGCGCCAACCGGTGCCTTCACTATCGATCCGATGGAGCGGAGCAGGCATGCGGTGTTTATTGCCGCCGGTATTGGTGTCACACCCTTATTGTCAATGCTGCGTCATCTCGTTCATGAGGGCGATAGGACACGACATCGCCGCCCGGTCTGGTTTTTCAGATCATCCCATAGACGTCAGGAGCGGGCGTTCGACCAAGAGATTGATGAATTGGTCGCGCGCGGCAACGGCAGCGTCCGGGATATCAGAGTCGTTGGGCAGCCGGAGGAGGACGGGTTGGAAAGTCGCGAGACTTTAGGCCGCATCAATATGGATCTGTTGAAGGCGCATCTGCCCTTTGACGATTATGATTTTTATCTCTGTGGGCCGCCATCCTTTATGCAGTCGGTTTATGATGGCTTGCTCAAGCTCAATGTCGCAGATGAACGCATACATGCCGAGGCTTTTGGACCGTCGGGGCTGAAACGCGATGTCAAAGACGGTTCTATTAAGGTCAACTCTGCACAGCCTGCGTCCGAGCCTGTCAGGGTGATTTTTGCAGGGTCGACAAAGGAGGCGCGGTGGAAACCCGGTGACGGGTCTTTGCTCGAACTTGCGGAACAGCGTGGCCTGTCACCAGCCTTCGGTTGTCGGGCAGGGCACTGCGGAGATTGTAAAGCCGCTATCATCAAAGGGCAGGTCAGCTATTTCTCGCAGCCAGCTTATGATCCTGGTGTGGGCCATGCGTTAATCTGCTGCTCCGTCCCGGCAACTGGCAGCGATCTGCACCTGGACATCTGATAGTCTGTCAATACCGACTTGGGGCGTTGGTCTTAGCGTTGACCTGCCAACGCCACCGCCTTTTCGGCACCGCCATCCCGCTCTAACTCATCGACCAGAAGTGCCAGAAGACCGGGAAAGCGGGCTTCGATATCTTGCTTCCGCAGCGACGACGAACGCCGATTTCCGTAGTCGATCTGGCTGATCAGGCCGGACTCACGCAGAACCTTGAAGTGATGGGTGAGGGAAGCTTTCGCGACCGGAAATCCGAAGGACACACAGTTGCGCTCCGTGCACTCAGGCAATGTTGCGAGAATGGCAACGGTGGTGCGACGCAGAGGATCAGACAATGTGGACAGGACGACACCGAGGTCGATCTCGTCACGTGCGGGTTGGGGAAGCAAATCTGGCATGAAGACATTTTACCGGGTCGGACGATGATGCGCAAGCGCAAGGTACGCCTTGACGTATACCTTCGACAGGCTTAGGTATGGTATTGTCCATACCAATTGATCTTTGTCAGATTGATTGACTGGTCAAGATCGCGCATCATTCTGGGAACCTCATCAGGTCATCGGTATGGTGACAAACCCGTCACGTTAAGAGTATGCCCAATGCCTCAGCCGCAGCTATTCACGCCGTTCAAGATCCGCAATCTCGAACTAGAGAACCGTATCACCATCGCCCCGATGTGCACCTATTCAGCCGTCGATGGTTGCATGACGGACTGGCACCTGATCCATCTCGGGCAACTTGCGCTGTCTGGCGCCGGCCTGTTGACCATCGAAGCAACCGCAGTCGTTCCCGAGGGACGCATCAGCTACGCGGATGTCGGCCTCTATGACGACGCAACAGAACAGGCCATGCAACGCACGCTGGATGGCATTCGCAAGTGGTCAAACATACCGATCGCGATACAGCTTGCCCATGCCGGCCGGAAGGCGTCTTCGGACTTGCCTTGGCTGGGTGGCGCACAGATTGCGGCAGACCAGAAGAATGGCTGGCAAACCGAAGCACCTTCCGCGGTGCCGTTCAAATCCACGGATACGGTGCCGACCGCGCTGACCCGTGAACGAATGAACGCGATCCGCGATGCCTTTGCAGAGGCTGCCAAACGCGCTGCCCGTATCGGGATTGATGCGGTACAAATTCATGCGGCGCACGGTTACTTGCTGCATTCATTTCTCTCGCCGCTTTCCAATCATCGAACTGATGAATATGGCGGCAGCCTGGAAAACCGGATGCGTTTTCCGCTTGAGGTCTTTGATGCGGTCAGATCTGCATTCCCTGCGGACAAGGTGGTGACGGTTCGTGTTTCGGCCACCGACTGGCACGACAATGGCTGGGATATTGAACAGACCATAGAGTTTGCGAAGGCTCTGGAGCTTCGTGGCTGCGATGCCATCAACGTATCGACGGGCGGTCTGCATGTCGATCAAGCGATTCCGCTGTCCCCGAGCTATCAGGTACCGTTCGCTCGTGCCGTCAAGGCTGCGGTGAAGATGCCGGTTGTTGCTGTTGGATTGATTACCGAGCCTGCACAGGCCGAGGCAATCATTGCGACTGGCGATGCCGATCTTGTCGGCCTTGCCCGTACGATCCTCTATGATCCGCGTTGGCCTTGGCACGCGGCTGCCGCACTCGGCGGAGAGGTGTCGGCTGCACCGCAATATCATCGCAGCCAACCCTCCACACTGAAGTCGCTTTTCAAGATGTAACAGTCACTGACAATAAGGCTCCGGTTTTGAAAGACCGGAGCCTTTATCGTTTCAAAAGTCGGCAAGGCAACGAAAGCGGAGCACCTTAAATGTTCCCCGCTTTTATATGTCGGACAGATCCCTGCTCGTGCCGGTATCGGTCGTATGATCCATCAGGACACGTCTTGTCAGCTCAGGAGCGAACATCGCGACCTGACTGTTGCGCGGAGAGATCGCCCAGCCGATCAAGATGTCCTGGCTATCAAGCTCCTCTTCATCGTCAAGATCGACAGGTTCGAAACGCAAGGACGCGATAGACGATTTCGGCTCCTTGAAGGCTGTATCGAAATCCGGTGTGACCGCACTAAAACCCGTGGTGAACGACGGTGTCAGGACAGTGGCCGCGGTTGCCGGGTCGCCAGGTGTGGGCGAGGGACGAACAGAGGGGATGGCCCCCAGCGAAGCGGTCACGATTGGATCGGTCGCTGCAGCAACTTCGCCAATTTCTGCCTCGGGCCTCATAGTGGGCATTGGTATCGCGAACTTCGCGACATCAACGCGTCCGTCATCGGTTCTGTCGGCGATGTCAAAGGCTGTGGTCGGCCGGCTTGTGGGCACCGGCAGCATTGCAGTCACCAGTGTGCTCTGGCTATCCGCAACCGGTGCAACACGGGATGGGGCGGCGGCGGCTTTTGCCTGCGAAGCAGCGTTGGTTGGTCTGGCAACCGACGCAACCTGAATTGACTGACCGTTGACGCGACGTCTGTAGTCGGCAAGCGCAACGTTATAGCCGGCAAAGCGTCTGCCATCTGGCGGCAGATGCAGTGTTTTGCCATCCGGGAAAAGTCTGACCAGTTCCTGCCGCGACATGCGCGGCCAAGCGCGTACTCCACCGACGTCAACATGCAAGAACGGCGAACCAGACGTTGGGTAATAGCCAACGCCTCCTGCCTGCATCTGCATGGCGAGTGCACGCAGCGTCGACAGCTTCACACCGGGAATATAGAAATCCATCGCCTTGCCCTGCATATGCAAGCTTTTTTCTCCAACACCGGTGTTTCTCGACCGGCCACGCAACATGGCGTTGGTGGTGGGAGACCGGTAGCCGGAAACGACATGGATGTAGTTCGAAGTGTTGGCGCGTTGGTAGATTTCCCAGACAATGTCGAGCAGCCTCGGGTCCATCCGTCCGCTCTCATTACGTCGCCAGTCACGAAGGAAACGATTGACCTTCTGCAGACCTGCCGGATCGAAACGGCCATTCCGCTTGTAGGTAATGGTGGCCTTTTCTCCGGTATGTACAAAATACAGCTTGAGTGAGCGGTCTTGTGCCTGGGCGAATGACACCACTCCAAGCAGCGCGACCGCAGCGATTGTCACAACGCGGATCGCCTTGGCGAAACGGTTGAGAAGGCCGGAAAGGCCAACCGACGTCATGTCGGGAGACATAATAATCGACAACTTGAACACCCGCTTGGCTGACAAACTCCACAAAGGGCAGGCGGCAGTCAGTACACCCATGCCCTCGAACAACTGAGGGCAATTATGGTCAACAAGGTGTTAACGGGTGATTTACGATGAGACAGTTGCCGCCCGCAATTCATCACAACGACGTTATAAGGTGGGTTGGAAACCAGATATGCACAGGCGGAAGTGTCGACGCCAACGCCAATTTTCTTAAACGACATAGACACTTGAGCCTATTTCTCCAGGAGCTTCATTTCCGCTTTGATTGCACTGCTAAAATACCATCCAAGCAGACGTTTTGGCATGTTCCGCATGATGAAATTGCGCAGGCGGAAGGCAAAATTGCTGTGCGGAAAGAAGACGGCGGCCATCTTGCGGCTGCGTGCCCGCAGACGTTGAATGATGGGAGAGCTTCTGTTCATGCAGTGCCTGCTCCAGCATTTCCGCAGATGCCGGTTGCGCACCTGCGGGTTGCTGTTTGCAGTAAAGTCGTTGAACAGTTTGGCTGATCCTGTTGTGTTTCGGGACGGGGCCATCCTTAGGAGAGGATGTCGGTATCGAAAGAACGATTGCAGACCTCATCGGCGAAGGAAGTCTGACAGCCTGTTCAGGCCTTCGGAAATCTTGTCTTCGGAAACGGCGTGGCACCACCGCAGCCAACCTTCACCCTCGGGACCGAAAGCGGCTCCCGGCGCGAGACCAAGACCGACTTCGCGGACGAGACGCTGCGCCAACTCGAGAGATTTGCCGTAGCCATCAATGCGCAGAAACGCATACATGGCTCCGCCAGCCTCCGGCACACTGACGCCGCCCATGCTGCGTAGCCCGTCAACCAGCAATGCACGGGTCTTGGTAAGATTGGCGCGCAGACGCAGCACTTCACTTTCTCCTTCCTTGATCGCCACGGCTGCAGCGCGTTGGGTCGGTTCAAAGATGCAGGAGAAATTATACTCCACTAGCTTGGTGGCATCCTGTGACAGCGTTTCCGGAATGACCATCCAGCCAATACGCCAGCCGGTCATCGACCAGGACTTGGAGAAGCTGTTGACTGAAATGATGCGATCGCCGGTTTGATAGTGGCGCAGAAATGACGGGGCATAACGGACAGCAGGATCGTATACCAACCGCTGATAAACCTCGTCGGCTAAAATCCAGATACCGTGCTTTCGGCAATGCTTCAAAATGGCCTGAACGCTTTCGTCATCAATCGCCCAGCCAGTCGGATTGTTTGGCGAGTTGATGATAACCATGCGGGTGTCGGGCGTCAGCGCGTCAATAAGTTTGTCGAGATCAAGCGACCAGCGACCATCATTGATGGACAAAGGAACACGCTCAACATTCGCGCCGAGAATAAGTGGTGCTTCGCTGATATTTGGCCACAGCGGGGTTACCGCCACAACCCGATCACCCGGCGATAGTACGAGCTGCATTGCAATCTGCAAACCACTCATGCCGGAGCCGACAGCCAGTACCTGTTCGACCGGAATAGCGCAGCCGAGCAGTTCGCTCTGATAGGCCGCGATGGTTTCTCTCAGATAGGGACGCCCGAGATTCTGGGAATAAAATGTTTCGCCCGACAGCAGGGATTCTGCCGCTGCTTTCCGAACGAAATCGGGAGTGGGCGTATCGGCCTCACCGAACCAGAAAGGCAGAACATTCGACTTGCCCATCGCCGCATTTGCGACCTCACGGATAAGCGAATTGGAGAGTGCCCGGACAGCCGGCCGCGCTTCGACAACAGTATTACTCATCGTTCCTGAATTTCACATATATTTGGGAGTATCAACCTGTTCCATGCATGATAGAGCTTAGGAAAAGCCTTGCACGGTCCGTTTTTTGCCTGCCAGTTCCAGACCACCAACCTATCAAAAACTCGATGTAACATCGCGCGTCGACGTGATCGTCGGCATCCCGGCATTCGGTGAGTTGGTCTTATGAAAAAAGGGGAAGCGAGCATCCCGCTTAATAATTGCCCGTCCAGTTGGTGAACTGAACAGGCAAGGTGTTTAAAGCGGCATAATTTATTGCCGATAAGGCCATTTGGCCAGAATGGTTACTGGGGCAGGTTTGCGGCAGCCTGTTTCAAGGCATTTGACATGGTCTCGCAAAGCTTGGCTTCATCAACGCCCTGCGCTTTTGCGGCGGTTGTCAGGTCTTGTTCCATACCCATGACGGAGACCTTTCCTTGCTTGCCAACGTCTTCGGCAGCATCGCCCTTGGAAACATCGGCAGGAGCGGGCACTAGGGCAAGAAGCTTGGTCTGAACTTCGGCTGCGGTACCGTCAATATGACCTTTTCCCTGGCAATAGGTCAGTACGCCGAGCTGGTTTCTCGCCGCAGTATATGCCATTTCCACCTGTTCAGGCGTCGGTTGCTGTGCAAATGCAGCCGTGATTGTGGCGCCAGTCAATATAGCCGTTAAAGCAAGAATTTTCATATTTCTGTCTCCTTCCAAAATATCATACAACCAATTGTTATTGCTTCTGAATGGTTCCAGCAACTGCAGGTTTCTAGAACATTATTCTTCTGTTGTTTGCTGAAGCCCAGGTTTTCCCTTTCGAAACGGTCATAATTTCTCAAGTGTATAAGGCGCAGCACTTGAGCGGAAAATTGCGGTGCGGCTGTGGCAGGAAGATGCAAACTTCTCCTAATCTCGATGTCTCAATTTGTTAGAAAAACTAAACAAAATTTCTTTTGTTCTAAATTGAGCTAACGTCGCCGCACGTTTAATCTCCCATTAACAGCCAAGGGAAATGGCTGCATTGCTCGCGGGGAGGAGTTCTGCGAGCCGAAGGAGGAGATCAATACATGTCATTCAGCACCCGAAAGCGGTGGGCGTCACCGTTTGCCTGATGCGCACTATCTGACACCAGGTTGATGCAGCGGCGCAGCCGTTCGCATTGTCTGTCGCACTATCTGCAATCTCATCGTTGGAGCGGTTTCCTGAATTCACCTTCTGGTCGAAGGCGAAAACGGTGCACTGCGCCCATCGATGATGCTCAACATCATCCAAGGATCATTTCATGAATCTCTACAGTCTTCTGTCCGCCAGTGCCGCCAAGGGGCGCCCCGTTCGTGTTGGCCTGATTGGCGCCGGTAAATTCGGTTCCATGGTTCTCGCCCAGGCGCAACGCATCGACGGTCTGCATATGGTTGCGGTCGTTGACCTCAATGTCTCCAAGGCACGGGAATCTCTCAATCGCGTCGGTTGGTCCGACAACCGCTACAGCGCAAAAACGGTCGGTGAAGCCATGTTGTCCGGCACGACCTGCGTGCTTGATGATGTCGATGCCATGCTGGCCTGCGACGAGATTGACTGCATCATCGAGGCAACCGGCCATCCGATTTTTGGAACACGCCATGCTCTCAAAGCCATTGAGGCCGACAAGCACGTTGTGATGGTCAATGTTGAAGCCGACGTCATGGTTGGGCCGATCCTGGCTGAAAAAGCCCGCCAGAAGGGTGTCATCTACTCCATGGCCTACGGGGATCAGCCAGCTCTGATCTGCGAACTGGTCGATTGGGCGCGTGCTACCGGTTTTGAAGTCACCGCTGCCGGCAAGGGCATGAATTTCGAGCCGCGCTACCGCTACTCGACGCCTGAAACCGTCTGGGGTTTCTTTGGCTGGACCGATGAGGAAGTTGCCAAGGGTGATTTTAATCCAAAAATGTATAACTCCTTCACCGATGGTACCAAGGCGGCAATCGAAATGGCAGCGGTTGCCAATGGCACCGGTCTGGATTGCCCGGATGATGGTCTTGCCTTCCCGCCAGCTGGACTGCACGATCTGGCGCGGGTTTTCCGTCCTGCTGCGGATGGTGGTCGCATGGCACGTTCGGGTCTCGTCGATATCGCCGCCAGCCAGGAGCCGGATGGTCGTGAGGTGTTCAACAACATTCGCTACGGCGTTTTCGTTACCTTCAAGGCGCATAATGAATATGCCAAGGCCTGCTTCAAGCAATATGGCCTGCTGACCGATCCGTCGGGCGGGTATGCGTCCATGTGGCGTCCGTTCCACATCATCGGTCTTGAAACTTCCATCAGCGTGCTGTCGGCGGTGCTGCGCGGCGAAGCGACGGGTTGCTCCAAGGAGTTCCGCGGCGATGCCGTAGCAGTTGCCAAAAAAGACCTGAAGCCTGGCGAAATGCTGGATGGTGAAGGCGGTTTCGCGGTCTGGGCCAATGCAATTCCGGCAGAGCGCAGCCTTTCCCTGAAAGCCCTGCCAATCGGTCTTGCCCACAACGTCAAGGTTATCCGCCCGATTGCCAAGGACACGATCGTCAGCTTCGACGACGTCGAACTGGTCAACGATCTCGATGTCGTCAACCTGCGCCGTGACATGGAAAACCGTTTCCGTCCTGGCGGTCAGGCATAAGGAGGGCGACATGCCTGATAACAACAAGCCATTCGTCGTGTTTGCCGGGTTTCATGTGAAGCCCGGCTGCATGGAAGCCTTTCTTGCGGCGGCGCATGACGATGCCAAACATTCCGTTGCCGATGAACCGGGCTGCAGGCAGTTCGATGTCGTCACGATCGACGATGAGGAAGACACGGTTGTCTTCTACGAGGTCTATGACAGCCGCGCGGCCTTTGATGCGCATCTCGAAACACCGCATCTGGCGCGGTTTCGTGAAGCCTTTCCGTCACTGATCATTGCCGAGCACCCAGTGCGCTTCGGCAAGCTTTTCTAAAGGGGATGGGACTGACGATGAGAGGTGGATTTATCGGCACGGGCATCATGGGCGGCCACATGGTTCGCAGGCTTTCCGAGGCGGGTTTCGACATGGCGGCCTGGAACCGCTCACCGGGAAAAACCGCATCTTTGAAAGATCTGGGTATCGAGGTGGCAAGTAGCGCCGTTGCCGCCGCAACGGCCAAGGATTTCGTCATCTGCATGTTGAGCTCAGGCCCGGTCTGCGATGAGGTTTTGCTTGGTGAAGGCGGCGTCATTGATGCCATGCAGACCGGGTCTACACTCATCGTCATGAGTTCCATTCCGGTGGAAACCGCAAGGAAGCAGGCAGACATCTGCCGGCAGAAGGGCATTTTCTACATTGATGCGCCGGTGTCGGGCGGTGAAAAGGGTGCCCGTGACGGCACGCTTGCCATCATGGCCGGTGGCGAGGTTGGTGACGTGGCTGCCATGCAGCGTGTGTTCGCTGCCATGGGCAGACTGACGCCTGTGGGACCGGTTGGCAGTGGCCAGCTTGCCAAACTTGCCAACCAGATGATCGTTGCCAGTTCCATCTGCACGGTGGCCGAGGCATTGCTTTTGGCCGAACGTGGCGGGGCAGATCCAGCCCGCGTGCGCGAAGCACTGCTGGGCGGTTTTGCAGACTCGACGATCCTGCGCCAGCACGGCTTACGCATGGTGACGAATGATTTCGTTCCCGGTGGCCCAGCCCGGTACCAACTCAAAGATACCAACACCGCCCTGTCGCTTGCGGCAGGGCTTGGACTGCAGCTTCCCATCGCCATCGGGGCCGACCGGCTTTTTGCCGCCATGGTCGAAAATGGCGATGGCGATCTTGATCATAGCGCCGTCATAGAAGAGTTGCGGCGCATGAATGCCTGATGCTTCCAGGGAGGGAAGTATCGTGATTAAAAACACTGTGTGGAGGAGAACACATGAACATGACTTTTATGCGCGGACTTCTGGTTGCCGCGTCCATGCTGGCGACAACTGCAGCGCAAGCTGCAACAACGCTAACGCTGTCGACACCCGATACCGACACGTCGGAAATCACCATCGCCGCCAAAAAATTCGCTGAAATTGTCACGGCGAAAAGCAACGGTGACATCACTGTCAAAGTGTTTCCGAACGGTACGCTTTATGGCGCTGATCCATCGGCGGCCGTCAAGCAGCTGGCTGGTGGTTCGCTGGACATGCTGTTGCTGTCCACATCGCTTTATTCGAACTTCAATCCGAAGTTCACAGCCATTTCCATCCCCTATCTCTATGACGACATGGCGCAGCTTCGCGATTATCTGAGCGGCGAACTGGGGCAGGAACTGATTGCAGATCTAGACAAGATCGGCATCAAGGGGCTTGGCATGTGGACACGTCCATTCCGCCAGATCACCAATTCACGTTTGCCGATCACCTCTCCGGCCGATCTTGCCGGGGTGAAACTGCGTGTGCCGAACAACCCCCTTTACGTCGAGTTCTTCAAAAAACTCGGCGCTGTTCCGACCCCCATGGCCTTTGCGGAAGTCTATAATGCCCTCCAGCTCAAGGTCGTTGACGGGCAGGAAAACCCGATCAACGTACCGCTCAGTGCCAAGCTCTATGAAGTCCAGAAATACGTTTCCATGACCGACCACATGGGCGACGGCTGGGTCATGGCTATCAATCCTGCCAAGTTCGCAGCGCTCACTGATGAGGAAAAGAAGATCATCACCGAGGCCTCGGCCGAAACCGAGAACTGGAAGGCTGAAAACGACGCGGCAGAAGCTGACAAGGCACTGGCCGAGCTCAAAAAAAGCGGCATGGAAGTCAACACTTTGACGCCTGAACAAAAACAGGCCTTCGTGGAAGTGTCGAAAAGCCTGTTTCCGGTATTTGCCGGGCTCGTGAAGGACCAATCGTTCTTCGATCGTAGCGTGGCTTCCGTCGGCAAGAACTGACGTCCTGTGTCATGCCGCCCGGGCTTCTTCTCGGGCGGCATGACCCTCTCTGGCTACAGCACATCAGCCCTGTGCCACCACGCCTTTATCCGCATGAATGACTGACAGCCTGGCCTGTCCCGACCCGTTCTGAAGGATCGCTTTAATGTCTAGCAATATCTCTCTTCCCAGCCGCATGATCAGGATCTTCGCCGATGTTTCGGCAGGCCTTGCTGCCATGGGAATCTTTCTTGTCGTGCTTCTTCAGGTGGGCAGCCGCCTTGCAAATATACCGGTTTCCTGGACCGAGGAAGCCACACGGTTTCTGTTCGTCTGGATGGTGTTCTTGGGAGTTGCCGCAGGCTTTCGTACCGTGGAGGCAGCCCGTGTTGTGGTGTTTATCGCCTCGCTGCGGTCCGTTTTCAAATATCTGGCCGTGCCAATCTATGTCGGTTTTTCCGTGCTGTTTTTTGGACTGATGTTCTGGACGGGCGCAAGTCTTGTGCGCCAGCAGTTCATGATGAATGAAACCGCCGCAACCCTTGCCGTTCCCATGTGGGCAATTGGCATCATCATGCCGCTTTCGGCTCTTCTTGCCATTCTTGGCATCGTCGATTCCCTGCGCAACCGCCGCAACCAGATTGCGCTGCCGGAGATCGGCATTGCCCAGACCGAAACCGACATATCCGCATCCAATACGGAGAAGGCGCTATGAGCATTTTTCTTCTGGTTCTGTTTCTGGTGCTCAGCGCACTTGGCGTGCCGCTCGCGGTCTCGCTTGGCCTTTCCAGCATCGCTGCAATCCTCATCTACACATCGACGCCGCTTGATTTGCTGTCACAGAGCATGTTTTCGGCCATGAATTCCTTCCTGCTGGTGGCTGTGCCGCTGTTCATTCTCGTCGGAGTGCTCATGGAGCGTGGCCGCGTGGCTGAAAGGCTGTTTGACTTTGCCGAGGCGTTGGTCGGCTGGCTTCCCGGTGGGCTGGGGCACGTCAACGTGGCATCGTCGGTGATCTTCGGTGGTGTTTCGGGCTCGTCCGTTGCCGATATCGCCTCGATCGGCGCAATCGAGATCAACGCCATGCAGCGCCACGGTTTCCCCAAGGGCTATGCCGTTGGCATGACACTGGTGACATCGACCTTGTCATCGATCATTCCACCGTCGATCCTCATCGTGATCGCCGGTTCCATCGCCAATGTGTCCATCGGCACGTTGCTGGTTGCGGGTCTGGTGCCCGGCCTGTTCCTGGCCTTCATGTTCATGGTTTTCAACCACTTCTATTCGGTCTATCACGGCTATAATCCGCCCAAGCCTTTTAATGTCCGGCTTGTGGTCACAACTGGCATTGCCGCGATATTGCCGATGCTGACGCCGGTCATTCTGCTTGTTGGTATCGTCGATGGTTATTTTACACCGACGGAAGCTGCCGCCATTGCCGTGCTTTACACCATGTTCCTGTCGATCGTGCTCTACCGCACCATCCGCCCGAAGGAACTGCCATCGATCTTTATTGAAACGGCACGCACAACAGGCACCATTCTTTTTATCGCCGCGACAGCCAAACTGGCGGCATGGGTCTTTACCTATGATGGCCTGCCACAGCAGGTTGCCGAATTCCTCGGCAGCATCAGCACCGGCCCGACCATGGCACTGTTCCTGATCTTCCTGTTCCTCGTCGTCATCGGCATGTTCATGGACGCGATCGCTGCCATGTTCATTCTGATCCCGGTTCTGATGCCACCAGCCATCCAGCTTGGTATCGATCCCATGCACTTCCTGATCGTGACGGTCATTACCTTGACGCTTGGCCTGATTACGCCGCCTGTCGGTGTGTGCCTGTTCGCGGTGGCGCAGGTGGCCAAAATGTCGATCGAGGATGTCATCAAGGGATCGATCCTGCCGATCAGCATCATGATGGCGGCAATTCTGGCGCTGGTGCTGTTTCCGGTCCTGACGCTTGGCCCGATCCGGCTGCTTGGATTGTATTGATGGCAGGCGATACGTTCATTGTGGTGATGGGCGTCTCGGGCGCTGGCAAGACAGAAATTGCCAGCGGCCTTGCCCGGGAACTGGATTGTCCTTGGCTGGAAGCAGATGAACTGCACAGCCCTGAAAATATTGCCCGGATGCGATCCGGGCACGGGCTCTCCGACGAAGCACGCTGGCCATGGCTTGCCAGCGTTTGCGATGAGGCAGTTGCCCTGTCGCAGCGTCCAGCGGTCATTGCCTGTTCGGCGCTGAAACGGCGTTACCGCGATTTTATTAGAGAAAGACTGGGGCAGGTGCACTTCATCTTTCTCGATGGAGCCGCTGAAATCATCGCGGCACGGCTTGCTAACCGCAAGGGGCACTACGCTGGTGTATCTTTGCTGGACAGCCAACTTGAGGCGCTGGAACCACCTGAACCGGACGAGCAGGCACTTCATTTATCGATAGGGTTGATGCCTGCGGATATCATCCGCGCCGCGGTTAAAAGCCTGACGCAGTTGCGGGCAATAAAAACATAGTCAGATGTCGGCCGGCCAGACGGAGATCGCCTCTTTCTCCCGCCATAGAGCGCTTTCCGTGCGCAACCATTCAAGGAACACACGTACTTTCTTTTGCCTAAGATGATCTCTCGGGCAAACGATCCACTGGGTGGTTAGCCTGATCTGTGGCGGTGCTTTTATGGGGCAGATCAGGCGTCCATCACGCAATTCGCGCCACATCATCAGATTGCTTTCAAGTGCAATGCCGAAACCGTCGCAGGCAGCATCGATTGCCATGTGGCTCCGGTCAAAGAACACGCGTTTCCAGCGGTCCGGCGCTTCGATGTTGGCAAGAGTGAACCAGCGCGGCCATTGCGCCTGCGATTTTACCGAATGGATGAGACGGTAATTGAGAACTTCCGACGGGTGCAATCCGTCTTGAGGGGCGTAGCCGGGTGCGCAAACAGGAAAAAAGTATTCTTCCGTCAACCCTTCCACGAAAAGGCCCGGCCAGCGACCATCGCCGTGGCGAATTTCCACGTCGACCATTTCGCGGTTGAAATCGGTCGGCTCATTGGTGCCGTCCAGCCGCACCTCCAGTTCGGGGTGATTGTCGAGAAATGCGCCAAGGCGCGGCAATAGCCATTTGTTGGAAACGGTCGGCGTGGCACGGATCGTCAGTGTGGTGACCGAACGATAGCCACGTATGGTGTTGGTCGCCTCGACAATACGGTCAATTTCATCCGTTACACTGGCAAAGTAACGTTCGCCTGCCTCTGTCAGCGTAATGCGACGGCCGACCTTGCTCAGCAGCGATATGCCAAGCTGAACCTCCAGTACCTGTATCTGCTGTGTCACGGCAGAGGGTGTCACACCCAGTTCGTCGGCGGCGCGCGAAATACTGCCCGCTCTTGCGACGGCGTGAAACACGGTAATGGCGCGTATAGGAACCTGCATCGCGAGCTATTTCCGGTTTCTGTTTCGGTCGCGTGCAGGATGGGAATCTCGCCTCGGACGAAGTTGATTCTAAAGCATAATTGAACTGCAGTAAAAGCGAGGATTTGCTAGATTGGAAGCCTAGTCGGTTTTCCTTCGATCCGCAGAAACCTGATGGCAACAGACTATCCATTGTCTGCAAAAGGTGCGCGTCGTCTTTGTACCGGCGTGCCTTTGATGATGCTGGTATTGGTGCGCGCCTTGTCATGAAGCGGGTCGAGTAGCCGATTGAGGTCCTGAATATCTCTCAATACCATACGTGCGATGAAGCAATCGTCGCCTGTGACTGTGTCACATTGGGTGATTTCAGGGGTGTCTTGAAGAATTTTCTCGACGATGTGCAGTTTCCCCGGAAGCGGCTCGACGCGCACAATGGCTTCAAGGCTGTATCCCAGCATTTTCGAGGGGACCTCGATCGTGAAGCACTCGATTACCCCTTCATCTTCAAGACGTCTGACGCGCTCCCGCACGGTCGGCGATGACAGGCCGACAGTTGAGCCGATCGTCTGTGAACTCTTGCGGCTATCCGCCAGAAGTTCGTCGATGATACGGCGATCTTTCGAGTCGAGGCTGATTTTCTTCATCTTGGTACATTAGCTGATTTCTTTATCAAATAGAAAGCGATCTTCTCCTTCGTTTTTGAAAAACAAAGTACTTGAGACGAAGCTGCTGCTAATTTGTTGGCGCAAAATATGAGGAATAGTGCTGTGCAAGTTAAACGAATTTCGGCGTTCACCAATAACGGTTTGGGAGGAAATCCAGCCGGTGTTCTGTTGACGCAAGAGCCCATGTCAGCCGAGCAGATGCAGGCCATCGCCGCTGAGGTCGGTTATTCCGAGACGGTATTTGCAAGTCCAAACCCGGACGGGTCTTGGCGGGTTCGTTATTTCGCGCCTGAAACAGAAGTGCCTTTTTGTGGTCACGCAACAATCGCGCTCGGAGCAGTACTTGGTGAATACACATGGATTCCGCCGCTACGCCCTCAGTCTTTCTAAGGCTGAGATTGAAGTGTCTGCCGAACAGGTCGACGGGACGTGGGTAAGCACACTTCTATCGCCACCAACCCGCAGCAGCCCGGCCGATCCTGAACTGGTTGATGAGGCTTTGTCGTTGTTTGGCTATACAGTAGATGAGCTTGATCCTCTTTTGCCGCCGCGTCGCGCCAATGCGGGCACCGAACATCTTGTCCTGCCTCTCAACACTCGCGACGCATTGAAGCGTATGGACTACGACCTCGACGAAGGTCGTCGTTTTATGGAAAAGCATCGGATCGGGACAGTGGCCTTTATCTTCCGTGAAGAGGAAAGACGTTTCCAGGCGCGAAACGCCTTTGCAATTGGCGGGGTGCTTGAAGACCCTGCAACAGGTGCAGCAGCGGCCGCTTTTGCAGGAATGCTGCGTGACCTGCAAATACTTAGCGATGGCACCTTTGTCATCCACCAAGGCGAGGATATGGGGCAGCCGAGCAGGATTGAGGTTACGCTTACAGAAACTCCTGGCGCCCCTGTCTCGGTGAGAGGCCGCTCGTCCGTCATTGTTTGACTGGCTTCAATCCAACGCAATGGAGATGACCCAACTGGGACGCTTTCCGGTTGCAAAATCCAGTCGGCGAACTATGCCGCTGTCAGATGTCAGGCTGTGGATTGCCGCACGATTACCGCGAAAACCAAGGGTGGTGACAAACTGGTCCTGCGGGTCGACAAAAAAAGCGCGAGGATAATCGGGGGTGGTCACTTCATTTCGAAGGGCAGGGTGTCTGGTGTCGGGGTCAATATCCAGACATATGAGCCGGTTGGTGTTGCGCTCGGTCACCAAAAGGCTTCTGCCTTCGTCAAAAAGCGCAATTTCGCCGGACATGGCGGGGATATTGTCGTCGATGATGGCAAGGGTATGAACAATCTCCATCTTAGCTCCGAGCGAGATTGTGACAACCTTGCCGCCCTCTTGCAGCAGTACATAGGCAAAACAGCGATCCGCGCTGATGGCCAGATGGCGTGGACCGGAGTTGTTCTCCATGGATATCTGGTCGTGGAACGTCAGCGCGCCGTTTTCGGGATCGAAGTCAAAGCGCCTGACCAGATCGCCTCGACAGGAAGTTGCTAATGCGAGATGGTCTGAAACCATGAGGCAGTGCGCCATCGGGCCTGCCGTAACCCGATCTGTTGACCGCATGACCCGCCCGTCATCGTCGAGTGAAAACACCGTGCCATCCTCTCCTCCGGCGGCGAGAAGATGTTTTTCATCATCGGCAAGCGACAGATGGCAAATATTCTGTTCGATTGGGAAGCTGCCCAGTAACACTGAACCGGGTCGGCTCCGGTCAATTGCAAAACTGTGAATGGCACGACTGTCACCCCGCCACGCTAGCCAGAACCGATCGCCGGAACGAGAAACAGCCATGGGGGCTGCATCTCCCGGCCCGATTGCTCCGGGCACAGCGACGGCCTCCAGATCAATCAACGACCAGTCAGTCGTATCCAGTACGTGGAACTGAATATTTGCAGATCGGGCATTGCAGATGGCAATCAGATGTCGGCTCATTCTCCAACCCGTCGGTTTGCGAGCCACTCCAGATTGCCGGTAAAATCCCGTCCGGCATGATTGGCACCCTGCAACACCGTGGCGACATCGTTCTTATCAGGCGTGGTCATGGCAACCTCTGGTGCATATGTCTCCGCATTGTCTTGCGGTGCATAGCCGAGTTGATAAGCACGGTCGTTACGCCACCAGCTTCGACTATTGTTGGAAACACCATAGACGATTTCATTGTGATATTCGGCCTGCAGTCCGACCCGGATCAGTGAGGCGAGATCACGTGGCGAAACCCAGGTCGCCAGTTCCCGTTCAATGGACGGTTTTTCGCGGTATGTGCCGATACGAATGGAAAAACACTTGATGTTGAATTTGTCGGCGTAGCAGCTGCCCAATGCCTCACCGAAGACTTTTGTGATGCCGTAACGCGAGTCAGGTCGTGCAGCTTCCGTCCCGCTTAGCGTCTGTGTCGCAGGATACATGCCACTGGCATGATTTGAGCTGCCAAAGATGACACGTTTGACGCCCTGTTGCCGCATTGCCTCCCACAGATTTGTGCAGGTGACAATGTTTGGGCCGAGCAGCTCGGACCATTCGCGTTCACGCGGTTGACCAGCCAGATGTATGACCGCGTCGACACCGTCACAGAGCCGTTTTGCCTGTTCGGGGTCGGTCAAATCAGCCTGAACCCACTCAACGTTTCCAGACCTGGATGTTGCCGATGGACTAGCCGGGCGGATGTCGGTCAACCGCCAGAACTCTCCATGATGTGGCAAAAGACGTGCAACGTCAGTTCCGATGACGCCGGCAGCACCGGTCAGTAGAATTTTCCGCATATTATCATATCCGTCCGGGATGTTTGCGCAAGGTCGTCATGAGACCAACACGGGCATGTCGATTTTCAACTTCACCGCCCACTCTTCCAGTTTCTGGTAGATTGGCGCAATCAACGGCACACCCTGCGACAGGTGTCTGGCGCGGTTGTTCAGCGCCCTGTCACCGGGCAGTCTTACGGCCTTGTCGGGATCAGCCGGTTTGTTGGCCCTGATATTGCGCGCGAGATGGCCAAGTTCCGTTTCAAATGCCGAGCGCCCGCCAAAAATCTCTGGGTCAAAAACCTGCAGGAACACATTGGCCTGCCAGCCTTGCGGACCGGAGTGACGACCGTTGCCAGAAAGACCGTGGGTTAACGCCTCGACCACAATGCCAAGCCCTGTGCCTTTGTGACCGGAGGCCATGCCGCCCAGCGGCAGGATTGAGCCCGGCGGATCGGTCAAGCGCACAGCGGGGTCGCGACTGGCGCGGCCAGCATTGTCAGCCAGCAATTCGTCGCGGAAAAGCCGGTTTTGCTCCGACAGACGCCGGACCATGCCATTGGTGGTCGTTGAGGTGCTGACGTCAACCAGGATTGCACCTTCGGTGCCTGGGAAACCCCAAGCGAGCGGATTGGTCGACAGCAGCGGGGCCGTGCCACCGAATGGCAACACACAGGCTTCCGTCGGGTCCGAAACGGTGATCATTGCAACCATGCCCTGTTCAACGACTGGTCGCAAATAGGCAACAAGACTTGCCGTGTGATGGCTTCTTGCAATGGCAAGCGTGAACGTGCCGTTTTCATGAGCGCGCTTAACGCCCTGCCTGAAACCTTCCGTCAGTAACCATGGGCCGGGCAGAAAACATCCGTCCCACAACATGGCGGCAGGACAATCCCTGAGGACTTCGGGCTGTCCCGAGCGGGCCATGCCGCCGTTCTCCAAGGCTGAAAGATAGGCAGGTAGCAGGGCCAAGCCGTGCGTGTCGTGCCCCATCAAGTCACCCTCAACAAGCACTTCCGCAACCGTTGGCGCCATGCTGGAGGCAAGGCCCGCAGCACACAATGCGGATGTGGCAAAATCGCGCAAACCTGCGGCGTCATGAAGACTGGTTCTTTCCATCATGTCGCCTTTGTCCTCACACGCCCGCGGGTCAGATCATCGGCCATGGCGCGGTCGTAACTGCGACTGGCCTCATAAAGGGTGCGGGTATAGTCCTGTTGCGCATCACCTGACATCAGTTGGCTGACGGGCAAAATTTCCTCGATCCGGCCGCCCTGCATCACCGCAAGCCGGTCGCAGAGATGGGCGATGACCGACAGGTCATGGCTGACCATGATGTAGGTCAGACCACGTTCCTTGCGGACATCCGACAGCAGGTTGAGGATTTCTGCCTGCACTGATACGTCAAGGGCGGAAGTCGGTTCGTCAAGAAGAAGCACCGATGGTTCAAGGATCAGAGCACGGGCGATGGCAACGCGTTGCCTCTGACCACCAGATAGTTGATGCGGATAACGATACCGCGCCGCAAGCGGTAAGCCGACTTGCTCAAGGATTGTGTTAACACGCCGGTTGATATCACCAATGCCGTGTATCTTCAGTGGGGAAGAAAGAGTGCTGTCAATCGTGTGCCGCGGGTGCAGGGAGCCATAGGGATCCTGAAACACCATCTGAATTTGCCGATAATGGCTCTTCTGGATTTTTCCGCCGATCGGATGTCCGTTCACATCGATCTTTCCGGTCCAGTGTGTGTAAAGACCTGCAATGCACCGCAGGACAGTCGATTTTCCCGAACCGCTTTCGCCCACCAGTCCGAATATCTCACCCTTCGGCACATCAAAATTCACGTCGAACAGTACCTGATGGTCGTCATGCCCCGCGCCGAAGGAAAGGTTCAGTTCTTCAACCCTGATCATGGATGTTGCTCCTTTTGCGCAAGCCATGCCGGATCACGGCGCAAGACAGGCAAAGCCGGTCGACGTGTTTCCAGTGACGGCAGGGAATCCAGCAGGCCTCGGCTGTATGGATGTTGGACTTTGTCGAGGTCCTTGGCAGCAATGGTTTCCATGACCTGGCCGCCATACATGATGACAACCCGGTCGCAGAACGATCGCACGAGGTTGAGGTCATGGCTGATGAAAATCAGGCCCATGCCGCGCTTGCGCACGAGATCATCAAGAATGGCCAGAATTTGTAGCCTGACAGTCACATCAAGCGCCGACGTCGGTTCATCGGCGATAATCACGTCAGGATCCGAAATCAACATCATGGCAATCATGATGCGTTGACCCATGCCCCCGGACACCTGATGCGGGTAGAGGCCATAGACCCGTTCGGGTGAACGAATTTGCACCGCTTCGAGCATCTCAAGGGCATTTTTTTTGGCCACATGACGGCCGACCTTGTGATGCGCGCGATAGGCCTCCGCGATCTGCTCACCGACGGTGATGACCGGGTTGAGCGAGAACTTCGGATCTTGCAGGATCATTGAGATGCGTGCGCCGCGGATTTGGCGCATTTCGCGCGGGCTTGCGCTGAGAATATCTGTGCCACGGAAACGTAGTGCCTTGGCTTCGACAACTGCGTTTGGTGACAACAGTCCCAGCAGGGCGCGACCAACTGTTGACTTTCCCGAGCCGCTCTCACCGACAATCGCAAGTTTTTCGCGTCCAAGTGTGAAGGACAGGCCGCGCACGGCGGTCATGTCACCAGCCCGTAGCCGGAACTTCACCCAAAGATCTTTAACTTCGATCAGAGGTTCGGCATCATCATTTACGTTTGGGATCGAGGACATCACGCAGGCCATCTCCAAAAAGGTTGAAAGCGAGACTGACGATCATGATCGCAAGTCCGGGGAAGGTGATGACCCACCAGCTGTCGAGCATATATTGCCGACCGGTTGAGGTCATGGCGCCCCACTCAGGGGCCGGAGGCTGGGCGCCGAGGCCGAGAAAACCGAGGCCGGCTGCAGTCAGGATCACAGATGCCATTGCAAGTGTCTGGCGCACGATGACAGATGGCAGGCACATCGGCAGAATAGAGCCGAATATGATGCGCAGGTCACTGGCGCCTTGAAGCCTCATGGCCGCTATGTAGTCGGCATCCCGCACAGTCATGGTTTCTGCGCGTGCGAGGCGAGCGATGCTGGGCCAGCCTGTAAGGGCAATAGCCAACACGGCCTGTTCCAGACCCGGTCCGAGCACTGCTACGAAGGCCAGTGTCAGGATCAGGCTGGGAAATGCGAGAAACAGGTCCGTTATACGCATCACAACCAGATCAACGATGCCACCGAAGTAACCGGAGACAGCGCCAACGATCAGGCCGATCGGGGCAACAGTGATGGTCACCAGTGCCACAATGTAGAGGGTGACGCGCGAACCATAGACGATACGGCTCCAGATATCGCGACCGTATTCATCCGTCCCGAACCAGTTTGCCAGGGATGGTGGCTGCAGAGCGGTGCGAAGATTTTGGATGGTTGGATCGTGGGTGGCAATCAGCGGCGCAAATATTGCCATAAAGACCAGCAGCGCGATGATGACTAGACCGATGAGCGCAAGCCGGTTTCCAAGCAATTCCAGACAGCCCAAGGCCAAACGCTGCATCAGCGCTTCGCGAGGGGACCTTGCGTCACGCAGAAGAAAAGGCCGTTCCGGCGACGTGGTACCTTTGAGAGGGATGATATCGCTCATCGCGTCGTCCTCGGATCAAATATCTTGTAGAGAAAATCGGTGAACATATTCAGAGTGATAAAGATCACGCCGACCAGCAAAACACAGACCATAATGGCGTTCATATCGCCCAGTAACAGGTTGTTGGTCAGGTACTGGCCAAAGCCTGGCCAAGCAAAGATCGTTTCGATCAGCAATGCACCTTCGAGCATCGATCCATAGGCCAGTGCCACAACAGTCAGAAGCTGCACTCGGATGTTGCGGAAGGCATGGCCCCAGACAACCCGTGAAGGCGAAAGGCCTTTTACCTGCGCGGTGATGATGTATTCCTGCCCCAACTGATCGAGCATGAAGCTGCGGGTGAGCCGGCATAAAGATGCCATGGAGGCATATCCAAGGATCGATGCGGGAAGGATGATGTGCCTTATTGCGCTCCAGAACACGTCCCATTCACCAGCAACAGCGGAATCAATCAGGATAATGCCGGTGACCGGTTGAACAAGATCATCATAATAGCTGGCGACACGACCCGATCCGCCGACCACGCCAAGCCAGGCATAAAAGATCAACAACCCGACCATGCCCAACCAGAAAATCGGCACCGAATGGCCAAGGAGCGTGATGACACGAATGAAGTGATCAACCAGTGTATTGCGCTTGACGGCAGCAAGAACGCCAAGGGGAATGCCGATACCAGCACCGATCAGCAGCGCCAGGCTGCCAAGTTCAATCGTCGCAGGGAACACCCTGAGGATATCGTCGCGGACTTGGTTCCCGGTCAGTAGGGCGGTACCAAAGTCCCCAGTGATAATACGGCCTATATAAAGGCGGAACTGTTCCCAGATGGGTTGGTCCAGTCCCAGACGTCTGGTCATCGCCTCATAGGTCTGGGAATCCGCATCCGGACCAACCAGTCGTGACACGATATCGACCGGCATGACCTGGCCGAGAAAGAAAGTCAGTGTCACCAGCAGAAAAAGCGTGACGATGACTGAGGAAAGCAGCTGGACGATACCGTCCGCACGCCTTGGAAGCAATTTACGAAACATGGAAATTTCCCGAGTTTGTCCGGCGGAACGTCCTTGTTCCGCCGGTCTTCTGGGTGATTGCGATCAGATGACCCCAAGAAATATCTAGCGGTCCTTTTCGAGGTTGCGGTATCGCGTCGTCTGGTAGGGATGGGCGATGTAATTCTTCAGATCTGCCTGATAGACAACCGTGTCGTAGCTCTGAGAGATGACCTGGATAGATGGTACCAGCTCCTCATAGAGCGTCTGGATCTTTTCATAGCTCGCGCGCTGTTTTTCCGCGTCCGGTTCGATCAGCGCTGCGTCCAGCAACTCGTTGATCTCCTTGGATTGGAAAGAGGTTCGCCATGCCTGAAGCGTATAGAGCTTGGCTTCGTCGGTGTTGTCAGGGTTGTAAACAAGCGACAGCAGGCTGGTGTATGGATGTGAGCCGTTGCGATCACCGCCGCGGCCAACAACCATTTCAAACTTGCGATCACGCATGGCCCCGTATGTCTGGTCGCCATTGCCCGTGATGATCTCGGCTGTGATGCCGCCTTGTGCGAGTGACGCCTGAATGGCAGTTGCCACATTTACAAAAGGCGAGTCTGCCAGAACCCGGATCGTTGTCTTGAAGCCGTTGGGATAACCTGCGGCGGCAAGCTGCTCCTTGGCGAATGCCGGGTCGAGCTTGTAGCCCGGATCAGGCAAACTACCGGGCAGGCCGGGAGACAGCGGACGCTGATGCAATTTGCCGTAGAAGGGCAGGATTGTTTCGTTGATGCCCTCGTAATCGATCAGATGGCGTAATGCCAGGCGAACCCGCTGATCCTTAAATTTCTCGTCCTTCATGCTGACGGCGAGATAATAGACGTTACCACTTGGTACTTCAGCGGTGGCCAGCTTTTCATCGGTCTGCAATGCTTTGACGTCGGCGACAGACATGCCCATCGCAATGTCGATATCATCGCGCTGCAGCGCCAGACGCTGTGACTGGCTTTCTGGCATATGGCGGTAGATGATGCGGCGCATCTTCGCGGGCCCGGACCAATGGTCGTCTACCCGCTGCAGCACGACGGTGTCATTGGCCTGCCAGCGCACCAGTTTGAACGAACCCGAGCCTGCGCTGTTGGTTGTCAGCCATGCTTGGCCAAAGTCACCATTCTTCTCATGTTCCATGGCAAGTTTGCTGTCGATGACCATGCCGATACCAGAGCCTGCGATGACACCGAGGATCAGGTCCGGATCGCTTGCTTTAGGCAATCGGACAACGACCGTATGGTCGTCAGGCGCGGTTATCATTTCCGCAATGTTCTTCTCGTTATAGCCGAATACACGAATGTTGGAGCCACCGATGCCAAGCGCAAAAGCTCTGGTCACCGACCACACGAAGTCTTTGGCCGTCAGGGGATTGCCGGAGTGGAATTTGACGTCGTCACGCAATTTAAAGGTGATCGTGTCGCGGGCGTCGTTCACCTCCCAAGTGGACGCAAGGCGTGGGTGAAACACACCTTTTTCAACCGGATCTGTCTCGAGCAGGCTGTCATAGATGTTGCTGTTGACCTCTGCCGATTCCCGGCCGCTCATTGCGGAGGGGTCGAGCGACAACATGTTGACCAGACTAACGCCAACGATCAGCTGGTCCGGTGGCGTTTCTGCCAGAGCGGGCATGCCTGCGCATGCGAGAAACGCGATAAGGCTGGCGGATTTGAGAAATGTTCCTATACGCATCGAATACCTTCCTCCTCAAAGGCATAGTTGCAGATGGATTATGTATTTCAGGGGATCTGATGATCCCGGATGTAGTCGAAGTTGATATCGTCACCGATCCCCGGAATGTCAGGGGCATGCACATAGCCCTCTTCATCCATCGGGTCGCAGATGGTGTTGAGATAAAGGGCAGGAACCTCATAATCGAGGAACGGGTGCAGCAGTCCACGTTCGTAATATGTGCAGTTCGGCACGGTCATGCAGAGCGACAGATTGGCAGCGCCGTTTCCGTGAAGCTCGCAATCCAGCCCGTGGGATTCCGCAAGATGCGCAACCTTGATCATTGGCGTGATGCCACCCGCATTCAGCACGCCACACCGCATGATGTCGCTTGCATCATTGCGGATCCATTCGGCTCTGGTGTGATGTTTCCCCGGCGCGGATTCCGGTCCGATAACCGGGATTGACAGGTTTTGTGACAGCCAGCGATAGGATGACATGCTGGTTTCATCCATGGGTTCCTCAAACCACAGGAAGTCCAATTCTTCCAACGCCTTGCCAATTTTTAACGCGTTGCTACGGCTGTACCAGTGATATCCATCCAGCATCAAAGCGATATCGGGGCCAACGGCATCACGCACTGCAGCACAGGCTGCGATATCGAGCTTTACGTTAGGCGCACCCTTTGCCGGCGGCATCCAGGTATGAAGCTTGATGGCTTTGTAACCGCGCGCGACCAGAGTCTTGGCGAAACGGCCATAGTCTTCCGGCGTCGACAGGCCGCCTTCCAACTCATCTCCACACATGATGGAACCATAGGCCAGGATCTTGTTGCGGTAGGTTCCAATCAACCGGTGCATTGGCAGGCCCAAGGCACGTCCGGCCAGATCCCACAGAGCCTGATCGACGGCGCCGATGGACCGGTCGGCCAGATGTCCACCCGACCCCCGCTGCTGATGTTCGATCCGCTGCCAGAGACGTTCGCGGGCCATCGGATCTTCGCCGATAAGCATGGGGCGGAAAAATTTATCGACGATACCTGGACGCAGGGCGTCCGGGCTTTGAAACGCGTAACCTTCGGACCCGTCGTCTGCCCGGACGGTAAGCATTGCCTGCGTGGCATCCTTTTCTGGCCCGGGATGGGAGTGCCCGTGGCTGTCCTGATGCTTGCGGGTCTTGTGCACAAACTTCGTCACAATGACGTCGGTGATCTTCATGAAATGCCTCCTCAGTCATCGCCTCATGCGCCCTCTTCCTTCAGGGCGCGTCAGTGAGATGACGGGATGTTTTTATTCGCAAAAGAGAATGGGCGTCAATAGTTGTGTGATGACTTATCGTAAAAAAAGTACGTGTTATATAAATTTGTCTATTTTTCAACCGTAAGTATTACGTTGGATATGCTTTTCTATAGATGCGAGATATGAAGTTCGATTTTAATTTATCTATATCAGATGTTTATGATGGTTTTCGTGCGAGGTAAGTTAAAAATAGTTTCAGAAATATCGAACTTACACATCATACAAGTTATCAATATGCTGCGCGAAGCTCGTGTAAATTTCGCGTGTTATGAGATTGGTTATTGTGTCCTGGATAAAAATTTCGAACACTTGACATACAAGTGAATGTTGGCAAAGGTTGTTCAACACGGTTCCTAACGGAGAGGACATTCTTTGGGGCTTGAGCGCCAGACACACGGTCGGAAAAAAGGTGGGACGCTTGCCTTCCACTTAAGCGGTGAACTGCGTCAGCAAATTCGGGATGGCATGTTTCGCGCCGGGGACAAGTTGCCGAGTGAAACCCAACTGACGGAAGCACATGGGGTTAGTCGCACAGTCGTGCGAGAAGCAATCGCCTCTCTTCGTGCTGACGGGCTTGTTGAGGCCAGGCAGGGGGCAGGGGTGTTTATCCTGACCTCCAGCCCGATTGATCCGGCAACGCCACGCCTTCAGGACATGGACCAAAACCGGATTTCCTCCGTACTGGAGATGCTTGAAATCCGTGTTGCGGTTGAATCGGAAGCGGCTGCCCTTGCTGCCTTGAGACGTTCGCCGCAACAGGAAGAACATATTATCGAATGTCATCACGCCCATATGAGGCAGATACAGGCCGGTCTACCAACCGCTGAGGCGGAATATGCGCTGCATCTTGCTGTGGCGAAGGCGGCCAATTCTCCAAAATTTGTGGCCTTCATGACACTGATCGGCGAAGCCTTGGTGCCGAGAATTATCCTGAACAAAAGAAGCGAAGCCGGCGAAACTGAATATCTAGCGCAATTGCACGAGGAGCATGGCCGGATTGTCGATGCCATTTCGGCTGGCGACGAATATGCAGCGCGTGAAGCAATGCGTGCGCACCTAAATGGAAGTCAGGCTCGTTACCGTTTGTTGCAACGGCAAAACAGCGACATCACGACCAAATCGGGATAAACGTCTGCCGTGTGTACATGGCATTTGGTTGTTGTTACAGCGGCGCAGGCCGACCGAAGTTGTCACGGCGCATTGTATGTCGCCCCCGGTATTCTGGTGGAACTCAAGTTTTGATACTCCTCAGAGTAGAGTTCCCCTATGGTGAGCTATCGCGATTCCATCTCGGGGCGCGCTGGTATTTTTCGTAGGCCTGCGTTCCGGGCCGAGTTTACAGGACCGCATATGAGACGCAGTTTGCTGACGATTTTTGTTGCCCTCTTTCCCTGGACCGCCAGCGCCAACTGTATGCCTCCTTGGCAGACGCTGTTTGCCTGTAACATCAAAGGTTCAGAGGCCAGGGCAGAGTTTTGCGAAATTGCAGATCAGGAAAGCCACAAGAGCCTCAAAAGCCACTACTATACCTATGTTGTGGGAACGAAGCCGGCAGAGCTTTATTTTGAAGCGGACGGTTATTATTTCTCCACCAAAGATACGATTGCTGGTCATCCCAGCGACCTGACCATGGGGGTCGGTCTCGCCAACAAGAACTACGTCTATTCGTTTTTTGTCACTGAAGATAAGAACGATGACGGGCCTGTCCGTGATGCCGAAATCCGCGTTTACAAGTCGATAGACGCATTCAGCAACGATACAAAAAACAATGAACAGCTACGGCTGCAGTGCGATCCCGCTTCGGTCATTGCGAACAAGGACAACATTCGTCCCTAATCGATGTTTTATGCTTTGATGTGATGCGAACGACCACCCGGTAGGCGGGGCGATCTGTCGTTCGTTTCTGTTACGCTGCTGAATGCAAATCACACGGTTTTACTGGCCAGATTTTACCATCTCGCGAACCTTCAGCGCCTTTTCAAAATGATTGAGCCTATGGGTCTTGATCCACCACTCGGCGGCTTCCATCAGCGGGTTCGGGTCATCATTTTTGTTGGCAAAAAAGGCGTAGAAAGAAATGCCGACGGCATCGCCGTTCTTTGCGATCTTGTCGTCACAAATGGCGATGGCTTTTGTTCTGAGACTTGCGCGCATTGCTATGCCTGAATGCTTGAGAGATTTTATTGTCGACGTATCAGATCGCCAGATCCAGTTGATGCTCGTAGGCCGCAGATGTTTCTCCCAGATTGGAGATTGTGACACCAAGTAACCTCACGGGTTTGCGAAATGGAAATGCGCTGGCGAGCAATTGGGCGGCGTTTTCGACCAGCTCGGCTTCACCACCGAAAAAATGCGAAACTGTCCGGCTGCGTGTGATCTGCTGAAAATCAGAATATTTGACCTTAACCGTCACCGTTTTTCCGGAATATCCGTTTGCCTCGCAATGACGCCAGATTTTCGCGACAAGCGGCACCAGTTCAGCCTTTGCCAGATCAAGCTCTACGATATCTTCAATAAAGGTATCTTCGGCGCCGACCGATTTGCGCTCACGATCGGGTTGTACCTGACGGTTATCAATGCCACGCGAAATGCCGTAAAAATATGGTCCCGACTTGCCAAAGTGCTGGGCCAGAAATTCCAGCGATTTCGCTTTGAGATCGGCCCCCGTTTCAATGCCAAGCAGGTGCATCTTTTCTGCGGTTGCAGGGCCGACGCCGTGAAACTTCTTGACGGCCAATCCCTCGACAAAAGCCGCACCATTTTTTGGCGTAATGACTGCTTGTCCGTTCGGCTTGTTGAGATCAGAGGCCATCTTGGCAAGAAACTTGTTGTAGGAAATGCCGGCAGAGGCGTTAAGCCCGGTCACTGCCTTGATTTTTCCCCTGATTTCCAGGGCAATCTCAGTCGCAACCGGCATATCTCTCAGGTTTTCCGTCACGTCGAGATAGGCTTCATCAAGCGACAAAGGCTCGATGAGTGGTGTATATTCCGCAAAAATCTCGCGAATTTGCCGGGATACTGCGCGGTAAATCTCAAACCGCGGTTTCACAAAAATCAGCTGGGGGCATTTGCGCGCTGCGGTGACTGAAGGCATAGCCGAGCGAACGCCAAATTCTCTTGCCTCGTAACTTGCCGCAGCCACGACCCCACGTGCTGCGGCTCCACCAACGGCAACGGGTTTGCCCCTTAGCTCGGGATTGTCGCGCTGTTCCACTGAAGCGTAGAAAGCATCCATGTCCACGTGAATGATCTTGCGGATCGGACGGGGGCTCTCGTCAGGCATGGCTGGTCACCGTCACTTCCACATGGAGCGCATTCGCGCACCGACATCCATGCGTATCTGGGTGGCACTGCGCTCGCTGGCGTTAGGGCTTATCTTCGGCCAGCTTGTTGACTCGAAGAATTGCAGCAATGTCGCGGGAATGAAGCGGGTGCGCGAGGCGTAGACATGACGGTCACCTTGCGTGTTTTGTCCGTGGGTAAAAAAGCGTTGCGGGGTAATGAGCGAAAGGCTGTCACGCGCCCTAGTCATTCCAACGTAAAGCAAACGTCGCTCTTCTTCGATCTCGGCCGTCGTACCAACCCCGAGGTCAGAAGGAATGCAGCCATCAACCACATTGAGCATAAAAACGGAGCGCCATTCCTGACCCTTGGAAGAATGGATGGTTGACAGGATCAGGTAATCCTCATCAAGCAACGGGACCCCGGCCTGATCACTGGTCGCGTCGGGCGGATCAAGGGTCAGCTCAGTCAGAAATCTTTCCCGGTTGGCATAACCTGCTGCGATCTGCTCAAGCTGGATGAGATCGGCCTTGCGCGTGTCAGCATCCTCGTGAATGCGATCAAGATAGGGCTCATACCACAGGCGAGCCAGGCCAATCTCGGCAGGCCAGCTCGCCCCCATCTTCCTCAGGCCTACCATGAGAGTGATAAACTTTGCCCAGTCTTCACCACTCTTGGGTGGAGGCGGAATCTCCGCGAGCGAGATCAGCGGCTCCGGTTCTGCCGTTATCGTGTCGAGGATTTTACCTGCCGTTTGTGGGCCAATACCCGGTAACATCTGAAGCAGTCTGAAACCCGCCACGCGGTCACGCGGGTTCTGCGCAAACCGCAGTACGGCCAGCAGGTCCTTGACATGAGCGCTGTCGAGAAACTTCAAACCGCCGAACTTCACGAAGGGAATATTGCGCCTGGTCAGCTCAACTTCCAACGCACCGCTGTGGTTGGATGAGCGGAAGAGCACCGCCTGCTGTTTTAGCGATATTCCGATCTCGCGATTGGCCAGTACCTGTTCGACAATATAGGCGGCCTGATCGGTCTCGTCCTTTACGGTGACCAGCATTGGCCGCTGTTCGGATTCGCGGTCGGTCCACAGATTCTTGGTAAAGCGCTCCCGGGCAAGATCGATCACACCATTTGCGGCGGCAAGGATCGGCTGTGTGGATCGATAGTTCCGGTCAAGGGTAATGACATCAGCCGGTTGCGGCGAAAATTCCTTCGGAAAATCGAGAATGTTGCGAATGGTAGCGGCGCGAAAGGAATAGATCGACTGTGCGTCATCGCCAACCACCGTCAGGCCCTGACCATTTGGCTTGAGCGATCTGAGAATGGATGCCTGCAGACGGTTGGTGTCCTGATATTCATCAACGAGAATATAGTCGAAACGATTGCCGATATCTCCCGCAAGTTCCGGATCTGACACCATTTGAGCCCAGTAGAGAAGAAGGTCGTCGTAGTCGAGTACGTTTTGTGCCTGCTTGGCCTCGACATAGGCGCCAAACAACTCCTTCAACTCATTTTCCCATTCCGTGACCCAAGGCCAGGAGGTTTTAAGCGCTTCGGCAATCGAACATTCCGAATTCACCACGCGGGAATAGATGGCAAGGCACGTGCCCTTGGTCGGAAACCGGTCCCGGGTTTTGGAAAAACCGAGATCATGCCGGACGATATTCATAAGATCGGCGCTATCTTCGCGATCATGAATGGTGAAATCGACGTTCAGTCCGATCTGTTCGGCATAGATCCGCAAAAGCCGTGCGCCGATGCCGTGGAATGTGCCCGCCCACGCAAGTGCATCGGTCATGACGGCGGAATTTTCGCCGAGAACCTGCCGACAAATGCGCTGGACGCGCCGGGTCATTTCCGAAGCTGCCCGTCTGGAAAAGGTCATTAGCAGAATGCGGCGTGGATCCGCACCATTGACGATGAGATGAGTGACGCGATGCGCAAGCGTATTGGTCTTGCCAGAGCCAGCACCGGCAATAATCAGCAGTGGTCCGCCGATCTGCCCATCCACTGCGCCGATGCCATGCACGACAGCACTTCGTTGCTGGTCATTCAGTTTTTCCAGATAGGTCGCCGTCATTTGATGCCTGTAAATGCTCTCATTTCGCGCTGCTACATAGTCCGTCACGCCATTACTGCGATGGCGTTCAGGCCCAGACGATTCCGAAAGCCCGAAAATATTGGCGTCTGCATAACATGAAAGGAACAAAAAAGGAACATGCTGGCGTAAAATGCCGGTGTATGTGGTTCGCACCGCGCGCGCCGCTTGGCCGTTGCGCGCAGTGCTTTGATATGGCGGGCGGCAGTTAAACAGCCCGCAGTGTCAGTCAGGTTGCATTGGTAATTTTGATGATTGTCGAGTTTCCGCCACCACGTTGTTCGGTCACTGCAAAGACAGAACCGTCAGGTGCAACTTTCACATCGCGGATACGTGCTTCTAAATCGAGCCGTCCTTCATGCGAGACGCGATCACCATCCATATGGACCGCTACGATGCCCTGGCTGACAAGCCCGCCAATCAGGAAGGCGCCTTTCCATTCCGGTATCAGGTCATGATCATAATAGGCCATGCCAGAAGGCGCGATAACGGGATCCCAGTAATAGACCGGCTGCTCGGTACCTTGCTGTGAGGTAATACCATCTCCCACTGCGCGACCGCTGTATTCAATGCCGTAGGTTACCTCTGGCCAACCGTAATTTTTTCCGGCTTCCGGTCGATTGAGCTCATCGCCGCCCTTGGGCCCGTGTTCGACCAGCCACAGACGTCCCTGTCCATCGAGGGCTGCTGCCTGAACATTGCGGTGTCCCAAGCTCCAGATCTCGTCGAGCGCGCCGTCCGTGGCGACGAATGGATTGCCTTCAATTGCCTTGCCTGATGTGTCGATGCGGAAAACCTTGCCAAAACCGCTTGCCAGATCCTGCGCACCGGTGCGCACTTCCGCGTCTGAACGCTCGCCGACCGTCACATACAACTCACCCTGCGGTCCAAATACCAGGCGTGAACCGAAATGTTTGTCACCGTCGTAACTCGGTGTCTGCTGGAATATGGTCGTTACACCTTCGAGTTTTGCACCACCGTCGACCTCGACCAATTTTGCTGCGGCCACGGAAGTGCCGTTGCCATCTTGGCGGGGTTCTGAAAACGAGAAATAGATCATGCCGGATGTTTCAAAGTCCGGTGCGAGCGCAACGTCCAGCAGGCCGCCCTGACCAGCAGAGGCTACTTCCGGAACGCCTTCAATAGGCTCGCTGACTGCACTGCCATCTTGCGAAACAATGTGCATAGCACCTTCCTTTGCCGTGACCAGCATGCGGCCATCCGGCAGGAACTCCATTGCCCACAGGTGTGGCAAGTCCTTGGCAATCACCTTCATTTCGACACGTGGCTGGTTTTCAGGCAACGGTGCCCGCGTCTGGTTTTCAAACGCCGGTGCCTGCTGCGGCGCATTTGCTTTTCCTGTTTCTGCGGTGTTGCTGTCTTGGGCCGAAACGGGAACCGCAATAAGGCTGCATGCAAGCATCGTGGTGGCGAGAATGTAGTTTTTTCTGAACATCGACAGTTGGCTCCCTTGAGTGCTGGCGGGGCAGATTGATGCCACGCTTCGTTTCAGGAACACATGCGGGCTAAATTTGTTGCAACACACCAGTTCAACAAAAATTTATCGCCTCGAGAGGTGACTGCCAGGCATTTCAGCTGGGGCGTTAACGGCCTCTGACAGATGCCCATAGAAACCCCGCTGCTGCCGCCATTGATACCCACAATAAAGGTTGGGCGCGCACCTTCTCCTCAATCGTTTCCACCTGGTCGCGCACTTCCGCTTTCGCCAATCTGGCAGATGATGTGCCGACAGAACGAATGGCGTCGGAAAGTTTTGTAATCTCGCTGCTGAGATCTCGCAGTTCCTGACGTGTAGCGTCGTCGTCACGGACGGCAGTTTTGGGTGTTATGAGGTCAGCGCTGTTTTCAATCTGCTCTGCGGCGTCAACATCGGTCCGTCCCGAAGGCACGGAGGTTTGCGTAATCGACAAAGGATCGGATGCGGGAAACGTATCTTCAATCGCGTTCTGCAGGTCGTCATTTGCGCTCTTGTCTTTGACGGCAGCCTGCTCCTTGCGGAGCGACTGGACGGCGGGCGATACTGGATTTTTCATGATTTTTCTCCTGAGCTAGTCCTTTTAAATCATCAAGAGGGCTCAGATGTTCCGTGCGGGCCAATAAATTTGGGTGGTAAGCAAGACGGCAAGTCGGGTTGCTGAACAGATTACCTGCGTATAAGCTTTCCGTAGTCGTTTGCAGGGTGTTCGAAGGCGCAGACGATGAGGGGTGCCAACTCTTGCCTCAAGACGGAAGCGAACGTCATGGTTTCAGCCAATCAGGATTCCATTCGGAACAAACTACTATCCATTCTTCCGCCCGACGATTTTTCGTTGATTGCAAAGCACCTGGAATATGTCGACTTGCCTCGTGGCACAGTTCTGGCCCGGGTGGGTGAACCGATCGATCATGTATACTTTCTGGCGTCGGGCATAGGCTCGCTGGTGACTACGACGCCTGATGGAAACAGTGCAGAGGCGGGAATTTTCGGATTTGAAGGTTATGTGCCAACAACTGCCATTGCCGAAGTGGAAACCAGTTCGCACGATGTAACGATGCAGCTTTCCGGCGATGCATATCGCGTTGACTACAAAAACTTCCGCGCTGCTATGGAAAACAGTAGCTTTTCAAAGATTGTTATTCGGTCAATCGAGGCTTTTTCAGTCCAACTTGCTCAGACAGCAGTTTCCAACGCTGTCCACGATGTCAATGAGCGGCTCGCACGCTGGCTTTTGATGTGCCACGACCGTGTGACGGGAAACGAGATCGCACTGACCCATGAGTTTATTGCCCGAATGCTGGCCGTACGTAGACCAAGCGTCACCACCTCACTTCACGTGCTGGAAGGTAACGGTTTCCTCAAATCACAACGTGGCATGATTACAATAAGGAACAGGGCTGCGCTTGAAGAGTTTGCACATGACGCTTACGGAAAGCCGGAGGCAGAGTACCGGCGTCTTATGAAGGACCTTTTCCCATGAACGTTGCAAACGAAGCCAAACATCACAACGCCCTCAGACTGATGTTGTCGATATGAGCCGATATTTCTTTCACCTACGCCGTGACGGAGAAATTGTTTCCGATGTCGAGGGCGATGACTTTTTGAATGATGATGCTGCTCGCGTAAGTGCCATTGGTGCGGTCCGAGAAATGGTTGCTGCACTCATCAAGAGCGGGCGCGTGGTGGCTGATGAATATGTGGATGTATCGGATGACGCTGGCAAGCTTCTGTTCAGCGTATCCTTTCACGACGTCGTGCAAAATCATTTGAAAAAATAACTGATCAAAAAGGACCGATCAGTCGACGATACTCCGCTTCTGGTTCGCCGTAGGCGCCCCCGGCAAATTCCTCAAGTCCCTTGCGGTCACGGATCGTCACCCTGCCGCGCTCTGCCACAACAAGCTTCATGCCTTCCAGAACATGGAACGCGTTGGTGATACTGGGTCGTCGAACCGCGAGCATCAGGGAAACGAAGTCGTGGGTGAGGCTTATTTCATCGTCGTCCAGCCGATCGTGGCACATCAGTAACCATCGGGCTAGGCGTTGGTCGACCTGATAATTGGCGTTGCAGAGGGCCGTGTATGATATTTGTGCGGCAAATGTCTGGATGAATCTTGCTAGCAGGTTTGCAAAGATCGGATTGGCCGACAGCTTGTCATTCACTGCGTCGATCGGCATGCGGTAGGCTTCACCCGACACCTGCATTAGCACCTCGTGAACACTGATGGTTCCGCCCACGCCTGCCGAAGTCGGGCAAAACCCCTCACGCCCGACCATGCCAGCTTCGGAGCGTTGACCATCCTTTGATGCGGTGACCACCGACCCGATGCCACTGCAAAGAAAATAGACATACTCGATGGTGCCGTTGGCACTCGCGATGACTTCGCCTTTCGGGAGGTCAACCGGCGTCAACGCATCGGTCACACTTGCGAATTCATGGGGAGGCAAAAGAGCTAGGAGTCGACTGCGAGAGGCGGGGTGGTCCGAAACGTTCATGGCACTCGTTGACGGGCGTGAGTCCGAACCCACAGCCGTTAAGCCCTGAGCTATTTCAAACGGTTGGTGATTCTATAGCATTCCGGAAATTCGACGGATTTTATGTACGCTGGCATACCTTCCACCTATGCGCGTCAGAAACTGCTAAGCTGCGGTTTATTGCAAGGAGAAGTTACACTGGTAACGCGTACATATGACACCGTTCTGGTGCTGGACGACCAGCCGCTCATCGCCCTTGAGGTCGAGGATTTGCTCACGAGCGCCGGTTTTTCAAACATTGTCACCTTTACCTCCTGTGCCGAAGCGCAAAATTGGCTTAACACCAACACACCACAGCTGGCGGTTATAGAGACACGTCTGCGTGACGGTGCATCGGACGAGGTCGCTGGAATCCTCTCATCCCGCAATGTCCCCATCATTGTGCATTCTGCTGATGATGCGCAGGTTGATACCGCTGCGGAAATTACTTGGGCGAGCCGTTTCTGGATCAACAAACCATGCTTGCCGGATGCCTTTTTGAAGGCCGTTCAGGATTGTCGCGTCGCCTAGCAGACGGTCCTGTATTCGTCATTCCCCATCAAATCAACGCCATTTCCCTCCCATGTGGTGATCAATGGGTGGTATCGTTTGGCCTGTGGAATTAAAGATGACGCATGCCGCGTCGCAAACTGGCGACGTCGGCAACGACGCGCGGGTGGCTCCACCTGATATTCCTTAGTGAGACTGCCATGATCCTTTCGCTTTCTGATATCACCAAATCATACCCGTCAGCCGAAGGGCAAATCCCGGTCCTGAAAGGTGTGACGCTTGATCTGGCAAAAGGCGAGAGCCTTGCGCTGACGGGTGAATCCGGTAGTGGCAAAAGCACCCTTCTGCACCTGGCAGGCGGGTTGGACAAGCCAGATAGTGGCACTATCACTGTCAACGGGCGCGACATCACCAATCTCGATGATGCGGGTCGTGCAGGCTTTCGCAGGCGCGATGTCGGGGTCATCTTCCAGCAGTTCAATCTCATTCCAAGTCTGGATGTGAAAGCCAATATCTCGTTTCACGCCAAGCTCGCGGATCGTTTCGATCAGGCGTGGGAGACGCAACTCGTTGAAGAACTTGGCATCGGTCAGCTTCTTCATCGCTACCCCGAACAGCTTTCCGGCGGTCAACAACAAAGGGTGGCGATCGGGCGGACACTGGCGGCCAGACCGTCGCTTATTCTTGCCGATGAACCGACCGGCAATCTGGACGAAGCCACAGCCGATATCGTACTAAATATCATGCTGCGACTGACCAAATCGGCGGATATTGCCCTTCTTCTGGTAACACATTCCAACAGACTGGCCGACAAGCTGGACCGCCGGATCACTCTGAGTGGCGGAAGGGTTGTCACATGAGGAGGATTGCCTTCTGGGCGCTGCTGTCCCACTGGCGTTACAGACCACTGCAGTTGACCACACTCATTCTGGGTGTGGCGCTTGCGACGGCGCTGTGGTCTGGCGTGCAGGCAATCAATGCGGAGGCGAGGGCAAGTTACGGACGTGCCGCTGCCGTCTTCGACCAGAATGCTCTCGATCAATTGGTACCGCGAAACGGAAGCACTATCGCCACCGAGACATATGCAAAATTACGCCGCTCGGGCTGGTCCGTTTCACCGGTTATCGAGGGTGACTACAGGTTTGGTCAGACGCGCATCCGGCTGATTGGCATCGATCCACTGAGCATGCCCTCGCAAGCACAGTTTACCCCAGTTTCAAGCGCCGCAGGTCTTACCGAATTTGTCCGTTCTCCCGGCCAGTTGATCGTGTCGGCTGCGACTGCCGCCCGCCTGACCGATACCGCTGGTCTATCGGTCAAAATAGCGGCGGATCTTCCTGATGGCGCAGCTTTTGTTGACATTAGTGTTGCCGACCGGCTGCTGAACCGCAATGGCGAACTGAGCAGGATCGTGATCTCGCCTGACCAGAAAGCAGGGCTTGAAGCCATCAAAAACATAGCGCCGGAGCTGATGGTGCGCGATGCCGGCGGGCGACCTGATGTTGCCCAGCTGACCGACAGTTTTCATCTTAATCTGACAGCCTTCGGTTTTCTGGCATTCGTAGTCGGCCTTTTCATCGTCTACTCAGCGACAGGCCTGTCTTTTGAGCAACGCCGCGCGACCTTCAGAACATTGCGGTCGCTTGGAGTATCGCTGCGCACGCTCACGACAATGCTTGCCATCGAAACCATTGCCTTTGCCCTTCTCGCAGGTGTGCTTGGCGTCGTGCTGGGTTACCTCGTCGCATCTGCTCTCCTGCCTGGTGTCGCGGCGACATTGAGCGGTCTCTACGGGGCAAGCGTAGCGGGTGGACTTTCGATCAGACCGCAATGGTGGTTGGCAGGGCTGGCCATGGCGTTGGCTGGCACGGCCTTGTCGTCTGTGCAACATCTGCTGCATGTCTGGAAAATGCCGATACTGGCGGCTGCACAACAAAGAGCCTGGGCGCGCGTGTCGACTAAAAGGCTGGTGGTTCAGTCAGGTATTGGCGTTTCCTTGCTGTTTGCCTCTGCCATTATCGCGGTCGCGGGCGAGGGCCTTTACTCCGGTTTTGCCGTGCTTGGGGCGCTGCTGCTTGGTGCAGCGCTTATTTTGCCAGCCCTGTTGGCACTGGTGATGGCTGCTGGACAATACATGTCCCGACAGGTTCTCATGCAGTGGTTCTGGGCTGACACGCGCCAGCAATTGCCCGGCCTTTCCTTGGCACTGATGGCGCTGCTTCTGGCGCTTTCGGCCAATGTCGGTGTCGGAACAATGGTGTCCAGTTTTAGGCAGACCTTTCTGGGCTGGCTGGATCAGCGTCTTGCCGCAGAGGTGTATGTTACGGCGCGCAATGAGGCGGAAGCCGAGAGGCTACGTGGCTGGCTGCCCGGACATGTCACGGCGATTCTGCCGATCTGGAGCACGGAAGGTGAGGTGCTTGGCAGGCACATACAGATTTCAGGCGTTGCAGATGATGTCACCTACCGCGACCACTGGCCCTTGATTGCTCGCTCCACCTCGACCTGGGATGAGATTGCCAAGGGACAAGGCGCGCTTGTCAATGAGCAGCTTTGGCGAACCGGCAAGGCAAACCTTGGTGAACGGATTAACCTGCCCGGTGGTTGGTCGGCAGAGATTGTTGGCGTGTTCTCTGACTACGGCAATCCAAGTGGCCAGGTCATGATCGGGCTCGATGCACTTGTCCGGCATTATCCCGATGTGGCGAAACTTCGGTATGGTTTGCGTATGAAACCGCAACAGGTGCCGGAATTCAGAAAAAAGCTGTCAGAAGAGTTTGGCCTGCCAGAGAGCAACGTCATCGATCAGGCCGCCCTGAAACGGCAGTCGACGGCGATCTTTGAGCAGACATTTGCGGTAACCGGCGCGCTTAACATTCTCACGCTTGCGGTCGCCGGATTTGCAATGTTTTCCAGTCTGCTGACATTGTCAGCACTTCGACTGCCGCAGCTTGCTCCCGTATGGGCGATGGGGCTTCGCCGCCGTGATCTCGCGCTACTGGAAATCGTCCGAACGATCGCCTTGTGGCTGGCGACCTTTGTCGCGGCGGTTCCCGTCGGACTGGCGCTTGCGTGGGTTTTGCTTGCAATCGTCAATGTCGAAGCTTTTGGCTGGCGGTTGCCCCTGATCCTGTTTCCATTCGACTGGCTGAAGCTCGGCGTTGTTGCGCTGCTGGCGGCTTTGATTTCGGTTCTGATCCCGGTGCGGCGACTGGCCACAACCGATCCTGCCGATCTACTGAGGGTGTTTGCCAATGAACGTTAGAACGGCGTTTTTTATCGTCTTCGCATTAATCACGGCTGCACCGGTCGCCGCTGTTGCGCAGGGTTTCGCCGGGCTCGGTTCAAATGCCGAGGGGTTTACCGTGCCGCAAAAAGGCGTGGCGTTGCAGTTTCCACGTGACCACGCTGCGCATCCCGATTTCAGGATCGAATGGTGGTATGTCACGGCCAATCTGGAGACGGTTGATGGTCGTCCGCTGGGTGCTCAATGGACATTATTCCGTTCGGCACTTGCCCCGCAAGAACGGGCAGGCTGGTCCGACCCGCAAATATGGATTGGTCACGCGGCCCTTACGACCGCAACCAGCCATCATGTCGCCGAAAAATTTGGCCGAGGTGGTGTGGGGCAGGCGGGAGTAGCAGCTGAGCCATTTGCTGCGTGGATTGATGATTGGCAGATGAAGAGTGTCGTTGCGGCCGAGCAGGACGGTATGGATGGCGTATCGCTCAAGGCCAGTGGCAAGGATTTTTCCTATGATCTGACCCTGAAAGCACAGGGGCCGGTGACACTGCAGGGCGACCACGGGTATTCGGTAAAATCACTGGCTGGGCAGGCAAGCTATTATTATTCGCAGCCGTTCTACGCCGTCACCGGTCGGGTGGAGCTTGACGGGCAATCTGTCGAAGTGAAGGGAAAGGCCTGGCTTGACCGTGAATGGTCATCGCAGCCGCTTGCTGCCGACCAGACCGGATGGGACTGGTTTTCACTGCATCTGGATAGCGGGGAAAAAGTCATGGCTTTCAGGCTGCGTGACAGCGGTGAAGGTTACACTTCCGCAAACTGGATCAGCGCTGATGGCACGCCGTCGCCGCTCGCTTCCGGCGATGTGTCTTTTGAACCGCTTAGATCTGCGGATGTCAACGGCAAGTCGATCCCCGTGGAGTGGCGGGTACGAATTCCAAGTCGCGGTCTAGACATCACAACGAAGGCACTCAACGATCAGGCATGGATGGCCACATCCACGCCTTATTGGGAAGGTCCGATCACGTTTGAAGGCAGTGTGTCGGGTCGCGGATATCTTGAAATGACAGGATATTAAGCGTCTTGCATTTTTCTCTTCTGGAATACGGAACAACTCGGTTTCGACGGGGTTGGACGTAACAATAAGGGAGGAAGTGTCATGACCGACAGGGAAGAAAAAATCCGCCAACTGGCCTATAAAATCTGGGAGGAAGAGGGCCGCAAAAGCGGTTTTCACAACGATCATTGGCTGCGTGCTGAAAAAGAGCATCAAATGACCGACCAGCAGGCCGAACAGGCGACCAAAGCCAATCAACACGCCGATGAGGAATTTGCCAAGGACAACAGCGGCAAAAAATCTGCGGTGGACATTCGCCCACCGTCGATTTCCAGCCCGGATTAATGCAGGGACGTGCGCCATCAATGGGGGCGGTGGCGCTGATGTGGAGCGCATCCGAGGCGTTGGTGTGGATGAGAAACATGCGAATGATGGATAGGCAGATATTTGGAACGTGATCTCGACAAGGCGATAGGACGGGATGCAGATGCGCCCAACGAAATCCCTGCAAAGGGCATGCGCGATGTGTTCTGGCGTATCGTCAAAGCGCTTATGGTTGATCGGGTCACGTTGATCGCAGCTGGCGTTACCTATTTCCTGCTTCTATCGCTGTTTCCTGCCCTTGGTGCACTGGTGGCCCTTTACGGCTTTATCGCTGATCCGGTGACGATCGTCGATCATATCAGCTTTCTGGCGCGGATCCTGCCGCCTGGGTCCTTTGACATCGTGCTTGGCCAGTTGCATGCGCTTGCCCAGCAAAAGAGTTCAACGCTGAGCATCGCTTTCGTCAGCGGTCTCATCATTGCCCTGTGGAGTGCCAATAGTGGCATGAAAGCGCTGTTCGAAGCGATGAATGTCGCCTATCAGGAAAGCGAGAAGCGTAATTTTTTTCGCCTTAACCTGCTATCCCTGACATTTACTTTTGGTGCCCTAATCGTCGTTATCGTGATCATTGCGGCGATTGGCGTTCTGCCGGCGGCTCTTACCTATCTGTGGCTTGACCGGTGGCAGGAAATGCTTGCCCGGTTCGTGCGCTGGCCGTTCCTTATCCTGTTCGTCGGCTTCGGAATTACCGTAGTACACCGCTTCGGCCCCAGCCGTGAGCAAGCCAAGCTAAGGTGGATCAACTGGGGTGTCTTGTTCAGTACATCTCTATGGTTCGTCGCATCGCTGCTTTTCTCCTATTACCTTGAAAATTTTGCGAATTATAATGCGACATATGGAACACTGGGCGCCCTGATAGCTCTGATGGTGTGGGTGTGGATTTCCGTCATTATCCTGATCGTCGGTGCCCAGATAAACGCAGAGCTGGAACACCAGACGGCGCGAGACACGACGACCGGCTCGCCCAAACCCATGGGCCAGCGCGGTGCCTTTGTTGCCGATACGCTGGGCGAAACACTCGAATGACAACGCGCTCTTCGCGCAAAGGGTGGCTTTGGCGAATGTCAGCGCTTGCCGGGCCATGCATTCAGGGCGATATCGACCAGTGCCTTCAATCTTATCGTACATGCGCCGTCGCAGGCTTGAGCGGACATGCCCTGCATGACAGCGCCGTAGAAACGGGCCAGTGTGTCTGTATCCGTTCCCTCAGGTAGTTCACCTTCGCTGACCGCGCGGTCAAATCGGCTCTTCAGAACCTGTATCGAGGCTTCGCGCAGTGCTGCCGTTGTCCGGGCCACCGAGGCGTTTTCTTCTGAGTGCTGCAAAACGGCCGTCGAGACGATACAGCCCCGCGGCTTGTCTGGCTGGGTGTCTCCTTCGGCGATGTCATAAAGGAATAATTTGAGCGTCTCATAAACGGGCCTTTTTGCGTCAAGCAGTTGTAGGCGTTGGCTGTTTTGCTGGCTGATGCTGTGGTTGAGCGCCATGCGGAACAGTTCTTCCTTGGAGCCGAAGGTTGCATAGAGCGATGGCGGTGTGATGCCCATGGCGGCGGTGAGATCGGCAATCGATGTGCCTTCGTAGCCACGTTCCCAGAACAGATTGGCTGCAACCTCAAGTCCGGTTTCCCGATTGAGCACGCGGGGTCTGCCGCGTTTCCGCACCGTTTCAGACATTATTATATCGATCCCTACATAAATATTGACATGCCATTCAGCGGTTTTATTATATCGTTCGCTAGTTAAATCGCAACGGAGTGATTTATGTCCAAGAAGCTATCCAATAAAACCGCCCTGATTACAGGAAGTTCCCGCGGCATCGGCCGGGCTGCCGCTCTGGCATTTGCCAGGCAAGGTGCGGGTCTTATCGCTGTCCACTATGCTGCCAATGCAGATGCCGCACAGGCGACTGTGCGTGAAATTGAAGCTCTGGGCGCAAAAGCGGTGGCCATCGGCGCCGATCTGCGCAAGGGCAAGCAAGCGACAGACAGCCTCTGGCAGCAGTTCAAGGAGGCTGCGATCGCGTTTTCTGGTAAACCGGTGCTTGATATTCTCGTCAATAATGCCGGGATTGCAACGGCAACATCGATAGGTGACACGACCGAAGCTGCATTCGATGAGTTGATGACCATCAACTTCAAAGCGCCCTTCTTCCTGATACAGGCTGTGGCTGATGATATCAGCGACAATGGGCGTATCATCAATGTTTCGACCGGTTTTGCGCGTGTTGCAGCACCAACTCACCCTGCCTATGCGGCATCAAAAGGTGCTCTCGAAACGCTTACTCTTGCTCTTGCGCCGGAGTTCGGCAAGCGCGGAATTACCGTCAATGTGGTCAGACCCGGCGTGACTGAGACAGACATGAATGCCGAATGGCTGGCAATGCCGGAGGCACGTGCGGGTGCCGAGGCGATGTCGGTCTTCAATCGTCTGGGACGTGCCGATGACATTGCTGATGTCATCACATTCCTTGCGTCGGAAGAGGCCCGCTGGACGACAGGACAGATGATTGACGCAACAGGTGGCGCACGATTGTGATCCTCGTGGCGGCGTGGGCAAACTTTGCCCACGCATACTTCTAGGTCTGCATAGCGTCGAACGATGATCGACCCTCATGTGGTTGGCAGAACATTTGGTTAGACGTGACGTTCGGCACAGCATTCCATTGCTTGGTTACACGACCGCTTTGCAACAACAAAAAATGCTTGTGGTCATGCGGCGGCCTATCGCCGAGGCAATCAGCACGGATGGCCGTCTTGTTATCCGCGAACTGCCCTTCTCATCATCACGCATCGCCACCTGCCTGCGCTAGCATAAAAGGCCGGATTCTCAGCCCGCACATCGCTGGTTGCGTGACATCATCGCCGCCGCAGTGGCGGCTGACTGACGGCACTTTCACGTAGCATGCGTTGGTCGAACCGCCTGAGAAGTCGCCGCGTAATACATGTGACCGTCGTCCAGAACGGTTATTTCCATCGGAAACAGATCGCGACTTTTTGTCCGCAAAACAACGATAAATCGCCGTTGCTTACCGTTTCAAACGCGCTACATTCATGGTGTGGAGTAAGCTTGGAGGAGCAGTTTCATGAAACGAATGTGGCCGGAAGAATACAATTCCTTGTTACAGGGTGCTGAGGAGGTGACGCTTGATGTCACAGGAGATGCCTCAGATGACCCGACCTCTCACCCGGAAGCTCTTCGTAAGGCTTTAAAAGTTCGAATGCTGCAACAGGATTATGAGCGCATCTGGCCTCTTGCAGAGGCGCGTTATCGTCTCGACGGCAAGTCGGCAGGAAAGGCAATTACGCTCATCGCGAACAACCCGCATTATCAGCGTTGGCATCCAGCCGATGGCGGTACCGTTGAAGAAAAATCAGAAAGTGGAAATGTGAGCCAATCCAAATACGTCATCGTGCATTTTCTGCTTGATGATGTGAGCGTGGCCGCCTGATAAGCGGATTTGATTTCCAGCAGCGTCGTCTAACCACGCGTTGCCGCTTATCACTCATCCCGATCTGATTGTTTAACTGCTATCAACTGGTCAGATCGGGGTTTTACTGTGTGCGTCGAGCACACAATGTCCGTAACCAGATCGAGCAGCGCCAGTTAGATCCGCGCGCGCCGCTTCATCCCATCCACCTGCGATCATCAGGCGTTGGTGGCATCTGGATGCTTGCCGGCGATCCCTGGCGAAGCCTCTTGCCTATCTCCAGCCCCCTAAAAAAGGGGAGGCTCTCCACTGAAAAAGCAAAAATTTCGCAATGAAAAAGCCACAGTGCGTAATTACCAAGCTTCGCGAAAGGCACGGCTGGTATTTCTAACAGATGCCGAATCGTGCTTTAGCTACTTTGGCTAGGTGAGTACTTGACGCGGGGGCGTTGTCATTCTGGCTGTGACGGGAAGGTATTGGTATGACGATAGCTGGGATCCTGTATTTGATGATCGCATCTATTTTTGCCATCGCAAACTCAGTTGAATCTGCACGGCGAAGACTGCCCTGGGGCAGGTATGTTGTGGGGCTGCTTCTGTGCCTGGTTTGGCCAGTTCCGTTTGTTGTTGTCGCCGCTCAGTTGATCCATCGCGCGAGCGTGCGACGCTTCGAGGATCAGCGGTTTTTCTCGATGATAAAACGGCAGCCATAATAGAGGCGCTGAAGCGTCTCGGCCTTCGCGTTCAGGAAATGATCGCTTTCAAGCGGTCTTGTGCTTTTCAAGCTGTTTTTCGACGATATTCTTTTCCGATCTTGCCCGCTGCCGGGATTTTGAGCGCATCATGGCTTCCGCGGCAAACATCCGAACAAGCGGCGGGACCGCATAGACATAGCGGCGCCAGAGCCTCCGGGGATCGGACATCAGTCGATAGAGCCATTCAAACCCGAATTTCTGCATGACGAATGGCGCCCTTGTCTGAAGGTTTGTGATGAATTCCAAAGATGCCCCACAACAGATGCAAACGCCGGTTGAGCCTGCTGTGTGTGATATTTCGTAAGCGATCAGCTCAGACTGTGGTGAGCCAACAGCAATGAATATGAAGTTTGGCTTGTCCCGGGCGGCAAATTCTGCACAGGCACGCATCGCCTCTTCATTGGTGATCACATTACGTGGCGGCACGTGGTAGGTAATGTGGACGTCCGGGAACCGTTCAATCATGCGCTGTGCGACCTCCTCGTAAGGAGCGATCAAAGTAACGCGGTCCCCTGGCTGAATTACCTCATGAAAAAGACATGCCGTCAGATCTGAGCCGGTAACGAGCGGCAACGGAAAAGACAGGGATTTCGCCATCCAGGAAATAGGTTTGCTATCGCATAGAGAAAGCCAGGACTGTTCGTAAATGTTCTGCAGGATATTATCGCCGCGTAATCTAACGGCATGATCGACGTTCGGAGTAACGATGTAAAAAAAACCATCGGTGTGTTTGACGCCCTCAATTGCGGCAATAACCTCATGAAACCGTAAAGTGTTGTACGGAACATCCAGAAACCGTTGTTTGACTTCCCACGCGTCGCCATTGATCGACACATTTTCCATCGTCGTTCCCCCCGAAAAAAATTATGCGTTTTGTAATTTTATATTTAGTTAAGCAATTATTAATAATGCAGTATTGTTGTGAAGCGAGTCAATACAATTTCCTCGTGAAAGAAATTGTTTGTCGTCTGGAATTTCTTATTTGAGATGCATGATGCTATCTCATCGCTACTCGGAGAGAGGGGAGGCTGCTAAATAATAAATTTATCTACGTCTTTTGATGTACTTAGTATTACTAATGATAATTACGTTTGTCGTCGAACCGCGCGTGTAGTTAGTAAGCATGACTATATTAAAAAGGTTCGCTGCCGTTGGAACGGTCTGTTCTGATCCAGCTTTTGTTCTGCCGACCACCAATTATGGTAAGATAGAGAGGTATTTTACTGAAGACGTAGGGCAGGACCTGGGTAAGGTCTTTAGGCGGTAAAGCTGTCATTCCGTACTTTAGCCACGCCAAACTTGTTGTTCCGAGCAGCCACATAAGTGCAAGCATTGTCACTGTGAATGGGCCAGCGGGCATATCGAATGAAATGATCAGGCCGATTTCAGTCATGCCGACAATGACCAAGCTCAAAAGAAGGAGGCTCAAAGGTGGGATAAGTAGATCCAGCATCCAAAGCGCCAGTTTCGGCTCTTTGAGGATTTGAGCCTTGGGCAGAGCGCGAAACGCTTCTGAGATGGTCGCAATATGCCCACTTTCCCAACGTTGCCGTTGGGTTGCAGCTCCAGTCTTGGATTGCGGAAAAAAGCTATAGATATATGACGTCTCGCAGAGTGTCGGTGGCTTTCCGACCAGCGTGAGATCAAGTCCCAGCTTCATATCTTCAACGAGGTTTCCGCTCGCGACGTTCACGCCGCGAATAAGGGCCCATGGGAACGCCATGGCGGTCCCGGTGAGCTGGCATCCGACGCCCATGCGCGCCAGCCCCTTTGGCCGTACTTTGTTTTTGATCAGAAAAGCAAACTCGGCAACTTTGGTCCCGATGCTCGCACCGGTCGGCGCAAGCATCAGATTGACGGCCTGGACTGCTCCACTCTGGGCATTTGATGCCCTGACGAGCGCGTCGAGCCCACCCGCCTCGATTATGCAGTCTGCATCAATAAAAACCACGAAGGGCAGTGGATTTTGCGCAATGGCCTGCAATCCCGCATCTAGTGCATAACCCTTGCCGCGAAGCTTAAGATCAGTTCGCTCCAGCACCTCGGCGCCAGCGGCTCGAGCTATTTCAGCCGTGGCATCAGTGCAATTGTCGGCGACAACCAAAAGCCGGTCGAATGGGCGCATTTGCGAAGTTACGCTGACCACCGTTCTTGCAATTCCCTCTTCTTCATCATGGGCTGGAATAATGATGACGGCTGGGAGGCGTTCGGCAGGAGTTGGTGCAACTTGCCGTCTCAGGAAAGACATGGAAACTTCTATTCCATACAGAGCCGTGGGGATCGCAGTACATATAGAGAAAAGCCAAAGCACCGGTGAAATCATGCTCATAAACTTCGGCCTCAACCCAAGCGTCTAATGGTGGTGTGTTATTCAATATGTAAAATAATTACGAGCGGCAAGCAGTATTATCTCTCTGAAATATTTAAGGTGTTCATAATTACACCTACTGTTGCCAACAAGATCCAGTCATCGACTGTTGGCGAAGGTTCCCAATACCCGGAACGGCAATCCCGATGCGAGTGCGGCCACATATCTGCGGCGTTGCCAGCGACCATCGATGTTGACTCTCGGAAGTTGCAATGCCGACGTCACCTGCTCATTGCAAACTGGCGCCTGCACTGTGGTAACCGCCAATTTAAAGCCTGACGCACCTGCGGCCGCAAACTCTCTTGGTCCTGCCTCAGCACGATGACCGTAGGGAAATGCGAAAGTACAGATTTCCTGAGACAATAAAGTTTCCAGGTAATGGCACGATGATGTTAGTTCTTCTGTCAGTTCATCGTGGGTCAACCTGGCCATTGCCCGATGACTGACGGAGTGCGCGCCGATCGTGGCCAGTGGGTGGCGAGAAAGTGCTATGAGTTCGGCCTCATCGAGGATCGTCTCGTCAACGGGCTTCATAGGATCAATACCGCAATCTGATGCCGACTGATTGAGCTTGTCGATGGCTTTTGCTTCATCAGAGTTCATAATGAAACGCGACAGGCGTTGATATGCGGCTTCTCTGGCGTCTGGCGATGCCAAACTGACCTGCTCGCGGCCGTCACCGAAATCGAACTGCAAAGAATGCCCTTGTTGCGTGAGTTCAAAGGCCGTTTCCCACCACATGCTGTGGGTCCGTTGAATGAAGCCTGAGCATGCAAATATTGTAAAGGGAACCTGATGTCGGGCGAACACTGGAAGCGCGTATGTCACGTTGTCGCGATATCCATCGTCCAATGTGAACACAGCGAATGGTTGGGCAGAGGGATCTTTCGCTGCCGTTTCAAGCTCCTCAAGCCGTATAAATCGATATCCCAAATCGCGGAGTGTGCTGATCACCAGATCAAGAAAATCAGGCGTGATTTCCAGATTTTTCTGCTGCGGGTTGCTGCCGGACTGGCTTGGCCGGACATGATGAAGCGTAAAGATAACCCCGTGCATAGCCGAATTTTTGTACAGGCCACTGGCTGTCCATAAAGAGGACGCTTCAAGGATCGCTGTCTTTATTAGCGCCTTTAGCTTGATGGAGGCGGCAGAATCTTGAAGCTTGGTTTTTACGAAGTGTGTCATCCGTTTATTCTACAATCCCAAGCTCTGTTGAATTCCAGTGGGTGACCGTCCTAAATTGCATCCAGAAACAGCGCTATGAATGTCACCGGACCGATGGTTTGATCGACAGTGTATTCCTGCTGAATAACGATGGCTGGATGTTCGATCAGGTATTCGAAGAAGGGCAGGGCAAAGCGATCTGGCTCCACCTTGCGCTGCGCAACCGCGTCGGGGCGTCCCACTTCTGCCAGAGGCGACCATGAGGGCCCAAAAACCCAGCCATATGCAGAGGCGTTTTGTGGCGCCCAGCCATAGATGGTTATCCCAGGTGGCGGCGCCACGCCCATGGCGCGATGATCTTCGTGCAAAGGATGCTCGATCTGCCTAGGGCCGATCCCGGTCGTAAAGCTGATACCAAGCTGGTTTGCGCCGTGCAGGCCATGCATGGTTTGCTGCAACAGGCGAATGATCTGGACATCACCGCTGATCTGATAGGCGCGGAACAGGAGCAGGGTTTGACCGAAATCGGGCGGGCCGCCTTGTCCCCAGCCTGCTGGCGCATAAGGATGTTTCATGCTTGGATAGGCCAGTGACGATTGCACAGAGAGAAGCGTGCCGGCCTCGCGGACAAAGGCTTTTTCAATCTGGTCACGCAATGTTGGGTCGGCATGACCGCTTTGGTGATAGTCCCAGGCGCCATCGCCTTTCTGGAAATAAACGTCTCCCTCTTTTTTCCACGCGGTTTCGACCAAGGTGGCGAAGGATGGATTGTTGTCGAGCCTGAACAGCGAAGCCGCTGCCGCAATGCGCGGTCCTTCTGCATCTTTCTGCAACACGGCCTTGCGGTCTTCCCACGATATGGCAGAAAACGCGCCGGCCTTCGTTCCTGCCTCTATCGATCTGGCGTAGAATTCGTCCGGGTTCTCGAAGCCTCGTTCTGCGGCTTCCCAGGCTTTCAGCGCGCTTTGGCGATAGGTTTCCGACAGGTCTTGTTGACCGGCTTCTCGCAGCAATCGGGCAAGTCGCGCAGCAGATGCCGCATATCTGTAAGTAGAGATATGGTCGGGTGCATAGGTGAATATCTTCAGGTGCTCCAGAAAGCTCGTCGAACCGAGTAATGGATGCCCGGTACTTTCAATACCGCCGCGTACACTTCCATCCGGCAGTTGAAGGCGTCGGTAAAAATCAATGTTCCAGACCGCTTCGTGTAGAAGGTCTGGTGCGCCGTCGAGGCTCTCGTAACCCGGCAAAAGTTCACTGGATTTTGGAATCCCGAGCAGTTCTGCGCGTTTGTTCGCGGGAAGAAACTCGTCAAGTTCAAGGAATGCATCTGAAACCGAAAGATGCTGAATGCGCCTGTCCCAGTCTCCTGCATCCATGTAACCGCCCCAATAGTCATCGGGCGCAACATGGGTCGTAACCCAGGAGGCATTTGAACCCTCCTCAAACGGCACAAAACCGTTGTACCAGTTCGGCGTCCAGACAAGTGGCAGGTTACTTTCGAGTATCTGCAGTTTTGGGCCGGGGCGGAAAGCCTCCGGACGTTCAAACCCAAAACGGTTATCGAGCGGGATGCCGCTGCGATGATTGTAAAGCCCGCCAATGCCATTGCGGGCCAACGCCATCCAGCGGTCGTCAGCAATCTCGAATGTGTCACTCACACCAATGCCAGGCAGTCGCAGGCGGTATTTGCCCGGATTGTTCCATGCGGAATAATCCAGCTCGAACACGAACGTTCCGGCGCGGTTCGATTTATAGGTCAGTGAGACATTTGCTCCGGGTTCGATCACATCAGGCAGCGGTTCGCTGACATCGCTTAAAGTGAAGCCGTCGGCGTCAGTGCTTGCCATTGTTGCAAACACGGCTTTTGCATCCTGTTCGCCACGCAGTCGCTGAAGCGCGACGCGTTGCCCGGTCTGCAGTTCGTGGCCCGGCGCCATAATGTAGGGTTCTGCTCCCGGACGAATGGCCGTAACCGGAAAGGGTACGCCTTCTGCGTAATCGATGAGTGGCTGAGGAAGCCCGTTTGACGGCTCGGGATCGTCGGGCTGGCTGCGAAGACTGACCGGAGCCGTGAAAACCTCTAGGCCGGTTTCATCAATGAGCGAGAAAGTATCGATGCCGTATTTGCGGAAGTCCACTGCGCCGTGCTCTGGTCCTTCCGGCAGCCACAATGCCAGATAGGCAATTTTGGAAGGGTCTTCCGGCCTGTGTCCTACAAAGGTGGAACGCAAAGCGATTGCGCGTGTCTGGAGCGTGTCGAAGACAAAATTCGTTGGTGGAAATACACCCTCAGGCCACGTTATCGTATGTTTCCCTTCGTTGAGTGGCTGATCCAGTTTGAGATAAAATGTGTGTTTGAACGAGGCGCCTGTTTCGGTTGCGCCGCTGTCGCCGCGATAAAAACCAGAACTGTAGGGCACGGATTTTCGGTAGACGGCCACAACGCGTGCTGCGCCGTCCAGCTGATAATTGCTTTGCTTCAGAAACTTCGCGCGATCAAGAAATTGGTCGGGTGGGGTGTCGGAGATGCGCAGATGTCGACGATCTGGCCCGATAACCATGCCCCATTCGTCTTTGTAAGAAATCCAGGAGCCGACGGATGCAGATGCAGGCGCATCAAGCTCGACGATACGGCCAACACGAAAATCCATGTCTCGAATTTCGACTGCAATGATATCCGGAGCAGCCATGGTAATTTCGTGAATACGAACTCCGCTGCTCGCCAATGCTTTAGATGAAGCAGAAAAAGGTGCTGTTAAAATGCACGTTAAGAAAATTATCAAATAAAATAATCTCACGGCACCAAAGACCTTTCATGTCGCAAGCTATGTGTTAATTGTATTGACCGATAGCAACATTGTTAATCGTCAGAGATACAGTTTTGAAGTTTGCATTTGCCGCTCTTCTGTTACTCAGCATTTTTCCAATAAGTTTATTGGTGCGACGATACGCCTTTGTGTCAAGAATATTCTGGATATCATTCGGAAGTTTTCCATTTTACCTGACTGCGGTACCTCTTCTGGATATTGGCATAGTATCCTGGGAGGAGTGGAGCGGTTTTGTCATGGGAATGGAAGTTTCCATTCTCGATTTCATGGCCCTCATAGCTTTGCTGATCTTGCCAACGCAGCATTCGCCCAAAGCTTATTATGTGCCGATGCTTATCTATATATTTGTTCTGATGCTTTCGGTCACGCAGGCGCCTGAGCCAATGGCTGCATTTTTCGGCGTCTGGCAATATCTCAGGATGTTCCTGATCGTCGTTGTTGTTGCCAGGGCCAGCGCCTACGAGGAAGTTCCGTCGCTGATTTACAAAGGCATGATGATCGGGATTGTCGGCCAGTTCATCGCAGTTGTCTGGCAGCGTTTCGGGTTGGGCCTTCCACAGAATACCGGGCTTTTTGTGCATCAGAACACTTTGGGCATGTCGGTGCACTTCGTGCTTTTCCCGCACCTTGTCATGCTGTTGTCGGGCCGCAAGAACCTGCTCTATCTGGTTGGGTCGGTGCTCGTCATGTTGACGATATTGATCTTCACCGCGTCGCGCGCCTCGTTGGGAATGGCCGGTTTTGGAATTGCCCTGACGTTCGCGCTAATGGCGCTTATCGGACTGACCAGACGCAAGATCGCCGTCGTCGGTGGTGCGGTTCTGGTGGCAGTCATGCTGCTGCCGGTCGCTGTGTCGACATTCGAAAAACGCTTTGAAGCAAGTCCGCTCCATGAAGACGCCTATGACGAGCGTGCGGCCTTTAATCAGGCGGCTCTTTTCATGCTTCACGATTTCCCGATGGGGGTTGGCGCAAACCATTACGTCTATGCAGCCCAATCCATGGGCTACTCCGACCGTGCTGGCGTGGACCCATCTGAAGGAAACCGGCGCGCCATCGTGCACAACGCCTACATGTTGGCCGGTGCCGAGACCGGCTACCTTGGTATGGTTGCTTTTTGTCTGATGGTGTTCACGCCGATGCTGCTTGCATTTGTAGCCGGCTTTCGAAATCACGACAAAACAGAAGGCCAGATTCTGCTGGGGTGCGCGATCGCGATGTTCGTCGCCTACGTCCACTCTGGATTCGAATGGATCATATTCACCAAGGAAATCCAGTATTTGCTGGCAATGACATTTGGCTTGGTGATTGGTGTGGCAACACGTCAACGCGCGCGCCAAAGCGAATATTTCAATATTGACACGTCGAATTATCAATACTTTCGTTGATTTTCTGATTCGTTTTGTATTTACTCAACAAACATGCGTAATACATTATGTATTAATTCTCATGGTCTGAAAATTCTACCGAAATTCCGCGTACGAGATTACATAAAAATATGTGCTAACAGGAGTTCGAATGTGTAATTGTGTAAAATTCGAACATGCAATCTTATTTTTTCGAACACCCGCGAATACATTAAAATTTATATTATCTTGGCTGGTGGTATATTTTCTGTCGTTAGCGCCGTCCATGGCAGCGGAATACAAGCTCGATGTTCAGGACAAGTTGCGTGTTTACGTAGCGGAATGGCCTATACTCAATGTTGAACTGTCGGTTGGCGCAAACGGCAGTGTAGCGCTGCCACTGATCGGTGAAGTCCAGGCGCGTGGCCTAGAGCCAGCACAGCTGGCAGCTGCAGTTGCGGAAAAACTGAAGCTGAAAGCAAATCAGCGCCAACTTCCAGACGTTTCCATTGATGTGGTTGGTTACAGACCATTTTATATTCTGGGATCGGTCACATCCCCCGGCGAATATGCATTCAGGCCCGAAATGCTGGTGTTGAATGCCATGAGCATCGCAGGTGGAGCTTATCGCGCTGTTGGCTATTCAGAGTGGGATCTTGCACGCACCTCGATCAACGGGGTTGGAGAGCTGAATGTTGCTGAATTGAGAAAAGCTACGCTGCTGGCCGAACAGGTTCGATACGAAGCTGAAGTCGGCGAACGTGGTTTTCCTCCAACGCCCCCTGATGCAGCGCCATCCTATGCGCGCGCCTTGGATGAACAACGAGAGTTATTCACAGCCAATAACAACAGCTACGAAAACCAGGCCAAAACCCTGGGCGCGATGGTCGAGTTGCATAAAACGGAAATAGCATCGATTGCGATGCAGCTTGAAACTGTCTCGAGCAAGCTTGCCGAGTATCAGGTCGAAGTCGAAAAAGCGACCAGACTAGAGAATTCCGGCCTGGCTACGAACCGTCGCTTGCCGTTGCAGCGGGATCTGTTCGATATTCAGCGAGAACAGCGCCTATTAGAGTTCGAAAAAGTCAGAGCCGAGCGCGCTGTGCAGGAAGCATTGCTGCGCATTGAGACGCTGGGCAGCACCCGTAAAACGGCGGCTCAGGAAGGTCTTCAGCGGGCAAGATCGATGATGCGTGAGATTGATGAACAGCTCACTTCATTGAGCCAATTGGTAACCGGTGCGGCGCTGCAGACGGAGCAATTCAAGACAGCAAGACAGCGGGAAGAGCTGCCGCGCTTGCAGTTTACAATCATCAGGGGCCGGGATGCGCAGATGCAGCAAATCTCGGCGACCGAGGTTACTCCAATCCTGCCTGGAGACATAATCAAGGTGGAGCTTTCAGGTAATAAATCGATGTAGGGGAAGCGCGCCGGTTTCGCCGACAAGACCTGACATAATACGATCAATTCGTGCGTGTTTAGGCGATGTGGCGGGGATGGCAGCTGCAGTCTTGATGTCTTCAGACAGGTGCAAACATGATGTTATCGCGTAACATGCAGACCCATTCTATCCCGTCACTTCCGATATCGACGGACAATACATATGACTGGCGCTGGATGGTGAAAGCGATACGCAATCGTATCTTTTTGATCATCTTGATTGCCGCATTATTGTCTGCAGCCGCTGTCGCATTCGTCCAATATCGACCCGCGGCTTACACGGCATCATCGACGCTGAACATTACCAATCTGCGATTGACGATGAGCCGCGATGACGCGTTTTTTGCCGAGTTGCAGTTTGATCCGACATTCCTCGAAACGCAGATTCGGATAATCTCGTCGGACTCTGTGCTGATGAACGTTCTCTCAAAATTGCAGATCATCGACAGCTCACCTGCTACTGCAGAAAATCCGCCATCGGCAGAGCGGACTGCCAAGCTTGTCCAGGAGGCGGAGGCCCTCGACGATTTCAGGAGGGCCTTGGACGTTCAACGGCTGGGCATGAGCAACCTGGTCAGCATCAGATATACGGCCGAAACAGCAGAGCGCGCCGCGACAGTCGCAAACACCGTTACGGAAACCTATTTGGCAAAGCTGGAGCAGGACCGGCTTGAGGCCGCAGAAACGGCAAGTAGCTGGCTGCGTGAGCGTTTGCAGGAAGTCGGTCCGAAGGCACAGGTCGTTTCCGAGGCATTGCCGCCAGTCCACAAAAGCGACATTCGTGGCATCTTCATCATCGTCCTGGCTGCCATTATCGGGGTTTCGCTCGGAGCGGTCATCTCGCTTCTGCTGGCGTTTTTTGACAAGCGGATCCGTAGCCCTGAACAGATTATGGAAATCGTGGGCAAACCCTGCATGGGTCTTGTGCCAACGCTGCCGAGAAAACGTCGCAAGAACAAGGTTGATCTGTTGTACTCGGTTGCCAACCAGCCTTCGAGTGGGCTTTGGCATACTTTACGGCACCTCGACACTGTTGTTACGAGTGCGGAGGCAAAGGGCCCGAACATTGTCGGTTTTACCTCGACCATTTCCGAAGAAGGCAAGACGACCATCGCCGGTAATTTTGCGGTCATGAAAGCAAGAGCCGGGAAAAAAGTTCTGCTCATCGATGCCGATCCCTACCGCAAGTCGCTCTCCCATCTTCTCGTTTCTGCTGTAGACGAAACGGAAAAACCGGAGCTGGCCAACGGTGCAGACGCTGACATTGCGTCTCTCATTGAGAAAGATCAGACGGCGGGCTTCGCATTTCTGCGTCTTGGCGATCAGAGTGATATGGATGTGACGACACAGCTTTTCTGGTCTGAGACAATGCCGAAACTCTCGGCAGTTTTCAAAGACTACGATCTGGTGATCTTCGATCTGCCGCCACTTGTGGCACTTGGCGATCTTCAAAATGCCGCGCAGGTCGTCGATAAATTTATCCTCATCGTCGATTGGGGCAAACTGACAGGTGTGATGCTTCAGACGGCAATGGTTATGAACCCGACGGTTCATGAGAAGATCGCAGGCGTTGTCTTGAACAGAGCCGACCGTTCGCGGATGAAGAAGGTCTTTTCACCCTTCGCAGCTTTGCTTGGCAAGCAGTCTCTGCTGGTTGGTGCCAAGAGGCGCTAGAACAGCTTTGATGTGAGGCTGCCGGGTGCAGGCTCACATGTTATCAAGCGCGTTCTGGTTTAGAGTTGACGCATGAAGCGCAACATGTCGCGAAATCTCTGCACGTTCGCCGCGACATATCCCTTTTCGGGCCGCACATAGGTCCGTTCGATGTAACCTGTGTATTTGAAGATAAACGACAGGCTGGGTCTGTCACCGCAGGACTGACTGTCGAAAGTCGGGTTGTCCGCACGGTATCGCGCCAGAAAATCTGCTGCAAGTTTACGGAGAGTGCGCGCCTTGTCGTCTGCAAGGCTAGACGGGATATCGTCAACTTTCAATTCGCCGTAGATTGCCTGAAAGGTCAGTGCGGCGATGAAATAGTTGCCAGCCGCAGTGAGGTGCACATCGTCTTCGAAAAAGGTGTCGACAATCTTGCGGGGGCTCTGACTTGCAAAGCCTGATGTCGATGGATTTGCAATGAGATGATCGACAAGATCTGCCAGAGCTAGCGACGCTGGCACGATGCGAATGGGATGGGCGGGGCCTTGATTTAACGGCTGGTCGTTGACCTTAGCAACCACACACTGCCACACCGGCATGGCTGCGCGTTCGTATTCAATCCAATCGCGTGCATTGTTCTTGTCGGATAGGCTGATCCAGGGCGTAAAGAAGAAGACCTCTCCCTCAGGGTTCGATTGTATGAACCGTTCCTGATAGGCGCGCAGATAGGTCTTGGTCTGTTGCCAGAGGAGTGAATCCAGCAGCCGATGTTGCTCGGTGATCAGCAGAATATCGTACTTGCCGGCATCTGCCTTTGACGGAGATTGCATTTCTGCAAGGGCGTCTATCGTTTCGCCATTTGCATCTGTCCCTGTATCAAACCCACTCCAGGCACGACTTTCGTCACGTCCGAAAGACCTGTCCTTGATGGAGGATCCGTTGAGATTCTGACCGTTCCAGACGATTGGCATTTCCACTGCCGCAGAGATCTCGCTCATGGACTCCAGCATCGGGCGAGGGGTCAAACTATGCCCGGAAACGAAGATATGACGTTTCGCGTCCATTTCGCCGGGCGCTGGCAGTAGTGGATACACCGTCGGCTCCTCGCTGCTGGATGGTGTCGAAATTGCAGATGTCATGATCATCAGACCTGTGACGCACACCACCACGGCGGCAGTCGACAAGAGCGCAAACCGCCTCATGCATAGCTCTTCAGCAGGGTTGCCCGACGGTGATAGATTGACTTCTCATCGAAGCGTTTTCCGGAAATGGCAGCCGCGCTCACGAGTTGCGCGAGTTTGGCGCGATCATTGTTCAACTCGGTTATTTGACGGCCCAGAGCCTCGATGTCATCACGGGAGACAAGGGCGCCGCCGCCATGTTCAGAGACCAGATCCTCAGCATAGGGTGAGTGATATCCGACGAGGGCGCTACCGCAAACCAGTGCTTCGATAAGGCAGCGCGGTGACTCGGCGGTCTTGTGGCAGAACACAAAAATATCGCTGTCGCGCAGAGCCTGCAATAAAGCCTCCCGGTCGCCGACGTAACCGGCAAGCTTCACCTTGTCTTGCAAATGATTTTTCTGGATCATCTCTTCCATCACATCGAGCAATGGTCCGTCGCCTGTCCAGCAGGCTTCGATCGACGGGTTGCCCTGAGCGGCTATTGCCAGTGCCGATACCCAGTCTTCCGGACCTTTCATCGGAGCCGCGCGACCGACATAGGAAACACGTATCGGTGCAAGGGATAAAATTCTTTCGATTTTTTGGTCCAGCGTGTGCTCGTCGATCTGGTCCGCTTCCTGGGTATGAACGTCGTACATGCAATGGGGATTGGAAGACGCCCCAGAATAAGTGTCGTAGGTATCACGTCCCTGGAAAAGCCCAAGTGTGCTGCGCCCGATTAGATAACGATGGTACCATTTCATCAATGGCAGGGTTGCTCGCTCTTTGATGCGTCTGCGTAACCGATGTGCTGATAATGTGCGCAGGATGACATCATGCTCGACGCGGTCAAACCAGATGGCGAATTTGCGCCCCTGCGCATTGGCTTCCAGTGCAGCAATGGCGCCCCAATCGCCGATGAGGTAACCGACGGTAAAGCAGAGATGATCGGCGCTACGGATCTCTTCTTTCAGCAACGCTCGTGTCTTGCGGTAGGTCCGCGCAAAATCCTTTGCCTTGTAGGCAAAGGGCAGTTCGATGAACTTGAGCTGACCATAACAAGGGAGGTCCACGACATCGATCCATGTCGTAGACGTGTTCTCTTCGCGATCACCTTCCAGAACGATGCCCGCGAATTTTACCTGCCGGAAGTTTTCGGCGTGGCGGACCAGCCCGGCACTGGTCTGGTCATCAAGCTGCAGACCGCGAGGCCCGCGCCGCAGACGGACCGCAGTGACAAACAGCACACTGCCTTTGGCCTGGTCAGAGATTGGCTCGTGGACTTTCAGCGTTGCTTTCTGGAGCATTGTGTCACCTTGAGTTCCATCTGCTTTGCGTGGTCATCACCATGGCGGCGAAAATGTAGTCGTCTTGAACTGCAAGGCTGCCCGGAAGAACGGTTCCCTTGGTGAAGCCTTTGATGTCCTTGCGGAAGGTGGCATCAAATGAATCGGTGCCAAGCGAGATTTCCAGATCCTGAAAATCCATCATCATGCCAGTTAAAGGGTACTGGCACTTGTAGGTTGCTTCCTTTGCGCTGAAGATCGTCCGCACCAGAAGAGCACGCTCGCTTGATGGGCGATCCTCGAGCCAGTCCTGCTCTTGACGTGTACATATTGCATCGAACAAGTCAGCAGGTAGCGCTTCAGCAGGCTCGACGTCGAGACCCATTGACAGGTACCCATCTGCCTTGAGGCCGACGGCCGCGACACACAGCGTATCGCAGTGGCTGATGCTTCCAACAACACCATCTGGCCAAACGGGAGAGCGATCGTTTGCAGCGGGTATGGGCACGCGTTTCAGGCCCAAGGCATTCATGGCGTTTCCCGCGCAGGCGCGGCCAGCATGGAATTCCCGTTTGCGGCGCGGAATGGCATGCGCGACATACCGCTCTTCTTCGTCCAGAAAACCACTGCGAGCTGCGCGTGGATCGTCGTGCGCGATGGCCACGTCATCTGGAAACAGGGACTTTAGCGCATCCACCACCATTCAGAGTCGCGAACGTGTCAGCGCCGCACGCCGATCTCCAAGAGCGGCCCGTCGATTGGCTGCTCTGTCCGCCACCTGGCTCAGACGTTCTTCTGCCTTTCCGCGGTCGGCAAGATGCTCGGCAAGCGCTCGCACAGTCGGGAAACGGAAAACATCGGTTATTGTCAGGTCAGGCGCGATGACGACTTTCAGGTCGCGGTGCAATTGCACGGCGAGAAGTGAATGTCCGCCAAGAGCAAAGAAGTTGTCGTTTAAACCGACGCGTTCAATGCCAAGGGTTCGGCTGTAGGCTTCAGCCAGATCCGATTGCAGTTTGTTTTCCGGCGCGACGAAAACCTGAGCGGAGACAATAATCGGTCCCGTATCCGGTTTTGGCAGAGCTTTTCGGTCGACTTTCGCATTCGGCGTCAGCGGAAACGCTTTGAGCGTCACGAAGTGCGCCGGTATCATATAGTCAGGCAGGGCTTCACCGAGATGTTGCCTGAGTGCCTCTTCGTTGATTGGCTGACCGGTCAGTCTCAGATAAGCGACGATACGAACGTCGGAAGCCCTGTCTTCTCTTGCAACAACCACAGCTTCGGCCACGCCCGGGAACGACCCGATCCGTGCCTCGATCTCACCCAGTTCGATACGATAGCCGCGGACCTTGACCTGATAATCCGTGCGCCCGAGAAATCTCAAGGTGCCGTCCGTCTTGCGGCAAACCAGATCTCCGGTACGGTATATACGACCTGGCGCAAAGGGGTTTGGAACGAAACGTTCCCGCGTCAATTCCTCGCGGTTCAGATAACCGCGCGTTACCCCGTCGCCACCAATATAAAGTTCACCGGGTTGTCCTGGCGCTGCCACGCCGCCAGACGCGTCCAGCACGTAGAGCTGTGTATTGGCAATCGGTTGCCCAAGCGGCACAACAATCTCCGACATGTCGGCGGTCATTGTGGATGACCATATCGTTGTTTCGGTCGGGCCGTACATGTTCTCGACACTGGCATTGGTCAGTTTTCGGATGTCGCCAAGCAGAGAGTTCTGAAGTGCCTCGCCACCGATAAACAGGTGACGGATTTGCGCGAAAGCAGCGCGATCTGTTTCGTTGATCAGGAACATACGTGCCATTGAAGGGGTGCACTGAAGATGTGTTACACCGTGCCGGTGCACGTCCTGATCAAAGCTATTGTCGTTTGCAACATCCTCAACCGTAACAGAAGTTTCAGCACGCGCCTGTGCTACCACCCGGGCCAGCGGCTCCAGTCTCTCCAGCACAAGCTCAGATGGCACGCCAAAGTCGATCAGGCAGGCAATCTCGTCCACGCCGATCCCGGCGACCTGATCAATACGCTTCATGGCGTCGTCGACGGTGCCAAACAGACCGCTGTCTTCGAAGTAACGCAGGAATGCAAATTCAAGGATGGCATCCAGCTCGTCTGCCGCAAGAGACTGCAGATCAATGTCGAGAGCGTTGGACAGGCCATGTGGTTTCTTGAAAGCGGGAAATGCCCAGGCATATTGTTTGATAAGCGCCGTGGCACTTTGCAGATAGGCTTTCATTGGGCCACGGGCGGCATCACGCACCTCTTCCCGGTCCTCACCGAGCAACGTGTGCAGCATCAGCGTCACCTTGTAGGCATCGGGATCGCGACCGCATTCGACCAGTGTTTGCCGGTAAATGCTGATCTTTTCAGCAAGCTCATCAACGGACTGGCCGAGCAGGTGAGTCAGCACATGTGCGCCGTTCCTCGCTGCTTCTCTGTATGTTTCGGGATTGCCTGCAGTCGTCAGCCAGACCGGCACTTCCGGCTGAACTGGTCGCGGCTGTGTGACGACACTGGCTTTGCCGCCGCCATAATCAAATTCCATGCGTTCACCGCGCCACAGCTTTCGCACGGTTTCGATATCGCGCAACAGCGCAGTCTTGTTGTGCGGCGGTGCGTTTTCGGGTCTGAGAACAAAGTCTTCCGGCATCCAGCCGGAGGCAAAGGCAAGGCCCACCCGCCCATTACTGAGATTGTCGAGAACCGCCCATTCTTCGACGACGCGGATAGGATGATGGAGCGGAAGGACGCAGCTGCCGGCACGAATTGCCAGGTTCTTGGTGACGGCAGCGATGGCTGCACCTGTTACGGCAGGGTTCGGGTAGGGGCCGCCGAATGCGTGAAAATGCCGTTCGGGCGTCCAGATAGCTTGGAAGCCATTCGCATCTGCAAATTTCGCGCCTTCGAGCAACAACTGGTATTTTGCCGGTCCCGCGCCATCATCATTGCCCCAATAGAATAGACCGAAATCTATCGGCGCTTTGCCAGCGCGGGCGGATTTGACGGCACCATCACCGCCTTTGTGGCTTTGGGTCTGGGCAGAATGGAGTACGACCTTGAAACCTCTCGCCAAGGTCCAGAAAAGCTCCAGGACCGAAATGTCGAAGGATAGGCTGGTAACCGCAAGCCAGACTGGCTGGCTCGACTTGTCGTACTGAATGCGTTCATCCATCCCGGCAAAGAAGTTGACCACATTGCGATGTTCAACCATCACGCCCTTTGGGCGACCGGTCGAGCCTGACGTATAGATGACGTAGGCGAGATTGGACGGTGATACCTCTGTAACCGGTCTGTCTGTCGTGACGGATCGCTCGAGTATATCTTCGATGAAGACGGTTTTGACGCCGGTCGCGAAGAGCGGTGTTTCGGTCATGCGGCTTGTCAAGATGACGGCCGTGCCGCTGTCTTCTACCATATAGGCAAGCCGATCGGCCGGGAAATGAGGATCAAGCGGAACATATGCTCCACCAGCCTTCTGGATCGCCAAGGCACCAACCACAAGATTGCTGCAGCGGGGAAGGTTGAGACCAACCATGAAATCAGGTTTGACGCCGAGGTCGACAAGAACATTCGCGATCAGGTTTGCCCGATCATCGAGCTCCTCGTATGTCAGTTCCTCATCGCGCCAGGCGACTGCAATGGCGTTGGGGGTCGATTGCACCTGTTGTTCGATGAGTGTGTGGACGCATGCGGCGGTGTCATAATCCCGGGCCGTATCGTTCCAGCCGTAGACCACGTTCTTGATTTCGTCGGCGGACATCAAAGGCAGATCAACGACGCGGCCATCCTGCAGGAAAGCAGACGCAAGCAGTTCGATGTGGCGACAATATTGCGCCGCGATTGCGTCCGGAAGCCTTGATCGGTCATACGCCAATCGTGCGCTTGTCGTTGCCGTGTCGAGGACAAAAGTCAGCGGATGGTCAATGCTGCCGGACCATGGTGACCCGTGGTCGGTCTCGACGATGCAGGTTGTCAAACGATTGTTGGACAGACCCGGTTCACGGAAGTGCAGATCGCTGAGATAGGTGGCTTCCCGCCGCAAAACAGTCAGCTGTGATGCCAGGCCTTCAGCAAACTCGGACACCAGAAAATCCGATGGCAGTTCAACGTGCAGAGGGACATCGGGGGCGAAGTAACCCGGGAACCGACTGTTATAATCTGCTGCCTTAGGCGAGGAATAGGCAATATCGAGCCTGTCCTGACCTGAAAACCGTGCCAGGAAGGCTGCAATCACTGCAATCCGTAAATTCGTCGTCAACGCGTCTGGCAGGTTAATGGAAATGCTGGCAACACCAGTCGCGTGAGACGCACTTTCCGACACGTCAAAAAGTTTGACGTCCTCGGCGGCCAGCAATCTGGCCTTCACCCGATCTTCGTAACGAACGACATCGGCAACTGCGGTATTCAGCTCCACGAGATCGCCAGTTGCAAATTGCGGAAGACTGTCACCCTGCCTTACATTGTCGGAAAGCAGGACCTCATGATCATTCCTCTGCATCGTACCATTGATCAGAACATCGTCGGTCGCTGTCGCGACAACCACGCCGTCCGGGCCGACAGAGCGAATGAAGCCCGCAGGCTTGGGAGCATCAGGTAGTCCCAACACTGTGAATGTCGTCAGCAGGAATATGCCATCGGCATGACGGATTTTTGGATGCACCATCCTGTTGGTGTAACCTGCGCCGAAATTCAGCGCGCGATGGAGGCGAGATAGATCCTCAGCTGATTTTTCAAACGGCAGGGTGCCAGCGGCGTCAGGTCTTTTGGACTTTGCAAAATAGCTGCGCTGGGAGAAGTCTTGTGCAATCCCGGTCAGTCTATTGTTGTTGATGTCGTCGACAAGCTTGGCAAAAGTCTCAACGCCAGCCGCCAGACATTTGGTGTTCAGCGTGAGACTGATTTCTTCAGGATTGATGTCGAAATGTGTCTGGCTGTAGATTTTACCTTCATCTGCGCCTTCAGTGATTTCGTGCCATGTAACGCCGAATGTTGTCTCACCTTCTAGAATAGCCCATGTCGGTGCGTTTAGACCTGCCAGTTTTGGAAGTGGGCCATCATGGAAATTGATGGCGCCCCGTCGCGCTTTCTGCCAGACCGTCTGCGGTATCATTCGCAGATTGGCGATGCTGAACAGCCAGTCGTAATCGAGGTGCCCAACGGCTTTCTCGAGGTCGTCACCCCATTCGATTACTGGAATAGACTGTTGTGTTGCCCAGTCTTTTGCCGCATCGTTGCTTGACACAACTGCAGTTATCGCAAAGCCTTTATCTCGGAGCAAAATGCCGCACTGCACAAGTAAAGCTTCATTGCCAATCAAAATACAGCTGAACATCTAGACGTATACTCCGAAACAACAAACGCCACTGAATATAGGTAATATTTCGCTGGGCAGATTATAAAAAATAGATTTCGCAAAACGAAATCGTGTTGCAAAATAAGCTTGTTGCCCGCATAATTTGTAGCAGGTTGAATTATTTTCCCTGATAATTCAATAGAGATATTCAGTATTTTGCGAAATATATTTGTTGTCGTGAGCGTTGTTTGGGCGCTACGTATCCATTTATTGTGCATTTTCAAAAAATCATCTCTACCGCTTTTACAGTGCTTGAGCAGCGCGATTTGTAACTTGAGTTTTGTGTGTGTTTGGAGTGGCGTAATGAAAGTAGGTTATTTCCTGAATACTTACCCGGTGCCGAGCGCCACTTTCATTCGTCGCGAGATCGAAGCCCTGGAAGTTCAAGGGCAAACGGTATTGCGCTTCGCGGCACGACGATTTTCAGACAAGTTGGTCGATCAAAAGGACATCGCTGAAGCCGAAAAGACGGTCTATATACTAGAAGGCAAGCTGTCAGACCTGACGATAGCGACGATACGAGAACTACTTCTCAATCCCGTTGGAATTATCAAGGCGCTGCCGACTTGGCGGAAATTGGTCGCGAACTCCGGAGGAGGGTTTGCACGCCACGCTGCCTATCTGATGCAGGCGGCAAGTTTTCGCCAAAAAGCCTCTCGTGCAGGCATCGACCACGCCCATGCCCATTATGGTACCAACGCCGCTGCCGTAGTCATGCTCGCCCGGCTCATGGGCGGCCCCCAATACAGTTTCACAGCCCATGGTCCCGATGAGTTCATTGACACGTCTGCAAACAGCTATGCGCTCAAGATCAGGCATGCATCTTTCGTCGTCGCCATTTCCAATTACTGCCGATCCGTCCTGCGTGACCTTAGCCAGACCGATGAGGACCGGAAAAAGATTGAGATTGCGCGTTGCGGCCTGAATCTCGAGGATTTCAAGCCGTCTGCACCAATCACCGCCGACAATTTCAACATTGTCTGCGTCGGCCGCCTGTGTCCCCAGAAGGGGCAGGTCCACATTCCTGCCGCTGCCGCCGCCTTGCGCGATGAGTTTCCTTCGCTTCGCATAACCTTGATAGGCGATGGCGAGAGCCGGGCGGAGATCGAAGCGGAAATCGCCCGTCACGGCGTTGGCGAGCAGGTGATCCTTAAAGGTTGGGCTTCCAACGAAGAGGTGAGGGTCTTCATTGCGACCAGTCGCGCATTGTTGTTACCAAGCTACCATGAAGGCCTGCCGATCGTGTTGATGGAAGGCATGGCGCTTCAGCGGCCGGTGATCACGACCACCATCGCTGCCATTCCCGAATTGGTGGATGACAAATGTGGTTGGCTTGTTCCACCGGGCGACCATCCCGCGCTCGTCTCCGCCTTGCGTGACGTTTTATCCGCCTCGCCTGAGCGACTGGCGGAAATGGGGCAGGAGGGCCGCATGCGCGTTGAACGCATGCACGATATCAAGTCGCTTGCATCAGATCTTTCCCGGCTTTTCGGACGTAAATCATGACGACCGCTCGAAAACAGAGGCATGCAAACGGGTTCGTCGTCCCTCAAAAGGCTGAGAAATGAGCGAAATTGTGAATTTCTCCCAAAAGCGTGTTGTCACCGGAGCGATGTGGACTGTCGGTGCCTATGGCCTGTCGGTGTGCTTGCGGTTTGTGTCGAATGTCATTCTGTCACGTATCGTGGTGCCCGAAGTGTTCGGCGTATTGATGATCGTTTTTACGCTGAAAAACGGCATGGAACTTGTTACGGATGTTGGCATCGGCCAGTCGGTAGTCCGCAATCCGAATGCTGAAAACCGATCGTTCAAAAATACGGTCTGGACGCTGCAATTTGTTCGCAGTTTCATTCTCTGCTGCATATTTTCCATTGCTGCATATCCGCTCAGCGCACTGTACGACATTTCTCCAAGCCTGCTGCAAGTGACAGCATTGAACATCCTGATCCTGGGCGCGGCGTCCACCTCGTTCTATTACATGCAGCGGCATATGATGCTGAAGCAGGCCAACCTTTTTGAGGTTGTTCTCGACGTCACGACCATCATCGTCACTGTCACGCTCGCGCTAATTCACCCAAGCGTGTGGGCGATCATGGTGGCAAACCTGATCTCTGCAATCATCCGTGCGACTGCCAGCTACATGCTGCCTCACGCCGTCAACTGGTTCGAGTGGAACACGGCCTATGTTCGTGAGGTCCTGTCCTTCGGTAAATGGATTTTCCTGTCGTCACTGCTGGCATTCCTGTGCGGAAATTTCGACAAGCTGTTTCTGGCGCAGGCCGTTCCGCTGGCTTTGGTCGGCGTCTATTCGATTGCGCGCATCATTGCCGATCTGCCGGGGACCCTGATCGGTCGCATCAGCTTCCAGCTTGTTTTTCCGCTGATTTCTGCCAGTGCCAGTGAAGCACGGCCAGCACTTATTCAGCAGGTCAGCCCGCTTCGCTTCAAGCTGTTGCTGCTTGCCGCAACCTCGATTGCGATCGGCATTGCGACTGCGGATTTTGCGATCTCAATTGTCTATGATGCACGCTACCATGATGCCGGATGGATGCTGTCCATGCTGCTTGTCGGCGCGTGGTTTGGCATACTGAGCACTGTAAACGAATATACCATGCTGGGAGTTGGCAAGCCCGCCTACGGGGTGGCGGGCAATCTGCTGAAACTCCTGTCCCTTGTGGTGTTGTCCTATGCCGGGCAGGCATGGCTAGGTCTGGCCGGCGTTATCCTTGCGGTCATTGCAAGTGAATTGCTTCGCTATTTCCCAATCGCTTTTGGTCAGCGACGCGAGAGAATCTCTTTTCTGAGCCAGGACTTGCTGATCAACGCCATCTTCCTGGCATTGATCGCGCTTTTGTTATTCATTCGCATAGAGCTTGGCTACGGAACTCCGTTTGCCACCGTATCGATGGCAATTGGACATTCGTGAGATGGAAACACTCACGCAACCCTCGCCAAATGATGTTGGTGTCGTCCTTATCGGTCGTAATGAAGGTCAGAGGCTCATCGATTGCATGGCTTCGCTCGGCGACCTTGCGGTCCGATCGGTCTATGTCGATTCCGGTTCAACCGACGGCAGTATCGAGGCGGCGCGCAGCATGGGGCTTACTATCGTGGAGTTGGCGCCAGACGTTCCGTTTACCGCTGCACGGGCACGCAACGAAGGTTTTGCCGCGTTGCTGCGTATTGCTTCCGATATCGAATTTGTCCAGTTCGTGGACGGTGACTGCCGGATCGTTGATGGGTGGATAAGGAAGGCGCGCGACTTTTTCCGCGACAAGGACCGGCTGGCGATCGTATGCGGGCGTCGGAGGGAAATCTTTCCTGACGTCTCGATCTATAACCGCATTTGTGACGATGAGTGGAATACACCGGTTGGCGAGACAGAAGCCTGCGGTGGCGACTGCCTTATCCGCGTTAAGGCGTTCCGGGATGTCAGTGGTTACTCTGCTGATCTGATTGCCGGTGAGGAGCCGGAAATGTGCCTGCGAATGCGTGAGATCGGCTGGACAATCTGGCGTATCGACGCGGACATGACGCTTCACGATGCCAATATCAAAAAATTCTCGCAGTGGTGGCGACGTTCGGTTCGCGCCGGCCATGCCTACGCGCAGGTCGCGGCCCGTCACAGAGCGTCCGATAAACGCATCTGGGTTCGCAATGTAAGGCGCAGCCTCTTTTGGGGTTGTGTGCTGCCTGCTGCGTCCTTGATCGGTGGCGCTGTCGTCCATCCCGCGTTTCTGGCGCTGCTTGCGCTTTATCCGCTTCAGGTATTGCGATTGGCAGGGCAAGCCGCCTCCAAAGATCAGAACAGATGGGCGGAGGCAGCATTGTCGGTGGTTGGGAAGTTCGCGGAAATGAGAGGCGTGGCGACTTACTACAGCAACGTTTTGACCAGTCGTCGCCACAGGCTGATCGAATACAAATAAGCCACTTATTCGCCTGGTTGTCCGCGATCCGTCCGCACCCATCCATTTCGATGTGCGCTGAGCAACATATGCGGGGATCGTATCATTTGCAGACCAATGATCGACACGGCACGAAGGGCGTCCGACGGCGTCAAAATCAAGCGTCCATATTTAACCCACGCGATTAACGTCGTGCCGCAGACCAAGGCCAGATTGGCTACTGCAATAAAGAGCGGGAGAGGGGCAAGCTTTAACGCCCAGGTAAAACCTGCAGTCATCAGCAAGACTATGGCAAGCAGCGGCAGAAGAAACGTAAGCGGCGGTATGGCCGTCGACAATGCACTCAATGCGGCAGGAAACCTGCCTCTGCGCAATGCCCTTCCAACACCGGCAAGCGCCGTGCTTATCAATTCGAAGTGACCGCCGATCCATCTTTGCCGCTGTGTGCTTAATCCTTGCACGGTGTCCGGAAACGGGCTCAGCACCACGGCGTCTTCGCAGAACACCGGTCCTGATCCGGCAATGGCAAGATCCAGGCCCATCTTCATGTCTTCGACGAGGTGTCCGTGGGCGAGATCAAGGTCGCTGATAACCTCCCAGCGGAAAGCCATTCCGCTTCCCGTCAGATGACAGGGAATGCCAAGGCGATTGAGCCCTCTCTGCCGAAGACGGTTTTTCAGCATGAATGCGAGTTCGGCAATCTTCAGGCTGAGCCCGGCGCCTGCCTTGTTTGTCATCAGATAAAGTGCCTGAACGGGTCTTTCTGTCTGTACGGTCGCTTCGGCGAGGAAGCCGATTGCGTCAGGGGAGGGAAAGCAGTCCGCATCTATCAGCACGACGATATCCGGCGGGCAAGAGGACAGATATTTTACGCCGGCATCCAGCGCATATCCTTTGCCCCTTCGGGTAGTATCGTTTCGCTCCAGCACCTCCGCACCAGCCGTTTGTGCAATGATTGCCGTCCTGTCCGAGCAATTGTCGGCGACGACAAGCAAGCGATCGTCCACTGCCATCGCTGCGCGAATGGCGGTCAGGGAGGCGCCCAGTCCTGCTTCTTCATTATGCGCTGGAACAAGAATGGCGATTTTTGGTCTTGGTGCAGTCGATGGCTGTATCTTCGCCCGTAGCGATGGCAGTGCTGCCAACAACTGCGCTGAATAGATGATTGCCAAAGAAAATAGTGCAATATTGAGAAGCGATAAACACCAGAAGAAAAGAGACTGAGTCATAAGCAATACTCTGTGCCCAATTTGTTTGGCTACTCGAAATTGAATACACTGGCTTCAGGTGCTTGCAAACAGTTAAATATTATTTATATTCATAAATTATAGAAATTGCTTATAAGACAAACTCAATAGAATTCATACGGTTACTTACCAAGAGCAGCTATGGAATAAATATAGGCACGTTTTCTATTTTGCTGTCAGCAATTTCGATCGGGGCCGCGTGTGAGAGAGTAAAGAGCGTCGCATGCAAGATCAGGATACCGCCTCACCAAACGACATCGCAATCATCGGCATGGCTTTAAGAGTGCCGGGCGCCAGAACACCAGATGAGTTCTGGCAAAACCTTCGATCAGGCACTGAATCCATTCGCAACCTTTCGGAAGACGAGTTGATTGCCGCTGGCGAGAGCCGGGCTCGAATGCTCGATCCCAAATATGTTGCGCGGACGTCTGATATGCCCGACATGGAGATGTTCGATGCTGATTTTTTCGGGCTGAGCCCGAAAGAGGCTGCGATCATGGATCCTCAGCACAGGCAGTTTCTGGAATGCACCTGGGAAGCAATGGAGGACGCGGGGCGTACTCCAAACACAATGCCTGGGCCAGTCGGTGTATTTGCCGGCTGCGGTATGGGCAGCTATTTCTATTTCAACGTCTGCAGCAACAGGCAGTTGCTAGAGCAAACGGGCATGTTCCTGCTTCGCCATACCGGCAATGACAAGGACTTTCTGTCTACGCGGGCGTCGTTCTCCTTTGATCTGCGCGGGCCGAGTGTGAATGTGCAGACGGCCTGTTCCACCTCGCTTGTCGCTGTCCACTATGCCTGCCAAAGCCTTCTGAGCGGTGAGTGCGACATGGCTCTTGCGGGCGGCGTGACAATTGAGTTGCCGCATCGGCGCGGCTATATTTATCACGACGGTGAAATCCTCTCTCCCGATGGCCGTTGCAGACCGTTCGACCACCGCGCCGCTGGCACTGTGTTTGGCAGCGGGGCAGGGGTGGTTGTGCTTCGACGGCTGTCCGATGCCTTGGCTGATGGCGACATCATTCATGCAGTCATAAAAGCCTCGGCAATCAATAATGATGGTGCCAGCAAGGCTGGTTATCTCGCGCCAAGCGTTACGGGTCAGGCAGAGGCGATCATTGAGGCGCAAGGGCTTGCGGGCATCAGTGCCGAGACGATCCAATACGTCGAATGCCACGGAACTGGCACGGCACTTGGAGATCCGATCGAGATCGAGGCTCTGACCCAGGCGTTCCGTCAGACAACAAACCAGAAAGGTTTTTGTCACGTCGGGTCGGTGAAATCCAATATTGGTCACCTAGACACTGCCGCTGGTGTCGTCAGCCTGATCAAGACGACCCTTGCGCTCAAGAACGCTGAAATACCGCCCACTCTCGGCTTCGAGAAACCAAATCCGTCAATCGATTTCGCCAGTAGTCCGTTTGTTGTCGCAAGCCAGCTGACCAGCTGGCCTGACACAGACGGACCGCGTCGCGCCGCAGTCAATTCGCTTGGAGTTGGCGGCACAAACGCCCATATCGTTTTGGAGCAGGCTCCCGATGTGACACCTGTTGATGACATCAGCAATGATGAACCGGCCATCCTGCTTTTCAGCGCAAAACACCGCAAGGCTCTCGACGGGGCGACTAAACGTCTCGGTACAGCGTTTGCGACAAATTCGGGGTTGAGGACTGTAGACGCAGCGTTCACCTTGCATCAGGGACGGGCACAGTTCGAGCATCGGCGCGTTGCGGTGGTTCGTGACCGCGCGGATGCTGTCGCCGTGCTGTCTGGCGACAACCCAAAACGGATGTTCACACATTCGGCGATTGAAAACCCCGTGGGAGCTGTCTTTCTGCTTCCCGGCGGAGGTGCCCAGCATGTTGGCATGGCACGTCGTCTTTTCGAGGAAGATGCGCGCTTCCGCAGTTTTGTAGAAGAAGGTTTTTCCTATCTTGAGCCGGCGACCGCCGATGAAATCCGTGCAGTATGGTTTGCCACTGGCGGTGACAAAACGGCTGAAGGTAAAACGTTCCTGCGCCCGTCTCTGCAACTGCCTGCCATATTGATCGTTGAGGTCGCCATTGCACGGCTTTGGAAGGATTGGGGTGTCAGCCCCAAGGCGCTGATCGGTCACTCGATGGGCGAATATGCAGCAGCCTGCATTTCGGGCGTGATGAGCTACCGTGACGCGGTCAATCTCGTGCGTTTGCGCGGCGAATTGTTCGATATTGTCGAGCCCGGTGGCATGTTGAGCGTACCGGTTTCGGTTGAAACACTAAAGTCCCTGCTGCCAGCGTCGCTGGATATCGCGTCGGTCAACGCCCCGGAACTTTGCGTCGTGTCCGGACGGGATGAAGACCTCGCCCTGTTTCAAGCCGAGTTGGCGGAAAAAGGTATTGATGCGTCCCGTGTTGCGATTGATATCGCGGCACATTCGCGCATGCTGGACGGCATATTGCCAAGGTTCGAAGCGTTTGTGCGCAGTATCCGTCTCAATCCGCCGACTATTCCGATCATGTCCAACCTTGCCGGACATTGGCTGACGAATGCCGATGCCTGCGACCCGACCTACTGGGTCAGGCATCTGCGATCCACCGTCCTGTTCAACGATGGTATGGCGCGGCTATCGGTGCAGCCGGGTCAGGTCTACATTGAAATAGGACCTGGTCGAACCTTGTCATCGCTGGCAAAAATGCAGACGAATATCGATGCGAACCAAGTGATCAACACCTTGCCGCATGCTGATGACGATGCGGACGATCGACTACACTTCCTTTCGGCAATCGGTCGCGCCTGGGCGACCGGGATTGAGGTTGACATCTCGCGGTCCTGGAAGGGACGTGATCCGCGCCGCGTTCAGTTGCCAACCTATGCGTTTCAGCATCAGCGCTACTTCATCGAGCGGGTCGTGGACAGCTCGGCCCCGATTGCCAGTGATGATGCACCCTTATTGCGGCAGGAAGACATGTCCGACTGGGGTTATCGACCGGTCTGGAAGCAGGTACCTTGCGATATCGCGATAGATGCGAGCATGGAGCCGCGTTCATGGCTGATTTTCCTTGATGACACCGGGCTTGGAGAGCGACTGGTCGACCGCTTGCGGTCTTCAGGCCACCACGTTGTGACCGTGACGGCGGGCGATGGTTTCAGCCGGATTGATGCTTCGTCCTATAGTCTGTGTCCTGAAGAGGGGCGTGGGGGCTATGACGCACTGTTCGCCAGCCTCAGTGAAGATGGTGAGGTGCCCGCCAATATCGTCCACATGTGGCTGGTGACCGGCGACGAAAATCACCGACGCGCATCCAGTTTCTTCGACAGAATACAGGAACAGGGTTTCTATAGCCTTCTGCATCTGGCACAGGCCATGGGCGACGCTGGCGTGGCGGGCAGTCACCTGACCGTGCTGACCAACGGCATGCAGCGCGTGGGCGATGAGACGCTTGCCTATCCCGGCAAGGCGACCGTGCTCGGCCCCGGTCTGGTGATACCCAAGGAGCTTGAGCGCACAACAGTACGGATGGTCGATATCGAGCTTGTGGCAAAGCCCAAACACAACGACAGGCCGGGCCTGCAAAAGCTGCTCAAACTTGTCGGCGATGTTCCGAGCAGTCAGACCGCAGATGTCCTCGACCAGTTGTGGGAGGACCTCTGCGTTTCTCCGGCCTCCGAAACGGTTGCCTATCGCAAAGGGCGCCGCTGGGTTGCAAGTCATGAACGCCTGCCGCTCAAACCGTCCGATCCAACACAGCAATTCCGCCATGAGGGCACATATTTGCTGACAGGTGGTTTAGGAGATCTTTCGCTTGTTGTGGCGAGAGAACTGGCAACACAGTTTTCCGCGCGGCTGGTGCTGCTGGGCCGAACCGAGTTGCCTGAGCGGTCGCAATGGACGTCTTATCGGCGTATGCATTCTGGCACGGACAAGGTAAGCCGGGCGATTGCAGCAATAGAAGAGCTTGAAGTACTCGGAGCCGAGGTCATCTACCGCGTCGCCGATGTGCGCAACGTCGAGCAGATGGCCGCAGCGGTTGAGGCCGCAAAGAACCGATTCGGTAGTCTCAACGGTGTGTTGCATACCGCCGGTATTGTCAGAGATAATCTTATCCAGCTGAAATCATTCGATGAAATTGAAGATGTGTTGTCGCCGAAAGTCTATGGCACATCCGTTCTCGCCCGTGTGTTGGAAAAGGAAGATATTGATTTCCTGGTGCTGTTTTCTTCGACCAGTACCGATACGGCGCCCGTCGGCCAGGTGGACTACGTCGCAGCCAATGCCTATCTCAATGCCTATGCGGAGAGCCGTAGTGGCGACCAAAAACGCCAGACAGTCGCCGTGCATTGGGGCGTCTGGAACGAGGTGGGCATCGCGGCTCGTGCTTCCCTTCATCCTGGATCAGCCTCGACGCCATCCAAAGAGCTGATCGCCGCAAAAGGTCCCGTGTTCGAACGTTGGGTTGAAGATGCGGATCAAACCCAGTGGCTCGAATTTACGGCGAGCCCCGCGACCCACTGGATGTGGAATGAACATCGGCTTGTTTCAGGTCAGGCCATTCTGCCTGGAACCGGTTATATCGAACTGCTGGCGCAGGCCGCCAATGAATATGGCTTCGCCGGAGGCTTTGAAATCGAGGATCTGATCTTCATTTCGCCACTCAGCATTGAAGATGAGACAACGAAGTCAATCCGGGTTCGGTTTGAACAGGATGGAAATGACTATCGCGCCTTCATTTGTGCGGCAGATCAGAATGGCGGTTCGGATTCCATTCGCCTCCATGCGGAAGCGTCGGTGCGACTTGCCCCTCCGTCGGTCTTGCCACCAGTGCAGCTTTCGTTGGGCGACACTCACTGGACAACCAGACGTCGCGCCGCAGACGGCGCGGCATTGCGTTCCGCACAGGAGGACAATATCCGCTTCGGGTCACGCTGGTCGGTTCTGCGCGCCCTTTCGGTCGGAAAAGGTGAGGCGCTTGCGCAACTGTCGCTCTCCGACGACTATGCTGGCGACATTGAGACAGGATTACGTTTTCACCCTGCGCTTCTCGATATTGCAACTGGCTACGCAATGGAGCTTATTGAGGGGTATGCGTCGTCTGGAGTGCTGTGGGCACCGATGTCTTACGGCTCTATTCGTATCTATGAAAATCTGCCGCAACAGGTTCTGAGCCATGTCAGGCTGTCAAAGGGCGGGAATTCCGGTCCAGATTATTCCGCTTTCGACGTGACCATTACGGCGCTGGACGGTTCAGTCATTCTGGAGATTGAACGTTTTACGATCAAACGCCTGGCAAATGATCTCAGTTTGAGTGTGACTTCTGCCGGAGCGGCAAGTCATGGCGAAGTCGGAGCACCGCCTTCGGCCGCAGCACTTGAACTTGCTGCGCAGGTTCGCCAGGGCATCATGCCTTCTGAAGGGTTCAGCCTGCTGTCTCGGGTGCTGGCAACACGCCGACCTCAGGCAATCGTCTCCAGTCTGCCGCTCGACAAGTTGCGCGAAAGGGCTGCTTGGCGAGTTGATACGCAGGCAAGTCCGTCTGCCCAGCTTTTCGAGCGGCCAGACCTTGAGAACGACTATATTGCGCCACGGAACGATGTTGAGCGAACACTTGCCGGTTATTGGAGTGAGTTGCTGGGGGTTGAGAAGATCGGTGTCAGCGACAACTTCTTCGACGTCGGTGGACATTCGCTCATCGCGGTGCGCCTGTTCCGGATGATCCATAAAACCTATGGGATCGATCTGCCCATTTCGGTTTTGTTCCAGGCGCCCACTATTGCCGAATGCGCAGACCTCATTGGCAAGAATGCAGCGCCCGCCGAAAGTGCGGATACTGCTGAAGCACCTGAAGAGGCAGATACGCAGCGGATACATCTGGTGTCGATGACCACGACATCTGCCAAAGCTACGGCTACGCCGCTGTTCCTTTGCGCTGGCATGTTCGGCAATGTGCTCAACCTGCGCCATATTGCATTGCAGATCGGCAATGACCGGCCGGTCTACTGCTTGCAGGCACGCGGGCTCTACGCAAATCAGGAGCCGCACGAGACATTCACCGAGATGGCGCGCGACTACCTAAGCGAGATACGCACAGTACAGCCGTCTGGCCCTTATCTTTTGGGAGGTTTTTCGGGCGGTGGGCTTGTGGCCTATGAAATGGCACAGCAACTGGAAGCTGCCGGAGAAACCGTCGAGATCATCATCATGCTGGATACACCGCTTCCCGGCTATCCCGTTTTGTCGATGACAGACAAAGTGCTGATCAAGGCGCAGGACATCAAGCGAGAAAGAGGTGCTTTTCTCCGCAACTGGATAGAGCATAAGCGTAATTGGGCAAACTATCAGAGAGCGCGATCAGATGCATTGCAGGCACCGGCAAAAACGGTCGAGTTGCACAACGAACGCGTTCACTCAGCCTTCTTGCGTGCTTTGGATCGCTATGAGGTCAGACCTTATGACGGGCAGATTTTGCTGTTAAGGCCAAAACTTGAACCGCGCTATCTGGTCACGGGTGGCAGACAGCTCAATGCCGATCGCGATTTTGTTCGTCACGACAACGGATGGTCACCGCTCGCCCCAAATCTTGACGTTATCGAGGTGCCGGGCGACCACGATTCCATGGTTCTCAATCCAAATGTCCGCGTTCTCTCAGACAAGATTCGACAGCATCTCAAGCTATGTGACCAACGTGTCCTATCGAGAAGCAGACCGATAGCGGCCGAGTGATCTGCGATTTGGACGCCCCTGTGTGAGAGGTCGTCGCTAAGAAGGTCTCTCATCTTGGCGACGATTTTTTCCGGTATTGTTGACGCCTTAGGACGTCACGGATTTACCGTGGCGTCTTCGTATCTTTGCAAAGAGTTTCAGGCACGACCGCGGCGGATATCGATGAAGCGGTTGAGCAGAATGGCGGCAACAATAATCAGGCCGGTGACAGTCATCTGATAGAAAGAACCGAGACCGAGCAGGTTGAAGATATTGCGCAGTACCTGCAGCAACATCACGGCAAAAAAGGTGCCGAGTACGCCGCCGCGACCACCGAAAAGTGAGGTTCCTCCGAGCACAACAGCCGCGATTGCATCGAGCTCAAGGCCCTGTGCTGCAGTCGGTTGACCAATACGCAGGCGTGATGTCAGCAAAATTCCGGCAAGCGCGCTCATGACACCTGATGCCGTAAAGACAAGGATAAGAATACGCGTGGTTGGCAATCCAGACAGACGGGCAGCTTCCGGATTTCCGCCGGTTGCATAGACAGATTCACCAAAAACGGTCAGTCGCAAAAGAGCACCGGCGGCAACACACAGTGCCACGAAAATTATCCCCATGGTGCTGACCTGGATTCCAGGTAGCAGGGGCACCATCGTTGACGAGATGGCTGCGAACTCTGGCGGCAGACCGGCAACCGGCGTGCCGTTGGTCAGCAGATAGGTTACACCGCGAAATGATACGAGACCTGCCAGCGAGACGATAAAACTTGGAACGGCAGCAAAAGCGGTGATCGCCCCGATCGATGCGCCAGCAACGGCACCGGTGAAGATGGTGATCGCCAGGGCAGGGACGATGGGCATGCCCCCTGCCAACAGCACCGCAACCAGCATGCCGCAAAGCGCGGTAACCGAACCGACAGAAAGGTCAATATTTCCCGTGAGAATGACAAATGTCATGCCAATGGCGACAACGCCAACGACCGCTGCCTGCTGAAACAGATTGGAGATATTGGTCGGCGTGAGGAAGTTCGGCGACAATATTGCCGCGATAGCGACCACGACAAGGAAGATAACGATGAAGTTATATTCGATCGCCAGATCCACGAGGCGGCGAGAGGAGGAGCGTTGCAATGGCGTTGTTCCCGTTACGGTATCAGTCATGATGATGTTCTCCCAGGATCTGGTGACGCAGGATCGTATCGTGATCTGTGCTGGCTGGATTGAACCGTGCGATGTTCCGCCCTTCGTGAAAGACCCAGATTGTATCGCAGGCAGCGTAAAGCTCATCCAGTTCGGAGGAGGCGACGATGACGGCCGCGCCCTCGGAGGCAAGCTTGTCAACCAGCTTGTATAGATCTGCCTTGGCTCCGATATCGAGGCCGCGCGAAGGCTCGTCAAGCAGCAGCAGCTTTGCACCCTTGATGATCCATTTGGCGAGAACGACCTTTTGCTGGTTCCCGCCGGACAATTGCAAAACCTTCTGTTCCGGCGCGCCGTATTTGGTTGTCAGCTGTTTTAAAACGGAAACGGTCTGCGCTTTCAGCTCTCCATGGCGAGCGAGAAATTTACCTTGCATGGCCGGGAGAGTGGCATTGCGATAGATCGGTGCGTCGAGAATGAGCCCTTCCGTCTTGCGGTTTTCGGGCACCAGGCCCAGGCCCGCCCGGATCGCGTCGCGTGGCGACTTGGGATTGAACGATTTGCCGTAAAGAGACATTTGCGATTGAGCCGGGTCTGCACCAAATAGAGCCTTCAGAAATGACGTTCGGCCCGAACCGTTCAGTCCGGTTAATCCAGCAATTTCACCACGACGCAATTCAAAATCGCGGATTTCCAGCTTGTGTGCTCCCACAAGACGGTCAACCCTCAGCACGACATCGCCGGTCACGGGTGCGCGCTCCTGCCGCTCAATCAGCATGCGGTTACGACCCAAGATCGCTTCGACCAGCGCACTGTCCGGAGTGCCTGCGACATCGAAGGTTTCGATTGTCTGGCCACCCCGCAGCACCGTGACGCGGTCTCCGATCTCGCGAAGTTCACCGAGGCGGTGGCTGACATAAAGAATCGCAACGCCGCGCGTCGTCAGTTCCCGGATGACGCGGAAGACTGCCTTCAGTTCTGTTTCGTTCAACGCGGCCGACGGTTCATCCATGATGATGACCTTGGCATCCCGCGTTAGCGAGCGCGCAATTGCCGTCAGTTGCTGGTTGGCAATTGACAAATTGCCAACCCGGTCTTCTGGAGAGAAGGTCGCCCTTATCCTGGCCAATGCTTCAAGGGCGCGGGCACGTCGTTCTCGTTTGTTCAGAAACCCGAAACTGGCGGGTGGATGGCCAAGAAACAGATTTTCAGCGACGGTGAGCTGGGGAACAAGATCAAGTTCCTGGTAGATCATTGAAATCCCGACTGCTGCGGCCTCAGCCGGTGTCTTGAAATTGACCTTTTTGCCTTCGACCCAGATGTCCCCGCCGGAAGGCGAAAGAGCGCCAGCGATCAATTTGAGAAAGGTTGACTTCCCGGCACCGTTCGCGCCCAAAAGACAATGAACTTCACCTTTTCTGACCGTAATATTTGCTTCGGCGAGGGCCACGATATGTGGCGGGAATTTCTTGGAGAGTTGTTCTATCCTGAGCACGTCTTCCATCAGGCAGCTTCCTCCAGAATTTTGCAGGCTGTTCCTTCATCGGTCACCAGATCTGTCACGTAGCCGGCCCGAAGGCAGGCGGCGGTGATCAAGTGCTTGTCCTCACCGGCCGCGACACCGATTACTCTTTCCTTGTGCGCAAGTGCCTCCAACCTCAGGCCGATAGTTCGATCATCAAGCTGGCGATCTGCAATCTTGCCATTCCGATCGACGAAACGCCCCATGATATCGCCAACGGAGTTCAGCGTTTTCAAGCGCGCAATATCGTGGTCATCGAGATACCCCGAGCCCAGCAAAACGGACTGGTGGGTAAGGCCTCCAAGACCGAAGCAGACAACGGGCGCTTCATCGGCAAGTCTGAGGACACGCCCGATTATCGGGTCATGTTCGAGAGCCTCCCGAGTCGAACGTGATCCCATTATCGCCGGCACGGGCAAAAGCGTGGCGCGGCCGGGCGCTGACTGTGCAAACTCCTCGGCAACTGCTGAATTTCGGCTGGTAGTGGTGGTCAGTGCGGTCGAGCCGTTGACAAGAACCACGTTGAGGCCAGGGCACCAGTCTTTTGGCAAGGCGCGGGCAACCGCTGCCATTGTGCGTCCCCAGCTGACCCCCATGAGTGATGGTCTGGGATTGAGACTGACAAGATGGTTCGCGGCGGCTTGAGCAACGCTATCAATAATGAGGCTTGGTTCTTCGATATCGACCGTCGGGACGACGATTGCTTCTCTAACGCCAAAATGGCGCTGCAATTCGACTTCCATTGAAGTTCGCCGACCAGCGCGAGGCGTGATTTCGATCCGGACGACACCGTTTTCCTTGGCCTCAACCAGCAGGCGGCCAACTTGCCAGCGGGTTAGGCCGAGTTCGTTGGCAATGTCTGACTGGGTGCGATCCAAATCATAGTAGAGTTTGGCCACCTGCACCATCAGATGGTCGCGCTGTTCATTGACGGGCAGGCGGGCGGAGTAGGGGTTACGTTCTGCCATGTTCACGCTCCCATCTGCCGACGGGCAAGCTGGTGTAATGTCGGGCGCAACTGTTCGGTTGCGTCTTGATAAAGGGGAAGCATACGTTCGAACCATTCGGCGCGGCCGGGATTGGGCAGTAGCTCGCTTGCGGGTGCAACACAGGCTTTTGCGGCGGTCTTCAGATCAGGAAACACGCCAATCGCGGAGGCGGCTGCGACCGCCGTGCCGACAAGAGAAAGATTGTCTTCACGGGCGACCTGGACCGGAAGTCCGAGCGCATCGACCGTGGCTTGCAGCCAGGCGGCATTCTTGACGATGCCACCAGCCATCATCACGCGCTCGACCGCCACACCCCGTGCTTTGAGCACCGACAGGATATTGGCGGACCCGAGCGCAACGGAATCGATCGCCGCCGCGTAAATGTCAGCGCGTGTGTGGCCCAGCGTCAGCCCCATCAGCACGCCACGCAAGGAGGCGTCACGATAGGGTGTACGATTACCCATCATATAGTCCAGCGCAAGCAGGCCTTCGGAGCGGTGCGGCGTTGCGGCAACATCGGCAATCATCGCCGCATGTCCATTTTTGTCGAGGCCGAAAATTTCATCGGTCAGCCAATTGAGCATTGACCCGGCGGCAACCTGACCACATTCCACCAGCCAACGGCCATCGTTCAGTGCATTCGGGTAGGGGCCCCAGAAACCGGAAACGTCTTCCTCCTGGGCAAGTTGCACCAGCTGGACGATAGACGTGCCACCGATGAACAGCATGCCGCCGGGTTCGACCGTGTCTGCGCCGAGAATGCCGATATGAGCGTCGATGCCGCCCTGCGCTACGACCGGCAGGTTATCAAGACCAAGTTCAGCGGCCATTTCGCTGCGCATCGTGCCGATAACTCCGCCGACAGGAACGATGCGCTGCGGCAAACGCTCCAAAAGATCTGGAATACCGAAGGCTTCATAAATTTCCGGAACAAAACGATGGTTCTGGCTGTCGTAATTCCACTTGCAGGCCGCATTCATGCGCGAACCGACCCATTCACCCGTCAGGTCGAAGTTGACATAGTCGAGCGCTTCGCAAATCACTTCGGCCTTTGACCAGAGTTCAGGCATATGGCTTTTCAACCACATCGATTTGGGTACAAGCCACTCGACAGCGTCCGAGCCGCCGCAAAACCGCATGACCTCATGATCTAGCGATGCCGTCTGTCGTGCCTCAGCATCGGCGCGACAGTCCATCCACAGTATTGCTGGCGAAAGCGGGGTACCATCACGCCGACACACCGCGACAGTGGATGCGGTTGTCGCGCAGCAGACAGCATCAACCGTCTTTCGCCCTGCTTTTTCAAGGGCGGCACGGCCAGCATGACGAAGGGCTTTGCGCCAATCAGTCGGAGATTGTTCAGCCCACCCGGCTCTCGGATAATGTGTCGCGTAGGCTGCGTCGGCCTGACCAAGCATCTGACGGCGGTCGACGTCGTAAACACCTGCTCGTACGCCACCGGTGCCAAAATCGAAGCTCAGAATATGAGCCATGTTCGATTGTCCTCCCCAAACTGCCAGTTATGACGGCCCGGCCTCCAACCGGGTTTTGTCCGTCACGGGCGAAACATGATCTTCGAGAAAAAGAAGCCACTGTCGTTGCGAAGCCGCTCGAAAATTGCGGGTAATTCATTGAGTGCAAGATCGTGGGTTATCATGAACTCCCATTTGAGGGCTCCGGAGGCAAGCTTGTCAAGCGCAACCGTCCATTGTGGGCCGGGGTAGGGAGCGCCAAACGAATTCCAAGAACCATGCAGCGAGACTTCCTGACGAAGGAAGTGTTGGAAGGTGGCATTGGAAAGAGGCACTTCGCCAACCGGAATGCCGATAAAGGCAACGTGACCGCCTGGTGCCGCAAGCTGGACCGCTGTCCCGATTGAACTTGGATGCCCGGCCGCTTCGATGATGATATTGCACAGCATATCTTTCGGGATCTCGTCAGTTGAAAGCAACGTATGTGTCGCGCCGGCCTGACGAGCCAACTCAAGCTTTTCTTTGGAAATGTCGATCGCAACAACCTCGGTTGCTCCCATCAACAGCATCCACTGAATGGCAAAAAGCCCGATTGGACCACAGCCGATAACCGCTCCGCGATCACCCATCGTCACGCCGCCCGCCTTCCAAATGGCATGTAGCGCGATCGACGCCGGATCGACCATTGCGGCCGCACGCGGGTCGCAGTTTGCCGGAACCTTCATAAGGTTGCTGACCGGAGCGCAAACATATTGCGCGTAGGCTCCATCGCGACGAGAGCCAAAATAGTCGTAATTGCGGCAGCGAGAGAAGTTGCCGGTGGCGCACTGGTCACAACTATTGCACGGAAGCATCGGAGGAACCGTGACCAGTTCACCAATCTTGAAATTGGGAACACCCGGACCGAGTTCTTCGATAACGCCAGAAAATTCATGACCACAGATAATCGGCATCTTGTGGGCACCTTTGGTGAGCATTCGCGGCAAATCCGAACCACAAACGCCGACGGCCGCGACGCGTAGGAGGGCTTCTCCTTGTCCCGGCACGGGTTTGGCAACGTCTTCGAGGCGGATATCTCCGGGCGTGTGGAGTACGGCTGCACGCATGATTTTGCTATCCTTCAGATACACCGAGGCAATCGTCGGGCTGGGGCGCCGACGCTCATTGACAGATAAGATCAATCAGGAGGGGCGAAGCCCCTCCTGTCTGCTTGGGAGTTATTGGTTGAGAACCTGCGGACGGTATTCCGCAAACAGTGCAGAATGCGGGAACTTGCCCACATTTTCTGGTGTTACCAGCGCCGTGCCGGCATCGACAAAGGCCGGAACCGTTTTCTTGGCGGCGGCTTCAAGTGCGACTTGAATGGTGACGTCACCGAGATATTGCGGATCGTTGAGAGCGGTCGCCACATATTTGCCGCCTGAGCTCATGGTCTGCAGCGCTTCAGACAGCCCATCGACACCTGCAACCAGAACATCGTCCCGGTTGTTTTCCTTCAAGACCTGCATAGCACCAAGTGCCATGTCATCATTATGGGCGTAGATAACCTTGACATCAGGATGGGCTTGCAAAAGGTCCTGCATTGCGGTGACCGCATTGGCGCGGATGTACTCAGCGTAAGGCCCTTCGACGATTTTGTGGCCACTATCCTTGATCGCATCGTGGAAGCCGTCTCGACGGTCCATCATCACGGCGCCACCTGCGTCACCCTGGATTTCGATGATTTTGGCATCGCTGATGCCATCTGCCTTCAGTTTCGCAACGACGGCTTCTCCAACCAGTTTGCCCATAGCCTTGTTGTCGCGCCCGACATGGGCCGCCACGGTGCCACCACGCACAGGTCGGTCGACCGTTATGACAGGAATACCTGCCGCTGCTGCTGCATCCAAAGACGGTGCCACGGCATCCGGGTTGACCGGATTGATAATGATGGCGTTGACGCCCTGTGTAATGAGATCCTGAATATCATTGTTCTGCTTCGACACATCGCCGTTGGCATCCAGAAACACCAACGTGTCACCTGATGCCGCTGCTGCTGACTCTGCACCATTCTTCAACTGAACATAAAATGGAGATTGCAGGGTAACCTGGCTAAAACCGATTTTGAGATCTTTGGCGTAGGCGGCCTGGCCGCCAAATGCGAGAATTGCGACAGTGGAAGCGGCTACCGTTAAGGTAGCCATGAAATGACGACGACTGTTCATATGATCCTCCCATGATCGTGAACGTGACGATTGCCCTCCCGGCAATCAGCATATGTGATATTTATTCACTTCTGCTGATTTAAGGGCAACATTTCTCGTCCGTAGTTGTCAACGGGAAGGATAATTTTTGTTAAAATAAAATCTATCCTATTGTAATAAATATATAATTTGCGGTCTAAATTGACGGAAGTCCAAAATTTATGACTTCAGCGTTGGCATTTTCAAAGTCTGTGCATTGCAACAAAAATCGCTAAAAACAACAAATGACGGAATTGAGGGTTCTTTGCGAGGGATGATTTTGTTTTTAGTTATTTGTCCGCAGCGCTTTTGAGCAAGACCGGCCGAACAGCTGATACCATCTGAACATAAGGACATGGAATACAAAAGTTCCATAACAAACCTTATGCGATTTATGTTTGTAGCGTGGTACATTCCATTTTCAAATGCAACGAAGACAATAATGCCCCTGGTTTCTGCAAAGTTGGAATGTCACACTCCCCGGGTCTGATTAATGCCTGGGAGATTGCAGATTGGCTTGATAACGCTGACCACGCGGGAAATCTTTGGCGACGGATGGCGAAGTGCTCCCTAATCGCGGAGCGGATGAAAAACGACGTCGCCAAAAATCAAACCTTAATGGCCTCAAGGACCGCAACAGTCTGGCTGCGGGAAACCATATGTCTGCGCATATCGTCGAAGCAAGGACAAATATTCTCTGCGCGCATCCGTAAGTTTCGCCGCATATCCGCTCGGCTGTGAAAAATCATGGTTCGTTAAGGATCACGCCGCAAAAGCGCTGGGTGTTGCCAGATGGCTGCGGATGTCTGCCGTCAGATGGTGCAAGCTCGCATATCTGCGATTGTCGAGATCAATCACATGGAACTTCACGGCAATGAACCGCAACTTGTTGTCTTCAGCGATTGCTATTCCGACCGGCAGTCCGGCGTGTTCAATAACGTGTCTCTGCATATCCGTCTCTTTTCAGCGCGTTTTTCGACCTCGAACTAATCCACCTCTGCGATGTCACAGGTGCGTGCATTCGTGATGGAAAACGGCAACAACGGTTTTGCGTGATGTCGGTAATATTGCGGGCTGCGTCATATTTACGATCAACTGAAACGCGAACCATGATTTATCCTCACCCGGTTATTATCTATAAAATATATATACTATTTGGGTCGTGATGTAATGTCGAAAGTTCGAATTTTCGGAAGAAAAATCTAAATTTTCAATGATGTGATTGGATATAGAGTTATTTATCTTATCTCGGTTAGAATTAGGGAATAAATATTCGAGAGGTTGGCCCTATGTCTATCGCCAATATATTCCAACATGCTCGAAGGAGAGCCGCTCCATGGCAAAGTCGATGCATCTCACAGCGTTCATGCGTCCCGTCAGTCTGCATACCGGCGCGTGGCGATATCCGGGTTCCTATGCCGATGCGAACTTCAACTTTTCCCATTTGAAGTCATTCATTCAAAAGCTAGAAGCTGCAAAATTTGACGCGTTTTTTATGGCGGATCATCTGGCGGTTCTGAACATGCCTGTGGAGGCGCTGAGACGCAGCCACACTGTTACATCCTTTGAGCCGTTCACTTTGCTTTCGGCGCTGGCTGCCGTGACCGAAAAGATTGGCCTTGCCGCAACGGCGTCGACGACTTTTGACGAGCCGTATCACGTTGCTCGCCGGTTTGCCTCGCTCGATCATATCAGCGACGGACGCGCTGCATGGAATATTGTTACAACGGCAAACCCTGACTCCGCGCTCAACTTTGGTCTGGATAACCATGTTGATCATGGTGATCGATATGCGAGAGCGCGTGAGTTTTTTGATGTCGTCACGGGCCTGTGGGACAGCTTTGCTGATGATGCATTTATTCGCGATCAGGAAAGCGGCATCTTCTTTGATCCCGATAAAATGCACGTGCTTGATCACAAAGGCCCTGCCCTGCAGGTCAAGGGGCCTTTGAACATAGCCAGGCCTGTCCAGGGCTGGCCCGTCATCGTGCAGGCGGGCCAATCAGAGCCCGGTCGTCAACTGGCTGCTGAAACCGCAGAGGTGGTGTTTTGCTCGCCGCGCGATCTGGCCGCTGCAAAGCTCCTTTATGCCGATATCAAAGGCAGGATGCCAGCTTTCGGCCGCCGTCCGGAGCAACTGAAAATACTGCCCGCTGCTCTCATCGTGATTGCAGACACGGTGGAACAAGCCAAGGCCAAGCGCGCCAAGCTTGACAGTCTGGTGCACTATGACAGCGCTATCGCGTCACTGTCGATTGCTCTTGGCCATGATGCGTCCGGTTTTGATCCGGATGGCCCGCTGCCTGACATACCCGATACGAATGCAAGCAAGACCGGTCGCGAGCAAGCTATAAGGCTTGCAAGAGAGGACGCGCTGACGGTGCGTCAGTTGGCACAGCGATATGGTGGTTATGCTGGCCTCGCCTTTGTGGGCACGCCACAAACCATCGCTGATGAGATGGAAAAATGGTTGGCCGAGGATGCCAGTGACGGCTTTACAGTCGTGTTACCATATCTTCCGCAAGGGCTGGACGATGTGGTACTTCGGCTGGTTCCGGAACTGCAACGGCGAGGTTTGTTCCGCCAGGATTACGTAGGAACAACGTTGCGAGACCATCTCGGGTTGCCACGTCCCACCAACCGGTTTTTTGCGTAACGCTTTGTGGTTCGGTTGATGCCAGAAGTTGCCGCGGCAAGCGGAGGTGTCAGCGAGATGCTGCCGGGCAATGGGCGTAGTGATAGCCTTCTTGTCCCGGCGCTTTCAGCATACGATCACGCAGGATCGTGGCTTTGGGCGTGTTCTTGTCACGGCAGACAGCGGAGAATTTTCCGCGCAGGTCATCGGTATATTCAATGTTGATGACCTGATCTCCGTAGAAGCGTGTATATTCGGAACACTCATCGAAACGATGGCATTCTTCTGCAACGGCGAAATCAAATCCGATTGTGCGGCGCTCGTCGTGGGAAAGCTGCGGTGTGTTCTTCTGACCTGCGGCCAATCCATTGCTGTGTGCGATCTCGACAAGCAGGCGCGCGAATGCCACCGCATCTTCCTGCGTCAACGCCCCTTTAGAGCGGCTAAAGGAATCGAGATTATCGAATTCGACGGCGTCAAAGCCGGCCTTCGCGCAGTGCGCTATGCTGGTGGCGAGCCGTTTTGCAATCTGTTCTCTGATCGCTGCAGACGAGATGTTCAGAAGATACTCATCTGGCCAGCCGGGATCGGCAAATGCTTTGCCGTTTTTGTCAATAACCAAAAGCTCTTTTGGCCAATGGCTGTACGGCTGGTCTGAAAACCATTAACGTAACAAATATTGTAAAGGCCTTCGGCTGGCATCGCTGTGCTGTCCCGCGCCACAACAGTAACGCCAAGAGGCGGCTCATAACTGCCGCCCAGTTGATAGTCTGGAATTGCCCTACTTGGTATGGGCTTAACACGCTGATTTTGCTCAAGGCTGAATACGACTTGTGGGTGCAGAATAAGAGTTGTTGCCAAAAAAAGTCGCTTCAATTTTCAATATCCCTTGGCCTAATCAGAGGTGCGCGCAAGACCTTAGCCGTTGTCGTGGCGAGTTGAAACGGCAGGCTTGATGCCGAGTAGAGTACGGATGTTCGTTCGAAAAGCATGTGGGAAGTGACAACCTAATGTGTTGCCTTTTTATTGTCTGTATCTGTGATGATCTGGTGCCAAGCACGACAGGCGGTCGCTTTCTCGGCTGGAAGATAATGATCCGCCGCCACAAGTCTCTCGCGAGCAAATGATGGGAAGTATGTTGACCAGATGAATTCAGTCGTAAGACGGCCCGGTGTCAGCCGCAGATCTGCCCGTCACCCCTTGACGCGCGGATAGTCGTAGGCATTGACCTTTGATGTGACGTAACCAGCACCGACGAGGGCTTCGGCTATCTTGATTGCTGCCGTCACGCCATCAATCACCGGAACACCGGTCGCCTCGCGCAGACGATCGCAGAGCGCCGACATGCCAGCGCAACCGAGAATGATGGCCTCGGCGCGGTCTTGCTGTTTGGCCGTTTCAATTTCACGGATCAGCAACTGCTCTGCCATGGCTGGGTCTTCCTCCAGTCCAAGGACAGGCAAATTGATTGCCCTGACTTTACGGCAGTGACGATCTGCGCCGTAATCACTCACCAGATCTTCGATGATCGGGATGGACCGGGGCAATGTGGTGATGATCGAAAAGCGGCGACTGATGGTCATCGCCACCTGTATCGCCGCCTGGCAGATGCCGATGACGGGGCCGCGCGCAACTTCTCTGGCCGCGTGCAGGCCGGGATCATCGAAGCAGGCGATGACATAGGCCTCAATGCCCAGACGTTCGCCCTTGCGAATTTCCTCCAGCATGCCTGGCACAGCCATTGCCTCGTCCGCGCCACCCTCGATGCTGATGGGGGTGTTTGCCGGATTAACGGCAGAAACCTCGGTGCCCGATTGTTTTACCCGCAACGCACTTGCCAGCGCCTGGCTGGTCATCGAAGCCGTGGAGTTTGGGTTGATCAGGCGAATATGCATCGTCGTGAACCTCTCAGGGCCTATTTGTCCTGCGGTTTGATGAAATCTGCGATCGGTGGTGCGCTCAGTTCAAACTGGCGATCCGAAGTGATGTAATTGTCGGCATGCAAACGCGCGATCGGCTGATACCGTTCTGGATCGACATAACGTCCCTCGGCATCAAGGCACTCTCGGTGAACATGCATGTGGAGGACTTCGCCAATCACCAGGGTGCGGCGGGGATAATCGATCAGACGTTCCACCCGGCACTCAAAGACACAGGGCGATTGCGCGGCATAACTTGCGTCGATCTTGGCGCATGGCTTGGCTGTTAGTCCAGCCATGGAGAGTTCATCGACTTCATTATCAAAGCCTAGCCCGCAGACCAGCATTTGCTGCGACAAGGTCATGTCGACCATGTTGATGGCGAACTCACCGGTGCGGCGAATATTGACCATCGTGTCTTTTTCTTCACCCGAAGATTGCGGCTGGATGCCAAGCACAACAAGTGGCGGGTCGTGTGAAAACACGTTGAAGAAGCTCATGGGCGCCGCGTTGTTATGGCCTGCTGCCGAACGGGTCGTCACCAGCGCTATCGGTCGCGGGCCGATGAAATTCGTCAGCAGGCGGTAGCGACTTTGTGGCTCAAGTTCGGTGAAGTCGAATTCCATGGTGAGATCTCAATTTCATAATTTACAATGATGTCTCATATTGTCGACAATAATGCAATGAATATCCTGACAATATGATTGACTTTTCTGGTCAGATTGCGCTTGTGTAATCCCAACAGGGAACAGATTTGATGACCGCACAGGCCGGACCGTCCACACAACACATTGTCGAAAAAGTCTGGTTGTCCATCGCTGAGCGCCGGCTTCGTCCCGGTGTGCAGCTCAAGGAAGAGCAACTGGCGACGATCTTTAATGTCAGTCGCGCCAAGGTTCGTCAGGCCCTCACCGCACTGGAGCGCGATGGCCTTGTCACAATCATTCCGAACCGCGGTGCCTTTGTTTCCAAGCCATCGGTAGAAGAGGCGCGGGATGTTTTTTTTGTGCGCCGCACAGTTGAACGTTGTGTGATCGAACGTCTGTGCAAGTCAGTTTCCAAAGCAGATCTAAAGCGATTGCGTGATCATGTTGCCAAGGAACGTGTCGCCAATACGGAAGATATTACGAGTGAAATCATCAAGCTTTCTGGTGGTTTTCACCTGCTTTTGGCGGAAACTCTGGGGTCGGACTTCCTGTTCACGACAATGCGGGACTTGATTGCCCGCTCATCGCTGATAACAGCCGTCTACCGCAATACCAACCGCTTCAATTGTGGGCCGGATGAACATGCCGAGATCGTTGAGGCGGTTGCTGCCAACGACGCCGAAAAGGCGGTGCATCTGATGGCGCATCATCTCGAGCATGTCGAATCCGAGCTAGACCTGAGCGAAATCCGCGATCTCTCCCACGATCTGCGCGCCGCCCTCGCCTGATATTTGCTGTGGTATCGGCTGTGAAATCCCGCTGGCTCGGCATCACGCACGAATGCGTCTGTCGTTCGGGGTGGCGATCGGCTGCGCCTGCCGGCTTCGGAAAATTCAGCGCAGCGATAGAGACGGGTGTTGTCAATCATGGAAAGATATTGTAGACAATACTGTACGCATTATCTTAGCCAAAAACAATAAAATGACAAGGGAAGTGCATCCAATCAAAAGGGGAACTGAAATGAATAGATGGACAGTTGGGAGCTGCATCGGTGCAGCCATCGGAATTCTGACAGTCGTTACAGCAGGCGTTGCCAGCGCCGATACACTCGACACGGTAAAGCAGCGCGGGAAGCTGGTTTGCGGCGTCTCTCTCTCCACGCCCGGTTTTGCTGCACCTGATGACAAGGGTCGCATGGAAGGTTTTGATGCGGATATCTGCCGCGCCATTGCCGCCGCCGTTTTTGGGGATGGTGAAAAGGTCGAATATGTCCCGACCAACATCAATACCCGTTTCCAGGCACTTCAGTCAGGCGAAATCGATGTGCTGTCGCGTCAGACAACCCATACATTTACCCGTGACGCCTCTCTCGGTATCGATTTCGGGCCTGTCGTGTTTTATGACGGTCAGGGCCTGATGGTGCAGAAGTCGCTTGGCGTAACCAGCGCCGAGGAACTGAAGGATGCAGCCATCTGCACCCTGCCCGGCACTACGACGGCGCAGAACCTCAGCGACTTCTTCGGCAAGCTTGGCGCCAAATTTGAACTGGTTGTGTTTGAAAGCCCGGACGAAAACCGTGCAGCATTTTTCAGCGGTCGTTGCGACGCAATCTCGTCTGACCGTTCTGACCTTGCTTCGATCCGCGCCGTTGCCAACAATCCCGACGACTATGTCGTTCTGCCGGAAACCATCTCCAAAGAGCCATTGGCAGTTGGCGTTCGCCAGAACGATTCCAACTGGCGCGATATCGTATCCTGGTCGATCTGGATGCTGATGGCGGCAGAAGAAAAGGGCATCACCCAGGCCAATGTCGATGAAAAGGTCAAAAGCGACGACCAGGAAATCCAGCGTATGCTTGGCGTCACTGACAATCTCGGCGAGATGCTGAAGCTCGACAACAAGTGGGGCTACAACATCATCAAGTCGGTCGGCAATTACGGTGAAGTTTTTGACCGTGCGCTTGGTGAAAAGACCCGACTTGGCATGACCCGCGGCCCGAACACCCAATGGAACCAGGGCGGCCTGCTTTACGCTCCGCCAATCCGATAAAACGAGATCGTCGCGCCCGTTCCTGCGGGCGCGAATACCTCTTGCGGCCGTCTCCACGGAGGGTTCCGATGGCTCTGCTGAGTAATGTGCGCTTTCGCGCGCTTTTTTACCAATGGCTGGCAATCGGTGTCATCGCGTTGATTGCCTGGTCGATGTTTACGACTGCAAGCCAAAATCTTGCCAAACACGATATTGCGACCGGGTTCAGCTACCTGTCGCGACAGGCTGGTTTTGTCATCAGTGAAGCGGCAATTCCCTATGGGCCGAGCGACACAGTGGCCCATGCGCTGCTGGTTGGTCTTGCCAACACCGTCAAGGTGTCGCTGCTGGCCGCCATTTTCGGCACTATCATCGGACTTCTGGTCGGGATTGGTCGCATGTCGCGCAATCCGATCTTGCAGCGGCTGATGCTGGGCTATGTCGAGGCACTTCGAAACGTGCCGCTGCTGCTCTATTTGCTGTTCTGGTACGCGGTGATCATCAATGTGCTGCCACCCGTGCGAGAAGCCCTGGCACTGGCACCACATGTCTATCTTTCCAATAGCGGCCTCGTTATTCCCTCCGTCACCTTAGAAAGCGGTTTTGCCTTTGTTTTTGCGGCCATTGTTGTTGGCATCATAGGTGCAGTGGTCATCAGGCGTTTTGCACTCCGCAGGCGATTGGCAACCGGCGTTTCCAATAATGGCGCTTTGGTTGCCGTGATGTTCGGTTTCCTGCCTGTTGCGCTGGCCCTGCTGCTGCACGGCATAGACATGACTTTCGACTTGCCAGAGAAAGGCCGCTTTCGCCTCACGGGCGGCGTGCAGATCAAGCCAGAATTTGTCGCCTTGCTGTTCGGCTTGTCTCTCAGCGTATCGGCCAATGTAGCGGAAATTGTTCGCGCGGGCATTCAGGCTGTCAACAAGGGCCAGTGGGAAGCGGCGATGGCGCTTGGCCTACCGCGCCGCCGCACCATGCGGCTTGTTATTCTGCCACAGGCATCTCGCTTGATGATCCCACCGTTGACCAATACATACCTCACCGTCTTCAAAAACAGTTCACTGGCGATTGCCATCGGTTATCCCGATCTTGTCATGGTCTCAAACACCGTGATGAACCAGACCGGGCAGGCCATGGAAACGATTGCGATCTTCATGGGGGCTTATCTCACCCTGTCGATCATAATTTCGCTGTTCATGAACTGGTACAACTCTCATGTTGCGCTGAAGGAGCGTTGATCGTGACGGAAGCTCAACTCGTCCTTGGCACAGCCAGCATCCAGTCCCCTCCCCGGCGTCCGCAACGCTGGCGGCAGGACTGGTTTGGTACGCCTGGCAACGCGCTGATCACCATTCTGAGCAGTGCCGTCGCTCTCGCCCTCGGTTGGTTCGCGATACAGTGGCTGTTTCTAAACGCCACCTTCGCCGGCACACCGGAAGACTGCAAGACGGCAAGCGGTGCCTGTTGGCCATTTCTCAGCACTAAGCTGCGCTACATGGCCTTTGGCTTTTACCCCTATGAAGAACAGTGGCGGCCGCTTGTTTCTCTGATTGTCTTTCTCGGCTCCATTACGGTTTCGATGGTGCCACAGATGTGGAGCCGCAAGCTGCTGCTGTCGTGGATTTTCCTCATCCTGCCCGGCCTCTACATTCTGATGGCGGGCGGCATGTTGGGCCTGCGTGCCGTTCCGACAACGCAGTGGGGTGGTCTGCCGCTGTCCTTCATGCTGTCGTTTGTCGGGCTCGCCTGTGCCCTGCCGCTCGGCATCCTGCTGGCACTGTCGCGCGCCTCTGACCTGCCGGTCATCCGTGTTCTGGCAACCAGCTTCATCGAGATCATCCGTGGTGTGCCGCTGATCAGCATTCTGTTCATGGCAACCGTGATGTTGCCTTTGTTCATGCCGGACGGCGTGACGGTGGACAAGCTGCTGCGTGCCCAGATCGCCATCATCATTTTCGCTGCCGCCTATATTGCCGAGATCGTGCGCGGCGGTCTGCAGGATGTGCCGAAGGGCCAGATCGAGGCTGGCAAGGCACTTGGCATGGGCTACTGGCCGATCATTTTCAAGATCGTGCTGCCGCAGGCAATGAAGAAAGTCATTCCGCCCCTGGTGTCGCTGTTCATCGGCTTCTTTCAGGACACGACGCTCGTGACCATCGTTGGGCTGCTCGACTTCCTCGATACTGTGCGCTCGGCGATGCGCGATCCGGTCTGGCAGGGCATTGCCGTACTGGAAGGGTACGTGTTCGCCGCTGCCGTCTATTTCCTCTTCAGTGCACTGATGGGTGCCTATAGCCGTTTCCTCGAACGTTATTTCAGGACAAGCCATGACTAAGCAGATCACCGTCATCCGTAATGTCGAAACTATCGTCGCCTATGACGAAAAAACCGGCAGCCATGCCTATCTCAACAATGGCGATATTGCCTTCGATGACACGTCTATCCTGCACATTGGTGGGCACTATACCGGTCCATTTGCGGTGGAAGAACACGGCCAGGGCAGTATGCTGTTGCCTGGTCTCATCAACATCCACTGTCATTCCGATGAGGAGCCGCTGTCAAAGGGCATATTCGATGACATGGGCACAGCCGCCCTCTGGGGTCAGGCGATGTATGAATATTCGGGCCTGATCGAAATCAGCCAGGAGGCGCGTGAAGCGTCACTAACGATCATGCTTGGCGACCTTATTCGCAGTGGTGTTACCACACTTCTCGATATTGCCGGGCCTCATGACGCGTGGCTGCCGACGCTGGTTAAAAGCGGTGCCCGTACCTATGCCGCGCCGGGATTTCGTGAAGCGAGCTGGCACGTCGAAAACAGTCACCGACTGGAATATCGCTGGGATAAGGCACGTGGTCGCGAGGCCTACCAACAGGCACTTGCCTGTGTTGACGCCGCCGAGGCCCACCCTTCCAGCCGCATTGGTGGCGTCATCGCCCCGTCGCAGGTTGAGACATGCTCTGAGGACTTGCTGATTGAAGCGACGGCGGCGGCCAAAAGCCGTGGCGTGCCGATCACAATTCATGCCGCGCAGACCATGGCAGAACATGAGGAATTGCTTAGCCGGACCGGCAAGACGGCGGTCAAATATCTAGAAGGGCTCGGTATTCTCGATGAAAGGCTGATCCTCGGTCACTGTATTTTCCTCGACAGCCATTCCTGGACACGTGAACGCACGCAGACCGATATGGAGCTGCTTTCTAAACGCGGTACCAGCGTTGCCCACAGCCCGGTTACGTTCTCGCGCAGCGGCATGATCCTGGAATCGATCGGGCGTTATCGCCGGGCCGGTATCAATGTCGGTATTGGCACGGACAGTTATCCTTACAATATGCTGGAAGAGATGCGCCGCGCGCTAATCTGCGCGCGAATTGCCGGCAAGAGCGTTTTCGACATCAAGACCGGTGATATCCTGGACATGGCAACACTTGGTGGTGCGAAGGCACTTGGCCGTTCGGATATTGGTCGCATTGCGGTTGGCGCAAAGCCGGACTTCTCGCTTGTTGATCTCAACCATCCCGCCATGCAGCCGGTGTACGATCCACTGCGCAACCTGCTGCAATGCGCGGCAGAGCGCGCGGTAGAGGCCGTCTATGTCGATGGACAATGTATTGCGCGTGGCGGCAAGTTGCTTGGGCTGGATTATGATGCTGCGGTCCAGGTGATGAAGGAGGCCTCGAAATTTGCGGTCAGCCGTATTGCCCAAAAGGACCCTCAAGGCCGTTCACTTGGCGAACTCGCACCTCTGTCTCTTCCAGTCCTCAATTGATCTAGTCGACAGGGCCAGATGCAAAACTGCCTGCCAAAGGCAGTTTTGTCAGGCCTTTGTTTGGCCACGTTTGGCGGGTGAAGGCCCAAAAATGGCTGTCTAGGCAATTAAAGTGGCCTCGCAACGTTGTATTTACAGTATTTACTATCAAATATCGGTTGCGGTTGACGGCGCAGATGCCTAATCTCCCGCGTCGGCGGCATAAGGGCCGCCATTATTTACGGGGATATACATGGCCACTGGGACAGTAAAGTTTTTCAATCAGGACAAAGGCTTCGGCTTTATCACGCCAGACAATGGCGGCGTTGACGTATTCGTTCACATCTCTGCAGTTCAGAGCTCGAGCCCACTTCGTGACGGCCAGAAGGTCAGCTACGAAATCGGTCAGGACCGCAAGACTGGCAAGTCGAAAGCGGAAAACGTCGTACCTGCTTGATTAAATCACGGCTCGTTGCCGCGCGTGAATGGGGATCGATTTGATGACAGGTCGCCCCATCTGCGCGGAGACGCTTTTTCGCCGGCACGCTTGATTATGCATTTTGGGAGCTGTGCGGCGCCGTTTACGCTGCCAGAGCCGGCTCTCAGTGAAAATCACCAGTGAGCAGTGTGAAAATACGAAATTTACAGCGGGGTCCGAGTTTGTGCTCGGACCCCGCTGTTATTTCTGGTTACGCCTTGTAGGTCTGGACAGCGCCTGGCAGCTTGCTCCACTGGGCATACCAATTGTCGAACAGCTTCAGCTGTGCTTCGACATAACCACGCTGGCTGTCAGAGAGGAAATCGCTCTCATTGAAGTTCAGCGTGTATTCCTTGTCGCCCTTCACCACCATCATGTGCTTGAAGTAGAGAACGAGATCCGGACCTTCGTCGAAGGATGACAGCACGGCAAGAGCGTTTTCCAGTTCCAATGCACGCTGACGAGCGTCCGCATCACCTGTTGCCGCAGCCATGGAGAGCTTGCACAGGTGCAGGACTTCCTTCGGCAGGACGTTGCCGATGCCGGTGATTGCACCGGTTGCTCCGCAATTGACGAAGCCGTGGACGACGGCGGTGTCGACACCAATCATCAGCGTGACTTCATCATCGCGGCTGGTGATGTTCTCTGCGGCATAACGCATGTCAGCCGGGCCACCGAATTCCTTGAAACCGACAAGGTTCTTGTGCTCCGAACGAAGATCAAAGAACAGGTCGGCACGGGTCGCAAAGCCGTAGTAGGGGCTGTTGTAGATCACCGCCGGAAGATCAGTTGCTGCAGCGAGGATGGCCTTGAAGTGGCTCTTCTGGGCACTCACGACCGAGCCACGCGACAGGACGCGCGGAATAACCATCAGACCCTGCGCGCCTACCTTCTGGGCATGGGCTGCGTGGGCAACGGCCGAAGCGGTGTTGACGGCGCCGGTTCCAACGATCACAGGCACACCTGCCTTGACCAGACGCTCGACACCTTCCATGCGCTGTTCGTCGGTCAGGAGTGGCCAGTCACCCATCGAACCGCAATAAACCACCGCTGACATGCCGAGCGCGATCAACTCTTTGCCCTTCTTGACCAGTGCGTCGAAGTCCGGCGTGCGGTCTTCTTTGCAAGGGGTCATCAATGCAGGCATAGTGCCCGAAAATACTGCGGCGGACATGCGGCTTCCTTTCTGTTGAGCCATTTCACTCACGGGATCAATGGACTTTATACATTCGATTACCCTGGATATAATCTAGTGTATTCATTTTGTCGACAACAAATCTGGATAAATTAATGATGCCCGCACAATATCCCCGGTAAGCTGAGGCTTCCGGTTTGACAGAAGCTTGCTTTAGGTTGGCAATGTCTGGAAAGCTGCCGGAAATTCAGTTTTCTAAAAGATGGCTTTTGGAACAGGCGCAGTCCGCTTGAACACGCCTCGATGGAGGCCTGCCGAGCAACGGAGACAGTAGCGATTGGTCACGCAGGTTAACCAGCAGGTGGCGAGCAGGTCCGGCTCAGTAACCACCGGTCAGGAAAATGCTTTCGCCGGTCATGAAGCTGCACGCCTGAGATGACAGGAAAATCGCCGCTCCGACCATCTCCTCCGGTTGCCCTGCTCTGCCCATCCAGTTGAGGGTGCGGACATAATCTGCCCAGCCATCGGGATCCTCATCTTTCCTATGTGCGTTGCGGTCGGTATCGATCAGGCCAGGTGCCAGCGTATTGAGCAGGACATTGTCGCGGGCAAAATCCCGTGACTGGCTCTGGATAAGATTGTGCTGTGCCGCCTTGGTGGCAGCATAGGCGGTAACGACGCCTTTCGGGCGAAGCTGGTTGATCGATCCGATCGAAACCACCCGGCCCCATTTGCGGGCGGCCATCAGCGGCAGCGCGGTCTGCAGCATATCCACCGTCGAACCGAGATTCACCGCCAGTTGGAACGCAAGATCAGCGGGTTTCAGATCAGACAGGGTCGCGTTGATCTGGGCGCTGGCATTGATGATGAGAATATCGATCGGTGCGATGGCTTCAGCCCGTTTAATCAGGTCTCGGCCAGCATTGGGGCTTGAGAGGTCGCTTGCCAGTTCCTGCGCTGTGCCGCCTGCATCGGTAATGCGTTGCTGAACAACTGCTGCGCCTCCGGCTTTTGTGCCGTGCAGAATGATGTGCGCGCCAGCCCCCGCCAAACCTTCGGCAATGGCGGCACCGATGCCGCGACTGGAGCCCGTCACCAGTGCTGTGCGGCCCTTCAGGCCAAAAACTGTTTCAAGACGCATCATTTATCCTTCGGACACTGAACCTTCGAATAGCGGTATGCGCGCACCGGCAACGCCGGGGCGGCAGGAGAACAGGCCACCCGACAGTGGTGCATCTGCCAGCGCCGAAGCTGGCAAACGTGTGCGGGCGCTGGTGATGAAAAGTGTCGAGAGGTCTGGACCGCCAAAGGCGATACTGGTTGGTCTTGGCACCGGCAGATCGATCACCTGGTCCAGCTTGCCATTGGGTAGATAGCGATGCACGCACCAGCCATCCCAGATTGCGCACCAGACACCGCCTTCAGCGTCGACCGCGAGCCCGTCCGGTCGACCGTCGGCGACCGGAATGCGCGCAAATTCGCGTCGTCCCGACAGAGTGCCGGTCACTGGATCGCAATGATATGCGTGGATGAGCCCCGGCACGGTATCGACAAAATAGAAGGTGCGAGCATCCGGGCTCCAGCCAAGGCCATTGGATACGATAATACCGCCCTCCTTGCGTTCGGAGGCACCAGAGGCATTGATGCGGTACAGCGCGCCTGTTGGTTTGGAGGCGTCGATCCGCATTGAGCCAACCCAGACAGCACCGTCGGGTCCACATTTGGCATCGTTCAGGCGGTTATCGGCAATGCCCGCTTCCGGGCTGACGAAAGGTGTCAAGCGACCGGAGGCAAAATCCAGCCATTCAATGCCATCTTGCGAGGCAACCAGCAGACGGCCTTGCGAAACTGGAATGACAGCACTGACCAACTTGCCGGTTTCCGCAGTGTCGTTGCGGCCGGTTGCCGGGTCAAAGCGATGGACCGCCGGGTGCAGAATATCCACCCAGTAGAGGGCCCTTTCGTCTTCGTGCCAGACCGGGCTTTCACCAAGTTGTGCGCCCCAAGGCAGAACGCAACTGAGGTCCGCCATGTGGCGCCCGACAGCTGTGCGCGGACGCGGACGTGAACTGATGGCGACGGCACCCGCGGCACCGGTAATGCGCCGGGCTGCTGCAATCAGTTCACGGCCAGCTGGATGGATGTTGGATGCATCGAGACGTGAGGATGGGCCAAGCGCCACCAGTACGCCGATCGGCGTATTGTCGCGCCCCATCACAGGAGCAGCCACCGAATTTACGCTGCGCAAATGCTCTTCATAGGAAATAGAATAACCGCGAGCCCGCGTCAGTGTCAGGTCGGCCTGCAGCGCATCGAGTGTGATAATGGTTTGTGGCGTTTGCGCGTCCAACGTCAGACGCTCGATGAGTGACCGGCCGACTGCAGGGTCCTGAAAGGCGAGAAGCGCCTTGCCAGGCGCGGTGCAATGTAGCGGCACGCGGCGGCCCACTTCAACGCGTACGGACAGACCATTGGGTGAACGTTCGACCAGATATTGCGCCATCACACCGTCCAGACGACACAGGGCCACCGTCTCGCCAAGCTCGGCCGCTAGCCGTTCCAGTTCAGGTGTTGCGGCCGAGACGAGATCGAAACTCTCCCACACCTTATGCGACATTTCGAGAAAACGCTGGCCCAGCACGTACGTGCCGCGCGCCTCGTCCTGGCGCACCAGCCCGTAGGCGATGAGCGTGCGCAGAATGCGTGCAAAGGTTGGCTTCGGCAGGCCAGAGGCGCGCAGCAATTCTGCAAAACGCAACGGTTCTGGGGCATCGGCGACCATGTCGAGCAAGGTCAACCCTTTGGCGAGCGCGGCTGTCCCTCCCGGCGTTTCAGGCTTCATGGCCTCTTCCCCCAAGGCTCGTTCTCCCCGGTGAGACGCTGCCGCCTTGCGGCGATGGCCTCGTCCAGCATTCGCTTCATCGTCCATTCCGCCCTAAACCCCAGCCTGTTCCTGATACGCGCGTTTGACGTGTGGTAATAAACGCCTGCGCCGGGAAAATCGACTGGTACGATTGGAAGGCCGGTTAAAGTTGCCATTTCGGTGATGAGTTCGGCAAAATCTTCCGGTTCGTCTGATCCGAGATTAAAGATCTGACCTGCCGCGTCGGGATGATCGAGCGCCAGGAGAATACCCGCCACCATGTCGCGGGTTTCGGTTATGTGCATGCGGAACGCACGGCCGTTTTCATTGCGTGCCAGAACATGTGCGGGCTCGCCGATGTCTCTGGAGCGCAGAAGATCGGTGATAGCAAGGTTTCCAAAGTTCTCTTGCTGGCGGATACGTGGTCTCAGGAAAAAACGCGGGCCGGAAAAGAAGCTGTCTTCATCCAGCAATTCGCTGGCGTCCTGCGTGTGCGAAAATCGCAGGATCACGGTTTCCATTGTGCCAGTGCGCTGGTGGAACTGTACCAGTTCTTCCCCAAGCAATTTGGTGAGACCGTAAGGAGAGTTTGGACGGAGTGGATGCTCCTCGGTGACCGGTAGAAACTCTGGCCGATTTTCAGGATAGACTTCGCCTGAGGACGCAAAGACAAAACGACGCACACCTGCGGCCGCAGCCGCATCCAGCAGCCGCCGCGTTCCCTCGACATTGGCTGCAAACATGCGGTCGCGGTCAGCGGCTGCCCAGGACATAAAGGCGCCGAGATGCAGGATATCCGTTACGCCTTCAACTGCCCGCGCCAGACTGCCAGCATCGTCAAGCGAACCAACGACATCGCCATCCGTCCCTGAAGGCTTGACGTCAAAACCTCTGATGGCTCGACCTTGTGCCCTTAAAGCAGCAGTGACAGCGCGGCCAACCCGGCCTGCTGAGCCGGTGACCAGGATCATAACCGTTCACCGGTCTTGGCATCGAACAGATAAAGCTGGGCAGGATCAAAACCGAGCCTGATGTCTTCGTCCCGTGGCAGATTTCCGGTATGGGAAACGCGGGCAATCAAGCCCTTAGACTTTCCCTCTTCGCCGTCTGCGATGCGTGCGCCTTCAACGTTGAAGTAGACGTATTTTTCCGATCCGAGGCTTTCAATCAATGTTGGGCGGACAGAGAAGGTCACCGGCGCATCACCAAGCACGAGGTGCTCCGGTCTCAGGCCAATCACGACCGCGCCCTGATGGCTGGTGGCGCGTGGCAAGGCCACCTGCTGACCAAACACCGTCACCGTGCCATCGCGCAATTCCGCATTGAGAAAGTTCATGCCCGGCGAACCAATGAAGCCTGCCACAAAAAGATTGGCGGGGTTATTGAACAGCTCGTCGGGTGCGGCGATCTGCTGGATGATACCGCCCTGCATGATCACAACACGGTCAGCCATGGTCATGGCCTCGACCTGGTCGTGGGTCACGTAAACGGTGGTCACACCGATGCGTTTGTGCAGGGCACCGATTTCGGCGCGCATATGGACACGTAGCTTGGCATCAAGATTGGACAAAGGCTCGTCCATCAAAAACGCCTGTGGCTGACGCACGATTGCACGGCCAAGTGCGACGCGCTGGCGCTGGCCGCCGGAGAGTTCCTTTGGTTTGCGGTCGAGATAGGGCGTCACTTCAAGGATACGCGCTGCATCATCAACACGTCGATCGATTTCTGTTTTGTCAGTGCCGCGCATCTTAAGGCCGAAACCGATATTCTGGCGTACGGTCAGATGCGGATAAAGCGCGTAATTCTGAAACACCATGGCGATGTCGCGATCGCCGGGCGCAAGATCCGTTACCTCGCGGTCACCGATGAAAATCTCGCCTTCGGAGGCAGGCTCGAGACCCGCCAGGATTTTCAGCATCGTTGATTTGCCGCAGCCGGATGGTCCGACCAGCACCACGAACTCGCCGTCTTCGATCTCCAGAGAGAAGGGCCGCAAGACGTTGAGCGCACCATAGGACTTGCTGACATTGCGAATGGAAATATTGGCCATGCTTATTTCTCCGCGCCAGCGGTAAGACCGCCGACCAAATAACGTTCAAGAAAGAGGTAGATTGCGATGATTGGCAGCGCGATGAACACCGATGCGGCGGAAATGTCGTTCCAGTAGGTGACATATTCGCCCTGCATCGTGGTGATGCCAAGATTGGCCGTCCAATTGTCGGGTGAGTTAACGAGGAAGGTCCGCGCATAGGCATAGTCCGCCCAACTGAGCACGAAGGCATAAAGCGCGGTTGCGGCAAGGCCCGGCGTCGCGATGGGCAGGACCACACGGATCATGGCGCCGATGGGCGAACAACCATCAACCATGGCAGCCTGTTCCAGCTCCTTCGGAATGGTGTCGAAATACCCCTTCAGCATCCATGTGGCGAAGGGAATGATCATCGTCGAATGCGCCAGCACAAGCGTCCAAAGACTGCCGATCAGGCCAAAGCTGGAGAAGATCGAAAACAGCGGAATGACCAACAGTGTGGCCGGCAACATCTTGGCGGTGAGGACGAACATCCCCATGGTTGCACCACCCCGCATGGAATAGCGTGACAATGCGTAACCGGCGCTGACAGAAACAAGCATCGACAGCGCCACCGAGCCTACGGCGGCAAGCATCGAGTTCCAGAGCCACATCAGAATGGGTTTTGCTGCCCAGACGCGGGCAAAGATGTCCCACTGCGGATCGTCAGGCCAGAAGGTTGGCGGCAGGCGGTAAAGTTCATCGGTCGTCGACAGCGCCGTTACCAGCAACCAGTAAACCGGAAACAGGATCATGATCAGGGTGAACGCGACCGTGGCGTAAAGCGCGAGACTCTGTGCGAATGTGCGTCTCATCAAAGCCTCCTCAGTAGATGGATTTCGAACGCCGGCCCAACATCAGCAGGCTGGCAATAATGCAGATGACCAGTGTCAGTACGCCGACAGCGGCGGCACGACCGAAGTTGTGGTACTGGAAAGCCTGATCGTAGGTCATGATCGACAGGGTCTGGGTGGAGCGCAGTGGCCCGCCACCGGTCAGGACCTTGATGATCGAGAAATCACGGAACACCCAAAGCAGGGTCAGCACCAGCGTGACGCCGAGAACCGGCATCAGAAGTGGCATGGTGATCCAGCGGAAACGCTGCCAGACACCGGCACCATCGACCTTGGCTGCGGCATAATAATCCGCAGGGATCGACTGCAGGCCGGCAAGGCACATGATCGATACGAAAGGAAACCCTTTCCAGACCATGGTAATGGCCACCGCCCAGAAAGCCGCCGTCGAACTGCTGACCCACGGGATCATCTGGTCGGTGAAACCGAGCTGTATCGCCAGCCAGCCAAACAGGCCAAAAGAGGTATCAAACATCCAGGCAAAGATCACCACAGCGATGATTTCCGGTACTGCCCAGGGCAGTGCCATGCCGAGGCGGGCAGCGGTACGACCTTTGAAACGGTTGTTTACGAGAAGTGCTGTGCTGAGACCAACGGCAACACTGCCGACTGTAACCACAATCACCAGTTTCAGCGTAACCCAGCAGGCCAGCCAGAATTCTGGCGAGGAAAATAGCCACACATAGTTGCTGATCGAGAACGGACGGCTAGCACCACCCAACCTTGGTATCTTGACTTGCTGGAACGACAGGTCGATCGCCAGGACAAGCGGCCAGACGATGATGGCGGCGACCATCAAAACCGCTGGGGCGATTAAGATGTAGCCGAGAAGATGTTGCCGGCTGGGGCGCGCAAGGTCAAAGAACTTGCGTCGCTCCGGCTGAACGGTGTCGGTCATGGATATTTCTCCTGCCGGATGCTGTGTGATATGTGCATGGCCCGCAAGGCAAGCGGGCCATGGTCCCAAAAAAGGGTCAGCCTTTGATGCTTTCCGCCTTGGCCTGCATGGTCTTTGCGACTTCCGCAGGGTCGAGGTCCTGAATGATCATCCGTTGGGTCTCTTCCATCACCATCTTGCTGAACTCGTTGTAATAGAGCTCAAGCCCGATCGGTACACGGTCGATCCCCTTCTCCGATGCAGCCTTCATCGTTTCCAAAAGAATCGGGAAATGCGGAATGGTCTTTTCAACGCCAGACACATCAGCCTTAGGGCTTGGCGGCGTGTTGCCGCCTAGCGTCGCATAGGTGCGCTGGAATTCAGGTGTCATCGTCAGCTTGATGAAATCCCAGACCAGTTGTTTCTGGTCATCGGGAATGTCTGATGGCATGGCCAACACGTTGGATGAGCCACCGAGCGGCGGTGTCAGCGGTGGTACAGCATAAACGATGTCGCTCTTGGCCGAACCTTTTTCGGTGGTGCCGTAAAGCCATGGTCCATCCAGTCGCATGGCCATTTTTCCATCGGCAAAAAGCTTGCGCACATCGCTGGCGCTCATATCGACTGGGCTGATGCCGCTTTTCATCACGGTTTTCCAACGCGTCAGGCCCTCGACCATCTCAGGCGTATCAATGGTGATATTGCCGTCCTTGTCGGTCCAATAGGCACCGGCATCGATGATGTAGTTCAGCATCTCGGTGAGATATTGGCCCGGGCCACCCTTGGTTTCATGACCCGTACCGAACTGGTCGATGATACCGTCACCATTGAGATCCTTGGTGGTTGCCTTGGCAGCGGCAAAGAATTCATCATAAGTCTTTGGCACCGCAATGCCGGCCTCATCGAGAATCTTCTTGTTGTACGCCATCACGAAACCGAAGTAGTTGGTCATGATGCAGACGGTTTCACCGTTCCATTCACAAGTTTTCTGACCGGCCCAGCCGGTCATGTCGATGCCGTCCTTTTCGAGCCAGGGATCGAGTGGCTCCAGCCAGCCGCTATCGGCAAACATCTGGAATTCGAAGGATGCGAGATGCACGATCTGTGGCGGCTGGTTGGCCGCAAACAGCGTCGTCATCGTATCAGCGTAGGAACTGCGCTCGGCCTTGGTGAATTCGATCTTCACGCCGGGATGCTGTTTTTCAAATTCTGCAATGGCCGAGTGCCACCACTCACCGGTGCCAGCATCATCGGTTTGCCAGGAAATGAATTTCAGCACCGTGTCGGCCATGGCAGGCGCAAGGCTGCCAATGGTCACCAAAGCTGTTGTTGCGGCGCCGAGCGCCAGTCTTTTCATTGTCTTGTTCATGGCTTCCTCCCAAAGAACCAATTCAGATACGTTCAAGCATACTGATTGCCGCCTCCGACGGCCTCACGCCGAGCCCAGGCCCGGACGGCAGGTAATAACGACCTTCGCGGCAATCCATGTCACCTGAAAGAAGGCGACGGTTCGGTTCGAAAATCGAATGCTGGAATTCGTGGCCTTTAAGCGTCTTTAATGTTGAAGACGCCTGCAGACTTGCGGCCAGAAAGATACCGGCACCGACAGTGGCATGCGGGATCACGTCAATGCCGTGTTCGGTCGCAAGAGCACCGATACGAACAAAGTTGGTGATGCCCTTGTGGCCCATTTCCGGCTGCACGATGGCGATGCGGCATCGCTCGATCCGGGCGCGCATGTCCCAATGTGTGCGCCACTCCTCCCCGACGGCTATCGGGATGTCGGTGCCTTTGGACACTTTTTCCAGACCGGCAATGTCTTCGGTCCAGACTGGAGCTTCGGCGAACCATGGATCAAACGGCGCCATGTCTGCGATCAGCTCCAGCGCCCGTTCCGGCGTTTGGTTCCAATGCATGTCGGCGGCGATTTTTGCGTGCGGTCCCAAAACCTTGCGCAGGTTTTCCATTTCTGCGGCCGGGCCATCATCTGCCACCGGTGTCGCAAATTTGAAGGAATCAAAACCGCGATCCTGCCAGTATTTTGCCAGTTCGCCGCGTGCCTGCAGCGTCTTTTCTGGCAAGCCGGAAACATAGGCAGGAAAATCGTCTGCGCCACCGCCCAGCATGTCTCGCACGGATTTACCCGCTTCCTGACCGGCTATATCCCACAGAGCAATATCGAGGGCCGCCAGTGCATCGACATAAAAGCCACCGGTGTAACCACGCACCCGCATCATGTCGTAGAGATCGTCATAGATCGCCGATGGGTCGGACGCGTCACGGCCGATGACAAAACCGGCCAGCAGATCATTGATCAGTGCAGCCACAGCACCTGGTGCAACAATGCCATAGGTTTCGCCCCAGCCAGTGATGCCGCTTTTGGTCGTCATGCGGACGAGCACGCTGCGATCGAAGGTCGGGTAGACCGTGCGGTTTCCCTTTCGCACGATATAACCATTGGGATTGACCACCTCACCTTCCCTTAAAGCGCCCAGATAAGGCACTTTACGGGGTTGGGTGAGGGTAAAAACCTCAACTGATGCGACCGGGCTGTTCATGCGGCCTCCGCGGAGAGAAGACCGAGTTCCACTAGATTGGCATCGATGTCGGCAATAGCTGCCGCGTCGAGATCAGGAGTCGATGCACGCACGCCTACGCCGTCGATGATGCCGCGACGGGCCAGCACATGTTTGGTCAATCGCATACGATAAACCGCCTGCAGGACCAGAAGCGGCAGGGTGCGGACATAGACCGCCCGTGCCTCGTTGTGTTTGCCCGCTACCAGTGCCCGGTCGATCGCTACATGTTCACCAGCAATCTCGAGTGCTGGCATGGCAGCGGTTGCGCCGCGGGCATATTCATCCAAAATGTAACGTGCACCGCCGCCGCCGATGACGCCTTTCAGGCTGGCAGGGGCATTCGCGATGATGTGGCTGATTGCCGGGCCGGCCGGCAGTGTCTCTTCCTTGACGTAGGCGACACGCGGCAACGCACGAATAATCTCAACAATAGCCTGGGGTGACAGGTCTGAACCGCGTGGTGCAGGCGCATTCTGCAGAATGATTTCGATCTCTGGCAGCGCGTCTAGCACATGGCCAAGAAATTCGATCAATGCCGGAGCATCGGTGCCTACCGATTTCGGCGGCTGTACCATCAGATGGCGGATACCGTGGCTGGCGGCCACGCGTCCGTGCTCTACCACTTCGCGCCAATCTGCAGCGCTCGCACCAGCCACCACAGGGATTCGCCCTGCGGCTTCCTTAACAACCACGGCCAGAAGCTCAGCACGTTCGTCAGCGCTGAGGTTCTCAACCTCGCTGGCAAAGCCGGGAAAAACCACGCCGTCCACGCCCTGTTCGAGTGCAAACCGCACCAGCCGTGACATGCCTGCTTTATCAACCTCGCCGCTCTTCAAAAACGGTGTTGGCAGAACGGGCAGTATGCCCTTCAGACCAGTCGCCATTTCCTCACCTCCCAAAGAAGTCTCACATATTGATACTATGAATTCACTAATTGACACTACATGCGCAAAACTCTTATGACAAGCCCTTAGATGAAAATGAGCGAGGAGGCTCACGACATGGCAGAACAAACCGCATCGATCATCGTCGATTGGGGAACCACATCACTGAGAGCTGCGCTGGTGGACGCCAATGGTGAACAACTGGACCAGTTGGAAACCGCACAGGGCATCTCGTCCCTTCAGAAGGGCGAACATGAGGCTGCATTGATGGGGGCTCTGGCGCCCTGGTTCTCGACCCATGGTGCGATCCCGGTGGCTGCGCTCGGTATGATCACCAGCCGCAACGGCTGGGTGGAAATTCCCTACGTGCCCTGCCCGGCAGGACCTGCAGGCTTGGCCGCCGGCAGCACAAAACGACAGTTGCCGAATGGGTCGGACCTGGTTTTCCTGCCGGGATTGACTGACCGGGCCCGTCGCCCCTTCCCGGATGTGATGCGCGGTGAAGAGACGCAGATCGTTGGGCATGGGCTAGGCGCTGATGCAACCATCATCATTCCGGGCACCCACAGCAAATGGGCAAGCGTCAAAGCTGGCAAGATCGCCGGTTTTCAAACCTTCGTGACTGGTGAAATCTTCGCGCTGTTGATCAACCATTCCTTCATTGCCCGAGGTGCCACCCAGCCGCCTATTGATGATCCGGCCGCTTTTGACCAAGGCCTTGAGGAGGCGAAAAACTCGCGCGCGATGCTCTCACTGCTGTTTTCATCGCGAACGGGCGGATTGGCTGGCAAGCTGTCACCCGATCAGTTGCGATCCTACGTTCATGGCATGGTCATTGGTCAGGAATTCCGGCAGGCCTGCGATGCGGGCTGGTATTCGCCGGGCGACAAGGCAACCATTGTTGGCAATGACGGATTGAACGACCTCTATCTGGCCGCAGCCAGAAAATTCGATCTGGAAATTGACCTCGGTGCAGATGACGTTCTTGTTCGCGGGGCGTTGAGTGTTCTCAAACATTCACTTTCGTAGACCTGCAATAGTCCGGGAGAAACCCAATGTATGACTTTCCGCCCAGTATCGGCACAGGCCGTCACGAAAACGATATCATCACAACGCTGGCTCGGCTGGAGCGTATCGGCCTGCCTGATAATCCGATTGCCTTTTACGGTTCGTCATCGTTCCGGATCTGGAGTTCGATCACCGAAGACCTCGGCTCACTGGATGTCGTCAATCTGGGGTTCGGTGGTGGAACATATCTTTCCGGCATTCACTACATGGACCAACTCCTGACGCCTCTGAAGCCACGCCGGATTGCCCTGTATTTTGGCGAAAATGACATTGCCAGCGATGGCCTGACAGCCCAGACAACTCTTGGCCATTTAAAGACATTGCGAGAGGCTATTTCAAAGACTTTGCCGGAGGCCAAGGTTTTTGTTTTTGCCATCAAACACAGTCCGGCCCGCTGGATTTATCGCGATGAATTTGACTTGTTCAACCAGCTGGCCCGTCAGTGGTGTGAAACGGATGGCAATGCCAGCTGGCAAGATCCAAGCGTCGGCCTGATTGGCGAAAACAGGTTGCCGATGTTTCGCTACTACCTTCCCGATCTCGTTCACATGAATGCTGCCGGTTACGCCGTTTGGTCGACATTTCTGAGGAAAACGTCGGGTTTGCTGGGCTGACACGAACAGGCACGATCCGTTGCCAAGCGGTCGGCAAGTGGGTAACTGCAAGTATGCCGTGAGGCATGCTTGCTTTGCCCTCAAACTCGCGCCACTATTCGTGCCAGCAGCCACAGCGCGTGTGCCATGCATGACCGAAAATCTGACTGAAGGTAATTTAATGAGCTTGCTTGCGCCAACGCTTTCAGAACTTCTTGATGAACAGGAAAAACTGCAGCTTCCGCATTTTGACTATGACGTTGCCTGGCAACTTGGCGCAAAAATTCGCGAGCGCGCAGTCGCTGCCGGCTTGCCAATCGCAATCGAGGTCCGGCACGGCAACGACGTGGTGTTTGCATGTCTTCTGCCGGGCGCAACGATCGATAATTTCAATTGGGCACGCCGTAAGTGTGCGGTTGTACACCGGTTTCACAAAAGCTCTCTCTACATGCGGATAATGGCTGAAGAGAAGGGCTACAACCTCAATGAACGGTTTGCATTGCCTGTTCTGGATTTCGCACCGTCTGGTGGTGCTGTCCCGCTTTTCCTGAAAGGCGGCCTGTTCGTCGGGTCTGTCGCGGTAAGCGGTCTGCCGGATGTTGAGGATCATAAGCTGGCGACGGAATGTATCGCTGAGCTTTTATAGGCTGCACAATTTGCCGCGCAAATACAGAGCTGGACTTGAAACTCAAGTCCAGGCGTAGCGGACAATGTGGAAGAATACTGGCGCCGCAAAAACCAGGCTGTCTGCCCGGTCCAGCATGCCGCCGTGGCCTTCGATCATATGGCCCCAGTCCTTGACACCGCGATCCCGCTTGATGGCGGAGGCAACGAGGCCACCGAAAAAGCCCATGACGCAGGAAAGTGCGGCTAGGAATCCGGCTTCCAGTGGTGAAAACGGGGTGAGCCAGAACAGCCCTGCCCCCATAAGAGACGCGCTGGCGATGCCGCCAATCAGCCCTTCCCAGGTTTTGGATGGCGAGATGCTCGGCGCCACCTTGTGACGACCGAACAGTTTGCCAAAGATATATTGCAGCACATCGCTGCCTTGCACTGTGGCAATCAGAAAGGCGATGAGCAACAGCCCACGCCCTTCATTGCCGGGAATGGGTAGCGTGACGAGCGCCGGAACATGGCTGAGGCAATAGACCGACAGCATCACACCCCATTGCTGTTCGCTGACCCGCTCGAGAAAGCGGGACGTGTCGCCGCGCATCGCCGTAATCGCTGGCATGGCAAGGAAGCAGTAGACCGGAATAAAGATCGAATAGAGTCCGTACCAATCGATCCAGATCAGATAATATTGCGTAGGCACAATTATCAGGAACATGCCAAGCAATGTCCAGCGGTCGGCGTGGCGCGTCTTGGTCAGCGTTACATATTCCCGCAGCGAGGCGAAGGAAACGAAAGCAAAAAGCAAAAGCACCCCGCGTGTCCCAAACAGAAACGCGAAGCTGATGCCGGCGACCATGATCCACCACGCCTTGATACGCGCATTGAGATTGTCCAGTGTCGATGGCAGCGGTTTGGGGCTGCGCCAGGACAACACACCAGCAATGACGCTCGCGGTGACGAGCACCCCGATCAGACCGAGAAAAAGGCGCGTGGTGTCGTCGCTCATCCGTTATTTCCATCTTTTCGCGGGGCAAGGGATAGAAGTGCCTGCCGAGCGCGCTCGAGAAATTCTTTGCGGTCTTCGCCCTCTTTGAGCGTCACCGGCGCACCAAAAACGGTGCGGCATAGCAGCGGGACGGGAAGGAGAGCCCCTTTCGGCAAAACACGAGACATGTTTTCGATCCAGCAGGGAACAAGTTCGACGCCCGGGCGGGCGACAGCGAGGTTGTACAGACCGGAGCGAAACCGCAGCAAGGGTTCCTCCGTCATGTTGCGCGTGCCCTCGGGGAAAAAGATGAGGGATTCACCGGCGTCGAGCGCATCCAACATGACCTGCATGGGGTCAGCCGTTCGTTCCACCCAATTGCGCTCGACAAGCACCGTCCGCAGCAAGCGGCGGGAGATGAATCGGCGCACATGCCCTGCGCTCCAATAATCGGCACCGGCCACCGCCGCTGTCCGGCTACGCTCGGATGGTGTCAGGCACGTTGCGACCAGAATGAAATCGCCGTGACTTGCGTGATTGGCGAAATAGATGCGCTGACCACCATTCGGTGCTGATCCGGCCCAGATAGGCCGGACCCCGGTCACCGCCCGCGCAAGCACAGCGAGCATCGACCCGGAGACGATCTGAAGCAGAGATGCACTGCCGCTCATGTCGCAACTCCATCGACGGCATCAAGCATAAGAATGCCATAGAGCAAAATCGCAATGGCAAGGGTCGACCATTGCAACAGAATGAGGCGACGGCATCCGGAAAACCGTTGCAATAGCGGTGCTGGAACGGCGGTCCTCGCCCGAAGCCTCATACGGGCCAAAACGTCATCGATAGCGGCGAGTGCTTCCGCTTCACTCTCATGAGATGCGGCCAGATGAAAGAGACGAGCGTCGAAGAGAAGATGGACGGCTAGTGCGATCGGGGCAAGGCAGAAAGCCACCAGCAGCCACCATCCAAGGGCTGCGGTAAAACCGTGTGCCCCTGCTGTGACCGGTGCGACGGCGACCAGCAAAAGTGCGATCAGACCACCGCTGATGCCATTACGCCGCAACCGTCGGGCCATACGCATTGTGGCCGTTTTCCAGTCACTCATCGTGCCGCCTCATCGATTGCCGCATAGGTTGCCTGTTTCAAATGAACCGTCCGACCAAGCGTCATCAGGTGGTCTGCCGCCGCTTTGGCATTTGTCGCGCGGCCTGACCGTACAAGCCAACACGCGACGACGGCAGCACTGCGCTGAAAACCGAGCGCGCAGCAGACGAGCACGGGTCCGTTCCGGCGAGCGTCATCAACGGCCAGCGCTCCGGCACGGATTCTTTCTGGCGTCAGGGCCAGCAGGTCGAGTGATGGAATGGAATGCCAGTTGAGGCCGGGGACGCAACGGGCTGGAAATTCTGCGGTCATATCGACAACAGAAGAATAGGCGGAAAGCTCTTTTCGATCAGGTGCACGTCCAAGAAACACTCTATCCGCGATCTCGACCGCAGCCGGTAGCTTGCGCGTCCACCACCAGCGGTTCACCTTTGCTCCGAGGCGATAGGGCCAAAGCAGCCAACGGCTCGCAAGGCTGGTTGAGCCGTTGCCATCCTTTTGAAAGACCTGTGGTCCCGCACCGGCGTAACCGATCGCCACCAGTGCCAGTGCAACACTCGGCCACAACCACAACAGGCCTGCGCCGGAGTTGCGCAACGAAAGGACTGCGATCAGAAGAAACAATACGACACCCACCGCATAGGCCAATGCCAGTCGTCTCGCCCTTTGATCACCGGTTAAATGGAAGGTGGCGATTGGTGATGTTTTTTGTGCCGGAAACAGCCAGAGGGCAAACAGACCGAGCAGTGCACCTGTCGGAATGTCGATCAGATGATGTTGCCAGGTGGTCAACACCGATATGCCGATCAGCAGGCACCAGACGTGCCAAATACCGAGAACTGGACCCTTTAAACGGACACGCCAGTGATCCCAGATGATCACCAGAAGGGAAATGTGTAGCGAGGGTGCCTGATTGAACGGTTTGTCGAAGCCACCGAGAACATCGAACATGAAACCCGGCAAGCCATGAGTTTCAGGTCGGACAAAAATTGCCTGTAGCGGGAATAACAGGAAGCAGACAACGGCTATGATCTGTGCGGTGAGATAACGACGCGCCAAGCGGCCGACGTCGTCCGTTGTGTCGTTGACAAACAGAGACAGCGCATAAAAAGCGTTGATCGACCAATAGGGCACGATTGACCAGGCAATGAAGGGAATGTGTTTTTCCCAGGCAAATGCCAGGTTCGGCACGTCTGCACGCAGCGATGCCTGCCAGTTCGCTAGGCCGTAGGTGAGATAAAAGAACGGAGCGAGGAAAGCGAGCCACAGGGCTGCCCGTCGCAGAACCGCGCTGCGTGTTCCCTCGGGAACCGATGTAACCCCCTCCTCCATGTCGCCCTCAGATACGTTCGGCCAGCGACACGGTGAAAATGCCCCACTTGTCGATGCGCTGCTCAATCTTGCGGAAACCGGCGGCCGCGACAAGCTGATCCATTTCCTGCTGCGTGCGGCGACGCATGATCCAGGCTTCGCCACCACGATGAGAGGTCAGCGCCCGCGCAATCATCTCTAGCTGCGGGTGCCAAGGCTGGCCAGTGTAAAGCAGCAGCGATCCCGGTTCCAGCGCCAGCGAAAGGCCGCGAAGCGAGGCTTCGATGGCATCATTGTCAGGGAACAACTCGTAGAGGCCGGAAACCACGGCAAGTGTCGGCTTCGGCTCAATCGCGGCCAATCCCGCCGTATCGAAGGCATCGGCGCGGTGGAACGAGGCGATATCACTCAGGCCACGCTCGGCAATCAGTGCGCCACCCTTTTCGACATTGATCGGTGAGTAGTCCTGCAGGCGGATACCGTCCGGTCGCACATCTGACGCTGCGACCGCATCGAGAATGTAACGTCCGTGACCAGCTGCGATGTCGAGCACGCGCACAGGCTTTCCCTCTGCCTTGAGCCGGGCGAATGCCTTGCCGATCAGCTCTTGCAAATGCAGCTTGCGCTGCCGGATACCACGCCAGCCGATGGCATTGAGAAACTGGCGATCGATCAGCCGGCCGCCGGGGCCAAGGCCTCGGGCATCGTCTTCATAGATGTAATCAAGCGTCGAGCCGGAATCGAAGCCGGTGCGAACACCCGTCTTAATGCCGTTTGAAAACAGACTGCCAAAACGGATCGAGGAGCGCGTCAAAGCCCAGTAGAGACCACGGGGTGTGGTCAATGATAGTGGCGTTGCCAATCGGTCAGCTTCATCGCGGCTGTAACCGGAGAGATGTGCTTTGCGAAGATCTGCAATAACAGGTGCGTCATTGAAACGCGCTGTGATGAATGCATTGATCTTTTCCAATGCCTTGACCCGGTGTAACTCGCCGAGCGTGTCGTGATAAAAGCCTGGCAGCACATGGCGTTCCTTGATGGTGCTACCGAGATTCTCAAAAAAACGATGCTGAGGCGCATGTCGCACGACGAAATCACTGCCGGAAATGAGCAACTGCGTCGGTACAGTAATGGCGCGGGCGTCAGAGACTACCCTGTCGGCCGCCTCGTAAAGCTCCAGAAGAATGTTGGAAGCGATGGGGCGGGTAATCTGCGGATCGCTTTCGAATGATGCAATACGCTCAGGATCATGCGTCAGGAAACGTGCCTTGACGTAGGAATTGACGAAAAAGGTGCCTTTCAGCTTTTGCCAAACAGCAATGCCTTCCTTTGCAAAGGGAACATAAAGTTTGACGTCGAATGCTGGCGAAGCCAGCACCAGTGCGCGGATATTGGGCGCATAGTCGTGCACCCAGGTTGCTGCGAGCACTGCGCCAACACTCTGTGCGACAACGGCAATCTGATCGATGGCAAAACCGCCGGTCTCGCAAATATGACGGACGAAACAATCGAGATCGCGTACCGAATGGGCGAAGGATGGCGAGTGACCGCGTTCACCGGGAGAATTTCCGTGACCGCGCGCGTCCCAGGCATAGAAAGCGAAGTCATCCAGACCAAGCTCTTCGGCAAGATGGGCTACTCTGCCGCCATGTTCGTGGCCGCGATGGAGAAGCACGATTGCACCCTTGGCAGTGCCGGAGCGTGCCGGCCAGTAACGGTAGAAAAGCTCCATGCCGTCATGGCTCGCAAACTCTGATTTGATCATGCCGTTGTCACTCCCACTTGACTGAACTGGACTCTATAAGGATGATTTCCCAAATTTCCAGTTGATTTCATCAACTTGCGCCTGCATGTGTGGATGCACTCAATCGGATTCGGGCTTTCATGTCGATCTACAAACTGAAATCTTCGTTTCAGGCCATCCTTCGCCCGCTTGTCGGACGGCTGGCGGCATCAGGGGTAACAGCCAATCAGGTGACCGTGGGTGCGGCACTTGTTTCCGTTGCAATCGGTGCGTTGTTGCTGGTTCAGCCGCTGCCGGGACTGTTTGCACTGGTGCCACTGTGGATGTTTCTGCGCATGGCCTTTAATGCCGTCGACGGCATGCTGGCGCGTGAGCATGGGCAGCAATCTGCCCTCGGTGGCTACCTCAATGAAATTACAGATGTAGTGTCGGACGCAGCACTGTACATTCCCTTTGCATTGGTCGCGCCCTTCTCGCTCCCATGGATTGCGACCATTGTTTTCCTCTCGGTGCTGACGGAATTTGCCGGTGTGCTGGGTGTCGCCCATGGCAAGGAACGAAACTACGAAGGGCCGATGGGAAAAAGCGACCGCGCCCTGTTGTTCGGGGCAATTGGTCTGCTTGTGGCGATGTTCGATACGCTTCCTGAGTGGATGTGGCATCTCCAACCGATGGCCTGTGTGCTGTTGATCTGGACGGTGGTCAACAGGGTGCGTACTGGCCTGCCAGATCGGGATACATCAGATATTTGAGATCGTGGGTGCCGCGAAAACGGCACGCCTGCGACTTTCCTTGAGCGTGATCAGACACCCGTCAGTCACCAGCACAGGCTGAGTGACTGACGGCTCTTCATGGCAAGCAAGTTCTGGTGCATTACAGGATGTCACTCGAATTTTTCATGAGCGTCCGCCATGCCTTTGACCCAGTAGCCGGAGGCCTTGGTCCACGGCAGGGCATGCCCGCGCTGTTCAACGAGATAGCGACGCACGTCACGCGTCACTGATGCTTCGGCTGCAACCCAGACAAAGGTGTGCGGCGCGATTTCGATCTGTTCAAGCGTCTGAAGCAGCAGGTCCGCCTTGGCGGCATCGCTGAGTGGCCGGTAAACCCAATGGATGTTCACCTCTGCCTTTGAGGTAAAGTCTTGCTTTTCCTCAGGTCCGGTAATTGCAATGACCGCAGAAATCCGTTGGCCCGCCAGGGCTTCCTCTATGCGGCGGCCAATTGCCGGCAGCGCCGTTTCGTCGCCAACCAGCAACCAGTTGATGATGTCTGGCGAGACGACCGCAGAGCCCTTGGGGCCGCCAATGGACAAGACGTCACCGATCTTGGCATTCAGTGCCCATTGGGTCGCCGGGCCTGCTTCATGGATGGCAAAATCAATGACGACAGTGCGTGACGACGTATCGTAACGCCTCGGCGTGTAGTCGCGGCGTTCAGTGGCGCCGCCTGATGTCGGAATGAAGATCTTGATGTGGTCGTCCGCCCCGAGGCTGACGAAGTCCGAAGCGTCGTCGCCCTTCAGCGTGATGCGCAGCATCGCCGGAGTGATATAGTCCTTGGCGATTACGGTGAGATCACGTCGCTTTAGTTCGTGACGAATACGGTCAATTTTCGGAGAAGAAGCAAATACGTCGGTTGTCAAAATGTATCCCTTTCAGAGGCCGACGGATCGATCTGCAGGACACAGCCGCGCAGATCAGAACCGGGAAGCCCGTTTGATCATGCGCGTTGAGTTACGTTAACGCTTACGTGCCAAAGAACCTTGGCAGTATTCTGTTTAATTAGGGCGGTGGGCTGCGATTTGCAAGAGTCTGGGAGTCTCCAAACTTTCCTTCTGCCGGCATTTGACGGCCTGGTCGATACTCTCATGCGGATAGGCAGCCTTCGGATTTTTACCGGAAATATCGCCACGGAAAACCGGCCTTGCACCCGAAGAGTACAAGGCCGGTCTGATTGAGCTTATGATCAACCGACTGCGAACGGAACGGTCACAAAGCTCTGGTCGCTGCCGCGCTGGATGAGCAACAGAACGGCCTTTCTGCCTGTCTTGCCAGCATTTGCCACGGCCGTCTTGGCTTCCTGGGCTGTCTTGACCGCATGCTGATTAACCGAGAGGATCAGGTCGCCTGCCTGCAGGCCAGCTTCCGCTGCCGGCTTGTCAGGTGCGACGCTTGCAACGACGGCACCAGTTTCATGTTCTGGCAGGTTAAGGGCCTGACGGACCTGATCATTAACATCGGCAAGGCCAATGCCAATGGTGTGAAGCTTTTGTGCTGCAGGGCCGCCCTTGTCCTGATCGGTCGAAGCCTGTTGTTGGTCCTGGCTGTTTTGGCCGATCGTCAATTGCAGGTTCTTGCTGGCACCCTGCCGCCATACCGTCAGGTTTTCTTTCGAGCCAGGGGTCATGTCTGCAACCATACGCGACAGGTCGCGTGGTGAAGAAATGGCCTGACCACCAAGGGCTGTGATCACGTCACCGACCTGGACGCCAGCCTTTGCAGCAGGGGTGTCATCGTTCACGCTGGCCACCAGCGCGCCTTCAGACTTTTCGAGCCCAATCGCATTGGCAATATCGGCAGACACTGGTTGGATCTGCACGCCGATAAAGCCGTGCTCAATAGAGCCGTCCTTCATCAGCTTTGCCACGACCCGCTGGGCCTGATCCGAAGGGATGGCGAAACCGACGCCGACACTACCTCCGTTCGGTGAGTAGATCGCCGTGTTGACGCCGACGACACTGCCGTCGCTATTCACCAGAGGACCACCAGAGTTACCGTGGTTGATTGGTGCATCGATCTGGATGAAGTCGTCATAAGGGCCAGAATGCAGGTCACGACCGCGTGCCGAGACGATACCCGCAGTGACCGTCGTGCCGATGCCGAACGGATTACCGATCGCGAGGATCTGATCGCCAAGCTTCAACTTGTCGGAATCACCCCATAACACGGTGGCGAGTGGCGTCTTAGCCTCGATCTTTAGGACCGCCAGATCCGACTTTGGATCAGCCCCGATCAACTTTGCAGGCAGTTCCGTACCATCATCGAGAGTGACCTTGATGTCGATGGCATTGTCGATCACGTGGTTATTGGTAACGATGTAGCCATCCGACGAGATGACAAAGCCTGAGCCGAGGGCTTGGGAACGCTGCGACTGACGCTGCTGTGGCATTGGCATGCCCCGCTGCCCGAAGAACTGCTTGAATTGATCGTTGAAGGGCGAGTTTTCACCAAAAGGTGAGGTTTCGTCCGAAGCGACGGATTCTGTTTTCATCGTTGTGGTGACGGTAACGACGGCAGGCTTGTCTGCAGAAACGATGGAGGCAAAAGAGCCTGTTGGTGCAACGATACCGCTGACTGCCGGGGCCGTGGATGGTGCTGCAAAAGCAGCATTGCTGCCAAGGATGACCGGTGTTGCCAATGGCACTGCGATAATGGCGGCCCCGAGCAGGGCGAGGACGCGATTTCTGTGAAGGATATTCGACATGATCATTCTCACTCTCTTTTAACACCGGGACAGGCAATTGCTTCCCATCGCCAGGGCGACGGGCTCTGGCGGGTTCGGATTGTGTCGCGGTACCGTTTCAACGAAGGTTTTGTGCGCCTAATCGCAAACGCGGGCGCGGTACATGTCACCCCAGGCGTCCTGTCGCCAAACAACATGGCAGGCGGGATAATGTGAGGCATATATTGGCGCGCCATAGGGGCCGGGAGGAGGCCCATATGGCACTACTGCATAGGCTGGCGGGCCATAACCCGACGCGTGATGGCCGTTGGCAAGCAACGCCCCACCAATCAAAGCGCCCGCGATACCCGCAACGAGACCGCGGCCGAAATTATTGCGTGCTTCTGCCTGGGAGGCGGTGGCGAACGCTGAACCAGCAATCGTCAAGGCGACCAGTCCGGTGGTGACGAATGTGTGCAATCTAGTCGTCATGGTCCTGATCCTTTTTGAATGGTCGACGCCTTGTTTCGCGACCATGGGATAGACATTAGACGAGTGCGGATTACCGTTGGATATCCGCCGGATTAAAGGTTGGTAAGTTTTCCTTGAAATTCCAAGCCGAATGAAATGGCTTTTATGCTCGGAGTTTGTCGCGGATTTACGCGAGCCCTGCTGTCGAAGGGCGGTAACAGCGTCTCAGTTCTTGGCGGATGACGAAAACTGCGTCCATACTGTCTCCGGTATCGTATCTGACAATCCGGCAATCGCGGCGCGAATACGCGATGGTCGCGCGCTTCCCAAAATCGCAGACGTCACAAGCTCGTCTCTCAACGGAAACTGCGTTGCAGCGGATGCAATGTCTACGCCCGCTGATGCGGCAACCTCGCGCGCGCGATTTGCGATGAAATCGATCTCGTCCATATTCCCAGTAGGGCGAACGAGAGTACCAGAGTTGAACAGGCTGCCGACGATCAGTGGTGTGGCGGACTGTCTACACATGCCGAGAACACGCGTGCCGACTGTGCGATCAAGGAGTGTATAGCGGCCGTTGATAAGCAGGCAGTCGAGCTTCACTCTCTGCATGATATCAATGCATGCCCCAACATCACTGACACCCAACCCAAATGCAGCGATGTCGCCGCTGGATCGCAACTCCTCCATGGCTTTTATGCCGCTATCGAGAAATTTTGGGAAATGCCTGCGGTATTCCAGCAAACCGAGCGTTTGTGGATCGAGGTCGTCGACAAGCAGCAGATCAATCTTGGCGAGGCCAAGCCGGGCCAAGCTGAACTCGTAGGACCGCATGATGCCGTCATAACTATAGTCGAACGTGATCTCGAAGGGCATAGGGCCTGTCGCAGCCGACTTGGCGGGCTTGAGAAGTTTGCCGACCTTGGTGGACAGCACATAGTCATCGGGTCGGATGTCGCGAAGGAAGTCACCGACAATACGCTCTGATATGCCGACGCCGTAACCGGGCGCGGTATCAAAATAGCGGATCCCCGCCTCCCAGGCGGCTGTCAGCGCTTCCGTGGCCTCTGCTCGATTGACACTTCTATACATGCCGCCGATGGCGGCACAGCCATAACCCAGCTCACTGAGTTCCAGCGATGTGTTACCAAGTCGGCGTTTGCGGATCATGTAGGGCATTCAATCAATCAGGTGGGGGAGACGTAAAGTTGAGAGGATTTGGACATGTTATCAGCAGATTCGTCAACGAACTTCGGCGTGATCATGTCGCGTGCATTTCGGGTTCTTCAGTTATGAGCGACAGCGATTCCATTGACTGGACTGTTTCACACGTAAATTGTCGGATTTGGGGACCTTCCTAGTGACGTGATTCCGTCAGGGTGACGGTTCCGATTCCATTTTTACCGGTCATCCATGGCAATAACTGCAAAATTCGTCCGATTCTTTGAAAAAAATGCCAAAAGAAAGCTGTTATCGATCTTGGAATCGCCGCGAAAATGAGTATGGTGGCGCACGATTTTCGATTTTTAGCTCAAGAGGGGCAAATGCAAGTATTAGTGCGCGACAATAATGTCGATCAGGCGCTTCGAGTTCTCAAGAAGAAACTGCAGCGTGAAGGCATTTTCCGCGAAATGCGTCTGCGTGAAGCTTTTGAAAAGCCATCTATCAAGAAGGCTCGTGAAAAGGCTGAAGCTGTAAGCCGTCAGCGCAAGCTCGCTCGCAAGCAGCTGCAGCGCGAAGGCCTTCTGCCTTCGAAGCCAAAGAAGACCAGATAATTACTGCGACACGTCGTGGTATCGATTGGATTGACGGGCTGTGAAAACAGCCCGTCTTTTCGTCGTGGCCTTCGATACGTGTTCTTTCGATCAATATCAGTTTTTCCAGCACGCTGAGTGACCGGAGCTGTTTTCGAAAGACGGCATTTCTGTCTGCAAAATTCGCCAGATATTCTGACGGCATCCATTCGTTCGGATCGCTGGGTGGATATTTGTTGCCTGCTTCTGTGGTGACGCAAGCGAGCAATCACTGTAGCTTGTGATGCGATTCTCCACATCTAACAGCAGTCCTATGGAAACCTCCCTTTATCTGCCCGTAAAAGACTTTCTCGAACAGGCAGGCTACGCCGTGAAAGGCGAAATTGGTGGCTGCGATCTCGTTGGCCTCAGCGATAGTGATCCGACCATCGTCGTGGTTTGTGAGCTGAAACTTTCCTTCAATCTTGAACTTATCTTACAGGCCGTTGACCGCGCCGCGGTTTCTGACGAGGTGTGGATTGCGGCTCGGATTTCAGCCAAAGGCAGAGGGCGCGAAGCGGATAAACGTTACAGAGATCTTTGCCGCAGGCTTGGGATTGGCATGCTCGGTGTTTCCGATGCGGGCGATGTCAGCGTTATCGTCGGCTCGGTTACCCCGATGCCGCGCACCAATCCGAAAAGACGCTCCCGGTTGATGCGCGAACACCGCAACAGGCGGGGTGATCCTGCACTCGGCGGCAGCACACGCCAACCTGTCATGACAGCCTATCGCCAGCAGGCACTCGGTTGCGCGGCCGCTCTGGCTGCAGGACCGTTGCGTGTTCGTGATGTCACGACATCCGTGCCGGACGCAGGAAAGATATTGCTTTCAAATGTTTATGGCTGGTTTGAGCGGCTGGAACGAGGGATTTACGGTCTGACAGATGCTGGCCGCGAAGCGCTCATACGCTGGCCGCAGAAAATCCCCGACAAGCAATAGAACGCCCCGCTGTGCTGAATACAACGAGATAGGCACCGCACGGGTCAGCGGAATTTTGTGTGGGGTGGTTAGATTCCCGACCCGTCAACCTCCAGCTCTTGTGTGTCTTTTCCTTTCCACGGAGAGGGCAAGCTCATGCGGTCTGGGTCGGCCGACGGGATCGGCATCCAACACTTCAACTCGGGTTCGGCATATTCGATGATGCGGCCGGGAGCGGAATCAGAAGAGCGCCAGGCTTCGCCTCCGAACTGATCGCCATTTGACCAATAGGCGAGATCAACTGCACCTGGCCCCTGCTCCGTGGGGCGGATGGTTACGAGAATGCGACTGCCGTCTCTCGGAGCGTTTCGCATATGTCGCCAGCGGTCTGGTTCGTCCATGTGTTACCTCCTGTTTTATAAGGTCGAAGTTTCACCTCGCGATCGAAAACGGTCAATGCAAATTTTCTGACTTGCTCAGCGTATACTGCGGCAGAACGCTGCTTCGGTTGGGGTGTTCAACCGATCGCAAGCGTGCCAGAATTAAACAACGCTACGCCGCTTTAGGCGACCTTGATGATCAGCTTTCCAAAATTGCCACCGGTCAGCATTGCGGTGAAGGCGTCTGGTGCATTTTCGAGACCGTCAACAATATCTTCGCGATACCGTATCTCGCCTGCGGCAACGCGCGGACCGACCTCAGCAAGAAATTCGTCGAAATGATCTGCTGCAAATTCGGTCTGAATGAAACCACGCACGAGCAGGCTTTGCCGCAGAATTGCAGACATGGTCGCCGGCAACCGGTCATTATCGAATGTTGAAGCGCCATTATAATGGGCGACAAGTCCGCACACCGGAACTCGTCCAAACTTGTTGAGCCGTGGCAGGACCGCATCCCAGACATGTCCGCCGACATTTTCGAAATAGACATCAATACCGTCGGGTGTCGCCGCCTCCAATCGAGAGACAAGGTCATCGGAGCGGTGATCAATGACCGCGTCGAAGTGAAGCTCATCCTTCACATAGGTGCATTTTTCTGAACCACCGGCGATGCCAATCGCCCTTGCACCCCAGAGTTTTGCGAGCTGTCCAACCATTGAGCCGACAGGGCCGGACGCTGCGGCGACTGCAACGGTCTCGCCGGCTTTCGGCTGACCGATAAATTTCAGGCCGCTCCATGCAGTGAAACCCGGCATGCCAAGTGCACCGACCGCGGTCGTCAGCGGTGCACCATGTGTCTCGACCCTTCGTAGAGCATTGCCATCCACGACCGCGTGGGTTCGCCAGCCGGTGCGTCCTCGCACAATATCGCCCGGCGCGAAATTGCTGCTTCTGGATTTCAGGACCTCACAAATGGTTTCGCCTTCCATGATGCCATCAATGGGGACCGGCGCAGCATAGGATTTCGCATCACTCATGCGGCCCCTCATGTAGGGGTCAAGTGACAGGAACAGCACCCTAACTGTAACCTCACCTTCCTCTGCCTGCGGTAAGTCGACTTCCTCAAGCCGGAAATTTTGTGGTTTCGGCGTACCCACTGGTCGGCTGGCAAGAACGATCTGCTGAGATTTCATGAGGTGTTCCTCCGGAGAAATGTCCTGCTGAAAGCGGCAACAATATATCGGTGTGCGGCTTCCGCAATGCTTGATAGCTGATGGAGCGCCCGTGAGCGGGCTTGCTTTACGGCAGGACTAACGGACATCAAGGGCTATCGTTCCATGCCGTCCGCGAGAGAAGTGGTGACGGCTTATTGCTCACGGTGGTTTGGATGTCGGGGATCATCGTGCGGTTTCAACAGAAAACGACGCGCAACTTCCCGGTAGCCATTATAGACCAGTCCACCATTGAGATTGACCAGAAACTCTCTGTGCCGACGATATAAACGGGGAATCTGGTACCAGGGAATACCCGGCCGTTTGTGATGCAGGACGTGGAGGTTGTTGTAGAGGAACAGCAGACCCAACAGTGGGCTGTTTTCGACAATTGCCGTGCGTTCATCGTGGTGATCGGCAAAACGGTGCTCAGCGAAAGACCGTAATCTGCTGAGTGCTGCTCCAAAATAAACAAACCCGAGTAGATAGATCCAAAGCGGCATTTGGCAGACTAGGACCACCCATGTCAGCACCACGGCGACACCCAGGCTATGCCTTCCCCAGATAAATGCTCTGCGCCGGTCTCCGGCACGAATGAGCAAAAACTCCTGAAACAGAAAACTCAGGATCATCACGGCAGGACCAATGGTGAGGCGTCCCAGAAGCGTCATATTGAGATTTGACAGCAATTTGCCAAAGGCTCCCATGCGTTCCCACGCTGCCTGCGTATGATAGGAGGATTCCGGATCCTCAATCGGATCCGTCAGATGCTCGTCGCGGTGGTGGAGCAGATGGCCTTCTTTGTAGATAGCATAAGGCAACCACAGGGAAATCGGAGGCCAACCAATGGCATCATTGATTGCCTGTAGCCGTGTTGGATGTCCATGCATGACTTCGTGCTGCAAGGATCCCTGCCATGCCACCAGCCAACCGCCCAGCGCGATGACGAGAAGCAGAGGCAGCGATTGCCAGAACAATGTGAGGCCGATGAACCCGCCGTAGATGACGATTGCTAAAACAACCGTCTGCCATTCAAGGCGCGCGATCGACGACTGGCTGAGTTGAGACAGGGTGGAATGGCGCAACATGGCGGCTCCGCGCATTGGAAATGCTGTTGGAATTGAGAGCCGAACTATAGGTCGCATAACGTCCGGACGCGCCACATGGCTTTGCGCAACGGAATTGAAAAACGGAAAACTAGTTTGCCGATGATGGTTCGGAGGAGAATTTCAATTCTACCAAAACCATAGATTATACTATCTAATCTTGGCCATAGAGGCATATACGGCACAAAGCCGCTTTGGACAGGGGACATCCATGACACTGAATTCAACACGCCGACAGTTTCTCGCGGGCGGCGCCACCATTGCCACTGTGGTCGCTTTCGGAGGTATCAGCCCGGCTTTTGCCAATGCTGACCGCACCAAGATTACCGTCCGCGTGGAAAAGGATCTCGTCAATCTTGATCCCGCCAACCGCTCTGGCCCGATTGACCTCAATGTCATCTGGTCTGTGCAGCAGGGGCTGATTTCCTTCAAACCCGGTTCAACCGAGTGGGAATTGGACGCCGCAGAAGAACTCGAGCAGGTCAGCGACACCGAAATCCGCTTCAAGCTGCGATCCGGCCTCGCCTTTACCGGCGGCTATGGCGATCTGACGGCGGAGGACGTAAAATTCTCCTTCGAACGTTTCATCAAGCCTGATGCAGAAGGCAAATCCGTCACCTATGCCAAGGACTGGTCGGCACTGGATCATGTTGAGGTTACCGGTCCGCTTGAGGGTCGTATCATCCTCAAGAACCCGGCACCGGCACTCTATACCATTGCGCTGGCCGATGGCTCCGGTCGTATCGTGTCCAAAAAGGCATTTGAAGCTCTAGGCAAGGATTTTGCCACCAAGATTGTTGGCAGCGGCCCGTACGTGTTGAAGGAATGGACGCCGCGCGAACAGTTCGTGCTTGAGATCAATCCGGATTACAGGGGACCGATCAAACCACATTTCCAGCAGATTGTCGGCAAGCCGATTGGCGAACAGAAGACGGCTGAAATTGCCTTCCAGTCTGGCGAAATCGACTTCACCGCCATCGACCCGGAAAACGGCAAGGCACTTTCTGCTCTGCCTGACGCAAGCGTCACGGAAATTCCGGCGATCGATTACGTCTGGTTTGGGCCGAATATCGAAAAGGCACCGTTTGACGACATCAGGGTACGCCAGGCCATCCGTTATGCTGTTGATGTCGATGCCATTCTTCAAGGTGCCTATTCCGGCATTTACCCACGTGCCAACGCACTTCTCGCTCCATGTTTGCTCGGTGCATGGAAAGACGCGCCGCTTTACACGCGTGATCTGGAAAAGGCGCAGGCCCTGCTGGACGAAGCTGGCCATTCCGGTGGCTTCAAGGCCAAGCTGACGGTTGAAGCTGGCGCCCGTTACGAGGCAATCGCACAGATCATTCAGGCAAATCTCGCCGATGTCGGGATTGAGGTGGAGATTGAAGCGCTCGAATCGGCGGCCTATTGGGCACTTGGCAAAAACGACGCCAGCAAGGATCTCGAACTCTCGCTGGTCAAGTTCAATGGCAAGTTCGACCCAGGTTTCCAGACGCAGTGGTTTACGTCGGAACAGGTGGGCCAGTGGAACTGGCAACGTTACAAGAACGCCGATTATGACGCCCTGCACCAGAAAGGTGGCGTCACCGTTGATCCGGCAGAGCGGGAAAAGATTTATATCGAGGCGCAAAAACTGCTCGACGAATCCGCGGCCTTTATCTGGATCACTCACAATCTCAATGCCTTTGCCTCACGCAAATGGCTGAAGCCCGGTGTGCTGCCCAACGGCAATAACTGGCTCTATACGGCTTTCACCGACGCGGCGGTCTGACTGTGACGACCGAAAACAAATACAGGGAGGCGCTGCGATGAGCAGCGCATCTCTTCAAAGCCATCTGGTTTTCAAGCTGATGACAGCAGCTCTCGCTGTCGCCGGCTCTGTTGTTTTGTTAATTGCGTTGACACGCCTGATCCCCGGCGATCCAGCAACCGTCATTCTGGGTTCGCGTGCTACGCCTGAAACCGTAGCAGCATTGAACGCGCGCATTGGCCTCGACAAACCGCTGCAAATGCAGGTGTTGACATTTTTCAGTCGACTGATCGTCGGCGATCTGGGCCAGGACGTTTTTAACGACCGACCGGTTTTGCAGCTGGTGGCGGCGGCCCTGCCCAATACGGTTGCCCTCGCCATCTCGGCGATGCTTCTGGCAATTGCCATTGGCGTGCCGCTCGCGCTGATATCTGCCCATCGCCCAGGTGGCCGCATAGACCGCTTGATCGCCTTTGTCAGCGTGGGTTTTATCTCGACACCCAGCTTTGTGGTTTCGGTGTTCCTGCTGATGATTTTCTCGGTCAAACTCGGATGGTTTCCGGTTCTGGGCGCGGGACAACGTGGGGATACACTGGATCAGCTCTGGCATCTTGTGCTTCCGACACTTGCGCTCGCTGCTGGCTGGGTGGGGTACATTGCCCGCCTGCTCCGTTCCTCGCTGCTGGAAGTGCTGAGTGAAAGCCATATCCGCACGCTACGTGCCTATGGTGTCAGTGAAGCGAAAATCCTGATCAAATACACGCTCAAACCGGCAGTTTTGCCAACTATCGCCGTGCTTGGCATGGGGTTCGGTGAACTTCTGGGCGGGGCAGTTTTTGCCGAGGTTATCTTCAACCGGCCTGGCCTCGGCTCCCTCATCTACGATTCCATCCGCACCCGCAACTATCCTGTTGTGCAAGGCGGCGTGTTCGTGATCGTTCTGCTCTATGTGCTGACAAATCTGGTTGCGGAGCTATCTCAAACACTCACCGACCCACGCGAACGTTCGCGGCTGGCCCGCAAAAGTGAGCCGTGAGATGACAATGTTTGCTGATCTATCCCGCCGCCCCGGCGGCACCTTTGCCCTGCTGGCTGTGACATTGCTCTGTCTTTTGGCCATTGCGGCCCCGCTAATTGCACCTTATGCGCCGAACGCCATCGCACCCGCCAATCGTCTGATGGATCCGTCTTTCCAGCATATACTGGGCACCGATCATCTCGGTCGCGATATCTTAAGTCGCCTGATATATGGTGCACGCATTGCCCTTGGCATTTCGCTTTCGGTGATTGCCATTTCCCTTACCGCCGGGGTGGTGCTTGGCATTATCGCGGCGCTGTCACCGCGTCCGGTCGACTTGTTGATTGTCGGTATTTTCGACGTGGTAACGTCGTTTCCCAGCATCATTCTTGCTCTAGCGCTCGTTGCGGTGTTTGGCCCCGGACTTGGCAACGTCGTTTTGCTGGTCAGCATCGTGTTCATTCCGCATTTCGGACGGGTGGCGCGCAGCCAGACGATCACGCTGCGCAACAGCCCTTTCATCGAAGCTGAGAAGGTACTTGGTGCCCAGACTTGGCGCATTATCCTGCATCATGTCATTCCCAATATTATCGGCCCCATCTTCGTGTTGGCCTGCATGGATATTCCCGTTGTCATCACCATCGAGGCTGGTCTCAGTTTTCTTGGACTTGGCGTGCGCCCTCCTCTCGCCAGCTGGGGAAATCTGCTCAATGACGGTTACGTCTATCTCGACCAGTCTCCCTGGCTTGCCACCTTCTCAGGCATTTCGCTGATCCTCGCCACGCTTGGTTTTGCGCTTTTGGGTGAAGCGCTGCGCGATACGCTGGATCCGAAGCTCAGGAAAACCCTATGAACGAGGCACTCCTTTCCATTGAAAACCTGCACGTCGCCTATCGCGGAACTGGAAGCAGCGCCCATATTCTCGATGGCGTCAACCTCACCATCAACCGGGGCAAATCCGTCGGCCTTGTTGGAGAAAGTGGCAGCGGCAAGTCGACTATTGCCTTTGCGCTACTTGGGCTTCTCGCCGACAATGCAACGGTTGAGACAAGCCACGCGACGTTTGATGATAAAGCGATGCGGCTTGATCCCAAGGGAACAGCCTCTCTTCGCGGCACTGATATCGCCATGATCTTTCAGGATCCAATGACGGCGTTGAACCCGATGTTCACGATCGGCGAACAACTGGTCGACATACAGCGGCGACGTTTTCCCAAATCGAGCAAACGACAACTCTGGCAGCGTGCCGAAGCGGTGCTGGCCGATGTCGGCGTTCAGGATGCGGCCGGCCGTATGCACCGCTATCCGCATGAGTTCTCCGGCGGCATGCGCCAGCGCGTTGTCATTGCGATGGCCTTGCTGGTTGAGCCGAAACTGTTGATTGCCGATGAACCGACAACAGCGCTCGATGCAACGATTGAGGCACAGGTTGTTGAGGTGCTGCATGAAATGCGGCAGCGAACAAAGGTTTCCATGCTGATCGTCAGCCACAGCATGGGCCTGATCGCCGAATTGTGTGACAGCGTGGTGGTGATGTATGCGGGGACCGTGGTTGAGACCGGCCCGGTGCGCGAGGTGTTGCACAATCCCCGCCACCCTTACACGCGAGCGCTTCTTGCCTGCGAAATCGATCCCTATGCGCCGTTTGATGCCACACAGGATCTGTCGACCATACCGGGCAATGTTCCCGACCTGACGAACCGGCCTGACGGCTGCATTTTTGCCGCCCGCTGTCCGTCGCGGCAGGTGCAATGTCACCAGAAGCCACCGCAACGTGAGGTGGACCACGGACACCATTATGCCTGTTGGCGGGAGGCCGCGTAATGGAGCAGCCTGCACTTGTTCTGAAAGACGCAGTTGTCCGTTATCACAGACTTACCGCTGTAGATGGTGTTTCGCTGGAGTTGCGGCGTGGTGAAACGCTCGGTCTCGTGGGCGAAAGCGGCTGCGGTAAATCTTCCATTGCACGGTCTATTGTCGGTCTTCAGCCGCTCGCCTCTGGCACGCTTTCGGTAGATGGTGAAAGCGTTCCTGCAGGCACCCGTCGTAAGGTTGGCGATGCGCAAAGCCGAATCCAGTTGCTGTTTCAGGACCCTGCGGCTTCGCTTTCGCCACGGCTCACCGTCAAAACGCTTCTCGCCGAACCGTTGAAAATCAGGAATGTTTACACTGCTGAACGTTTTGCAGAGATTGTCGCTCTTGCAGAAAGCCTCGGCCTTGGCCAGCAATTGCTGACGCGTTATCCGCATCAATTGAGCGGTGGACAGGCGCGGCGTGTGGCACTTGTGCGTGCACTGGCGGCCAACCCTTCCGTTATCGTTGCGGATGAGCCAACCGCTGGCCTTGATATCTCTATTCAGGGTGAACTGCTTAATCTGCTACGTGGCCTACGAGATCGACTTGGCCTCAGTTACTTGCTGATCTCACACAATCTGAACGTGGTGGGGCGCGTCACGGATCGAGTGGCGGTGATGTATCTTGGACAGATTGTCGAAAGCGGGCCAACCGCCAGCCTGTTTAGAGAGCCGGCTCATCCCTACACGCAGGCGCTGCTTTCCGCCAATCTGACGCTTGACCCCAGTCGGCAGCGTGAACGGATTGTTCTAACAGGTGAATTGCCAAATCCCAGCAACCCGCCAGGCGGATGTCGCTTTCACAAACGCTGTCCCGTGGCTCAGCCGAAATGCGCAACCGATGCGCCGCCATTGCTCGCGGGCGCGGGAGCGCGCAGCGTGGCCTGTCATTTCCCATTGGCTTCTGCGGCGCCGATCCCGCGTCAAGCGATTGCGGGGTAACCTTGAACTTCAGCGTCTCGATCCAATTTGGCCAAGATTTGATAATCAGCGTCCCCGAGAAGCGTGATGCCGCGCAGCGACAGCACGTCACAGACCTCGCCGAGCGCTGGATCAGCAATCGTTTCTGCAAGCGCCCGACGCAGGATCACCAGATCTTTGGCCGAGGTCTCAATCGAAGTGATGAATGGCAGGCCGGGACCCCGCGGTGTTTCGGCGAGGACACGAACACCTGCAAGGCGTTCCGGATCAAAGCGCAGGGTATTGCCAAAGGTCACACAATCGATGGAGGCGATATCCGCTTTGCCGCTTGCAACGGCGTCGATGCTGGCACGGTGGCCACCGGTTTCGATAACGGAGGAAAAGAAACGCCTGTTTTCGGCATGGGGTGCGATGAAGGCACGGAAGAGATTGTAGCCGGAATTGCTTCCAGGCTCATTGATCGCCGCACGGGCACCGCGCAAATCCTCAATGGACTGCGCCGAAGACTGCGCATTGACGATGACAAAGCTGCATTTAATCGGCCCATCACATCCCGGCAGATCGTAATTGGGCGTGGCAACCAGCTGAACCTTGTCCCTGAGATGTTGCACATAGGGGTATCCGCAGGTTTGCCCGAAAATGAGATCCGGACGAAGCCAGGCTTCGTCATATCGCACCGTGTCATCAAGCACATCAGGCGCATTGAGCCCGTAGTCGCGCAACCGCGCACCGAGCGCCAGCCAGAACTGGTGGGTCGCCTGCGCCACCTGTGGCGGGCTGACATACATGGCAAGGCTGGCAAGGGTCATAAAAGCACTCCGATAAACAACATAAAATCTATGTTGAAACTGGTTTGTTCTGCAATGCAATGGTTTCATTTAGGACGGATGATATGAACTTATCCCTGACAAACACTTCCCCCTCAAAGAACCGGCGATCAGATTTTGACTGTGATGTTCTGGTTATCGGCGGTGGTCCGGCCGGTTGCTGGGCGGCGCTGGAGGCCGTGGCGACAAATGCCAACGTGGTGCTTGTCGAGAAGGGATATTGCGGCAGCTCTGGTGCAACGGCATCCGCTGGCACGCAGATCTGGTACGTGAAACCGGACCCGGAAGAGCGCGAGGCTGCCATGGCCAGCCGTGAAGCGATGGGCGGCTATCTTTCAGACCGTGACTGGATGCGACCGGTACTCGACAAGACCTTTGAAAGCGTCAATCGGCTGGCCGACTGGGGCTACCCCTTCCCGCGTGATGAAAGTGGAGAACAACAGCGCATCTCGGTGCAGGGACCGGAATATATGCGGTTGTTGCGGCGAAAGGTCAAAAACGCCGGCGTCACCATTCTGGATCATCATCCCGCGACACATTTGCTTGTTGATGGCGACAGGGTGGCGGGCGCAACCGGTATTGTGCAACAGGGTGGTGGCGAATGGCAGGTGATCGCCGGTGCCGTTGTGCTGGCTGCCGGAGGTTGTGCGTTCATGAGCAAGGCACTTGGATGTGACGTGTTGACCGGTGACGGTTATTTGATGGGGGCAGAGGTTGGTGCCGAATTGTCGGGCATGGAATTCTCATCGGCCTATGCGATATCGCCGGCCTTTGCCTCCATTACCAAGACTGCGCTTTATCGTTTTGCGCAGTTTTATCGCAAGGATGAGAGCCTGATTGAAGGGGCTGGCTCCGCACGCGGCCGCTCGATCATTGCCCGCACGTTACTGTCGGAGCCTGTATTCGCCCGACTTGATCTGGCTGAAACCGATGAGGTCAGAACGATATTGCGGCAGGCGCAACCGAACTTCTTTGTCCCCTTTGACCGACGTGGCATTGATCCGTTTACCCAGATGTTCGAGGTCAAGCTTCGGCTTGAAGGAACGGTTCGTGGAACAGGTGGCCTCCGGTTGACCGGGCTTGATTGTGCCACCACGGTTCCCGGCCTTTATGCGGCCGGTGACAATGCCACGCGCGAACCGATCTGTGGCGGGTTTACCGGTGGCGGCAGCCATAACGCGGCCTGGGCGATTGCGTCAGGATCCTTTGCCGGTGTCGCGGCCGCCGGTTTCGCAAAAGCCAACGCCAAACCCCATTCTATATCAGATCCACAAGCTGAGAACTTTGCGAGAAATCCGTCACATTATGCGGATCCCACCGCCATTTTGGCAGCGGTGCAAAATGAGGTCTTTCCGCTCGATATCAACTATTTCCGTACCCACGACGTGCTGTCAGCGGCCTTGAAACGGCTGGATAGTCTGTGGGATGACATCAAAACTGCCGTGCCGGTGGATGAAAACGGAACCTTACGGCTGCGCCAGGCGCAGGCGATGACCGCAACGGCGCGCTACATGTACAAGGCCGCAATTTCCCGCACGGAAACGCGTGGCATGCATCGTCGCGATGATTTTCCCAAGCAGGATCCGGCCCAACATCATCGCCTTGTTCTCAGTGGGCTTGATGACATTCTCATTCGTTCCGAACCGGCAGGTTCAGACCTGTTGCCGGAGGTGGCCGAGTAATGATTGAAGTTCTTGATCCGCAAACCTGCACCGATTGCAATCTCTGTGTTCAGGTCTGCCCGACAAATGTTTTTGAGGCGATGCCGGAGGGGCCTCCCCAAATTCTCAGGCAGGATTCCTGCCAGACATGCTTCATGTGCGAACTCTATTGTCCTGTTGATGCTCTCTATGTCGAGCCCGATGCAGAAATGGTCCATGGCCTCACGGTCGAGGATGTTCATGGCAAACAATTGTTTGGCAGTTATCGCAAGGCAATCGGCTGGCACAAGGAAACCCGCCATCGCCGCCACATCGATGATCACTTCAGGTTGCCACAGTGAATAGGGATGCGCATTAGGCCTCAAGCGCGCGTTTGCGTTCGGCCGACAGCATCATCTCCACAAAACGTCGCACCTTTGCCGGTCGAAAGCGGGCGACCGGAAAAACGGCATGTAGGCCGCCAGCTGGCAGGCTCCAATCGGGCAGCAGCCGCACCAGTCTGCCCTGCGCTAAATCTTTGCCCAGCATATAATCAGGAAAAACCGAAACCCCTGCTCCGGCCAGTACACAGGCATAGGCGGCTGGCGTCTTATCCGTACGGATGGCAGACGATACCTCGACCATTTCGGGAGGCAAGCCGTCACGGGAAAACATCCAGCGAAGCGGATGACGCAGCGCCGAATTTTCGATCCACGGCAGATTGGCAGCGTCGGCTGGTGTCTGGAGTGAGGAAAACCGCTCTGCCACTGATGGTGTGGCGACAAGATATTGTTCAAACGCCCCAAGCCGTCGTGACTGATGGCTTGTATCGGTCAGCCAGCCAGCGCGAATGGCAAGATCAAGCTGCTGGGTTGCGGGATCGATAACCGTATCGTCGAAGACCAGGTCGACTTTCATAGTTGGATAACGAGCGAGATAGGCTGTTATGACAGGGGCGACAATCACCGCCCCGTAGTCGAGCGGTGCGGTCAATGTCAGGGTGCCAGAGGGTTCGCTTGTATGGTGGGACATTTCCCCATAAGCGGCCTCGGCCTCTCTCAGAATGACGGCACAGCGGTCGTAGAATATCCGCCCCTCCTCCGTGGTGGCCAGCCGTCGCGTTGTTCGCGACAGAAGCGTAACGCCGAGTTCCTCCTCAAGCCTTGCCACGTGATGGCTGACAACAGCTTTCGCCACGCCCAGACGTTCGCCCGCCGCAGTGAACGAGCCGCTTTCCACCACGGTTGTAAAAAATATCAGACGGTTGAGATTGAGAAGATCACTCATTATTGTCTCATTTAATCATACAGTCTGTACGAATAACCGATCTTTATTCCCTGTCAAAGTCAATGGATGATGTTGACCATCGAAACGGGATCAAAGACATGCAGCCAGACCGCATCATTTATTTATTCGATCCCCTCTGTGGCTGGTGTTATGGCGCATCGCCAATGCTGACGAGGTTGATGGCGGAAGGAACGTCTATCGAAGCAATCCCGACAGGGTTGTTTTCAGGTTCGGGAGCCCGCCCGCTGGATGAAGCGTTCTCAGCATATGCATGGGCGAATGACCAACGTATCCAGCGGCTTACCGGCCAGGAATTTTCCAGGGATTACCTTGAAAAAGTCCTCCGGAAGCAAGGCTCGATGTTTGATTCAACTGCTACCACAAGAGGTGTCGTGGCGGCGGGCTCGCATACGCCGCAGACACGCTTTTCGGCTCTGCAGACCTTGCAGCACGGCCGGTATGTCAGGGGATTGGACACAAGTGATCAGACCGTCGTCGCAAACCTGTTGGAAGAGGCAGGATTATCTGAGGCTGCCGCCCGTGTTCGCCAGCCAGATGACGGACTTCGATTAGCCGTCGCCGATCTCGTGAAAATCGGCAAGCGGTTGTTCCACCAGTTCAACGCCAACGGCGTTCCTGCGCTCATCATCGAAAAAGGTGAAAGCCGTCGCCTGGTGGATTCGAGCGCCCTTTTTAGCAATTTCCAGAACCTCAAGGCTCATGTCGAAGCCGCCTAACAATTCCACTCAGAGGACATATCCATGTTTACACGACGCAACACGCTCAAGCTCACAGCCGCCGCCGCCAGCCTAGCGGCACTGCCAGTCTCGGTATCACGGGCATTTGCCACAACTTTGAAATGGACGTTTTTCCAGGCGGACGAGTCAGGCTTTCGCCGCACACCCGTTCTTTTGACCGGGGAAAAAAATGCGATCCTGATCGATGGCGGTTTTACCCTGTCAGACGGTCGTGCTCTGGCAGCCGCCATCAAGGCAACAGGAAAAAACCTGTCGACAATTTATGTGAGCTGCAACGATCCTGATTACTATTTCAGCCTGCGGCCGGTCGTTGACGTTTTTCCTGATGCGAAGGTCATTGCCCGGAAAGCCACCGTTGACACTATCAATAGCAATGTCCAGGGCAAGCTGGAGGTTTGGGGGCCACAACTCAAGGAAAATGGCCCGCAAAAGCTGGCGGATGTCGTCATTCCCGCCGTGTCCGATCTCGAAGCACTGGAGCTCGACGGCAACAGAATAGAAATCGTCGAAATTCCCACAATGCATGATCGTCGCTACCTGTGGGTACCATCACTTGAAGCTGTTTTTGGCGGCGTTCTTGTGTCTTCCGGTATTCACGTCTGGGTGGCTGATGAAGGTACTGCTGAAAAGCGTGCGGCATGGATCAAGGCGCTTGATGATCTGATTGCCCGTAACCCGAAGATCGTTATTCCCGGTCACCAGTCCGAGGGTGCACCGCAAGGCGTCGAGGCCATTAAGTTCACACGCGATTACCTCATGTCTTTCGAGGAAGAAGTGTCCAAGGGCAAGGATAGCGCAGAGGTGATTGCCGCTATGCTCAAACGTTATCCGGACCTCAAGGATGCCAGCTCGCTGAAACTGGGTGCCAAGGTTGCCAAGGGCGAGATGAAGTGGGGTTGAAAACGGGGACAGATCGACAACAGATCGAGGCAGAGAAAATGGCGAATGAAACTTTCCCCGGTGTCGGTCATCGTTACCGTGCCGACTAGGGCGCCGTCGTGTTCCATGTCGATTTTGCGCCCGATGGCAAAACTCTGCGTTGGGCGGATGCATCGGCTGAGGATTTCGATGCTGTTGCCCATATGGAAACCTATAGCGCAACGTTCATACGGCCTCATGTGTTTTGGATAACCTGGAAGGAAGCTGACGGCACCACAGTCACGCATGTGGAAGATTTTGAGACTGGCTATGTCTATGCCTCGATAACGCAGCCCGATTTAACGTTTGTTCCGCACCGTGTCCGGTGAAATTTCATTCGACAAGGACGATGTCACGAAAAGCTCGATCGAGCTGAAGATAGAAGCTGCCAGCATCGACACCAACCACGAACAGCGTGACACGCACCTCAAGAGCTCGGACTTCCTGAACGTTGAAGAGTTCCCTGAGGTTACCTTCAAAAGCACCGCGATTGAAAAGACCGGCGACAAGACTGCAAAGGTTACCGGCGATCTGAGCCTCGCAGGCACGACGAAGCCGGTTACACTTGATGTGACATGGAATTCTGAATCGCCGCTTCCTTGGGATGCAAAGACCATCAAGACCGGTTTTTCTGCAACGGCTGCGATCACCGGCGCTGATTTTGGCATCACCAAGCTGGCAGACTTTGGTCTGGGACCAGACCTGTTACTGGATGTCGATCTGGAAGCGATCAAGAAGTAAGAAAAAAGACGCCGGCCTTTCCGGTCGGCGTCACTTTCACGATGAAATCATACGTTAGCCGATTGAGAGCGCATCTTTGAGCGCCACGCCCTGCTTGGGCTGCAAGTCGAGATCGGCCTCGATGTGATCGATATGGTGCAGCATCAGGTCAGCGGCACGTTTGGCGTCACCGCGTTCGATCAGGTCCAGAATGGCGAAATGTTCGCTATGGCCGCAGCTCGACACACCTGAACGGCCGTAAAGCGCGATGACCAGCGAAGACCGCGCCACCAACTCATCCATAAAACGCTGCAGGATGGCATTGCCAGCAACAGAGGCCAGCATGAGGTGGAAATCACCGGATGCCTTGATTTCTGCCCGCCTTGCCGCCGGGCCGCGCTCGTTCATATAGCGCTCTTCTTCAATCAGCTGTTCGCGAAAACGAGCGATGTCCTGCGGCGTAATCCTTTCGGCGGCGGCTATAACAATGCCTGGCTCGATCAGCCGGCGGGATGCAAAGATCTGTCGTGCCTCCTCTGGCGTCGGATTGGAAACGAAGGCGCCACGGTTACGCTCGGTCTTCACAAGGCCTTCGAAGGTCAGCATTTGAAGTGCAGCGCGTGCCACCGTGCGGCTGACATCAAAAAGCGCGCCAACTTCCGCCTCGGACAGTTTTGTTCCCGGCGCGAGCCGCCGATCAATGATGGCATTGCGCAGGGACTCGCGGATCGCCATCGAGCGGTCCTCGACCATTGGGTCAGCAGAAACGGAGGTATGTTCAAGCAAGGTCATTGGTTTCGTCCAGTATGACCTGTTGTAGCGCGTTGCGGTGTCATCTGCCAGTGGGATATTTTGCAATCCGTAACTCAGATTGCATACAATTTGACCATGGGATCGAAAACAATCGATGCAAATTTGCGCAGCGCTCAATGACAAAAATGGTTTTGTGACAAAACATCGTTGATCTTCAATGGTTAATTGAATTGGCACGGCTCCTGCATCACCAAAAACAATCTCAGGAGAGTGCCTATGAGCAAAGCCGCTGAAATAGACATCGTATCCGTTTCCAAGATCTATGGTGCCACCACGGCCGTCCATGAGATCAGCCTGAAGATCCCCGCGGGCACCTATTGTTGCCTGCTTGGACCCTCCGGGTGCGGCAAGACCTCGACGCTCAGAATGATCGCCGGGCACGAGAGCATCTCGACGGGCGATATCCGTCTTGGCAATGCTGTTGTCACCGACCTACCGCCGGCCAAGCGTGGCACGGCGATGATGTTCCAGTCCTATGCGCTGTTTCCACATCTGGACCTCGTCGACAACGTCGCCTTTTCCTTGAAGATGAAGGGGGTGGACAAAGACGTGCGGCGTGCCAAGGCACTCGACATGCTGAAGCTGATGCAGCTCGAAGCCTATGCGCCACGCCGCCCGGCCCAGCTTTCCGGCGGTCAGCAGCAACGTGTGGCGCTTGCCCGCGCTCTAATCACTGATCCGGAAGCCCTTCTGCTTGATGAACCGCTTTCAGCCCTCGACCCATTCCTGAAAATCCGCATGCGGGCGGAGCTTAAAAAGCTCCAGACCTCGCTTGGCATCACCTTCGTGCATGTGACGCACAGCCAGGAAGAGGCAATGGCGCTTGCCGATATCATCGTCATCATGAATGATGGTCGCATCGAGCAGGCCGCTCATCCGCGCACCGTGTTTGAGCGCCCGGCAACTGCCTTCGTCGCCAAGTTCATGGGCGATCATAATGTGATTTCAGGTCGCGTGATAAAGAGCGCCGACGATGAGCTGATGATTTCGGTCCCGGCTGGCGGCGATTTTCTGGCGATCGGCGCTGATGCTGCTGGTCTCACCGACACGGCCGACATCGCGGTTCGGACCGACCACGTGCGTGTTGCACCGGCGACCGACAAGGGCCTCGGTTTCACCGGTTCCGTTTCAAATGTCGAATATCGCGGCTCATCGGTGAAGCTCACCGTCAATGGCTCCGGTGTGGAGGATTTTACCGCGATCCTCAGTGACAAGGACTATTTCGCCAATCCGGTGAAGGTTGGCGACGCCATTCCGCTTTCGTGGGAGCGTGAAGACGCGCTCGTGCTGGGGCGGCTGAAGCACTGAAAATACAACTATAAACCTCAAGAGGAGAACTGGCATGACCGATACAAAAAAAACGGGGATCGACAAGACGGCCAAGGGTATTTCCCGCCGTTCGCTTCTGAAAACGGCATCGGCTGCGGCCGGCCTTGCGGCCGGTTCAGGCGTGATTACCGGTTTCCCGACCATCTGGGCACAGAACCCGATTACGCTTCGCCAGTTTGGCACCGGCGTGTCGAACCTCAATGCGATTGCCGAGAAGTGCAAGGCTGATCTTGGCATCACGCTCGAGATGACGGCGACGGATTCGGATGCCGCCGCTCAGCGTGCAGTCACCCAGCCGAAGTCCTATGACATCGCCGATATCGAATACTGGATCCTGAAAAAGGTCTATGCAGCCGGCGTGATCCAGCCGATGGATACAAAGAAGCTGAAATATTACGACAAGGTCGTTCCGCTGTTCAAAAACGGCAAGTTGACACCCGACAGCGTGATTGCACAGGGTACCGCGCCGCACACGGTCGGTTTCGTTGAAAAGCCGGGCGACAAAACCTTTGCCAAGGAAGAAACCCAGTATTTCACCATGATGCCAACGATCTACAATGCCGATACGCTCGGCATTCGTCCTGACTTGGTTGGCCGCGATATCACCACCTGGGCCGACATCATGGATCCGAAGTTCAAGGGCAAGACCTCGATCCTCAACATCCCGTCGATCGGCATCATGGATGCGGCGATGATCATGGAAGCGCTCGGCAACATCAAATATGCCGACAAGGGCAACATGACCAAGGAAGAGATCGACAAGACGATCGACTTCCTGATCAAGGCCAAGCAGGACGGCCAGTTCCGCGCCTTCTGGAAGTCGTTTGACGAGTCGGTCAACCTGATGGCGTCTGGCGAAGTGATCATCCAGTCCATGTGGTCGCCAGCTGTTGCCGCCGTTCGCTCCAAGGGTATCGATTGCAAATACCAGCCGCTGAAGGAAGGCTATCGTTCGTGGGGTGGCGGTCTGGGTCTCGCAGCACATCTGACCGGTGCACAGCTCGACGCGGCTTACGAATATATCAACTGGTACACCTCCGGCTGGGTTGGCGCCTATCTCAACCGCCAGGGGTATTACTCTGCCTGCATGGAAACCGCCAAGGAGCACATGTCGGCCGATGAGTGGGGCTACTGGATCGAAGGCAAGACTGCGACCGGCGATATCGTCGCGCCGGACGGCAAGGTCATGGAAAAGGCCGGTGCAGTACGCGACGGCGGCTCCTTTGAAGAGCGCATGGGCCATGTTGCTTGCTGGAACTCGGTAATGGACGAAGACCGTTACATGGTCCGCCGCTGGAACGAGTTTATCGCAGCCTGACAGACAATTACTACACCCTCCCCCGCAAGGGGGAGGGCTTAAGCCAACCGCATCGCCGATGCGCGACCATGACAGGCGAACGCGGCCACGGCTTATTCGCAGTCGTAGAGAAGATGGCCGGTAGGCCTGATGATGTAGCCGACAGCTTCGCCTTTTCGTTGCGAGAAGGTCCAGAGGCCCATAGGGAGAAGCCAAGCGATGGCGACGATCACATCGACAGATACGGAAAATGCCGGGCAGGCTCGCCCAAAAGGCTTTCAGGTGCCGATTGCCGTCATCTCCTATCTACAGGCGGTGCCACTGACGCTCATTCTTGGGTTCTTTCTGCTGTTACCGATCATCATGATCGCAGTTGTCAGTTTCTGGGATTATGATTTCGCCCAGATGTATCCCGACTTCCTGACGATGAACTATGCCGAAACGCTTGGGTCATGGGTTACTTGGAAGACCTATCTCAACACACTTAAATATGCTGCTCTGGTCTGGCTAATCACGCTTTTTATCGGCTTTTGGGTCGCCTACTTCCTTGCCTTCCATATCCGCACCACATCAATGCAAATGGTACTTTTCCTGATCTGCACCGTGCCGTTTCTGACATCGAATATCATCCGGATGATTTCATGGATCCCGGTTCTTGGACGAAACGGCCTGGTCAATTCGGCGCTGGTTGGGTCCGGAGTGATTTCCGAACCGGTGGAATGGCTGCTCTATTCCGATTTCGCTGTCGTCTTGGCCATGGTGCATCTCTACACGCTCTTCATGGTGACGCCGATCTTCAACACATTGATGCGCATCGACAAATCGCTAGTTGAAGCGGCCCGTGATGCAGGTGCTTCTTCCTGGCAGGTCCTGTCAAACGTTATCATCCCGCTGGCCAAGCCCGGCATGGCAATCGGCACGATTTTCGTCGTGACGCTGGTCATGGCCGATTTTTCCACCGTGCAGGTGATGTCTGGCGGACAAAGCGCCTCCGTCGCGCTGATGATGAAGAACCAGATGTCGCTGCTGCAATATCCAGCAGCTGCCGCCAATGCCGTGGTGCTGCTGGTGCTCGTGTTGATGATGGTCGCTGGCATATTGCGGATCGTCGATATCCGGAAGGAGCTTTAAGATGTACCGCGAAAAACGCTCCCGGGAATTCTACTTTCTCGCCATCTTCTTTGCCGTCTTCGTGCTGTTCCTCTATGGCCCGCTATCGGCAATCCTGATCCTGTCCTTCCAGGGGCCAAATGGCGGCCTGACCTTCCCGCTTAACGGTGTGTCGCTGCGCTGGTTCGCCAACCTGTTCGAAACCCAGGCGGTGGGTGATTTCGGCGGCTCGTTCCGTCGCTCGGCAATGCTCGGCATCATGGTCATGCTGGTAACCGTTGTTGTGTCGCTGCTGGCGGGACTGGCCTTTCGCCGAAAATTCATCGGTGCGACGGCGCTTTTTTATCTGGCGGTTGCAAGCCTCGTTGTCCCCTCGATCATCGTTTCTCTTGGCATCGGCGTGTTGTTCAGCCAGCTCGGCTTGCAGCCGGCATGGTATTCCTCGGCCTTCGGCGCGCACCTGACCTGGACATTACCCTTTGGTGTGCTGATCATGTTTGCCGTGTTCAACCGCTTCTCGCCTGCCTACGAGGAAGCGGCACGGGATCTCGGCGCATCTTCCTGGCAGACATTCTCGAATGTTGTTTTGCCGATGATCGCTCCAAGCCTGATCGGCGTTGGCCTGTTCGGCTTCACGCTGTCTTATGACGAATTTGCCCGCACGCTGATGACCGCAGGATCGTTCAATACGCTGCCGCTGGAAATCTACGGCATGACAACCAATGTGACGACGCCGGTGCTTTATGCGCTTGGCACGGTCACAACAATCTTCTCCTTCCTGGTGATTGCTGGCACGCTCGGCCTGATCGTCCATCTTAATCGTCGCAGACAGCGGAGTTGATGAGACACCGATGCGCATCCTAATCATCAATCCCAACACAACAGCCAGCATGACCGCAACCATCGCCGACAGTGCGTGGCGGGTTGCAGGGCATCAGACGGAGATCGTCGCCGTTACCTCATCGATGGGGCCGGTTTCGATTGAAGGCTATTATGACGAGGTCTTTGCGGTTCCTGGCCTGCTCAAGGAAATCGCCGCAGGCGAAAAACAGGGTATCGATGCCGTCGTCATCGCCTGTTTCGACGATACTGGTCTTGATGCTGCGCGGGCGCTCGCCAACGTGCCAGTGATTGGTATCTGCGAGGCAGCGGTTTCTGCCACGGCCTTCATCGCCCAGAAATTCACGGTTGTGACGACGATGGAACGGTCGCGGCTGCCGCTTGAACATCTCGTCCATCGCTACGGCATGTCGTCGCGCTGTAAGGTGAGAGCGGCGGATATTCCAGTGCTATCTCTTGAGGACCCGAACTCCAATGCTCGCGACCGGTTGCGCAGCGAGATTGCGCTGGCGCTGAAGGAAGACAGGGCTGAAGCGATTGTGCTCGGCTGCGCCGGCATGGCGGATCTGACCGCAGAGCTGAGGGCAGAATTCGGTGTGCCTGTCGTGGATGGCGTTGCCGCGGCAGTAAAACAGGCGGAATCGCTGGTAACGCTTGGCCTGTCGACCGCCAAGCGCGGTGCCTATGCAACACCGATCTCGAAACCCTATCGAGGTATGTTGGAGCCCTTCCAACCTGATCGGCTGACAGGCTTATGAGTGACGTTGTGATCCGGTCGCTCGATCTGGCGGAGATCGAAATGCTGATTGGCTGGGCGAAGGCCGAAGGCTGGAACCCTGGGCTTGCCGATGCGGCACCATTTCAGGCTGCTGATCCCGAAGGATTTATCGGCTGTTTTGTCGATGGGCAGATGGCCGCTGGCATATCCGCCATCCGTTATGGTTCTGATTTCGGATTTATCGGTCTTTATATTGCGCGTTCTGATTTTCGCGGGCTCGGATACGGGCGGCGCGTTTGGGACGCCGGCATGGCACATCTGAAAAACCGAACGATCGGTCTTGATGGCGTGCCGCAGCAACTGGCGAATTATCGATCCATGGGATTTGTCCCCGACTATGAGACCTTTCGCTGGAGTGGACCGCTGGAAGGCAAGACCGATCCTGACATCTGCTCCCTCGAAGATATTAATCCGGCGAGCCTGATCGCGTTTGACGCCGAGTGTTTTGCAGAGCGCCGTGCGGTTTTTTTGCAAGCCTGGCTGGCGTTGCCGAGGCAGACAAAAGTGCTCATCCGCGATGGTGCGATCTGCGGATATGCTGTCGCGCGTCAATGCCATGAGGGTTATAAGATCGGACCGCTTTTCGCCACAGACCCTGGCGCTGCGACGACATTGATTCTTGCGTGTGCGGCCAAGATTGAAGGTCAGTTGATCCACATCGACGTGCCTGCCGATCAGGCCAGGTTTTCCGCTGTTCTGGAAGGTCACGGATTTGAGCGCGGTTTCCAGACGACGCGGATGTATCGTGGAACACCGCCATCATTCGAAACCGCGTATGTTTTCGGTGTGACAACACTCGAATTGGGCTGAGGTGTTCACGGATACAGTACGACTTAGCTTTCTAGTGAGACTGTTGATGCGCAATTTCAAATGGCGTCATTTTTGGCGCTGACAAAGCCTCAAGAAACCGAGGTTTTTCTTGAGGCTGTTGGGCGCATTAACAGCATAAAAAACGGTGCGCCGAGAACTGCGGTAACGACACCCGCAGGTAGTTCAAGCGGCGCAATAATACTACGGCCAACAAGGTCCGCCACGGCCATGAGAATGGCACCTGTCGCCATGGCAACCGGTAGACTACGCGCGTGGCGTGGTCCTGCCAAAAGGCGGGCTGCATGGGGTGCAAGCAACCCGACAAACCCGACTGTTCCAATGGCCGAGACGGCGATAGCACTCGCAAATGCTGCGTATAACAACGCCAGAAGACGGGCGCGATCCGTTTCAACTCCGAGTGCGCGTGCCTTTTCGTCACCCAACACAAGTGCGTCCAACTGACGGCTGCAGAAAAGGCCAACACTTGCCAGGACGATGAGCCATGGCAGCATGGCCCATGCATCATCATATCCTCGGCCATGGGTTGACCCGCTGAGCCAGGACAGCGCCTGCGCCGTCTGCAATCTCGCTTCGACAACGATGATGGTGCCGATTGCTCCAAAACTGGCTGCGATTGCGATGCCGGCCAGAATGAGCTTTTGTGGTGATCTCCGTGGACCGAGTACCATCAAAAGGACAACCGCTGACAGGGCGCCTGCGACGGTCACCAACTGAAACATCGATGTGCCGGGAACAAGGCCTGAGAGCAGGGCAATCAGACTGAACAACGCTGCGCCTTGCGAGAGACCGAGCGTTTCCGGGCCACAAAGCGGATTACGCGTGACCGCTTGCAGCGCCACACCGGAAGTTGCCAGCAATGCGCCGCACCCCAGAGCAATAAACAGCCTTGGGGCGCGTAAATCGAGGTTTGCGACAAGGGCACCAAATGACGACGAGACGCCATCTCCAATCGTCAATGCTGCGATGATCACCAGCAGGCCAACCGCAACAATCACACTGGAAAGCATTGATAAGGACAGGCGATTGGCAGTTGAAGGTGCCGCCATACGGCTCTCACCACCTGCTTTTGTTGTGTTCAAAAGCAACAGCATGGCAGGAGCACCGAAGCAGGCAACTGCGACACCGGCCGGTACAATAATGCCACTACCAGCCAGTAATTGCGTGATCATGTCGGCAGTTATAAGGGCGTTTGCACCCCACAGCGCGGCCAACGGTAATTGACGGTGATGGCGTGTGACGCCAATAGCGCGAAGGGCATTGGGGACGGCAAGCCCGATAAAACCGATCGGGCCAGCCAGTGTTACGGCAGCGCCCGCCAGGATGACGCCAGCAATCAGGCCAACCAGTGTGGTTGTGCGGGTCACGCCCAGGCTTGCAGAGGTCTGTTCCCCCAAACCCAATAGATCAAGCTGCCGGGCGATCAAGAGAAGTGCAATACATGATGCGATGATGGCCGGCCCCGCCATTAGCACTTTCGACCAGCCGGTTTGGTCAAGAATGCCGGCAGACCAGAGTATCAAACCGGATGCGCGATCATCAGCCAGCAGGACGATTGCCGAGGCTATTCCTGCAAAACATAGGGATATGGCGACGCCGGCTAACGCCAATCGGCCCGGTGGCGCACGAAACCCGCCAGCAAGTGCGATGCAGGCAACGGCGCCAACAGCGCCCCCCATGGTTGTTGCGATGATCGATGGAATTGCAACAGGCAGCAGGAGTGTCGAAATGACGAGGAACAGCTGCGCTCCGCTGGTGACCGAGAGGATATCCGGTGCTGCCAGTGGGTTGCGAAGGACGCTTTGAAACACCGATCCGGCGATTGCCAGTGCTGCGCCAACAAAAATAGCCGCGACAAGTCTGGGCGCACGAATGGTTTCCAATACGGTTTGAGCCAAGCTGGTGGGACGTGTCGGAAACGTGACAACATCGCTCCAGTTCACCAGCTTGCTTCCCATGCGAAAATCGAGAACAGCCAGCAGGACGATTAGCAAGAGACCAATTGGCCAGGCAAATGCGGCCAGGAACGGCCTTAATCGCACGGGTGCGTTTGCTGCTGTCATTCTGCGAGCCGCAGAGTGTTGGTGCTGTCGGCGTTACCCACCCAGTCGATAAGGCAGTAACCGCGATCATGGTTGCGGGGGTGAGGAACGATATCGACCTTGCAGCCAAAGGCCTGTTCAAGCAGGTCTTCCTGCAAGACGTGACCTGTCGAGCCAGCCGCCAACACCTTGCCTTTGCACATCAACACAATGTCGTCGGCGATATCCATGACCTGGTTCAGGTCGTGAAGTACGGCAACGATCGTCAGGCCTTCCTCTTTGTTAAGTTGCCTGAGCAGCGTCAACAGTTCGGCCTGATGGCGGATGTCAAGAAAGCTGGTTGGTTCATCAAGAAACAACAGTTCTGGCTCCTGCGCCAAAGCCATTGCGACCCAGGCCCGCTGGCGTTCACCGCCGGAGAGTGTGGAGAGTTCTCGGTCGCGCAGGGCATGCAGATCAACACGTCTTATGGCGCGGTCGATAAGGTCACGGTCCTCTACTGAAAGACGGCCAAGCCAAGGTCTATGTGGATGACGGCCCTGTTCAACCAGTTCCTCGACCGTCAGGCCCAACGGAACTTCCGGAGACTGGCTCATGACCGCAACCCGGCGGGCAATATCACGCCGCGACAATTGGGATAGTGGCTGGCCCGACAGCAGAACCTCGCCTGACGTTGGCGCTTCCAGTCCTGCCAGAGTTTTCAGAAGCGTGCTTTTACCTGATCCATTGGCGCCACATATGACGGTGATGCGACCGTGAAGCGCCTGCACATCAAGGTCGCGCAGTGCAAAGGCCTGGTCGTAAGCCACAGCCAGTCCACGGGCTTCGACCGCGGGCACATTTGTGTTTTCATCGCTCACACCACGACCTCGCGCATGGCTTTGCGCAAAGATGACAGGCTGCGGTAACCGACATCTGCTGCCGCTTCATCAAGTCGTGCACCTTCGGCCTGCCTGCGCATGACATGGGCCATACGCAAACGGCGCCGCCATTCGGCAAAACTCATGCCGGTCTGGGTGCGGAATTTTCGTGTCATTGTCCGGCGGCTCATGCCAAGATTGTCGGCCCAATCGTCGATGTCAAGATCGATCGATGGGGTTTCGGAGAGGTCCTTGCACAAGCGCTGCAGCCTTTTGTCGCTGGGCATTGGTAGTGCAAATGGCCCTTCTTTTGCGCGGGAAATCTCATCAAGAATGAGAGCGGCAAGGTGGCCACCCCGGCCGTTCTCGGCATAGAGCGTCGGTTCTTCAATAAATGCTCCAACCATGGCTGACAGCAGAACAGAGGTCGAGATAACCCGCGTCGGCTCCCAGTTGAGCATCAATGCCCCATCCGGCTCGATATAAAGCGACTGCATGGAGACGCGACCATGAGACGTTACGGCATGTGGTACGTCGGGCGCAATGAGAAGGCCGTAGCCGCTGGGGATGATAAACGAGCTGTCGGGTGTACGGGCCGTCATGAAACCGCCGAGAATTTGCAACAATTGACCCCGGCGATGGCTATGCCAGCCGAAGTCGACGCTGTTTTCATAAATCCGCGACATTGCGGCGACAGGGCGGGGCACGTTCTGAAGTTCGCCGGCCTTTTGCTGTTTCATCTCGTCTCCCAATCGGAGGCCCTGTCACAACAGGGAAAAATCCGTGGATAGCTTAATCATGGCCGGAGCATTAGCCGGTGCTATCAAATTTTTCAAAGATAAATTTGACCCGATTTGTTCGGATTTCTCAACATCGGTCCAAATGGGTCGCTTTGTGGCCCGCCAGAGTTTCAATTTGACCTGACAATGGTGACTAGAAAAGTCTACTTAACCTCAAAATCATACGAGACGCCCATTCATGACTGCCTACACAGTTGGCAGGTCTCGCTTGAAGCCGTATCACGCTCTTCAAAGGCCGCAAAATGCATAACACCGCTTCGACCTCTTGCACCCCCTCGATCCTGTCCGCCCGACGGTCACGCGTTCTGTTGATGTCTGGTGTTGCCATGATTGCGGTTGCCGGTTTTGGTGAAAGGGCCTTTGCGGAGGAAGAGACTGATGCAACGCGCCTCGCTCCGATCGTTATTCAGGGGCAAAGCAGCACCAAGGGTGCGCGCGTTGAACAGCGCGGTTACGTGGCAAAGGACTCCGCATCGGCCACCAAAACGACAACACCGATTGCCGAGACGCCTCAGTCCATTTCGGTGATTACACGTGGAGCCATGACTGACCGCGCCGTACAGACGGTGGCTGACAGCCTGTTATACAGCTCCAACGTCAATGGTCAGCGTTATGGCAATGATCCGCGCTCGGACTATTTCACCATTCGTGGTTTTAGTGCTGACCTTTATCTCGACGGTCTGCGCGTTCCACAGATCGCCAACCAGACCGGCGGCTACGCAGGTTTTCGTGTAGAACCCTATTTCCTGAACCGTGTCGAAGTGCTGCGTGGACCGAGTTCTGCCCTGTTCGGCCAGACGAATGTAGGTGGCGTCGTCAACATGATTAGCAAGGATCCTTCTGATCAGGCCGGTGGTCAGGCTTATGTCAGGTTCGGCAGCTTCAAACAGAAGGAAGTTGGTTTCGATACCACAGGTCCGCTCGGCAGCGGATCAGACCTGACCTATCGCGTTGAAGGCGTGTTGCGCGACAGCGATACGATGAATGATTTCGGCAAGAACGACCGCGTCGCCATCAGCCCAACGGTGAAATGGTCGCCGGATGAAGACACCAGCATCACGGTTTACGGTGCTTACATGAAGGATGATGCCGGTCAGGTGCCGTCGCTTATTCCGGCGCTTGGCAGTGTCTATCCGAACAGTCTCGGACTGACGATCCCGCGTAATTTTTCCGATGGTGACCCATCACTGGCAATCTACGACAAGGAAACCGCCTATATCGGTTACCGTCTGGAGCATGCCTTCAACGACGATCTCACGTTGCGACAGAATTTCCGTTATTCCTATCTCGATGTGAACTATCAGAACCTGTATGCCACTGGCTTTGCCGCCTCCCCGACAACGCTTGCACGTACGGTTTACAATGCGCAGCCGACGCTCAACGCCGTCGCGCTTGATACCAATCTTGAGTACAGGTTTGATACGGGCCCAGTCAGCCATACGCTGTTGGGTGGTGTCGATCTGCAATGGCAAAATCTCGTCAATGAGACCGGAACTAAGACTGGCACTGCATATAACCTCAACATTTTTAACCCGATCTACAACATCGGTGTGACGTCTGCTCCTATCAGGACACATCTTGATCAGACGCAAAAACAGGCTGGCATTTATCTGCAGGATCAGATTGAACTTGATCGTTTCCGTCTAACGATTGGCGGACGTCAGGACTTCGTAACCAACGATTCCGATAGCATTGCATACGGCACTCCTGACACGCTCACGCAGCAGCGCCGAGATTACCACGCCTTCACCGGCCGCGTTGGCGCAGCTTATGTGTTTGACAATGGCTTTATCCCTTATGCGGTCTATTCGACATCGTTCTCCCCGGTTCTCACTTTGGCACCCAAGCCTCTGAAACCAACGACCGGTGAGTTGAAGGAAGTGGGCGTCAAATATGCGCCAGAGGGTGAAGACTACAATGTGACGCTGTCTGGTTTCGAAGCGACGCAGCAAAACGTCGTGCAGCGCATCTCGGGCGAGTATTTCCAAACCGACGAAGTGCGGGTTCGTGGTATCGAACTTGAAGCCAATGCCACCCTTTGGGATCGCTTGAATGTGACGGCCGCCGCAAGCTGGCAGGACCCGGAGGTGACGCGCAGTCAGACGGCGACACAGGTTGGCAAGCTGCCATATACGGTACCCAAGCAGCAGCAGTCGATATTCGTCAGCTATGATGTGCCAATGCCGGACGCCTGGGATGGTAAACTGACCATTGGTGCAGGTGCGCGCCACATTGGCAAAACGGCGGGAGATACCAACAACACGTTCTTCGTGTCGGGTTACACACTGGTCGATGCCTTTGCACGGTATGAATATGACCGTTATTCATTCCAGCTCAATGGATATAACCTTGCCGATAAGGACTATGTAGCCGGTTGTAACACCACCACGCAGTGCTACTACGGTCAGGGACGCACCGTGGTCGGTACAGTGAGTGTGAAGTGGTAACAGAACTAGGCAGACGATCATTCATCACCGGCGTGTCGGCTTTGGCCGTCGCGCCGATGGCGTTTGGCGCGACGGCCTCCAAGCGCATCGTTACGCTGGAATGGACCTCGACCGAAATTGCACTGTCGTTGGGCAAGTCGCCAGTCGGCTGCGCCGAACCGTCCGGATACCGAACTTGGGTCAATGTCGCCAATGACAAGCTCGATCATGTGACGGATGTTGGCCGCCGACAGCAGCCAAGTCTTGAGGCTATCCGCAATTTGCAGCCTGATCTCATCCTGTCGTCGCGCTTTCGCCATGCATCGCTTGCCCCAGCACTTGGTGAAATAGCCCCTACTCATCTGCTTGATGACCAAGCCGGTGACGGGGATATGCTGGCAGCCGTCTACCAAAGCGTTGGTCAGGCGGGCACCGCTCTGTCCCTTGAGCGCGAAGCTAAGGCGCTGTTTGCGCAATTTGACAGCAATATTGATCTCTTAAAAACCAAATCGGCAGGGCAGATTTCCGGCCGAAAATTGCTGGTCGCGCAACCGCTACCCGGCGTTCCGCGTCTACGGGTCTTTGCGCCCAATTCTGCCATATCGATGCTGTTGAGCCGGGTCGGGTTTTCAACCGCGCTGGACATGGACCCGCAGCCGTTCGGCTTCGCCACCATTGATCTCGAGGGACTGGCCGCGCTGGATAGCGAAACGTCGCTATTCTTGTTGTCAGAGCAATTGCCGAGCGAGTTGAGCGATGCTGCTCTATGGCCGGTCCTGCCACTTGTGGCGCAGGGGCATGTGCTCCTTGCCTCCACGCCCCATTGGCCATTTGGCTCCACTGCATCGCTGCAGAGGCTGGTCGAGGACATTGTCCAAACCTTTGCATGAATAGTCGACTACCAGTTATTGCAAAAGCGGCTTGAGAAACGGCGATGCCAGAAGCGCATCCGTATCAATGAGGTGGTGTTCGACATGCCCATGCGGTTCAATCTTGCCTTGGCTTAACATCGACAAGAGAGCGGCTGCATAACCTGTTGCGCCTGATATCAGTGCGTTGAACGGGCCAACGTCCTTGTTTGGTGCAAACCGATAGGACTTTGTCCGTTCGGTGGGCAACCTGCCACGATAGCCGCGTGCGGTTACCACAAGGAGCAGAATGTCGTCTTCAATAACCGGTAGGCCATTGTAGAGCAGCGAACGCAGCATATCGCGCCGATGACGCAGGTTGAGATCATCAAGCATAAAACGAATATAGTCGAGATGGCCCGGATAGCGGATGGTCTTGAAGGTCAGGTTTTTCGGTGCGGCATGCGAGAAGATCGATAGCGCCTCTACCCCGCCGGATGTAATGAACTCTTCGTAGCTCACCCCATCAATACTCAACCGGCCGTAATCTTCCAGGGGTGTCAGCATAACTGGCTGCCCATCCCTGATCGCGGCACTCGGCCGGGTATATTCATCGATCAGCCCGTCAACATTCCAGATTTGCCCGTAACCGAGACGGTTGGTTGGGTAACGCGGGATGGCGCCGACACGCATGGTGACGTCGGTGACAGGTGAAAATGACTTGAGCAGGTCGCAGGTGACATTGCCAATCAGACCGGGAGACACACCACATCCGCTAAAAACTGCCCGGTGTTTTGACAAGGGGTCTAGTATCGCCTGTGTTTCGGGTCTTGGGCAGGTGAAATCGAGATAATGAACGCCCGCTCTGGCTGCAGCCTGTGCAACATCTGCGACCGCGGGTTCCGGCACTGCTGCAACGACAACATCCTGCCCTCTCAGATGGGTCTGCAAATCCTCACCGTGTCGAACGGCTTTGACAGAGGCATCTATCTCCATCTGTTGCAAGCGTGACAAAGCTTCTTCCGAGCGGTCAACGACCTGAATGGAAAATTCGCCACTTTTCGACAAGGTTCGGGCCATGGCGACGCCGATTTCTCCGGCGCCGACGATGCTGACGTTGAGTTTTGTCACAATGTCTGCCCCCTGAAACGCTGGACAAAGCCTTGCAAGCGCGGATTTTTCGGGCGCAGAATGACTTCATCTGCCGTTCCGGTTTCAGCAATCACACCGCCGTCGAGAAACAGCACGCGGCTTGCCACATCGGCGGCAAAAGCCATTTCATGCGTCACGATGGCCATGGTCATGCCCTTGTCGGCCAACCCACGAATAACCGCCAGAACCTCGCCGACCAATTCCGGGTCAAGCGCGCTCGTCACTTCGTCAAGCAGCAGGACTTCGGGTTCCATAGCCAGTGCCCGGGCAATCGCCACACGCTGTTTCTGGCCACCCGAAAGATGAGCCGGATAAGATGCGTGTTTCTCGGCCAATCCCACCTGCCCGAGCAAATCCATCGCCAGTTCTTCCGCTTCGCGTTTTGGCCTCTTGCGGACCACGATTGGCCCTTCGGTAACGTTTTGCAGCACCGTTTTATGCGGGAATAGATTGAAATGCTGGAAGACCATGCCGACATGGCGACGCAAGGTACCGATGCCGACCGCCTCTCCCTTGTCACGAAAACTCTGGCCAACGACTTTCCCGCGAAAGCGAACCGTGCCGCCGGTCGGCGTTTCCATCATGTTGAGACAACGAATGAAGGTTGACTTGCCAGAGCCCGAGGGCCCGATCAGTGCGACCACCTCGCCGCGCTTGAGGCTGAGATCCAGCCCCATGAGAACCTCATGCGTACCATATGCCTTACGAAGCGCTTGCGTTTCGATGACAGGGACATTGTCGTGTGTGTGCTGTGTCATGTTCATGCATCCGTTCCGTTAGTCGCTGACTCTGAGGCGTCGTTCGATCCAGTCTGCAGCCTGGGTAAGCGGCAGGAGCATGGCGATGTAGAGGCCAGCCATTAAAGTGTAGGATTCCAGCGGCCGGTAGGTCTGGCCGTTGACCACCGCTGCCATGTAGGCGAGGTCAGCAACCGAAATGACCGACACCAGCGATGTGTTTTTGAACTGGATGACCGACTGGTTGATAAAGGATGGCAGCACCCTTTTCATCGCTTGCGGTAGGATGATGCGGGTCATCGACTGCCATGGGCTCATGCCGATAGCGGACGCCGCTTCGCGCTGTCCCTTGTCGATCGAAACAATGCCGCCCCGGAAGATTTCAGCGTAAAAGGCACCGACATAAAGCGACAGCGTCAACATGGCTGCCAAGCGATTGTCGATCGAGCCGCCGATCAGCAACGGAAATGCGTAATAGAACCACAAGAGCTGCACCAAGAGCGGCGTACAGCGAAAGATTTCCTGATAGATGCGGGCAATGGCCGAGAAGATTTTCCAGCCGGAAAGCCGTGCTGCACAGGTCACAAAACCGATGATGATGCCAAAAAATATCGAGCCGAATGTATAGACGACAGTGATCCAGAGGCCCCAGAGAAAGAGGTCCCAGTACTGCCATACGGAGTGGAAGTCCCAGCTGTAATTCATCGCTCACCTCCGGTTGTCACGGCCGCGCATAAAAACGGGCAATACCCGCGCGGGGACCGCAGCTTCTCATCGGTTCGTTTTGTCATTGTTGTTCCCTTGTCTTTTGCGTCAGCCGCTGCAAGGTAACAGCAGCTGACGATTTGATAGTGCTATGTCCGCTACAGGCGGACAATGCAAAGCTGATGGCGCTGCTTATCGCATTTCTTGGAAGGCGACAGACGCACTGGCAAAACGACCTAGAATTCCAATGAGCTTTTCGCGGTTCACGTCCGATACAGGCACCATCGGCAGGCGCATTTCCGGTCCCGCGAGGTTGGAGAGTGCCAGGGCAGCCTTGACCGGGCCGGGATTGGACTCGATGAACATTCCGTCCGTCAGTTCGGCGATCAGTTCGTGAAGCGCCAGCGCGCGCGCCGTGTCACCCGACTTCCAGGCCTCGACAAGCTGAACCATTTCGCGCGGGGCAACATTGGAGACAACACTTGTAACGCCGGCGGCACCTAGCGACAGGAACGGAAGGGTCAGGCCATCGTCGCCGGAATGGATGATCAAGCCCTCCCCGCATGCCGCGCGAAGCTGCGTCACACGCGATGCTGAGCCGCCAGCTTCCTTGATTGCAATGATGTTGTCATGGCGGTGCATGAGTTCGGCGCAGGTTTCCGGCGCAATCTCGACACCGCAACGGCCCGGAACCGAGTAAAGCATGATCGGCAACGAGGTTTCTTCTGCGGCTGCACTGTAGTGAGCCAGAAGTCCGGCCTGCGTCGGTTTGTTGTAGTAGGGCGTAACGATCAGCAACACATCGGCGCCCGCCTCTTCGGCGCGCTTCACTTTTTCGATCGTTTTCCGGGTGTCATTGGCGCCTGCTCCAGCCATGACAATCGCGCGGCCGGCGGCCAGATTGACGGTGCGCGCAATCAGCATATCGGCTTCATCGTCACTCAGCGTTGCTGCTTCACCGGTTGTGCCAACAGGCACAAGTCCGGCGACACCGGCTTCGAGCTGTCGCTCAATCAATGCATCGTAGGCGGGCAGATCGACGCTGCCATCCTTGAAAGGGGTAATCAGGGCAGTGAAAACTCCGTTGAAACGGTCATGAATGTTCTGCATGGTCCAAGTTCCTCTCTTTATCTCGTTCAATCAGCCAGACTGTTGGCCAAGCTGTAGCGCCCCGCTGGGTGTTGTCTTGAAACCAGCCACTGCGCGGCGGCCAACGCACCTTCCGCGTAAGCGGCCAGTGTTTCGACGCGGTAGCTGAAAAATGTACGGGCCGATCCCATGGTGAAGCGTACTTCGTTGATACCGACTGTCTCACCGATACGATCAATCAGGATGACCGGCTCTGGTGCGGGAAACCCCATGGTGAGGCTCTGTGCTTCAAACAGATCCCGTGCCAGAAGCCGCGACGTGCCGGATGGCTCCGCCTTCTTGCGGGCATGATAGGTTTCGCTGATCGTCACTGTGGCGTCTGGCATGCGGCGGGCAAAATCGATCACTGAACGCCGGAATGCTTCAAAACCATGGGCGAAATTCGCGCTGATCATCAACGGTCGGCTGGTGGCAAATGCCGTCAACTGCCCATCATCTTCCGATGTGAAACCAGTGGTACCGATGACCACGGGAATGCTCTTCGTGCCGAGCAGGTCCTGCATCGCAAGACTTGCCGCAGGAGTGGAAAAGTCGATCATCACATCGCTGCGGGTCTTTATCCAGCGTTCCGCCGGGCGATATTCAACGCTGCCGCCGGCAACCGGCGTACCAACCAGCCTCGACTGCGGCGAAACGAGTGCCGCAACCAGTTCCAGTCCCGGATTGGCAAGGGTGAGCTCAATGAGACGAGTACCAACCCTGCCGGATGCGCCGAGAATAGCAATGCGCATGGCGTTACTCCTCAGTCGATGACGACTTTTGGTTCCGACATCTCGCGTAGAGCAATGCGAACACCTTCACGGCCAAGTCCAGAGCGCTTCACGCCGCCAAACGGCACGTGTTCGGCCCGGAAATCTGGTCCTTCATTGACCATAACGCCCCCGACAATAAGATCCCTTGAGAAGGTCTTGATCAGCGCATGGTCATTGGTGAAAATACCCGCCTGCAATCCGTAGGCACCGGCATTAACCTCGGCAATCGCTTCAGCCGGGTCGGAAAATGACCGGATTGCGATAACCGGACCGAATGTTTCATCGGCAATGACTGGCGCATCTGCCGTGACATCGGTCAACACGGTCGGGGCAAATACCGTGCCGTCATGGGAGCCGCCGGTTAGCAATCTTGCACCCGATCCGGAAACGCTTGCCGCGATCCGATCAGCCACATTCTTGGCTGCAGCAAGGTCAATGACAGTGCCCATGTCGGTATCCTCATCCGACGGGTTTCCAAACTCCACGGCATCAACGGCTGCCAGCAGTTTTTCTGTGAAAGTTTTTTCGATGTCGCGGTGCAGATAGAGCTTTTTGACAGCTGCGCAGCTCTGACCGGCAATCTCAAAACGATGTCCGATGGTGGTGGCGACTGCCTTGTCGAGGTCAGCGTCGGGCAGGACAAACAGCGGATCGTTGCCACCCAATTCCATGAGGCAGCGGATCAACCCGCTAGCGTTCTTGAGTGCCAGTCCGGCAGCCGAACCGCCGGTGAAAGACAGCAGATCAATCGGTGACTTGGCCAATGAAAGGGCCGCCTCAGCTGCACCATGTACCACCTGGAAAAGATCGGCGGGCCATCCAGCCTTCAAGGCAAGTTCACGCAGGCGTGCTGCGGCGAGTGGTGCCTTGGGAGATGGTTTTGCAACGACTGCATTTCCAGCAGCAATTGCCGGGCCCAACTTGTGGCAAAGCAGGTTCAGGGGGTAGTTGAATGGTGTGATGGCGCCGATCACGCCGACTGGTTCGTAGGTAATGGTTGCCAGACGGTCGGCGCCGCCTTCGACGATAGCGCAGTGCAGGGCTTCACCATCCAGAAATGTTGCCGCATCTCCTGAAAGCCGCAGCGTGTTCTGTGCTCTGCGAACCTCGTTACGCGCCTCGCGGATTGTCTTGCCCATCTCACTGGAAATGGTCTTGGCAAGATTTTCCGCGTCGGCGGCGATTTCCAGCGCCAGTGCATTCAGCATTGCGCGCCGGACCGCCGGAGTCGAATGGCGAAACTCGCTCTGGGCTGCCTTGGCACGTGTGATGGCTGCGGCGATCTCGAGAGGTGAACTGACGGCTATTTCACCAACCGGTGCATCGTTGAATGGATTGCGGACGAGGATCACCTTGGCTGTATCAAGTATCAATCGCTGCGCTTGAGTCATCTCGGTAAACCTTTTCAATTGTTATCGTGGGGAGTGGAGTTGGCGCCAGTCAGCGCCGCGATGGAAACCGGACGTAACGGCCAGCGGCGTCCGGTGAGATCCTGTGCGGTGGGCGCAATGTTGCCCGGATTGAGTTCAGCCATGAGAGCGGCGGCATTTGCCGCGCAGAAACGGCCCTGACAGGCGCCCATGGCAAACCGGCCGTTGTGTTTGACTTCGCGTCCGCTCAGCAGATCTTCTCGGTCACAGAGCTGGCGAAGATCACCGATTGTCTTGCCTTCGCATCGGCAAAGCACGGTTTCGTCAGGCAACTGGTTGAAGACCGAGGATTGATCGGATGGTGCAAAAAGGGCTGACAGGGTGTCCTGCGCCTTGCGGGCACGACTGATTATTTTTGATACGTTTGCCGCAGCCTCTTTACCGGAAAGAATGGCGACTGCTGCCTCGCCTGCCCGTCTGCCATCAGCATCGGCTGCAAAAGCACCCAAAGCTTCGCGGCAATCACCTGCCCGCAGAACGAACGGGCTTGACGGGCTGTCTGTGACCTCTGGCGGCAGTCCAAAATCGTTCGGGCGAATACCATCATGCAGGCCGATGCGATCCGCCGTGATAGTCTGGGATTTGCCATCTTTATGGCGAATGGTTGCAAGGAGTGCAGTTTCATTGCGCTCGATTGCCACCAGGCGTGCAGCACGTATCCAAGGAATACGCCGGGCATATATATGCGCAAGATATCCGACTGCCTCACGGAGCAGTGAAAGATGGGGCAGCATTGCAAAAGAGGGTCCCACTTGTTGGAGTGGATCACCCGCCTCGACAATGGCAACGGGTGGATTGCCCAACTTGGCCATCTGCGCGGCAACTGCAATCAGCAAGGGTCCACTTCCCGCAAGAAGGATATTCCCCTCCGGTGCCCGGCCCGTTTCTTTCATCATCACTTGCAAACCACCGGCGGTGGACACGCCGGGAAGATGCCAGCCCGGCCTTGGCAGGACTTTTTCGACAGCACCACAGGCAATGATGACACCCCGTGGACGGCGCTGCTCAATGTGTCCCGTGCGCCTGTTGTCCAGCAAGACCACTCCGTCGCCATCCACGCCGAGGAAAACCGAATTGTGGTGCACCGGGATACGGGCTTGCGAAAATTTACTCAGGATCGCATGCCAACGAGCCTGTGTCTGCGCCGTGTGGCATGACCTTTCAACGCCAGCAATCGGTTGGCGGTAGATTGCACCGCCGAGAGTGTCGCGTTGTTCAACGAGTTCAACCATATAACCGGCGCGCGCGACCTCCGTCGCCGCAGCCATGCCGGCGGGCCCACCACCGATCACGAGAACATCTGGTTCAACCATGTCTGTTCTCCATCGGCTCCACCCGCATGCCAACTTTGGCCGGAGTGATGCAGGCTTCCCGGACTGTGCCGTCAATGCGCATGGCGCAACATTGGCAGGCGCCGATGCCGCAAAAATACCGTGTTTCCTGTCCCAGTGCGTCATGGCCGAAGCTGCGGATGCCGGCTGCGTCCAAGGCTGCCGCGACACTTTCACCCACACGAAACGGAATATTCTGTCCCATCCACTCAAACGTCATTGCGGTCATGCTGCCACTCCACAACTGTTGAAGCGGGCAGGATTAAATGCGGAGATATCAAGATCAGTTTTTTGATCGCAAATCAGTTGCGCGATAGCCTTGCCGGTTAACGGGCCAAGGCAAATGCCATCCCCTTCAAAGCCTGTTGCGACATAGCCGTTTTCCAGACCGGGAATTCGCCCTACCAGCGGTAGACCGTCAATAACAGCGGTGCGAACGCCCGAAAAACTCCGTAACAGCCTCACGCCTGCCAGACCGGGAACGAGATCGACGGCGCTGGATAATATCTGCGTCACCGCATCGATATCGTTGGTTTCGCGACGGCCGAAATCTTCGCGGGTACCGCCGATCAGGAACTGCCCTGTGGTGAGCGGATCAATAACCAGTCCGAGGCCACGCGATGCTGTTGCCTGCGCGCCTTTCTGGCTGCCTTTGCTCAGGAGATAGCGGCCGGACATGATGGCGCCGGGCATTAGGGCATTCAGTGCCGGTGCCCGTTCGGTCACCAGAAGCTGGCCTTTTCTTGGTGTCAGCACATCTGACAAACCAAGGAGCTTGGCGGACCCGTTGCCGGCCGCAATAACAACCGCGTCGCCCCTGAGATCACCGCGGTTGGTGGCAATAGCGGCGATACGGTTACCGCCCTGTTCCACGCGGATGCCCTGCACCTGCGTGTCGCGGTAAACTTTGATTTTTGCGGCGGTCAGCAGCCGGTGAACGATCTGATAACCGATGGCGTGGCCTTCACCATGCACCTCGACAGCCATTTTCGCCTGTCGCGAAAGTGCCGGAAATGAATGGTGCAAGGCCGCGTCACTAAGCGTCTTTACAGTGACCCCGGCACTTGCAAGTGCTGCCGAATGGGCGTCCAACACAGCGCATTCATCGTCGGACGCTGCAATGATGAAGGTCGAGCGCCGTTTGAATGCTCCTGCAAACAGGCCCTCATCCGCCAGCTGCCCATAGAGTGCGACACCCTTCATGGCTGCGGTCATCATAGGGCCTGGACGCTTGCTTGCGACCGAGACGGCGCCGTCTGCAGCTCCGGTTGCTTCGGCAGCAGGTGCGGATGCATCAACCAACCTTACCTCTGCGCCACGCTGGGCCAGAAAGTAGGCAGTCGCAGCACCGACGATGCCGGATCCGACGACGATAACGCTGAATGAAGAGCGGGATTGCATAAATTTCTGGCCGACCTTGTTGCTTGTCGCCCGATATTGGCGGAGGCTGGCCTTGTCCGTCGATACAAGATGATGACGTTACTTGGTCACGAAATTTGTATCCGCTAAAAACTCATCACTCTCTAGAAAAGAGGGAGGGGGACCAAAGTCATGGCCAAGATAAGCCTTACACTCATCCAGACATTTTATCAGGTGGCGCGCCTGGGATCGTTTTCCGGTGCGGCACGAGAACTCAACTTGAGTTACCAATCAGCCGCCAATCATGTCCGGCGGCTGGAGCAAATTCTGAAAGGTAAGCTGATCGATTCAGAACAGGGCGCCAAGCGGATATCGCTCACGCCGCGCGGGCGCGCACTTTATAATCTGTTGCATCCAGAGCTTGATATCATGCTCGAACGGTTGACAAAGCTGATCGAGAACCAACGTTCGTCACTTCGCGTTGGCATGCCACAGGCGATTTTCTATTACCTTTTCACCAACATATTGTCGCGGTTCCGCGAGGTCTTTCCGGAAATCGAGTTCGCAGTCTATGAACGTGACACCGTGCTGGCTGAACTGGTCAAGAACGGCAGTCTCGATGTCTGTATTTCCGAGCGATATTTTGGTGATCCGGTCGTGCCGCAGCGATTGCTTGGCAGTTACAGGCTGAGTTGTGTTTATCCTGAAAGCTGGGGCGACCTTCCTGACCCGCAGGATATACCAAGCTGGGCGGAGGGGCGGCCGTTCATAACCTACGAGCCCGGGCAGACCCTTCGAAATCTTGCCGTCGATTTTCTGGCGCGTGACGGGGCAATCGTACAACCTGTTGTGTCCACTTCAGGCAGTTCCAGCGTCAAGCGTTGTGTGGCCGATGGACTGGGCTTTTCGATCATTCCATCGTGGTGTGTCGGACCGAAAGATCACACGATCCGCAGTAAAAAACTCACCAATCTGCCAGAGGTGCGCGTCTATTTCGGAACCGCAGGATTTCTGCAGAAACACCCGATGGTACAGCAGTTGTTCGACGACTGTCGCCGCGAGCTTGTCGGGCCGGTGCTCGATCCTCCACGGGCTAGCGAGCTTTCGCTTCCCCCGCTGTGAGCACGACATATAAAAAAGCCGATAAGTACGTCCGCGTCTCTAGCATTGTCCCCTGTCAAATCACGGATAGGCTGGTTCTCGCCCGCTTGGCCTCGTGGACTGGACTTTCAGGAGCGCGGGTCGCGGACAGTAAAAAATATTCCGGGGAACATAGGAGAACGAGATTATGAAATTATTTTCCAAGCTCTGTGGTGCGGCAGTGATGGCACTGTCACTGTTGGGCAGCACCATTGCCTCAGCTGGAACAATCGATGATATCCGTAGCCGCGGCGTCCTTCGTATCCCGGCTATTCTCAATGAAACGCCCTATTTCAACAAGGACCCGCGTACGGGCGAGTGGCAGGGATTTGTCATCGACATGGCAAATGACATTGCCAAGACGCTCGACGTCAAACTTGAAGTGGTTGAATCCAGTTGGGCCAACGCCATCCTCGATGTACAAAGCGGTAAGGTCGACATGGCTTTTGCGGTTACTGCAACGCCAGTTCGCGCCATGTCGGTGTCGTTCTCTGATCCGACCTATTACAACAGCTTTGTCATCGTTTCCTCAAAAGATGAGCTCAGCGGCAAGACCTGGAATGAGCTGAACGATCCCAAATACACATTTGCGGTGGATCTCGGCTCTGCACAGGACCTGATCACCCAGCAATATCTGCCAAAGGCCAATATTCTGCGTTTCAAGACCCGCGACGAAGCCATTGTTGCTGTTACCACTGGCAAGGCCGAGGGCTTGGTCAACACCATGTTGAACGGGCTCGTGATTTCAAAGAAGGCACCAAACATCGGGTCCGTACAGGTCCCTACTCCGGTATTGTCGACACCGTCGGTGATTGCCCTCAACTACAGTGTGGACGAGCCTTTCAAGACATTCGTGTCCGCTTGGGCAGAATATAACCGCCGTATTGGCAACAATCAGACCTGGATCCTGAAAAGCCTTGAGCCATTCGGCATTACGCTGACAGACATTCCTGATGGCTTCGGCTTTGGCGGCTGATCGTTTTTCTGTCTAACGACTGTCCTTTCCTTCTAAAACGAAGGGAAGGATTTCTGCATTCCGGCCGCAAGCCACACGACATCGTTGATTGCAGCCCAACTCCACCGCGCTAAAAGCGCGATTTTTTGCTTTGCTGGCAGAGTGCTGCCTCGAAAAATATCTGAAACTATAGCGAGAAACGAAAAAGCCTGCCGCGGGAGGAGGTGCGGCAGGCTTTCGAAAGAATTGAATAGCGACTGGGAGGAGGATGCCGCTATTCTGCCAGACGTCCCTTGGGAGGAGGAGTGGGCCGTCTGATGACGAAGCTTTGCGGGAGGAGGTGCATCGCTTCGTTGAGTTAATGAATACGATAAAATGCGTGCCTTCGAAATAGCCAATAGCGCAGTGGAGCTATGCAAAAATAGATGATCACTTTTGGTTCACGGAAAAGATCAGTCGAAACGTGCGGAAGACTTCCGTTATTAAGATTCTGTGAACATCACTCATCCAGTAGGACAGGCAGAAAATTTGTGATATCCGGCCGGTTTTACGAATGAGAGGATAAGTACCGTGAGCGACCAGACAGTAGCTGAGGTAACTGACAAGATTTACGCATCGATCCAGTCGGACAATGCGGACATTGACCTGCATATTGCTGACCTCAAGCAGGCGTTGGCGCGTGAAGGCGCCAAGGAAGCGGTTTTTGATCCGGCAAAATTGGCCCATAACAACCGCTCCGGCCGTAAGTTGATGCAGGCCTATTTCCGCCAACGTGGCGTGACCGTGAAGTTTTCCGCGTGATCCTGATGGTGCTATCGCGATATTTTCGGTCCTTGGCTGTGATACCGCTGCCGCAAATTTGATCCCAGGCTCGGTCACTCCTGGCATGGGTGGCCACATGTTTTTGCAAGGTGTTGATTTATCACCGGCGCTTGTCTCCGTCCGGGCTTGCGAAGCAACTTTCGCGTGCTTAAAAGGCGTTTCGTTTCAATTCTGTATAGTAAGAGGACCAACTTCGTGGAACAAGCAAACAACCAGACCGTCAAGGGTCGGCGCAAGGCGCTATTTGCAGCCGTTGCAGTGATCGCAGTTGCAGCCGTCGGCGTCGTCGGGGTTAAGACTGTCTACGAAGGCAAAGTGAAGGATTTCATCGCCAGCACTGGCGGCACAGCTGAGGTCGTCAAGGTCGATTTTCTCGGACGCATTCATGTTCGCAACTTTGTGCTGCCACAAGCCGATGGCGGCAATCTGCGTATTGCGGCGGCTGATGGCCGCCAGGAATTTTTGTTCGTCAAAAGCGATCTGCAGGTAAATGGCGTTGAAGTCGAGACACAATTGGTCAACGCTTCGATACCGCATATCCGTTGGGAAGAGCCGGCTTTCTATAAAAATATCTCGCACGACGCCTCTCCTGCTGACGTGATTGCAAGCTTTTCCGCAAAGCGTATTTTTATTCCTGAAATCATCGCGACTCAAAAGGTCGCCAATACCGGCCAGAAGACAGTTTACAAAGATGTTGTCTTCACAGGGGTGGCCGATGGCAAGATCGCCCAATATTCGGTCGATAGCAGCAGCTATGATGTCACGGTCGATCTGCCAGAGAGTGATGCCGCGACCAAAACGAAGAATATGCTGATCACGACCGGTGCTATCGCAGGTGAGAGCATTGATGTTGCCTATCTTGTCCGGCTGTACACTGAAAAGGCTGGCCCTGACGACAAGGACGCAAAGCTTGTCTATGGACCGGTTACGGTCAGCAAAATTGCTTTCTCAGACGGTGAGACGAAGTTCACTTATGATGAGATGATCAGCAAGGGGGTCAGCTCGCGCATGCCATCGGAGCCCCTTATGGAGACTTTGAAGGCACTATCAACAGCGACAAACTATGACGATCTCTCACCTAAAGAGAGGCAGGTATATTTTGGCAAGTTTCTTTCTCTCGTCGACATGATGGGCAAGGCCGATTTGGAGCTGCGCGGCCTGACTGTCGACGCCCCAGATACGGCGAGCGATGAAGAAGGAAAGAAGCTAAAGCTGGTCGTTGATAGTACTTTTTTGCAAATGGACGGTCGCAAGCTCAATGTCGGCCTGCACGGCTTGAAAATGGGTAGTGGCGACGACAAAATCGAAGTTGCTGAGGCCAGCCTTACGGGTTTCGACTGGGGTTCGTCGCTCGAGGGCTTCGGCAAGTTTGTGAGTCTTGAAGAAGACGAGATGGCCAGCTTTCCATTCAGCCAACTGATGCCGGAATTGGGCACCATTCGCGCTGCAGGTATCAATGTTGATGTGACGACCCCAAAGACAGATGATACGGCAGAAGGTGATGAAGCGGCGGCGGCGGTGCCTGAGCGCGTTCAGTTCCAGCTCAAGAACTATGAGATGGCACTGACCAAGCCATTTAACGGCATTCCAACCGACATCACGATCAAACAGGAAGATTTGACGCTTCCAATCCCTGAGAATTCTTCGGATGAAACCTTCGTGCAGTTGCGCAAGATGGGTATGGAGGTTCTGACCGTCTCCTACGGGCTTGCTGCAAATTGGGATGAAGCAAACAAGAACCTCGTCATCAAGGAAATATCTGCGAATGGCAAGGATATCGGCAGCATCAATTTTTCCGGTCTGGTGAGTGGCTTTGGCGAGGAGTTTTTCTCGTTTGATACCACACGTATGCAAGGGGCGCTTTTTGGCCTCGCTGGCCGCGAAGTGAAGATGACGATCAAGGACGAAGGTCTGATTGACAAGGCCGTGAAGCTCTACGCGGCGCAAAACAACATGACCGAAGATCAGGTGCGGGGCATCTTGACGGTCGGTGCGACCATGGGCCTGCAGGAAATCACGGCCACCCAGCCACAACTGCAGGGCACTGCTGACGCCGTTCTTCGCTTCATCAACGCGCCAGGCACATTGACTGTCACGATCAAGGCCAAAGGTCCGAACGGCCTTGGTGTTCTTGATCTGGCAGCCGCATCGCAAAATCCGATGTATCTGTTAGGCCGGATCGATATCGAAGCGACCGCTGAATAAGCGCGACCCAAGAAGTCGGCGGCTCAGATCTGTGGGCCGCCGACGAACTTTAAGGCGTGTTGGGTCTGTTCGTTAAACTGGCAGGTGAGCCTGACGAACCAGTTGGCCTTTGAGGTGGGCTGTTTCCAGCCCAAGTTCGATAAAGCGGTGCGCATGTTTGGCCAGAGCAACGTTATCGTCCCACAAAGTGCGCCAGATGGCCGTCTTCAGTGACAGATCTTTATCGACGATGGTGGTGGAGAAGGATTCGAACGTCACATAGTCATTCCAGCCAATTGCTACGAGCGCGTCAAAGATTGCCGGGAAGTCGATTGTGCCGGTTCCCAGATAACCACGGTGGCTTTCGCCAATGTGGATGTAGCCGATCTTGTCTGCCGTGTGACGGATGGCAAGGCCAACATCGGCCTCTTCAATGTTCATGTGGAAGGTGTCGAGATGCAGCAGCACGTTCGAGGCGCCGGTGTCCTTGATGTAGGCCATTCCCTGTGCAGCGGTGTTGAGCATGTTGCTCTCGAAGCGATTGACGATTTCGAGATTGAGTGTGACGCCAGATGCTTTGGCGCGGTCTGCCACCTTGGTCAGCGCTGAGACGCTATTATCCCATGATCTTCTGGTCAGCACATGTTCCTGCTTGCCATGGGAGGAACTCAATATGCCTGCAAGTTTGCTGCCGCCGAGATCGCGCACCAGCGCGACAGCCCGGTCAAGGATATCGACGCCGTTGGCCACCACTGATGGGTCATCGCTCGAGATATCGCCTTCGGGTGGCAGGCCCATGCTGACGGCAACGTCGAGGCCGAGTTCACGGATACGGCCTGCAAGCCAGGAAACATCGACCTGAGCAGGATCGAGATAAGAGAACTCAATCAGCTTGTAGCCCAGCTTTTGCGTGTTCTCGAGCGCCTTTTCAAGCTCGCCGCGCGAGGAGCCAGCGCTCCAGACAAAGGAATGCACACCGATCTTCGACATATCCCGGTACTTTCTGAATTGAATGGAAAAAAGTCGGACTGGCACCGCATATACGTACGGTGCCAGTCCGGTCTCGAGGAGATTAGCGAGCTGCAGTCCAGCCCTTGTAATCCTTGACGTTGTCTGCGGTAATCAGCTGCGGGTCGAGCAACACGATTGGCTCAGCCGGCTTGTTGCCGTTCAGCACGTCCACGCCAAGCTTCAAGGCTTGACCGGCCATGACATATGGGTCCTGCGAAGCGGATGCCTTGATCATGGAATTGCCGCTGGCGAGCGACTTTTCGATGTCTGGTGCACCGTCGACAGCGGTAATGATGAACTCACTGCGGTTGAGCTGCTTGGCGGCAAGTTCAGCGCCAATTGCTGTCGGGTCATTGATTGCAAAAACCGCGTCAATCTTGTCAAACCGGGTCAACAGACCCTGCATCACGGCAAGACCGCCTTCACGGGAACCCTGGCCATTCTGGTCGTCGGACAGGATTTTGATATCGGCATGTTTGCCAAGCGCTTCTTTGCAACCCTGAACGCGGTCGAGGATCGAGGACGAGGCCGGTCCGTTGATGATGACAACGTCGCCCTTGCCGCCGATCTTTTCGGCGATGTAGTTGCAGGCCTCTTCGCCAGCCTTGACATTGTTGGTCATGACGGTGACGTTGGCGCCCGGAGCGGAAACGTCAAACGCTGCCACAACAACGCCGGCGGCCTCCGCCTTTTTGACGGCCGGCGCGATGGCCTTGGCGTCAACAGCGTTCAGCATGATGATGTCGACACCGGCAGCAATGAAGCTGTCGATCTGGGAGACCTGCTTGTTGAGGTCATAGTCGGCGGAAACGGAGATAACTTCGACGTTCGGATTGATCTCCTTGGCGCGGTCTTCAATACCCTTGATGGTGGCAACAAAGAACGGGTTACCAAGCAGACCGACCGAAATGCCGATCTTGTTGAGGTCCTTGGCGGCTGCGGGCATGCAAAGGGCGGCAGCCATGGCGGTGCCGATAAGCAACTTGGACATAAGACGCATGTTTTCCTCCATAATGCGCGTTTTGCGCGGTTGTTTCCGGTTCCCAACCGGTTCGTTCAGCCGGAAATCAGGTCCGGCCAAGCCCTTGGAGCCTGTAGCGATCGAGGCCGACGGCGACGATGATGACAAGGCCTTTGATTATGTACTGCCAGATGTCAGAGACACCGGCGAGGATGAGGCCGTTGGAAAGCACGGCGATGATGAGGGCGCCGATCAGTGTGCCCCAGATCGAACCGACCCCGCCAACAAAGCTTGTACCGCCAAGAATGACCGCCGCGATGGCATCAAGTTCGTAGGCCTGACCGAGCTGCAGGCCATTGGCCGCATAAAGGCGTGCGGCAGACATCGCGCCGCCAACACCGGACAACAGGCCAGACATTGAATAGACGAACAGCAGAACCAGTGGCACCTTGATGCCGGTCAGTCTGGCGGCTTCCGAGTTGCCACCCACGGCATAGATCCATGTGCCGAGCACCGTGCGCTTGAGAATGAACCACGACACGACGATGGTCGTCAGCGCGATAACCGCCAGCCACGGAACGCCGAACAGCGTGCCATTGCCAATAAAATCAAAGGGTAGATCCGCATTAAACACCGTGGTGTCGTTGCCGAGCAGACGGGCAACGCCGCGAATGGCTGTCAGTGAACCCAGTGTGACGATGAAAGGCGGCAGCTTCAGCCAGGCGATGATGGCACCGTTGAGGAAACCGCAGGCAAGGCCGGCAGCAATCGCGGCCGGAATTCCAAGCATGCCGAGATCAGGCACAAGAGACACAATCACAGCAATCATCGCGGACGCCGCCAGGATCGACCCGACCGACAGGTCGATGCCACCGGTCAGAATGACGAAGGTCATGCCAGCTGCAAGCACGGTGTTGATCGATGCCTGTTGCATGACGATGGAAAGGTTATTGGCGGAAAGGAACCGACCACTGATCAAGTGGAAGCCGATGGCCAGCAGAACAAGAACAGGTAACATGCCGAGCGCTGTCAGCGTTGAGCGCAGTTTTAGCTTTTCCATCCGGGTCTGTTCGGTTTCACTTGCGCTCATTGTTCCGCTCCCACTTCTTTTTCTGTTGTCGTTGTCAGGCTGCGTGGCCGGCCGTGCCGGTTGCCAGTGCCATGATCGCTTCCTGTCCGATCGGTTCTTCTGGTGATCCGGTGACCTCACCGGCGATGCGCCCCTCGCGCATGACCAGCACGCGGTCAGCAATGCCGAGGATTTCAGGCAGATCGCTTGATATGGCGACGATGGCGATGCCGTTCTGGGCAAGCTCATCAATGATCCGGTAGATTTCCGATTTCGCGCCGACATCCACGCCACGGGTCGGCTCATCCAGAATGATGACCTTCGGCTTTGTCTCCAGCAGGCGTGCAAGCAGCGCTTTTTGCTGGTTACCGCCTGAGAGGGCACCGACATTGATCTGCGTCCCGGCGGTGCGGATCGACAGGGATTTCACCGCATGGGCGGCCCGTTCCCTCGCCTTCGAAAAATTGAGTACGCCACCGGACTTGGCATCACCCGCGATGACGCCGATATTGATGTTGTCGCTGATCGACATGTCGAGGAACAGGCCGAGCGATTTTCGATCTTCGGTAAGATAGGCTATACCAGCATCGAGCGCGGCGCGCGGTGATGTGATGGCGACCGGTTTGCCGTTGAGCGTAATGCTGCCTGTTGTCTTGTGGTCGGCACCATAAACGAGGCGGGCAAGTTCTGTCCGGCCTGATCCAACCAGACCGGCAACGCCAAGCACTTCGCCAGCACGCACATCAAAAGAGCAGTCATGCACTCTGATGCCGTCGCCGACATTGTTGACCGACAGGACAGCAGCGCGTTCGCCCGTCACTTGCCGGTGCTCTTTTTTGTAGAAAGAAGACAGATCGCGCCCGACCATCATCGACACAAGCTTGTTTGCCGACAATTCTGACCGTTCCAGCGTGCCGACATAGGCGCCGTCACGCAGCACACTCACCCGGTCGGAAAGCTGATAGATCTCTTCCATGCGGTGACTGATATAGATGATCGCGATGCCTTTTGCCTTCAGGCGGGCAATTACGTCAAACAGCCGGTCGGTCTCGCGTGTGGTCAGGGAGGTCGTCGGCTCGTCCATCACAATGATACGCGCATTGGTCGTTAGCGCCCGGGCAATTTCCACCATTTGCCGTTCGCCAAGTGACAGTTCGGCGACGCGCCGCCCTGGGCCGAAACCAATACCGAGTTGCTGCAGGATGGGTTCTGCGCGACGGCGCATCTCTGCCCGGTCTGCGACACCGAAGCGGGAAGGCTCGTTACCGAGAAACATGTTTTGCGCGACGGTCAGGTTGGGTGCGAGTGAAAGTTCCTGATAGATAACGGCAATGCCAAGGGCTTTGGCTCTCTGTGGATCACCAAGCAAGGCGGGCGCTCCATCGATCAGCACCGAACCACCAGGATCAGCCGTATAGGCGCCGGACAGGATTTTCATCAAGGTCGACTTGCCGGCGCCGTTTTCGCCCATCAGTGAATGCACTTCACCGGCATGTACGGTCAGGCTGACTTGGGACAGGGCTTTTGAGACGCCGAATGTCTTGCTGATCTCGCGCATTTCAAGGATCGGGTGCTGCTGGCTTGCCGTCAAGGTCATGCGCACTTCTCCTTTGTTTCGTCTTGCGTTTGGCCGGTCAGGGCATCGACATGCTGGCGCCATTTCAGGCGATAGTCCTCAAGTCCGGCGATGGTCGCCGCCGTTGCCGTGGCGCAGTCATTGACGAAAGGATTGTGGCCATCTGCATCAAACACCAGCGCGGCAGCGCCAAATGCGCTGCCCTCAGGGTTGGCGCTGGTGTGCACGGTCTGATCCGGTCTGAGGGCTGCAAGAACCGACGCATAAAGCCCTGTTTTGACCAGACCGCCATCAATGACGATCGTGTTTTTCGAACCAATCAGGTCGAGTGACAGGTCGGTCATCAATGCGACATAGAGCATGGCAACGGCAGCGCGCTCTTCGCCATCGACGGTTGGACCAATGAAGTGGCCGACATGGCCGGGCATGGGTCCGCCAGGCGCAAAGGATGGCAAGGCAAACGCCTTTTTGGCGATAACCGATGCGACGGCTTCGGCTGATACAGGCTTCGTCCACCCGCCACTCGCAACATCATACTCACGGCCGCCCATGAAGCGGATCGTGGCGACCGGTTGGTGATCGACGGTGACATTTGCCAGCATGTCGCGCTTGGCATCCAGTGTTTCCAGCGGGCTTGCCGGATTGAAGATGATGACCCAGGTGCCGGTTGAAACCAGCGTGAAATCGGAGAAGCCAAGCGAGCGGTAGAAATAAAGCGCGCTATTGCTGTCATGCACGCCGTTATGCACGGCGACGTCAACGGTGCTGCCGTCTTCGAGCTGCACAGCATATGTTCCAATGACACTGCCTGCACTTGCAAATTCAGGCATTTTTTTCCGCCAATCCATGCGGTCAACGAGACTGCTGAAATCGTCTTTCAACGGTGCCCACAGATTGGAATGGCAGCCGAGATAAGAGACTTCGCTCACTGCACGACCGGAAAATTTCCAACTCCAGAATTGCGGGTAACACAGAATGGCCTCTGCCTCGGCGATCAGTGCCGGATCACGGGCATCAAGCCAGAGCAGATGTCGTCCATAATTGAAACCAAGCGGCAGTGGCGGCGAAAAGGTTTCGCTGAAATCCGGTGCCATCGCATCGATCCGTGCGGCGATATCGGCAGGTGGTTCCTGTTCATAGTCGAGAATGGCGTGAACCAGCTGGTCGCCCCGCGTCAGTGCAAATGTGCAGCCATGGCCGGAAAAGGTGATGCGGTCGACGCCATGCCCGGCAACGACACGGGCAAGCTCACTTTTCATCCAGTTGAAAAGTGCACCATCATCCAGCACACGCAGATCATCCTGTTCGCGCCAGATGGGACGCGTGCGGGCCTCGTCAATCACCTGACCATCTGCCGAAACGACGAAAAGCTTCGAGTTGGTCTTGCCGAGATCAAAGACTGCAAGAGGATTTTCGCTCATGCCCCACCTCCGACATTGGCGATCATGATGCTGACGCCAGCGTCTTCCAGCATTTTCGAGGCGGTATCCGTCAGGCCATCATCGGTGATGATGGTACCGATGCGCGACAGAGGCAGCACGGCATTACGTGGCTGAATTGAAAATTTGCGGCTGTCAGCCAGAAGAACAATCTCGTCGGCGCAGGCTGCAAGTTCGCCAATCACCTTGACCAGCAGCGGATGGGATTCAAGCAGCCCCTTGCCGCTGATGCCCTGCGTACCCACAAAGAAACGTGAGGCAAAAAAGCCTGGGGAACCGGCTGTCGGATCATGGATGATGCCCGGTTCGCGGTATAGGTCGCCGCCTGCAAGTGAAAGCTGGCAGGTGCCATGTTCGCCGAGATAGGCTGCAAGCGGCATGGAGTTGGTCCAGAGCCGCAGATTGCGCTGCGCCAGCAGAATGCCAAGCTGGTAGCAGGTCGAACCGGCATGCACGATGATGGAATCGCCATCGCGCACCAGATCGGCAGCCATGGCCGCAATGGCCCGTTTTGCCTCGACGGCAATGTCACGGTTTTCGTCATAGGGGCGTGCTGACAGGCGGATGCTGTCACCCGGCTCCATCGCAGAAATGCCACCATAGACTTTGCGTGCACGACCAAGCTCATGGAGCTTGTCGATATCACGACGGATTGTGGCTGGAGAAACGCCAAGCTGCTCCTGCAGATCCCGTACCGAAGCAAACGGTGTCTCACGCAAAAGGTCGGTAATGGCTTTGTGGCGTTCGGTGTCGTTCAAGACGGTTCCTCCCGGCGTCTCCCTCGCCGATGAATGAAGATAATCATAATCAATCTACCTTATCAATAGTTGTGACGAAAATTATTCACTATTGACGTTTTGTGATCATGAAAATAACTTTTGCAGAAAAGTTCGCTCATATTTCGTTGTCAAACGATGGTGATGCGACGCTACGGCATAGGAGGAGGCCGGCATGACTTCGGGCAATCGGACGCAGGACATTCCAGCCTTCGAGGCATTTCTCGATCTGTCGCGGCAGATCGGCAGTGATGTGCTGAAAACGCAGGGCGCTGGCGGCAACACGTCCATCAAGCACGACGGCATGATGTGGGTGAAGGCGTCGGGCACATGGCTTGCCCATGCCGGCACACGCGACATCATGGTGCCCCTTGAAGTCGCTCCGCTGGTCGACGCGCTCAGGGCACGGGATCCAAGCGCCGAAAAAGCAACAGATTTCATCATCTCCGACTTGAATGCGTCGGGGCTGCGTCCATCAATCGAGGCGAGTTTTCATGCGGCCTTGCCCCAAACGGTGGTGGCGCATTATCACTGCGTCAATGCAATTGCGCTGTCCGTCTTGGAGGATCGTGAAAAACGGATCGCTGAGCGCATGGCAATTCTGCCGGATTTGACCTGGGCAACCATTCCCTATCGTCGACCCGGCACCCCGCTTGCCCGTGAAATCGAATTGGTTGCCGCAAACCGGCCTGATGTTCTCATCCTCTACAATCACGGCATTATCGTTACGGGTGAGACCGTGGAACAGGTGCGGGATCGCATAACCCGTGTCACGGAGGCGTTAACGATGCCGGAACGCCCTGTCGCAGAGGTCGATGTCGCAGCTTTGATAGCGTTGGCGGCGGGTTCGAATTTCCATGCTGCGGAAGACCGAGGCAGCCACAAGACTGCCCTTGATCCTGCGAGCGTCAAACTGGCGACAGGTGGGTCTCTCTATCCGGATCACGTCATTTTTCTGGGTACGGAAATTGGTGTTTTGGCCAAGGGGCAGACGGCAAAAGCCTATTGTGAAGCACGGCAGTCAGAAAATCTGGTCGTCCCCAAAATGCTTCTGGCGCCTGATCTCGGTGTCCTCTTGGCAAATGAGTTGACGGATGGTGGGCGCGTCATGGCGCGTTGCCTTGCCGAAGTCGTTGCTCGCATTCCCGAAGATGCACCCGTTGTCTATCTCGGGCCGGATCAGGAATATGAACTGACCCACTGGGAAGCGGAGCAATATCGCCAGGCGCTCGACCGTAAGGCGAGTCAGCGCATATGAGTGCGACGGCAAGACCAGCCAAAGCGTTGGGCATTGATGTCGGCACCTCAGGGGTTCGTGCTGCGGCGCTCGCGGCCGATGGCACTCTTTTGGATATGGCCGTATTTTCATTTCCAAATGCTGCGGCCGGGCGTTCGCCCTCCGTGTGGTGGGCGGGGGTACAATCCTGTCTGGCAGAACTTTCCGCTCGCCTGCCGTTAAAGGATATTGAAGGGTTAGCGGTTGATGGCACCTCAGGTACTGTGGTGGCGCTGGATGCCAGTGGTGAGCCGGTTGGCGATGCGTTAATGTACAACGACCCCTGCCCCGACCTTGGGATTGTCGAGAAGATCGCGTCAGAAGCGCCAACCAATAGCCCCGCTCGTGGTGCAACCTCCGCACTGGCTCGTGCTATTCATCTGTCGCGCCAACCGGGTGTAAGCAAGGTTGTGCATCAGGCTGATTGGATTTTGCTCAAGCTTGGCGTGTCGGCAGCAACCAGTGACGAAAACAATGCGCTGAAAACCGGGTATGATCTCGTTAACGAGCGTTGGCCGGATTGGCTGGATGCCTGCGGCATGGATATCGCGCTGCTGCCCGTGGTCAAACGTGCCGGCGCTCCTATTTCGGAAATCGGTGCCGCAACTCGCTTGTTCGGCATTCCCGCGGCCTGCCGTTATCATGCCGGAACGACGGATGGCTGCGCGTCATTTCTCGCAACCGGCGCGTCGAGCATTGGTGACGGCGTGACCGCGCTTGGTTCAACCTTGGTCATCAAATTAGCCTCAGCCAATCCGGTCGATGCTGCTGATTATGGCATTTATTCGCACCGCATTCTGGACTTCTGGCTCGCCGGCGGAGCCTCGAATTCCGGAGGGGCAGTTATCGGCAGCTTCTTTGATGGTGAACAGTTGAAGACCATGACGCCCCTTCTGCAGCCAGGTAAGCCGACCGGCCTTGATTATTACCCGCTGAACAAGCCCGGCGAACGTTTTCCCATCAATGACCCCGCCTATCCGCCGCGTCTGGAACCTCGCCCGGCCGATGATGTCCTGTTTTTCCAGGCAATTCTGGAAGGTCTCACCTCCATCGAAAAATCGGGTTACGGCCGTTTGGTCCAACTTGGTGGTCCGAAACTTCAATCTGTGCGCACTGTCGGCGGCGGAGCTGCCAATCCCGCTTGGGCAAACATGCGCGAAAAGGCGCTCGGTGTGCCTTTGCTTGCCGCGCGGTCAACCGAGGCGGCTGTCGGCACTGCCTCCTTGGCGCTGGCCGGAAAGGCACGGTTGTCATGAGCCTTAAACCTTGGACGACCCTGGTTGATCTGGTTGAACGATATGACGCCTTTCTCGTCGACCAGTTCGGTGTGTTGCGGGATGACGAGCGGGCTTATCCCGGCGCCAATGATGCGTTGTTACGACTGAAGGCTTTGGGAAAATCCATCATTATCCTCTCCAACTCAGGTCGAAGTGGGGACTATAATGCCGACCGTCTGGTGAAGCTCGGCTTTGACCGTTCCGGTTTCGATCGCTTTCTGACATCAGGCGATGTTGCCCATGACATTCTGGCAGAGGAGACGGCAGGGAAAAGCACGACGCGATGCCTGACGATTTCGAGCGGCGATGATCGAAATCTGGCTGATTCACTCGGTTTCGAAAGCGTAGAAGATGCGGCGCTCGCCGATGTGGTGATCATCTCGGGCAGCGAGGCTGAACGAATTCCGCTTTCCCTATATCGGGAGCGGCTGGAACCGGCAGCCCGCCGTGGTGTGCCCTGTTATTGCACCAATCCTGATCGCCACAAGCTTGCCAAGGGCGGTGTTACGGCACCCGGTGCTGGCAGTATTGCGCTAACCTATCAGGAGCTTGGCGGTGTCGTGCGCTGGTTTGGAAAACCCTATCCGGCAATCTACCAGAAGGCGCAATCTCTGTTGGGCGGCGTCGCCTCGGATCGCATCATCTGTATTGGCGACAGCATCGAACATGACATCGCAGGTGCTGCCGGCGCAGGCCTGAGTTCCTGTCTTGTACGAACCGGCATATTGGAGCGCAGTACCGAACCTGAATTGAACGAAATCTCGGAAAAATACTCCGCCTGGCCAGATTTCTTGATGCAACGCTTTGTCTTTGGATGATGCCAGACACGGTCTGTCCCGCTGTCATTGCAGTTACGACAAAATGACCTAAAAGCTAGGGCGAGAATTTACCGCGCAAGGGCATCATCCCAGTGGACCATAAAAACGCACATCAGGACGTGATGGTACCAAGTCCAGTTGCTAGTGTTTCGATCTTTCCGATCTCACAGGCGACGGCAGCAACATTTACCGATCTTTATATCGGCCAGGCCTTTCTGTGTTTCATTCAGTCAGGCTCAAAGCGTGTGGTCTGCCCTGTGCGCGGTGAATTGATCGCAGAACAAGGGGATTTGCTGATATTCGCGCCGGGCGATCTTGTGACGCTGGAAAACCGCCCGGTTCCAAACGCCAACTATCTGGCAGATGGCGTTTATTTTTCCCATGATCTGGTTGAAAGCGTTTTTGCCGAGCAGCCGAGGCCGACGTCACCCGCAGGTATCCAGTTGCTCCGTGCCGCCTCTACCGACATTTCAACGATCCGTGATCTCATCAAGGAAACACTTCACCGGGATGATCTGCCTGCCATCGTCAGACAACACAGGTTGCTGGAGCCGCTGATCTGGTTGCAGCAAAATGGCGTGCGACTTCCCACCCGCAGTGAAGACCAGCCTTGGAGCAAGGTGCGACGGTTTATCGAGACTGATATTAGCAGGTCATGGCGTCTCGCCGAGGTCGCTCAGCATTTTGCGATGAGTGAAGCAACTCTGCGGCGCTGGCTTGCAAAATCAGGTCTTGGATTTGCGGAAATCCTGCTCAATACCCGCCTCGAAAACGGGCTTGCTCAGTTGCAGACGACCAGCACATCGATTTCGCAGATCGCCCTTCGATGCGGCTTCAAGACTCCTTCCCATTTTTCGGACGCCTTTCGGAAAAGGTTCGGTATAAGGCCTAAAGCGATCCGTTCTGCTGAAAAATGAGCGTTTACCGATAGTATTTGATTGTCAGCCGGAAGCGGTAGCTAACGCCAGATTATATCTTCGACGCCATGATCAACCGTTCAGAAGGACATCATCATGTTGAAGAAGACATTTTTTCCGCCGCCTTATTGGCTGCGACGATTTCGTCAATGGCGGGCGCACAGGACCTCAAGCTGTCAAGCTCGTCGATTGCCGAGGGTGCGCAACTTGACAAGGCATTTGTCTTTGCCGGTTTTGGCTGCAGCGGCGACAACCAATCCCCTCAACTGACATGGTCTGGCACGCCGCAAGGCACAAAAAGCTTTGCGATCACCGCTTATGATCCGGATGCGCCAACCGGTTCGGGCTGGTGGCACTGGAATGTCGTGAATATCCCGGCCACGGCGACCTCCCTGGAACTCAATGCAAGTGCCAATGGCAAGATGCCAGCGGGTGCCAAGCAAATCAGCAATGATTATGGCGTTGCCGGTTTCGGTGGCGCTTGCCCGCCACCGGGTGAAGTTCACCGCTACATTTTCACGGTCCACGCCCTGTCGGTCGACAAGCTCGACCTGCCGGAAAATCCAAGCAATGCGTTGACCGGATTTATGGTTCACGCCAACAGCATTGAAAGCGCTCGCATCACGGCCGTCTATAACCGATAGGCGATATGACCGCCTGACAGCCGATTTCCTTATACGGCTGTCAGGACCCGCTTTTGGCAAGTTTCTGTGCCTGCAGTTTGGCGGCCTGTTTCAGCCCCATACCAATGCCGAAACGAATAACAAGTACCTGCAGCAGAACCAGCCCTACGACAAACCCGCCGATGATCGTTGCGTCATCGCCACTCAACGAGAAAAGGCTTCGCTGACCGTCTATGCCTATCAGATGATAGACACCCCAGAATATTAATCCTGACAGGGCAAGGGTGATCAATGCGCAAAGCAATGTGATTTTCCAGATTCGGCCTTTAACCGGCAGGTTTGCCTCACGCGAATACCAGAACTGGCCGACATAATTTGCCGAGACAAAGGCGACAATGAAGCCCATTGCACTGTTTTGAAACTCAACATTGAACAGCTCTGCCATTACCACGATGATGATGTAAAACAGGACCGTCGCGCCGACGAAGGCTGCCAGATAGGCAAGCACAAGACGCAAGGTGCTCACGGGCAATGGAGAAATCTCGGTCATCGCTGTTCTTCCTATTCGCGATTCTGCATAACACGGATGTAGAGATTTTTACGCGTGCATGCTGAAAAGCTCAACTACTGCGCTACCGAACTGCAGTATATGATTGTGCCGCTCCTATGGCTGGAACCTCGCATATTTACATCAAATCAGGAGAGGGCACTGTTCAAGCAGTTGCGGATGCTTCGCTGACATAAGACAGCAAATGGGCAAGAAACTTCTTTCCATGATGGGGAAGATGTTCTTCCTTTCGAACGCATAGATAAAGTTCGCGGTCGGCCCAATCGTCGAGGATTTGCACGATGCGAAAATCCATGAAGCGACCATAACGGAGGGCAGCGCTTTCCGGCACGATTGCAACGCCTGCCCCTTGCGCGACCATGGCGCAGATGCCCTCAAACCCATCCATGCGCATGCGAATATCGACATCGCGTCCAAGCTCGACGGCTCGCCTTCGCAGGAACTGTGACAAGGCTACCTTCTGTTGTAAGGTAATCATACGCTCGCTGAGCACGCGTGAAAAATCGGTGGCGTCCAGCAGCGCGTGATCCTTTGGCACAACCAGCACCAGTCTGTCGGGCACAAAACGCCATCGCTCCAAACCGCTCATGTCGGCAGATGCCGCAACGATGCCAATATCAGCCTCACCGTTTCTCAGCAGCGCCACTACTTCGAGGCTTGGTTTATCGGTAACCGAGATGCTGATGTCGGGATGTGCGGCCAGAAATCGCCCCATGACGGCTGGCAGATGTTCTGCCAGCATATTTGTGTTTGAGAGGAAACGGATATTACCGCTGCGCCCGTGCGAGAAATTGCTCAGTTCGATCTCGATGCGCTGTGCGCTGCTTAAAACCTGTCGGGCATGCCGCGCCAGCATGTCTCCGGCAAGTGTGGGACGAATACCTCTTCCTGTGCGTTCTAGCAGGGGCAGGTCGAACGATTCTTCCAGCTTTTTTAGCCGGGCACTCACCGCTGCCACAACAATATTGTTCTGCGCCGCCGCCGCTGTCAGGCTACCGCCTTCAACTGCTGACAGAAAGATACGAAGGTCCGTCAGATCAAATTTCATCACATCCAACCTTTCACGTATGGTGAAATCTGATTATAGAAAAAACTGCCTAGTCAAGATGGCGAGGGCGGCGTTATGACACTCGTCAAGTCGTACCCGCGACACATCGACACGCTGATATTTCCGTATGGAATTATCCAATTAAGCGTTTTCGCGCAAGAATTGCTTCGGAAAGACTGGTGTTTTCCGCGATGTTGCTATCTGGGCCGCGGCGACACGTATCGGCCTTGCTCGTGGGAGGAGAAGCACGGTTTGGCACTTATCGTTCATGCTTGATGAAAGCACGTTGTTTATGCCCAAGCTTCTTCCCGCCTTGTCACCCATATTTCTCTGTCTGACCGCGCTGGCCGCTACGTCCGGTCTAGCGCTTGCAGAAGACACCATCAGCGCCTCTTCCGACCTCATTGCGCGTGGGCGTTATCTGGCGACTGCTGCCGACTGTGCTGCCTGTCATACTGCACCGCATGGCGGAACGCCTTTTGCCGGTGGCTATGGCATCGACACACCGCTTGGCAAGATTTTCTCGACCAATATCACACCGTCAAAAACGGATGGCATCGGCAATTACAGCGAGGAAGAATTCGCGCGCGCCGTGCGTGACGGTGTCGCCAAGGATGGCAACCATCTTTATCCGGCCATGCCCTATACGGCCTATGCCAAGATCACCGATGAAGACATGAAGGCACTCTACGCTTATTTCATGAATGAGGTGAAAGCGGACGACCATAAACCGCAGCAGACCGCACTGCCCTTCCCGTTTTCAATCCGCTTGTCCATGGCCGTGTGGAACATGTTGTTCCTCGATAAGACGCGGTTTGAACCCAACCCAGCTAAGTCAGCGGAATGGAACCACGGCGCCTATCTCGCCGAGGCACTTGAGCACTGTGGAACCTGCCATACACCGCGAAATGGTTTTATGGCCGAAGACGGTAGCCTGCCTTTGGCGGGCGGAGCGATCGGTCCGTGGTTTGCGCCAAACATCACCTCTGACAAGGTGGCTGGCATTGGCGGCTGGTCGGATGCCGACCTCGTGCAGTATCTCAAGACCGGCAATGTCCGCGGCAAGGCGCAGGCTGCTGGGCCTATGGCCGAAGCGGTTGAAAACAGCCTGCAGCACTTGCCTGACGAAGACCTCAAGGCAATCGTCACCTATCTGAGGGATGTGCCTGCCAGTGCGTCCGGCGACGAACAATCGCGTGCCGATCTCGGCAAGCCGTCGACAGAAATCGAAGCGTCGCTGCGTGGACTGCCTGGACAGGAGCCGAACGAAAACGGTTTCCATATTTTCAGTGGCAGCTGCGCTTCCTGCCATCAGCCGGAAGGCCAGGGTAACCTGCACTACCCATCGCTGTTTAAAAATACCGCAACCGCTGCGCACCGGGCCGACAATCTGATTGCGACAGTCCTATACGGTGTCCATCGCACAGTTGGCGACAACGTGGCCTTCATGCCGGCTTTTGGACCTGATGCCTCCTACACGGATCGTCTGTCTGACGAAGATATTGCCGATGTCAGCAATTATGTTCTGACCAATTACGGCAATCCCGCCGTCAAGGTCAGTGCTGCAGATGTCGCCCTTGTTCGCGAGGGTGGTGAAAAGCCGTTGATCGTCAGGCTCGCGCCGCTTGCTGCTCCTGCAGCAATTGCCTGTGGTGTCTTTGTGGTCGGGTTGATCTCCTGGCTGTTGATCCGCCGTCGTCGTTCGCCTGCCTCTTAAGGCGTACGACCGTCCCTTCCTTTTTGCCTTACAGCTCCACCGGAGATCCTGATGCCTCTCGATAATTTTCCCCCGTCTGCCACAGGACATGTCTCGCGTCGCGGCTTCCTGCGTACCACTGTCGCAATTACAGGTCTGGCGGTGTTTGCCGACCTGACTGGCCCACTTTCGGCCGCTGCCACAGATGATGCTGTGACGTCCTTTACACAGCTGTCAGAGTTCCTGACCGGCTACACACTCGATCCGGTTATCGGCGGCCGTTTTCTGGCCGCACTGAAAAAACGTGATGCCGAGCTGGATGCAAGCATGGCGACATTGTCAAACCTCATCAAACAATCCGGCGTGTCGGATATGGATGGTTTTCTCGCCCTTTCCGGCACCGACCCCGCGTTGATGAAGACTGCAACCAAGATCGTTTCCGCCTGGTATCTCGGTGTGGTTGGCGAGCCGGAAGATGCCGAGCTTATCACCTATGCCGATTCCCTGATGTACCGCCCGACCAAGGGCCTTCTCACCATTCCGTCTTATGGTCCAGGCCCTAACGCCTGGGGACCTAAGCCCGGCAGCAAGATCTGACAGGAACACTTGAAATGGCAAACACATCTTATGATGCCGACCTGATCGTTATCGGCTCCGGCGTAATGGGCGGCATTATCGCCTCCAATCTCGCCAAGGCGGGCAAGAAGGTCATCGTGCTGGAGGCTGGACCGCGCGTTGATCGCCGCGAAATCGTCGAGACCTACCGTAATGCGCCGGTCAAACTGTCGCTCGCCAATGCCAAGCTGCAAGGTGCGGGCTCTCCCTTTCCAAGCATGCCATGGGCGCCCTCCACCTATGGCGATTATCTGCAGTATGAAGGTCCGGTCAAATACAACACCTCCTATCTGCGTGTGGTTGGTGGCACGACCTGGCATTTCGGCTCGGCGCTGTGGCGCATGATACCCAACGACTTCAAGATCCAGACCCTTTACGGTCGCGGTCGTGACTGGCCGATCGGCTATGATGATCTAGAACAATATTACAACAAGGCCGAACTGGAACTGGGCGTTACCGGCACCGACGGACAGGACGAAAGCGGTCAGGGCGGTGGCCCTATGCCCCCACGCTCCATGCCGTTTCCGATGAAGCAATTGAACTCCACCTATATGTTCGACACGCTGGCTGAAAAGCTGCTGGTCGGTGGCTTCAACCCGGTCCTGGAGCCCCATGGTCGCGCTTCGCGTCCTTACGGCAATCGTCCGATATGCGCCGGCAACAACAATTGCAATCCGGTCTGTCCGATCGGCGCAAAATACGATGGTTCGATGCATATCGACGAAGCGGAACGTCACGGTGCCAAATTGCTCGACAACTCGCCGGTCTATAAGATCGAAGCGGGTGACGACGGCAAGATCACCGCCATCTGGTACAAGAAGCCCGACAATTCCGAGCATCGTCTGACGGCAAAATATTTCGTGCTGGCTGCCTATGGTATTGAATCCGCCAAACTGTTGCTGATTTCGACATCGGAAAAATATCCAAACGGCATCGCCAATTCCTCGGATCAGGTTGGTCGTAACCTCATGGACCATACCGGTATCAGCATGAACATGCTGACCAAGGAAGATATGTGGCCGGGTGAAGGCCCAACGGAACTGCTGGTGTATCTCAACCAGCGTGATGGCGAATTCCGCAAGGACTACCCCAGTTATAAGATCAAGGTGCGCAACACTGTTCCGACCGCGCAGATGACTGAAGGTTTCATCAAAAAGGGTATTCTCGGTTCCAAGCTGGATGAGCAGATCCGAAAATATTCGGCACGTTCCTTGAACTGGGCCATCGATTTCGAACCGCTGCCACTGGCCGAAAACCGCGTCACGCCATCGAAAACAAAGTTCGATGCACTCGGCATTCCTGTCCCGGTCCTCTATTACAGCGTGACCGACTACTGGAATGCGGGTCGTGATCGCGGATTGCAGGATCTCAACAAGATCGCAGAACTGCTAGATGCCGAAGTGCTGTCCACAGATGTGAAATGGCAGAACCGCCAGCACGTCATGGGCACGACCCGCATGGGTGATGACCCGACAGATTCCGTTGTTGATCGTGATTGTCGTACACACGACCATCCCAACATGTTCATTGCCGGGACGAGCGTCATGCCATCGGCATCGTGCATGAACCCGACGCTGACAGGCGCAGCACTCAGCGTACGGATTGCCGAGCAGCTAATCAAGGAAATCTGATCGGGTCGTCAGATGTTTCAGGATGCCGCCGCGGCGGGAGACGGCGGCATCAATCGGTCGGTGTTTGATGCATTCATCGCGGAAGTGGCAGAGCACGCTTTGAGCGAGCGCCCACTTCCCCCTTCATGTCTGATGAGACATGGATACGGACGGCAAATTGCTTGCCGTCCGCAGGGTTTGAAACATCAGGCCGCGTTGCTACCCGGCTGCGTCGACAAAGCGAGTTTTCTCGCGGCAACAAAGTCGACCTTGCCCGAACCAAGAACCGGCACGGCACCAATAGTTACTTCGGCAGGCACCATCATGTCCATTGCGCCCTTCGACTTCGCAAAGCTTGCAAAGGTTGCACGCGTCGCACTAGGGGCATCCGTCAGCAGGATGAGGCGCTCACCCTTTTTGGCGTCCGGCACGGATGAGACGACGGAAAGACTGCCCGGCCACAACTGGCCTGCCAGTGCTTCCACCGTTGCCAGCGACACCATTTCACCGCCGATCTTGGCAAAGCGCTTGGCACGGCCGCGAATGGTGACAAACCCGTCTTCGTCAATGGTGACGATATCGCCCGTATCGTGCCAGCCGTCTACCAGCGGTTCGATCACACCGGGGTTTTCGGCCTTCAGATAACCGGCCATGACATTGGCGCCACGGATGAACAGACGGCCACCTTCATCAATGCCCGGCACTGGTTCCAGTTTCCATTCCATGCCGGGCATGATCTTGCCGACGGTGCCGGAACGGTTGAACATTGGTGTGTTGAGCGAAATGACTGGTGCCGTTTCCGTTACACCGTAACCTTCCAGAATACGCAGGCCGAATTTTTCCATATAGGTTTCGCGTGTCGACGCCTTGACCGGTTCGGCACCGGAAAAGATGTAGCGGATCGAACGGAAGTCATAGGGATGTGCGGTGCGCGCGTAACCGTTGAGGAAAGTGTCGGTGCCAAAAATGATGGTGGCATTGGACGTGTAGATCAGCTCCGGCACGATGCGGTAATGCAGCGGCGACGGATAGAAATAGACCGGGACACCGGCGACCAGCGGCAGGACGGTTCCAGCGGTCAGGCCGAAGGAATGAAAGACCGGCAGAATATTGAACACCTTGTCGCCGGAGTGGAAGTCGATGCGCGACGCGGCCTGGGCTGCATTTGACAGGATGTTGCGGTGCGTCAGCACCACACCCTTTGGCGCACCTTCCGAACCCGAGGTAAACAGGATCACGGCCGTGTCTTCCGCTGTCTGTTTCACCAGCGGTTTGTAACGACGGATCAGTCCCTTGATCTTGTCAAAAGTGGTGATTGTATCACGCAGATCATCTAGCCAGACAATGGTCACGTCCTTTTCCAGTTCTGATATGATCGGAGCAAGCTTGCCCTGCGTGACGAATGCACGCGAGCACAACACATGTTTCACCTGCGCCGCCTTGCAGGCCGACAGGATATTGGCGGCACCAGCCGTGAAGTTCAACATCGCCGGGACCTTGCCTGCCGACATGACGCCGAGAACTGTGGCGGCTGTGCCGTTGGCATTCGGCAACATGACGCCGAGGTTCTTTTCATGCGGGAACAAGGCTTTGAACTTTGCGCCGAGTACGGCAGCACCGGTCAGCAACTTGCCGTAGGACAGCGGACCGCTGATCGGATCTTCGACGGCAAGTTTGCTGCCACCTTTCTCCTTCGCTGTCTTGATGATGCGTTCGAGAACAGTGAGGTTGGTATCCGTCGTCTTGAACAGCAACATCGACATGATCTTGTAGAGTGCCGCACCGGCTGCAATGCGACGCTTGCGTCCTTTCAGTTCATCTGGAACATCAAGACGAACCGGCTCTAGAATGGTGACTTTGACCTTGGGGAACAAGCGACGACGAACCTGGCCGCCGGACAGGCGTGAAAAATAGCTCTTTTCCAGCCCATCAATACGAACAGGAACAACCATCGAGCCGGTCTTGTCGGCCACCATGGCGGCGCCGTCGTAAACCTTCATCAGAGTGCCGGTCACCGTCAGGCGCCCCTCGGGGAAAATACCGATAGAATTGCCATCCTGCACCACCTTGATCAGCGAACGTGTCGCCATCGGTTTGGTCGGGTCAAGCGGCAGGAACTTGCACATTTTCAGGAATGGGCGCACCCACCAGGCCTGCGCGATCTTGTAGTCAACGGCAAAGACTGGCTCTTCTTCGGTGATGGCCAACGCCAGCGCGCCATCTAGGAAACTGACGTGGTTAAGGGCAATAATCGGTGCGCGACCAGCCTTGCGGATGTTCTCCAGTCCCTCAACTTCCAGTCGCATGAATGCGCGGAACAGGATCGAAATAAAATCGCGGAACGGGTTGGTTGGCAGAAACTTCAGCATCAGCCAAGCCACAGCGAGATTGATGAGCGACAGGCCAAGAATGATCATTGGCACCGACACGCCAATCGCCTGTAGAATGGCAACCAGCGCCAGGCCACTGGTGATGAACAGGGCTGAAAGAACATTGGCGCCGCCAATAACGCGGGCACGGCGTGTCTCATCGGCCCAGGTCTGCATGGCAGCAAAGGTCGGAACGGCGAGGAATGCGCCACCGATGGCCATGCCAGCGAGATCGATCGCCACACGAATGGTGTTTTGACCGGCGAAGAAGGCGGCCATGGTATCGGCATGTGCTGACGACTGCAGACCCCAGAGATTCCACGCAAGATCGATACCGAACAGGGCAACGATGGCGATGCCAACAGGTGCGGGCAGAAGAACGACACGACCGGCCGACATCCAGCCGGCAATCGCCGAGCCGATTGCAATCGAGATTGCGAAGGTTGCCAGATAGGCAGGAACGATCAGTTCGGAACCACCAAGGATTTCGGTGACCATGATCGGCAACATCGACATGACAAAGGCGCCGACAAACCAGAACCAGCAATTCATCAGTGCTGAGCGCCAGACGCGGCTATCCTCACGCAGTTCCTTCACCAGAGTCATGCTGGAACGCAGCACGTTTTTGTCGATGATCAGCGATGGTGCCCGTGCGCCAGTACGCGGGATCATGCGGGCCGACAACCAGCATAGAACCGACAGCACCATCATCATCGGGCCGAAGATCCAGACGCTGTCACCTTCGGCGAAGGCATAGGCGGCAACGATCGTACCGGTAAGGATGGCGATAAAGGTGCCGCCCTCAATCCAGGCATTGGCCTTTGGCAGTTCTTTTGTTTCGAGAAGGTCCGGCAGGATGCCGTATTTGATCGGTCCGAACAGTGCCGAGATGACACCGAAACCGAACAGCGCAACCATCAGCACAGTGATCGATGAAAAGGCGATGCCGATAACCGAGATGGCGGCGATGCCGATTTCGGCAAATTTCAACCTTTCGGCCATCTGTGCCTTGTCGTGTTTGTCGGCGAGTTCACCGCCAAGTGCCGATAACGCCAAGAAGGGCACAATGAAGATGCCGCCTGCCAGGGTCACGAGGGCCGCACCTTCCGCAGCCATCTTCGCCAGAATGAGGAAGATCAACGTCTGTTTGAGAAAGTTGTCGTTGAACGCGGACAGAAATTGCGTCCAGAACAGCGGCGCGAATTTCCTCGTTTTAATCAGACTATCTTGCATTGGCGCTTTCCTTTTCGATCGCGACAGGAAAACCATGGAGGCGTTAGGTAATTATTGACAGCTAAAACAACCCCAGGGTGTGGTTAATATTATTTTAGCTGTCGCTATCGCGGTTGAACTTTACCATCAGTTTTTCAGTCTTTGCGTCTTCGATCTTGCGCATTAGCTTTTCCGATTCAGCATTGTCACGCAGGGTCTTGGTCATGTTGACCGTGGTCTGAACGAGCATGAGAATGCCCATGGCGAGATATCCCTTGCCCCAGAGATCAAGTGGCATCATCCAGATGCCAAGCACCAGCATGAAAGCGGCAGCACCGAAGGAGATGTAGGAAAAGCTGACCCAGGTGGAGGAATGTTTCTGAAAACTGTCATTCACGGCTTTAATCCCTTGATGTGTTGAAATGAGGTTCAGGCTGCGGTGACGAGGCGGCTACGTAAAACTGTTGTGATCCGGTTGAACATTGGGCCTCTCCCGTTTATGAACGTTGTTCATGATTTTGTGTTTCGCATAAAAATGAACAGTGTTCAATATTTAATTTGAACACTGTTCAGAATTATTACGAGGTGGCTGGCATGGGTCGACGGGAAGAAAAACGGGAAGATCTCAAGGCGCGATTGCTGGAAGCGGCGCGTGACCGCATAAAACGCGATGGCTTGGCAAATTTGCGGGCACGTGATGTCACGCATGATGCTGGCTGTGCGCTGGGTGGTCTCTATAGTGCCTACACGGATCTCAATGATCTGATCATCCACGTGAATTCGACGACATTAAAGGCTCTCGAGCAGTCATTGGCGCTGGCTGAGGTCAAGGACAAGTCACCAACCGAAAAGTTGCGCAATCTCGGGCAAGGTTATCTGAAGTTTGCGATGGCCAATCGCAATCTCTGGAAGGCGCTGTTCGAACATTATCCGCCGGAAGAATCGCCCGCCCCCCAGTGGCATCTCGACGAGCATCTGTTTCTGCTCAGCATCATTGCCGAGCCTCTGGCCGAATTGCAGCCTGACATGAGTGCGGAAGATCGCGCCGTGCGTGCCCGCACGCTGTTTGGTGCCGTCCACGGCATCATCAGCATCACGTTGGAAGCGCGATTTGTCGGCTTGCCGCCAGAACGCCTCGGGCATGAGCTTGATGAGATCATCATGATGATTGCAGCAGGTGCCGCCGCACAGCGCAATGCCTGACGCCCTGGCAGACGGGTTTATTTCGATGGCGTCAAAAGGCGCACGCCGTATAAATTCCTGAATAGCTGCTCATCGTCTGCACAAAATCTGCAAACGCCGGGCCTAGCCTGTTCATATGAAAAAGCACCTCATCCCTGATCAAGCCGCCCTTCCCCGCCTGCCTTACAGTCTGCTGCAAGAAAGTTGGTGGTTGGAAGATAATTCCTACGTTGAAACCCGCATCCCGCCTTCATCTATAAGCCAAGACAGGACTCGACGCCTTCAGCCGCAAAAGCGTGAGGTACCGATATGCAACTGACACACACGCAAACTGTTGCCCCACCCCGTACCCTTGCCGACAAAAAACTGCTGCTGGTGTTCATTGCGACGATTGCAGTCGCCGATTATCTGATTTTCCAGCAGGCGCCGGGCCTTAACCTTTTCCTGTTTTCTCTATCGCTGACATCAGCCATTCTCATGACAGCACGCCGACCACCGAGCGGCATCAAGGCAGCCACCTGCCTGGGTATTTCTGCGCTAGCCGCAGCACCCTTACTGGAAACGCCAAGCGTAACAGGTGTTATCTTAGCGATGACGGCTGTCGTTTCCATCGCGCTTTTTTGTACAAATCTATTGCCGAAAACGCCAATGGGCGTACCGCTGACGCTGCTGCGGTTCATTCCGCTGGTGCCGTTGCGTTTGCCGCACTTCTGCCGCCGCTATTTCGTCTCGCATTCGGGAAAACCAATTTTCGGAACGACGTTGACGTCGCTTGCCGGCTGGCTGTTGCCGCTCGGCATGGGACTGGTGTTCCTGCTGTTGTTCACGGTGGCCAATCCATTGATCGCGATGGGGCTGCACAATATCGATCTCAGCTTTCTGATAAACCTCTTTGATATCACGCGCATCGGGTTCTGGTTGCTTGCAGCAATCGGTATCTCGGCGATACTGCGTCCGCGCCTGATACGCAAAATCAGACATCACATTACCGAAACCCCGCAGGTCAGCCGTCAATCGACAGGCTTTCTCGATCACACCGCCCTCCTCCGGTGCCTGTGGATCTTCAACCTGCTGTTTGCCATGCAGACGACGCTGGATGTGCTGTATCTGTGGGGCGGCGCGGAACTGCCGACCGATATGAGCCATGCGGAATATGCCCATCGTGGTGCCTATCCGCTTGTGGCAACCGCCTTGCTTGCAGCAGCCTTCGTGCTGATTGCCATGCGCAGTGGCGGTCCCGGTGACAGCAGCCGTCTGATCCGCATGCTGGTGATTGCCTGGATTTTGCAGAACGTCCTGCTCTGCCTATCGTCCATTCTCAGACTCGATCTTTACGTGCAGACCTATTCGCTGACAGGTCTGCGCATGGCAGCCGGTATCTGGATGGGCCTGGTGGCGGCAGGTCTGGTCTTCATCCTGCTGCGCATTGCATTGCGCCGGTCCAATGAATGGCTGATTTCCATGAATGTCGCGACGCTGCTGGCTGTTCTTTACATCTCTGCATTCTTCGATTTCTCGGACTTTATTGCCCGCTTCAATGTCGAAAACAGTGCGGAGGTCAGTCAGTTGGGCACACCACTCGACTTGTATTACCTCAATTCACTTGGACCATCGGCAATCCCGGCTATCGATATCTATGTTGCAAAAGTGCCAGGACATGACTGGAGGCACGAGATGGCGAAGCGCATGAGGGATCGTCTTGCTACCAGGTTTGCAATGCGCTCATTGGATTGGCGAAGCTGGAACTACCGGGACCACAGAATTGCAAACTATATTCGGTCTACCGCTTTGATCGAACAATGAAACAGCGATATCAACGACACATTGGAATTATCAGGAGACCTTGTGGTGCCGCGCATTCTTGTCGTCGATGACGAGCCGAACATCCGTGAGGTGATCTGTTTTGCACTTGAACGCGCTGGCATGGCGACTGCTACGGCCGGAACCGGCACACAGGCGATGGCAACGTTTCGTGCGAGCAAAATCGATTTCATCGTTCTTGATATCGGTATGCCTGACATGGACGGCCTAGACGTCTGCCGGCAAATCCGCAAGACATCCTCTATTCCCATCCTGTTTCTCTCGGCGCGGGACGAGGAAATCGACCGGATCCTGGGGCTCGAGATCGGTGGCGATGACTATGTCACCAAACCGTTTAGCCCACGCGAACTGGTCGCGCGGGTCAAAACCATTCTCAAACGAACCGGCACGACAAGCACAGCAGGTCGAAACGAACAGGATTTAACCGTTGGGGAACTGCGGCTGGAAAGTGCTGGCAGGACTGTGACCTTCGCGGGCAATGCCGTTCTCCCAACCACGCTGGAATTTGCCATTCTCGAAACACTGATGGCGCGTCCGGGCATGGTGTTCAGCCGTGAACAATTGATGGAGGCGGCATACGGCCCGGGAACTTACGTCGCCGACCGGACCATTGACAGCCACATCCGTAACATCAGGGCAAAACTTGCAGCTGTTGGCGCCGACAGCGTGATCACGACAGTCCATGGTGTCGGTTTCAAGCTGCGCGTCGATACTGAGCGGGGTCATTGACATGCCGGCACCGCAGGTAAAGTCAAAATGGCGGCCACGACTGGCCCTGATCGTGTATTCGGTGCTGCTGTCGATCATGGCGCTGCCGATTATCAGCATCATCTGGTTTCGCACCATCGATAGCACGGCGTCCCTGACGACCACAACGGAGGCGGGAGCGTTGTTGGGCGTGCTTCTGGTGACGCTCGGTGTTGCCTATGTGCTTAGCCGCAACATTACCGGGCCGATCAACGCGCTGATTTCGCGTTCCGATGAAATCGCGCGCGGGGGACGGGCGGCAATCCAGCCGCTTGACAGTTACGGCACAAACGAGATTGCGACCCTGTCGCAAAGTTTTCTCGATCTTGCCAGCAAGCTGGTCGATCGCAACGAATATGTCCGTTCGTTTGCGGCGCATGTATCGCACGAGCTTAAATCGCCGCTGACGTCAATCCGCGGTGCTGCCGAACTGATGCGTGATGACGACGACGAACAGCCAATGACCAAGGAGGAACGCCAGCGTTTTCTTGACAACATCATTGCCGATTCCAAACGGCTGGACCTTTTGCTGGCCAGATTGAGGGAACTGGCCTATGCCGAAATCCCTATACCCGCCGATCAAAGCACGGCAGATGATGTCTGCAACATGCTGCGCGATCGGTTTCCACACCATGTGATTGGCCTGTCCGGCCAACCGGGCATTCGGTTTGCACTGCCGATCGAAGCTGCGGCCGTGGTGTTCGGCAATCTCGCCGAAAATGCATTCCAGAATGGTGCGACGCGTGTGGATATTGAGGCGCAAGCCGATGTGCAGATCGTGCGGATTTTGGTCGCCGACAATGGCAATGGTATTTTGCAAGCCAATCGCGAACGCATATTCCAGCCGTTTTTCTCCACCCGGCGGCAAGATGGCGGCACGGGCATGGGACTTGAGATCGCCCGCACCATGCTGGCCTCACATGGCGGAGATATTACGCTGCAAGATACTGGTGATCAGGGGGCTGTGTTTTTGGTCACTGCGCAGCGATCCTGACTTCTGTGACATGCGATTTTACTTGTGAGCGTGACTGCCGGAGATCTATAAGAAGACCATGGTCAAACGAGCTGGCAGTGCTGATCTTCCCCTTCATAGCGGACACGTCCCGCGTTGGCTTGGCGACCGGATGACACGCCTTGGCGCCATCATTTCAGAAGCAATCGTGATCCATTACGGTCGTGATGAACTTTTGCGGCGCCTCGCCCATCCATTCTGGTTCCAGTCGTTTGGCAGTGTCATGGGCATGGACTGGCACTCTTCAGGCATTACCACCAGCGTGATCGGTGCGCTGAAACGTGGACTAACGCCGATGTCAGGCGAATTGGGCATTCATGTCTGCGGAGGACGTGGCCAGCATTCGCGGAAAACACCCAATGAATTGATTGCCATCGCCAGCCGAACCGGTCTGAATGGCGACGAATTGGCCAATACCAGCCGTCTGGTCGCCAAGATCGATAGCGCCGCTGTGCAGGACGGATTCGATCTTTATCTGCATGGTTTCATCGTCACGGACGACGGCAAATGGGTGGTTGTTCAGCAAGGCATGAATGGCGAACGACGTCAGGCGCGCCGTTACCACTGGCTATCAGAGGGGATGAGCAGTTTTGTCGATTCTCCGCATTCGGCAATCGAAGGCAGACAGCAGGGCAACATCGTTAATCTCGCCGATAGCAGAGCGGCACCGTCGCGTATCGGTCAGGTCGATCTACTGTCGGCGCTCGGACCCGATCGTATCCTGCAGGAATTGTCTGTACTGGAACCTTCGGGAAAAGCAAAAGAACCGGTCGCACAACCGATGCTGCCGCATCTGATCATGCCTGACCACCATGATGTCCGGGAAAAAGACGTCAACATGCGACGGCTACACGGTGCGCTGGCGGCAGCAGCCGATCGTGGGCCCAAGGATTTTGAAGACCTCATCCTAACACCGGGTGTAGGTGCGAGAACCGTGCGCGCCTTGGCAATGGTATCAGAGGTCGTGCATGGCACGCCCTGTCGTTTTTCTGATCCAGCCCGTTTTTCGCTGGCGCATGGCGGCAAGGATCGTCATCCGTTCCCGGTGCCCTTGAAGGTCTATGACGAAACCATCCGGGTCATGAAGTCCGCGGTCAGCAAGGCGCGACTGGGGCGTGATGAAGAATTGCAGGCGCTGCAGCGGCTTGATGCCCAAGCCCGCGAGATGGAGCGTTATGTCACCGGACCCGACCTCAAGGAGATAGTTGCCGGTGAATATGCCCATTCTCACGAATGGGGCGGTCGCAGCGTTTTCGGTTGGGAACCGGAACCGGATTTGACCGTTTCGAGCAACAAGCAGAATGGATAACTGATCACTGAGACTGACGGCTCGGTTCTGCGTCCATAAGCGGTGTCATAAAGAGGGCAGTTCATTGACAGCATCACGCACCAACTACACGTGTCTGATAGTCTTCCTTTTTGTTGTATTGGGTGTTGGCTTTACCATAGGCCTGACGATCCAGCCGGGTGAATGGTATGAGGCCTTGGTCAAGCCGTGGTTTACCCCACCGAACTGGCTGTTTGGACCCGCATGGACATTGGTCTACATTCTGATTGCGGTTGCAGGTTGGCGGGTGGCAATATTCGAAGGCTTTAACTCTGCAGCCTTTCGTCTTTGGATGACGCAAATGCTGTTGAACTGGGCGTGGACGCCGGTGTTCTTCGGGTTTCACAAAGTCGGCCTTGGACTTGTTATCATCCTTTGCCTGTTGATCAGCGTCATCGCCTTTATGCGAAAGGTCAGGGATCAGACGGCCCGCTGGTGTTTTGGCCCTTATGCGCTGTGGTTGTGTTACGCGACATCCCTGAACGCTGCGATCTTTATCCTCAACTGAGGCCGGTAAGGCAGTCTCTGATATGAAATTGGCAGGCATTGGTAAAATGCCTGCCAACAGTTTTTGTTTGGTTTCAGCCGAGCTTACCGGATCGTATCGAGCAGTTCCGACTGGTCGGCAACGATGGAAGCTGCTTCGTTGCGCAGCACATCCTTGGCGTTTTTGCGGGCATTCTCCAGTGCGATGTCGGCCTGAAGGCCACGCTCGTCGGCCTGCAGGCCGTCATCCTGTCGGCTGAACAGGCCGCCATCTTCTTCCTGACGCGCCTTACGAAGCTTTTCGGCAGCAGCCAGTTCCTTGCGGCGCTCGTTCTCGTTGAGGGAAACCGCACGTTTTTCGCGCTGTTCCTTCAGCTCGGTGACATCTTCCACAAAGCGCTGGAAATCGGCATCTGTTTTTACTCTGGTGTCATGACGACTTTGCAACTGCGGCAGGACATTGGCAATTTTGGCGTCAGCCTTGTATTTCGCAGGCTTCATTTGCGCCCAGGGCAAGGCGTTGTCATAGCTTGCTTCGCCGAGTTTTTTCGGATCGTAGAGGCCAGGCAGGATGATGTCTGGTGTCACGCCGCGCAACTGCGTTGTTCCGCCATCGACACGGAAGAATTGGGCGACGGTAAATTTCAGCTGGCCAAATCTTGGTTCGCTGTTGCGCGCCACCTGATCAAGGTCGACAACTGTTTGCACGGTACCCTTGCCGAAGCTCTGTTCACCGATAATCACACCACGGCCATAATCCTGTATTGCGGCGGCAAAAATTTCTGACGCTGACGCTGATGCACGGTTGATCAGCACACCAACCGGTCCTGTCCAGGCCGCTTTGGAGACATCGTCACCCTGTATCTTGATTTTGCCACCGGCGTTACGCTGCTGGACCACAGGGCCTTTACCGGTGAACAATGCTGTGAGTTCGATTGCTTCGGACAATGAGCCTCCGCCATTGTCGCGCAGGTCGACCAGCACACCATCGACCTTTTCCTGCTTTAGCTCGGCAAGAAGTTTGGCGACATCGCGGCTTGCGCTTCTATAGTCCTTGTCGCCATTCTGGCGAGCATCAAAGTCTTCATAGAATGTCGGAAGGGTAATCACGCCAATCTTGCGTGTTACACCTTCGCTGGTGATTGGAAGAACGGCCTTCTGAGCAGCTTGCTTTTCCAGGTTGACCTTATCACGCACCAGATGGATTACCCGGTGTGTGGCTGCGTCGCCAGCGGCTGCCGGAAGGATGTCCAGACGGACAACAGAATCCTTCTCGCCGCGGATCAACTGCACGACGGCATCAAGGCGCGTTCCAACGACTTCCTCAATCGAACCTTCTTCGCCCTGCCCGACGCCAACGATGCGGTCGCCGACAGCCAGCTGTCCCGACAATTGCGCTGGGCCACCCGGTACGAGTTCGCGCACCGTGGTGTAACCGTCACGCTCCTGCAGAACGGCACCAATGCCGACCAGCGAAAGCTTCATGGAAATGTCGAAGGCAGAGGATGCAGCTGCGCCGAAATAGTCGGTATGCGGGTCAACCGATGCGGTATATGCAGCCATGAATGATTGGAAAACGTCTTCGCTCTTGTAGGTGTAAACGCGCTCAAGAATGTTTTTGTAACGTTTATCCAGCGTATCACGGATCGCCGCGTCGGACTGGCCCGCAAGTTTCAGACGCAGCCAGTCGGCCTTGACGCGCTTGCGCCAGATGTCGTCGATCTCGGACTGTGTCTGTGGCCAGGGACCTTTGTCTTCTGACAGAGAGTATTTTTCCTGTACGTTGAAATCGAAGTTCTTTTTCAACAGTTCCCGCGCATAGCTCATGCGGTCGATCATGCGCTGCGAATAGACGTTGAAGATCGAAAACGGGATGTCGAGATTTTCGGTGTTTATAGCGTCGTCGAGCTTGGTCCTGTTGGCCATGAAGATGTCGATGTCAGCCTGCAGGAAGAAATTCCGGTCCGGGTCGAGAGAGTCGACATACTGGTCCATGACCTTGGCTGACAGCGCGTCGTCCAGGGCGACCGGTTTGTAGGCATTGCGGGCGAGAAACAGCGAACTCAGGTGCGCGGCCTGTGCCTGCTGCTCTTTTGGTGCCAGAACCGGTGCCGCACCTTCAAACGAATAAGCAGGTGGAGCGATTGCGAGGATTAGGGCGATGAGACCATATCTAATGTGCATTCAGCTGTGATCCTGGTTGTGATGACAATTTTTATAATGCGATGTGGGACAAAGATGTCTTTTTGACAATCGATTATCGAGCAATATCGCGTGAGTGTGAATGAAATGGACCATTGTGAGGCAAGTTCTGCCATTGCTCCATGAAAATTACGACCCTGAGGCGGATGAACGGAACGCCTTGGCAATCCGTCGCAATGCGGCCGGAGCAAGATCTCCGGTGACATTTGAGACCAACAAAACGTCCAGTGGAGGTAGTTTCGGAAGTGTGCGGTCAATCACTTCGATCACACCTGACGGTGCCGCGCTGCGCGCCATAAGGGCGACGCAAATACCTGCTTCGGCGGCTGCACCGACTGCCGTTGCGCCGGTGCCAACAAACACTTCCCGCCAGGGCAGTTTTGCCGTGTCCAGAGTGCGCAATGCCATTGCACGCAGGTTGCATGGCTCCGGCTGCAGGGCAAGTGGCAAGGGCGCATCCTGTTGCAGTTGAAAACCCGGGGAGCAGAACCATCCGAAGTTTTCCTGCGACAGCACTTCGCCGTCGCGTCTGATATCGTCGTGGCGCAACACAACGATCGCATCCAATTCGCCTGCGTCATAGAGTTCCAGCAGGTTTCTGGTTCCAGCGGTCCTTAAGTGTAAGGTGATGCCGGTTTCCCTTTCGCTTATCAATCGCAACAAATGGGGAAGATCGGCGCCGATCAGATGATGTGAGACGCCAACCGCTAGGCGCATCGGCTCTGCGCCGAACACATCAAGGGCACGTCGCCCGGCGCCGACATAGTCGCGGGCCGGTTCCAAAAAACGTTCACCCGCGCTCGTCAGCCGAATGCGCCGTGGTGTGCGCTCAACAAGGCGTACGCCCAACAATTCTTCCAGCCGGCGCAGCCTCAGGGATATCGCGGCCTGGGTGGTGTTCATGACACCTGCGGCCCGCGTGAAGGACTGCAGTTCAGCAACAAGGAGGAAGGCTTCGACGGCTTCAGGATCAAGGGAGCGCATGCCATCTATAACAAACCGTTATCGCTGTAATGCGCAAGCCCTAATTTCAAATATCGTTGCGGATGGCTATGCAGGTGTGATCTGCCTGTCTGGAGCCTTCTTATGCTGCGCCGCCTGTCCCCCGAACCTTCACCATCTTCTATCGGGACAAGTCCCAATATCTGGGCCATCTTGGCGGTTGCGGTTGGAACGCAGACCGCAGGCTCCTTTGTCTCCCAGGGCGTCTATATCCTTGTGCCGTTCTGGCGGGAGGCATTTGGTATTTCCCTAGCGTCGGCGTCGCTTGCCGTCACCGTCATGAACGGGGTGCAGATCGCCACGATGTTTACACTCGGTCGCGCAATCGATCTTTATGGCGAGCGGAGGATCGTTGGCCTGGCGATGATCGGCATGGCAATTGCCATGGCCTGTGCCGCCACGATCGCCAACAGTTTTGTCGCCCTTTTGATCTGCATGGCATGTCTCGGTGGAACCTATGCCGCGGTGCAGCCCGGTGGGACCAGAGCGATCATGCGGTGGTTCCCACCATCGCACCGTGGAATTGCCACCGGCTTTCGGCAGGCTGCCGTTCCGTTCGGCACGATGATTGCCGCAGCTTTGTTGCCGCTTTTGGCTATCAATTACGGGTGGCAGGCTGCAACCTGGCTGGGTGCTGCGATTTCTATGCTGGGTGCGATTTTGTTTTTCGGGCTTTACCGCGAGGGCAGCGAGTTTACGTCTTCAAAGAGCGCACCTCTGCGCCTGTTGTCGCTGGCACGGATTGTCGGTCAGGATCCGCAATTCTGGCCCGTACTGCGCCTTGGCATCGCAATGTCGGCATTTCAATTCACGTTCACGGCCCACATGATCGGCTTCATTGCAGACGGGTTGAAACTCGGTTTGATCGCAGCATCATCATTGTTTGCGGCAACCCAGCTTGCAGGCATACCCGGCCGCATCCTGTTGCCGTGGCTGAGTGATCGATTTTGGCCGGGCCTGCGCGCCAGATCCTTTGGTGCCGTTTCACTCATTGCTGCGGCGTCGGCTGTCCTTCTTGCTGTCCTGCCGGTCGGATCGTCAACGATAACGATTGCAGCCATTTTGCTCGTCCTTGGATTTTTTGGGATTGGCTGGTTTCCGCTTTACCTGCTGCAAATTGCCGAGAGTGCGCCGAAAAGTTCGATTGCCTCTACAATCGCCTTTGCCTCGACGATCTGCCTGGCCGTGATGGCGGCTGGACCCTACCTGTTCGGACTGCTGGCCGAGTATTTTGGTTATGGCGTCGCCTGGGCAGTATTGTTGTTGCCGGTCATTATAACGTCACTCCCGTTGATCGCCGGATCTCGCAGTGCGCTATCGAGCCATCAGAGCTGATACAATCAACTGCGCGTTGGTGCCGAATGGTCGCGTGAGAGTAGAAAATCTTTGGCAAAAGTAGATTGCGCAACCCGGAATTTTCACGCATAGATTCCTGCAACGAAACGTTTTGGGGATCACTGCAATGAATAGACTTCCCAACCCTATTGACGTTCATGTTGGTTCTCGTATTCGCCTTCGTCGATCGATTGCTGGTCTGTCGCAAGAACAGCTCGCCGATGGACTTGGCCTAACCTTCCAGCAAGTTCAGAAATACGAAAAGGGTATCAACCGGGTCAGCGCCAGCCGACTACAGCACATTTCCGAAGTGCTTGAGGTCCCGATCAGCTTTTTCTTTGAAAACGGCCCAAACGCACTGGTCAACAGTGCCGGCTCCCCTATGGGCGAGTTTAATGAATTGATGAGCTCCAAGGAGACGATTGCCTTGGTGACCGCGTTCAACTCGATCAAGAGCCCGCGCTTGCGTCAGAGCGTTCTCAATCTCGTCCGGACGCTGAGAAACGACCCGTCCAGTGCGGGTGAGGAAGATCATAATAACGCCTCCATCTGATACCATATGGGCTTTGTTTTAACGACACTTGGTGACAGCAGTCTACGCGACGGCGCTGGGCAGAATTTATCTGTGCCCGGCCTGTCACTGGTGTTTCTGGCCTATCTTCATGACATGGATAGGCCGGTCGCCCGGCGGCAAGTGGCCAGCTTTTTATGGCCTGACCGTGGAGAGGCCGCAGCCACCAATATGCGCTCCATGCTTCGGCGCCTGGCAATGGCAACCGATCCCTCAGGCCCGCTAGTTGTAGCAGACGGCACGACCTTGTCCCTTGCCCCGCAGGCCATGCGCTGTGATCTGGCGATGTCTGCGCTGACAGATCCCACAGAACGCCTCAAAGCAGCCACAGATGCCGTGGCTTTGAAGTTTCTTCCCTTGCATGGCGACGGATCAAGTGCGCTGGATGCCTGGGTTCGTGACGTCCGCACGCGTTTGGTCGGCCAGTTGCGTACCGAATTCATGCAGTTTCAAACGCTACCGGCCTCCGACCAGAGGCGGTCCGATCTTCGACGTGCTGCAGTGTTGCTGCTTGAATGCGATCCTGACGACGAGGAGGTCAGAAGAACGATTTCGTCGCCTGTGGAATTGGGTGAACAGCAAACTGCTGCAGTTGCCCGTCCTCTCGTCAGCTTTTTACCGCCACAGCCTGCCAATCTTCAATCATCGGACGTGAAAACGGCCTTTGACATTACCGTTCCGCCGCGAATTGCACTGCTGCCCCCTGAGACACTTCACAGTGCCCAGCAATATGGCTCCGTGGCCAACGCGCTGATTGAAGATTTGACAATTGGCCTCTGCACCAGCCGATCGGTCTCGGTGGTTGCCCCCTACACCGCCGAACGTATTCGCGCCTCGAAAGACAAGGCCGGGATTCTCGAAAAACATTCGGTCATGTATGCACTCGACACGAAGCGGTCTGATGATCAGTTGTTTGTGCAATTGATCTTCATGCCGAGTGACGAGGTGTTGTGGGCAACCCGTTTTCAGTTGAAACCCGACGAGGTTGCGATCCAGAAGCTCGAAATCGCCGAGGTCATTCAAAAGTCGATTTTCGACAAGGTCGGTGGTCGCACGTCCAATGTGGCCGATTATCACAGCCGTCCGGACGCCTATTACGCCTATCTGCGTGGCCTGCAGAGCCTTTCCAAACTGGATCTGCCATCGATCAGAAAAGCGCGACGGTATTTCAGGCAGGCTCTTGATGGTGACAAGAGCTTCTCTGCAGCGCGGGCTGGAATTTCCAGAACACTGACCATGGAATGGCTGTTGACGGCGAGAGGCGACAGCGAGCTTCTCCAGCATGCAGAAGAGCAGGCCAAGATAGCCGTAGCCGAGAATGCCGAATTTGCCGGAGCGTACAAGGAACTCGGCGTCAGCCAACTCTATGGCGGAAAAATTGACGACAGTCTGGCGGCGCTTGGCCAGGCCGAAACATTCAACCCGACTTATGCCGACGTGCTCTACAGTCACGCAGACAGCCTTGTTCACGCCAGTGATCCCAAAGCTGCACTTGAAAAGATCAGTTCGGCCATTGCGCTCAACCCGTTGTCTCCGGACACCTACCTGTGGACTGCGGCTGGCGCCAGTTACTTCCTTGGCGAGTTTCGTCAGGCTCTGGATTACATCGGACAGATGCGCGATAGCGCGCCGGCATCACGTCTTGCTGCGGCATGCTGGGGTATGCTTGGCGACATGGCAAAGGCACGTGCATGCAGGTTGCGCGTTCTGAAAAGTAATCCTGATTTCGATCTCGAGCGTTGGCTCAAGATGGTGCCCCACAAGGAGCCCTGGCAGACAGAGCTTTACCGGGAAGGCCTGATCAAGGCCGGTTTTTAACAAAGGAGAACATCGTGTCTAAGGTTGCAGTTATTGGACTTCCCGGAGATGAACAGCTCTGGCTCGTAGATTTCACATCAGGCACCGTTTCTCCACTGAGTGCGCCGCCCGCTGGTAGTGACCTCGCCAACGCTCAGACGCTTCGCCAGCAGGGCTCGACAATCGTCAAGGGTGTAAACTTTGCTGTCGCATTTTCGTCTGCTGAGGTCGCCGCATCCGGACACCATGAATCCTGATCAGTTAGAAATCGATACTGTCGATTTCCGTTCATGTTCTGCGGGAGAGACCTTTCAACGGGTCTCTCCTATTCTTTCTCGGCTCGGTATTACCAGGGTCGCCAAACAAACCAGCCTTGATCGTATCGGTGTACCGGTCTGGTGCGCCTATACGCCAAACGCCAAAGCGATTGTTATTGCGCAAGGCAAGGGCATCGACGACGATTCGGCTCGAACGTCAGCTGTCATGGAAGCCGTTGAACGTGCCGTTGCCGCCAGCGCGGCCTGTCAGATAGTATCTGATACGCCTTCATCTCTACGCTCGGCTGGCGAGGTCGTAAACACGCTGGATAGCCTGCTTGCTGTAAAGGCAATGCCGATCCGTGATGACGAAACGATTTCATGGGCAAGTGCGACCAATTTGCTGACAGGAAAAAAAGTCTGGCTGCCTGTGGAAGCCATTCAACTCGACCGCACTCTGATCGCGCCGCGTTTCTGGCAATCGTCGGATGGACTTGCATCCGGCAATAGTTTGATCGAAGCGACATCGCATGGGGTGCTGGAGCGTGTTGAACGCGACGCCATGACACTGTGGCAGGTAACAACGTCAGCGAAGCGCTATCAGCCAAGAATTGACACCAGCCAGATCGCAAACCCCGACTTGCAGGGTTTGCTCGGCAGAATTTCGGCTGCAGACATGGAAATCGCTGTTTTCGACATCACCAGCGACCTCGCGGTCCCCTGTGTGGTTGCGCTTCTGAAGCCGCGACATCAACTGCAAGCTGGTGAGGGCTTTCGCCATGTTGACATCACACTTGGGGCAGGATGTTCCATCTCTCCTGAGATCGCTGTCATGCGGGCGATTACCGAAGCCGTACAGTCACGCATGACCTTCATTGCCGGAGCAAGAGATGACGTCATGCCGAAGACCTTTAGCCAACCGGCCGACCCGACCATCCTCGCCGCGTTCGATGCGCCGGTTGCCATGCAACTCGAAGATTTGCCCCGCATTAATGCCAGCTGCGCTAAGCAGGCTTTGCAAAGGGTTGTGGAGCGCCTGCAAACCAAAGGTATCACGGACATCTACGCGGTCGATATCTCTCCCGACTGGTTGCCCGCCGCGGTGGTAAAGGTTGTTGTGCCGCAGCTTGAAAACCCCGACGGTGAGCGTCGCCAGAGATTTGGTGGCCGGGCGATTTCGCGAGCCTTGCAATGAAGGTCGTCTTCGTCGGTCCGAGCTTCCCAGACATTGGCAAACTGTCGGATGTCGAGATCAGGCCTCCTGCCTGCCAGGGTGATGTCATGCGCGCCGTGCGGGACGGTGCAACGGCGATTGGCCTTATCGATGGTCAGTTCGAATTTGTGGCGCCCGTCTGGCATAAGGAACTTCTGTTTGCTCTCTCCCAGAATATCGGGGTATTCGGAGCTGCCAGCATGGGCGCGCTGCGTGCCGTAGAATGTGCAACATTTGGCATGATCGGTGTTGGCAAGATCTTTGACGATTATGCCAGCGGTCGACGCGATGACGATGGTGATGTCGCCTTGCTGCATGGGCCAGCCGAGTTGGCCTACATGCCGCTGACGATACCGATGGTCAATGTTGATGCTACTTTGGCGCGTGCTGAAAACCTCGGTGTGCTGACGGCCGCCGATTGCCTTGATATTTCGCGTGCAGCGCGTGACATCTTCTTCAAGGAAAGGAGTTGGACACGGATCGCGGAAGTTGCAGGCTTTGATGCGATTGTGCTTCGCAATATAATAAAACAAGCATGGGTTGATCAAAAGCGCTTGGATGCCGTTGCACTACTTGAGGTGATCCAGCGACCAATTGCTGCCCAATCGGCGAAGACTTGGACTTTTAACGAGATTTCCGTGTGGCGTAGTTTGTTTCGCGCAGAAGACGGCGAACAAGTACGATAAATCCCGTTTCGCGTGTGCAACGCTTTTGCAACGCGCACGCAAACGAATTCCGTGCTTAACAATGACCTCGACAACATATCGAGGATAGCATGACGAACATCAATGCCAGCATTCAGCTCAGCGAGCGCCATGAGGAATACCTCGCGCTAATCAATATGCTCGAATATACCGTTGGGATCGCTGAAAGCCTTTCCTCGAAATCGGCAGCCTTTCAATTGGACGCAGCCCGCAAGACTTTGATGGGCGAATTGAAAAATGAGCTCACAGCCGACCTGTCGACACACGAAATTACGCAATTGGCAGGCGTCAGAGCCGGCCACTGCTGAGCGGCCTGGCAGGTACTGCCAGCCTCTCCCCGGGCTCGAGGCCATCATGACCTCCTATCTCATGGTGTCGGGTCCGGCATATCAGTCACGCACGAAAGCTGCTTCCAGTTTTCCGCTGACAAAATGACCGGTAAGGGCGCATAGCCTCACTCCATCTAATGCTGAAGTGGGCGCGATCAAAATCGCGCCGGGATCGGTTTACCGCCCGTTCTGGTTTCGCCATTCAGCAAACAGGGCCAGGTTGCTTTCATCCGTTGCCGGATAAAGACCGATAATTGTGTGGCCTGCTTTGACCCGTTCCGTGACGAAATCCTCATAGGCCGTCATCTCGACGGCCTCGTCAGCAATCTCATCAGCAATTTCAAAGGGTATGACGATAACGCTGTCGTCATCACCCACCATGATATCTCCTGGAAAAACGGCCACGTCACCGCAGCCGATCGGCACGTTGATATCAATTGCCTCATGCAGCGTCAGATTGGTCGGGCTCGATGGTCGGTTGTGATAGGCTGGAATGTCCAGTTCCCCAATCGTCATTGCATCGCGAAAGCCGCCATCTGTAACGACACCTGCCCCGCCACGCACCATCAACCTTGTGATCAGAATATCACCAGCCGAAGCCGCCCGCGGGTCTTTGCGGCTATCCATGACCAGTACCGAACCTTCCGGGCAGGTCTCGATGGCATGGCGTTGTGGATGTTTTGGATCGCGAAACACGGACATCGGATTACGATCTTCACGCGCTGGCATATAGCGAAGCGTAAATGCCGGGCCGACCATGTTGCGGCCCTTTGGTCGTACCGGCCGCACATCCTGGATAGTTTGGTTTTTCAAGCCGCGCTTGTAGAGCGCCGAGCAAAGCGTTGCAACGGATACGCCCATCAGTTTTTCACGGGTATCGGGGTTCATGGTCATTTCTCGCTGTTCGAACGGTTCATTGTCATTTCCGTCTGTTTTGCCCATTCGGCTGAAAAGGCTTTGTATTCAGGGTGTTTGACCGTGTGGATGAAGACGATTTCCGAGAAAATCTGGATGAATTTTGGCCGGGGCGACATCTCCATCGTCATCACAAGCTTGACTCTCAAAAAAACAACAGATATGTCAAGTTATATTCTGATATCTCAGTTTGGTTATTGATATGTCTAACGCTGTTGAATTTCCATCGTTGCCTCTGTCCGATCTTGTCACGCCACAGGACTTGCCGGTCGATGGAAATATGACCAACCGGATCCACGCCTTGCTTCGCAAATTGATTGTCGAAGTGAAGTTGCTTCCGGGTCGGGCGCTGTCTGAAAAGGAAATCGCGGCGTTGTTGCATGTCAGCAAGACGCCGGTGCGTGAGGCGATCATTCGCCTGGCGGAGGAAGGTTTTGTGACGGTTGTGCCGCAGGGCGGAACCTACATCTCACCGATTGATGTGCAGCGTTATATGGAGGCGTGTTTCATCCGCTTCAAACTCGAAGAAGGTGCTGTCATAGAGGCGGCCAAGCGGCACTCACTTGAAGATATTGCCCGCCTGAAGACCTGTCTTTCGCAGCAGCGTACGGCGGCGGCCGATGAAGAATTTACCGACTTTTTCCTGTTGGACGAGGAATTCCACCGCACGATTTTTGCGGCGGCTCGTCTGCCCGGTGCCTGGAGTGTTGTAAACCAGGCCAAGGGTGAAATGGACCGCATGCGCCACCTGAAAAGGGTATTTGCGGTGCGTCGCACGGAAAAGGTCATCGAAGAGCACGAGGCGATCGTGAATGCGATCGAGTCTGGCAACGTTGAAGCGGCGCGTGACGCCGTCCAGTGTCATCTGGGATCGCTGGAATCCAAGATCGCAGAACTCTCCAAGAACCCCAAAATCTGGACCTTCATCGAGCAGGTCAATACGCGCGTCACGAGAAAGCGTGTGTCAAGAGGAGCCAAGGCCCCTGCCTGACTGAACATTCAAGGCTTTTGAGGAGGGGCCTTTCATGTCTGCAGTTCAAATCAACGATGTCGTCAAGCGCTACGGCGCTCTCGAAGTCGTACATGGCATCAACCTTTCCATTCAACCGCAAGAATTCGTTGTGCTCGTCGGGCCATCGGGCTGCGGAAAATCCACCACACTGCGCATGCTCGCAGGCCTGGAAGATATCTCCGACGGCACCGTCTCGATTGACGGGCGCGTCGTCAACAAGATCGCCCCGAAAGACCGCGATGTTGCGATGGTGTTTCAGAACTACGCGCTTTATCCGCATCTGAACGTAGCTGAGAACATTGCTTTTGGCCTGCGTGTACGGGGCGAAAAACGCGATGTGGTCGACAAGGCCGTTGCCGAAGCCGCACAAATCCTGGGGCTGACGGAATATCTGGCACGCAAGCCAGCCGACCTCTCGGGCGGCCAGCGTCAGCGCGTCGCCATGGGTCGCGCTATCGTGCGCCGCCCGAAGATTTTCCTTTTCGACGAGCCTCTCTCCAATCTCGATGCCAAACTGCGCACCCATATGCGGGCTGAAATCAAGCAGCTTCATAAGCGCATGCAGGCAACCAGCGTTTACGTGACCCATGACCAGGTCGAGGCGATGACGCTCGCCGACCGCATCGTCATCATGAACCGCGGCAATATCGAGCAGGTCGGCTCACCAATGGAAGTGTTTCTGGAGCCGGCAAACACATTCGTTGCAAGTTTTATCGGGTCGCCGCCGATGAACCTGCTGGACGCGACAATCGACAAACAGGACGGCCGCGTCAAAGCCGTGCTGGCCGGCAGCTCTGGCCAGAGCCTGACAATCCCCGATGCATTTGCAAAAAATGCAACGCAGGGGCAGTGGGTCAAGCTCGGTATCCGGCCTGAAATCATGTCGGTAAAAACGGAAGAAGGGCGTGAGGTCCTCCACTGCAACATCGAACTTGTCGAGCCGCTAGGAGCGGAGGCTCTGCTGCATGGTAAGGCCGACGGTCAGCCGTTTATCGCCAAGGCTGAAACGCTTTACGCGGACCACGCGCTCAATGGTGTGACTGAACTCGGTATCGATACGACCCGCATCCATGTTTTCGATTCCGAAACAGGTCGATCCCTCAAGACCGCAAGCGAGACGCGGTCATGAAACAGCATTTCCAACAATCACTCAGTGATGTGTGGCACGATGTGCGCCGCGATTGGCAGCTGTATTTGCTGCTGGCACCGATGGCCATCTGGTTTGCGCTGTTTCTTTACAAGCCGATGTACGGGTTGATCATCGCCTTCCAAGACTTTTCGATCTTCCGCGGCATCGAAAAAAGCCCCTTTGTCGGATTTGCGAATTTCATCGAGCTTTTCCAGAATGACATGTTCGTACGTGCCTTCTGGAACACCATCACGATCAGCGGCCTCGGACTGATTTTTGCATTTCCAGTGCCGATCATCCTGGCCTTGATGTTCAATGAGGTTCAGAGCGAAATCGGCAAACGCTGGGCGCAGACTGTCGTCTACCTGCCGCACTTCATTTCCGTGGTAATTGTTGCCGGTATCGTCATCAACTTCCTGTCGCCTTCCATCGGCATCGTCAACCTTTTCCTGAAAGGCATTGGCCTTGAGCCAATTTACTTCCTGACACAGCCCGAATGGTTCCGTCCCGTGTTCATTGGTTCGTCGGTATGGAAAGAATCCGGCTTTGAATCGATCGTCTATCTTGCAGCGATCGCCGGTGTCAGTCCGACACTTTACGAGTCCGCACGTGTTGACGGTGCGTCGCGCTGGCAAATGATGTGGCGGATCACCCTGCCCTGCATTTTGCCGACGATCATCATCATGCTGATTATCCGCATCGGCAATCTGGTCGAGGTCGGTTTCGAATATATCATCCTTCTTTACCGTCCATCCACCTATGAAACGGCCGACGTTGTGTCGACCTTCATCTACCGCACCGGTCTGCAAGGCACGCAGTATGATCTGGCCACGGCTGCCGGTCTGTTCAATGCGGTCATTGCTTTCGTTCTTGTCTATTCGGCGAACCGTATCAGCCGAAGAGTCTCGTCGACATCGCTGTGGTGAGGAGCTGAAAAATGGCAAGTTTCAATTTGTATTCCCGTGGTGACAGGATTTTTGGCTGGGCCAACGCCATCCTGCTGGGGCTGTTTGTGCTGTCGACCCTTTACCCATTTATCTATGTCGCGGCCGTTTCGATATCATCGGGTGCAGCGGTGACCGCCGGGCGCGTGACTTTGTGGCCGGTTGATGTGACGCTGGCCGCCTATGAACATGTTCTGTCCGACAGAATGTTCTGGATCGCCTACGGCAACACCTTCATCTACACCTTCGGCGGCACGTTCATGAGCCTGCTGATCATGATCCCCGGCGCCTACGCCTTGTCGCGTAAAAGGTTGCGTGGTCGCACCTTCTTCAACATCGCGATTGCCTTCACGCTGTGGTTCCACGCAGGCATGATCCCGTTCTTCCTCAACATGCGTGACCTCGGTCTGCTCGACAGTCGTTTCGGTATCATCATTGGCTTCGCGGCGAGCGCCTTCAACGTCATCCTGCTGCGTAATTTCTTTGAAGCCGTGCCGAAATCCTTTGAAGAAGCCGCCAAGATGGACGGTGCGAGCGAGTTGCAGCTGTTGTGGAAGGTTTTTATCCCGCTGTCCAAACCCGCCATCGTCACCGTTGCGTTGTTCTGCATCGTGTCGCGCTGGAACGGATATTTCTGGGCCATGGTCCTGTTGCGCGGTGAAGAAAAAATCCCGCTGCAGGTCTACCTGAAACGCGTCGTCGTCGATCTCAATTCGAATGATGAATTCGCTTCAAGCCTGCTGACAGCCCAATATTCATTCGAAACGGTGACCTCCGCGATCATGATCGCGTCGATCATCCCCGTCCTGATCATTTACCCCTACGCACAGAAGTATTTCACAAAGGGAATTCTGCTGGGCGGAGTCAAAGAGTAGCAGCACAAGGGAGGAGAACCTGTGAGACAACTACGAAAAGGCACGCCCCTTCTGGCGTTAATGACAGCCGTTACAATGGCAATGCCGGTTGCCGCGCAAGACACTGGCAAGATATCAGAAGACCCGTTGGAACTAACGATCCATTTTCACTTCCGCGATAAATACGTCTACTCAGAAAAATGGCCGGTGGAGCAGAAAGCCGCTGAGATCACCAACATCCACGTTCGCAATGTCGCATCTCTGGCAACAACCAGCAGCCGTGATGCCTTCAACCTGCTGATCGCATCGGGTGATCTTCCCGATATCATTGGCGGCGACGCCTCCGGAGGACTGAAGGAAGATTTTATCCGCTACGGGCTGGAGGGTGCCTTCGTTCCGCTTGACGAACTTATCGAGGAACATGCACCAAATCTGAAGGCGTTTTTTGACAGCCACAAGGACATTCGCAACGCGATTTCCGGCCCTGACGGCAAGCTCTATTTCATTCCGTACGTGCCGGATGGGAAATATTCCCGTGGCTGGTTCATCCGCCAGGATTGGCTGGACAAGCTCGGGCTGAAGCAGCCGGAGACGCCGGAAGAAGTCTATGAGGTCCTCAAGGCATTCCGCGACAAGGATCCGAACGGCAACGGCAAGAAGGATGAGGTTCCATACTTTGCCCGTGAACCGATCGATGCGATCCGTCTCATCAATCTCTGGGACGCACGCGTGTCAGGTTCTGAGCGTTATGGGGACTTTGCGGTCTATGACGGCGAACTGCGCCATCCGTGGGCTGAAGAGAACTATAAAACAGGCATTTCGAATGTTGCCAAATGGTACAAGGAAGGGCTGATCGACAAGGAAGTCTTCACCCGTGGTGCTCGCTCGCGAGAATACCTGCTGGGCAACGATCTTGGTGGCATGACCCACGATTGGTTTGCGAGCACTTCGACCTACAACGATGCTTTGGCGCCCAAAATCGAAGGTTTTGCGCTGAAACCGATGTTGCCACCAAAGTCAGCGTCTGGTGAACGTTTCGAAGATGCCCGCAGACTGCGTGTTCAGCCGGTTGGATGGGCAATTTCCGCCACCAATGAACATCCAGTCGAAACGATCAAGTACTTCGATTTCTGGTTCTCCCAGCAGGGGCGCATCCTATCGAACTTCGGTGTCGAAGGTCTGACCTATGAGATGGTCGATGGCAAGCCGCAGTTCAAAAGGGAAGTTCTTGAAAACAAGGATCCGGTCAATGCGCAGCTCTGGGCCGTCGGTGCACAGGTGCCGCGCGGTTATTGGATGGACTATGAATATGAACGCCAGTGGACCAACAAGATCGCGCTTGAAGGCATCGATATGTACGACAAGTGCAATTGCCTCAAGGACGAGTTCATGGGCGTGTCTCTGAACGCGGAGGAAAAGGCAATCTTCGACCGCTACTGGCCGAGCCTTCTTACCTACATGACCGAGATGCAGCAAACCTGGATCTTGGGTGCACAGGACGTCGATGCCGGTTGGGATGCCTACAAGAAACGGCTGACCGCACTGGGTTACGATGAGGTCATCAAGATGATGCAGTCGGCCTACGACCGTCAGTACAAATCGGCCCAATAAATCAGTCTATCGCGATGGCGGCCCTGTCGCCGCCATCCCCTTTTTTTGTTTTTACAGGAGTTAGAGCGCAATGCGTCCCTCTGCCTCGGCGATCGCCAGACAAGCTCATCTCGATGAACCGCGCCCGGGTTCCCTGACCATTGGCTACATGCCGAGTGAGCAATTACCGCCTACAGAAAATCCACCGCGTTTTTCCTGGCTTCCCGATATTGATGACGGTGCGCGCTATGTGCTGCGCATCTCGTCTGATCCCGATTTTTCTGATGCGAAAACAACTGTCTATGAAGATCTGGCCTGGAACTTCTTTACCCCGGACAAGGTGCTTTTGGATGGCCATTATCACTGGAGCTATGCGCTCTGGGATCAGAATGCAGGACAAGCTCTTTCCAACTGGAGCAAGGTGCGCGATTTCGAAATCACCGCTGCCTTGCCAAAAACACCGTTACCAGGCCGGGCAGTCCGTCATACCGCCGCCCACACGAGCCATCCAAGGCTCTGGCTGAATGGCGATCAGCTAAAATCCTTCTCAGCCGCTGTGGCAAAGGATGCCGGTCATTGCGGATGGACCGACTTTTTTGAAAAGTCGGTCAAACCCTGGCTGGACCGGCCGATCACGCCGGAACCGAAACCCTATCCCAACAACGTCCGCGTCGCGACCTTGTGGCGACAGATGTATATTGAATGCCAGGAAGTAATTTACGCCATTCGCCATTTGGCTATTGCGGGACGCGTTCTGGGGCGTGAAGACCTGCTCGACAGGTCGCGGGACTGGCTGCTGGCTGTTGCCGCCTGGGATCCGACTGGCGCGACCTCCCGCGCCTACAATGACGAAGCTGGCTTTCGTGTCGTCGTTGCATTAGCCTGGGGATATGACTGGCTTTACGACCATTTGAGCGAGGAAGAGCGCGAGACGGTCAAAACCGTTCTGCTGCGCCGTACGCGAGAGGTTGCTGACCATGTGATCTCCCATGCTCGCATCCACGTCTTCCCCTATGACAGTCACGCAGTACGCTCTTTGTCTGCCGTTCTGACGCCTGCGTGCATTTCGTTGCTGGGTGAAAGCGAAGAAGGTGGTGAATGGCTCGACTATACGGTCGAGTTCCTGTCGACCCTCTATTCCCCGTGGGCGGGCACCGATGGTGGCTGGGCCGAAGGTCCGCACTACTGGATGACCGGCATGGCGTATCTGATCGAAGCCGCCAACCTGATCCGCTCTTACATCGGTTACGACCTCTATCAGCGCCCATTCTTCCAGAACACCGGACGGTTTCCCCTCTACACCAAGGCGCCGGGAACACGACGCGCCAATTTTGGTGACGATTCCACCATGGGTGATCTGCCTGGTCTCAAGGTCGGCTACAATGTGCGCCAGTTTGCCGGTGTGACCGGCAATGGCCATTACCAATGGTATTTCGATCGCATTAAACAGGATGCGGCTGGTACCGAAATGGCCTTTTATAATTACGGTTGGTGGGATCTGAATTTTGACGATCTTGTTTACCGTCACGACTACGAGCAGGTGGAGGCTGTTCCGCCAAGTGATCTGCCAGCACTGTCCGTGTTCAATGACATTGGCTGGGTCACCATCCAGAAACATATGGAAGATTCGGACCGGCATCTGCAGTTCGTGTTCAAATCCAGCCCGTACGGTTCGCTGAGCCACAGCCACGGCGATCAGAACGCTTTTGTGCTATATGCCTATGGCGAAGATCTGGCGATCCAATCCGGTTATTACGTCGCCTTTAATTCACAAATGCATGTGAACTGGCGCCGCCAGACCCGCTCGAAAAATGCGGTGCTTATTGGCGGCAAAGGCCAATATGCCGAAAAGGACAAGGCACTGGCACGGCGTGCCGCCGGGCGTATCGTGTCCGTCGATGAGCAACCTGGCCATATCAAGATCGTCGGTGACGCAACGGCGGCCTATCAGGTGGCAAATCCGCTGGTTCGCAAGGCACAGCGTGAAATCCACTTCGTCAACGACAGCTATTTCGTGTTTGTCGATGAGGTGGAGTGCGCCGAGCCGCAGGAGTTGCAATGGCTTTGCCACACGATCGGGGCGCCGCAGACCGGCCGTTCCAGTTTCCGTTACACCGGCAAGAAAGCCGGTTTTTACGGCCAGTTTGTCTATTCATCGGCCGGTATGCCGCAGATTGCCGCTGTTGAAGGGTTTCCCGGTATCGATCCGAGGGAATTCGAAGGGCTCGAAATCCATCACCACGTTAGCGCGACCGTACCGGCCGCAACACGGCACCGTTTGGTCACTCTTCTGGTGCCTTACAGCCTGAGCGAACCGAAGCGCATTTTCAATTTCATCGATGATCAGGGTTTCTCGACGGACATCTACTTCAGCGATGTCGATGACGAGCGCTTCAAACTCTCTCTTCCCAAGCAGTTCTAATCAATACGAGGTTTTCAAATGCAACGTTTCAAAAACAAAACTGTCGTCGTCGCTGGTGCAGGTCGCGATATTGGCCGCGCATGCGCTATCCGGTTTGCTCAGGAAGGTGCCAATGTGGTGCTGACCTATAATGGCGCGGCGGAAGGCGCAGCATCAGCCGTTTCCGAGATCGAAAAGCTCGGCGGCAAGGCGCTGGCCGTCAAGGCCGATCTTACCAAGGCCGCAGATGTCGAAGCTGCAATCTCTGCCGCAGCCGACAAGTTTGGGGAGATCCATGGTCTGGTACACGTGGCAGGCGGCCTGATTGCCCGGAAGTCTCTGGCCGATATGGACGAGGCCTTCTGGCATCAGGTTCTTGACGTTAATCTGACGTCGCTTTTCCTCATTGCCAAGGCCGCGGTGCCGAAAATGGCAAAAGGCGGCGCCATCGTTACCTTCTCGTCGCAAGCCGGCCGTGATGGCGGCGGTCCCGGCGCGCTGGCCTACGCGACATCCAAGGGTGCAGTGATGACCTTCACGCGTGGCCTTGCCAAGGAAGTTGGCCCCAACATTCGCGTCAATGCGGTTTGCCCGGGCATGATTTCGACCACCTTCCATGACACCTTCACCAAACCGGAAGTGCGTGAGCGGGTGGCCGGTGCCACGTCGTTGAAGCGCGAAGGCTCGAGTGAGGATGTTGCCGGTCTGGTAGCCTTCCTTGCGTCCGACGATGCTGCCTACATCACCGGCGCTTGCTACGACATCAATGGCGGCGTTCTGTTCTCCTGATATCCTGGTAAAACCATGTCCGTATCGTTACCAAGGGCGAGCCGCATTGCCATTCTTGGCACGTCGCTCGTCCAGCAAAACCACATTGGCGATGCCGGGATGCTCGCGACATCGGCACGCGGCTGGATGAGTTGGGCCGAGGTTCTGTCTCACGGCAGGCTTCGTTGTCCTGTCCATCACGATCCATCGGTGCCGGCTGGTTGGGAACCGAGCAATCGACCTGGCGTCAGTCGGTTTTTTAGCGGGCTCAATTTCGGGGTGTCCGGGCAGAAGGCAATCGAGATCGAACGGCGGTTGTCGTTATTGCTGCGATCGGATTTCGACCTGATCCTGCTTGATGCTGGCACCAACGACATGATGGCGGAAACGCGCCAGACGATTGCAGATACCAGAGCACGTATTGCGTCGGCTTTGCTGGCGGCGGGCAAAACGGTCATTCTGCTGCCCATTCTGGCGCGTGGTGTGGGCAAGTGGCCAGCCCATGGTTCCGAACGGGCCAAGGCGCACTGGATCAATCGCCAGGGTGCTGAATTCGCCGCCAACCACGCCAATTGCCATGTGTTTGACTGGAACGCGGCTTGGGTTGATCCGGATAATGAATTCGGAGAGCCCTATTCCGGTTATTCTGACGATGGAACGCATTTTTCAGTACGGGGTGCCTTTGCCGTGGGTAAGCTGCTGGCAGGCTATCTCGAAGCCATGTTACCGCGTGCGCCGGACCGCCTTCTGCCGAAAGATGATCGCTTCGATGCTGTCGACAATCCAACTGGCAATCTGGTAACCGAACTATCCGCGAAGACACTGACCGAAAAGGGTGACCAAAGCCACCGTCTTGGCGGGCAGATTGAACATCCGGGAACAGGTAACTGGATTGAGGCGATCTGCGATATCGACGTGCCGGCTCATCCCGGAATTCTCGGAGTAACACTACGCTTGAAGGATGTTGCCGAAGACGGGCAACAGGCCAACGCGTTAAACCCCTTTCGCACAGAAGATGGTACAGTTTTCCCTTTCCCCGATACCCATTGGAAAGGTGCATTGCGGACGCCGCCATTAAAACTCCGGCCGGGTAACGCACCGCCCGAGCTTTATCTCGATGTTCTGATGCAGGGTGGTTCAAAGTCGATCAACATCGATATTGCGCGCATTGACGTGCGGCCTGTTTCAAGTCCGGTGCGCGCATGACCAGGCATGGTAAGAAACCGAAGCTGTTGATAGCCATGCGCAGCGAGCTTCCCGAAGGATTTTTCAGCACGCACGAATGGGCGCGACTGAATGCGGTGACAGATATCATTGATGGATTTCCCTATACGGACTTTGACACGGGTAAGGGTCGCGAAGCTCTGGCTGATGCCGACATTCTGCTGGCGGCCTGGGGTACACCGTCGTTGACAAAAGAACGCCTTGCCAGGGCACCGCACCTCAAGATGCTGGCTTATGCGGCATCATCGGTGCGCGTGGTCGCGCCTGCCGAGTTTTGGGACAACTCAGATATTCTGGTGACAACAGCCGCATCCGTGATGGCCACACCGGTGGCCGAGTTTACCTACGCGGCTATTATCATGTGCGGCAAGGATGTGTTTCGCCTGCGGGATGAACACCGGGCTGAGCGCGGGACTGGTGGTTTTGGCAGCCGGCGTGGCATGAACCTGCCCTGGCTTGGCAGCTATTCCCGCAAAGTCGGCATTGTTGGCGCGTCTCGCATCGGGCGGCAGGTCATCGACATGCTGACACGAGGCAGTTTTGAAATTGCCGTCTATGATCCATTCCTGTCTGAGGATGAGGCAGTTGCACTTGGTGCGACAAAAATGGAGTTGCACGCGCTTCTCGCATGGTCCGACATTGTTTCGCTACATGCGCCGATCCTGCCGCAGACCCACCATATGATTGGCGCTCGAGAGTTCGCGCTGATGGCCGACCATGCGGTGTTCATCAATACCGCACGGGGTTGGCTGGTCGATCACGCGGCATTGTTATCGGAGGCACAATCCGGCCGCTTGCGTGTTCTGATCGACACGCCGGAACCGGAACCCTTACCGGTGGACAGCCCATTCTACGACTTGCCGAATGTCGTGCTGACACCACACATCGCCGGTGCGCTTGGCAATGAACTGCGCGCCCTTTCTGATGTCGCAATTACTGAAATCGAGCGATTTGTTGCCGGCCTTCCACCGCTTTACCCCGTCCGCAAACAGGACATGGAGCGTATGGCATGAGCGCTGTTGATTACTGTTTTTCGACGCTTGGATGTTCTGAACTCAGCCTGCATGAAACCGCTGACCTGGCGAGACGGCATGGTATATCTTCCGTGGAATTACGTGCGCTTTCCGGCGCGGTTGACGTGATTGCTGCATTGAATTCGGAGTTTGGCAGACCGTCGCAGTTTGCGGCCTTTCTTCAACAGCGCGACCTCAAGGTCGTTGGCCTCAACACGTCGATCCGACTGCTTGAAAGTCGTGACCTGTCGGCCGTCGAACCCTTTATTGCATGGGCGGAAGCGGCAGGCGTGGCACATCTGAGGATCTTTGACGGCGGCAAACAGTTAGCTGTCGACGAACTGAGGCGCGCAACTGCACTGCTTGATCAATGGCAAGCCGACCGGCAATCGCGCGGGCTGAATGTCGATCTGATGATCGAAACCCATGATGCTCTGGCAGATGCTGCGCAACTGAAGACCTTCGTCAAACACGTGCCAAACGCCTTGATATTATGGGACACCCATCACACCTGGGCCAAGGGTTCTGCTCTCAACAGCCTGTGGCCTGATATCGCCGACAATGTCGTCCATTTGCATGTCAAGGACAGCAAGATGGGAAGCGATGGCCTTCGCCATTACGTGCTTCCCGGCCACGGTGATTTCCCCATGGCGGATCTCATGTCGCTTGTCAGGTCGAGTAATCGACACGTCCCTCTCAGTCTCGAATGGGAGCGCCACTGGCATCCCGAACTGCCACCTCTGGATGACGCGTTGACGGCAGCGCGCACCTGGTGGCGATAGGAGTTCTTATGCGTATCGCTGACATCAAATTAACGCCGGTTGCCATCCCCGACAAACCATTGCTGAACTGCAAGGGTGTTCACCAGCCCCATGCGTTGAGAACCATCATCGAAGTCCTCTGTGATGACGGCACGGTTGGTTTGGGAGAAAGCTATGGCAGTATCAAAGCCCTGGACGGTTTAAGACGGGCGGCTCCGTCATTGATCGGCCTTGATCCGTTTCACCTCCACGAGTTGAAGGCAAAAGTGATTGCTGCTTTGCCCGGTGGTGGAGGCATCAACGCAAAAACGGCAGTTGCCGATCACAAGCTGACGGACGTTGTTGCCTCGGCATTTGAAGTTCCATGTCTTGATATTCAGGGCAAGCTGCTTGGACGGCCGGTTTGTGACCTGCTTGGAGGGGCGGTTCGTGACACCGTTCCCTTCAGCGCCTATCTGTTTTTCAAGTTTGCCGCCCATATCGGTCAAGAACCGGACGAATGGGGGGAAGTGCTGACGCCAGACCAGATGGTCGGGGAAGCCCGCCGGATGGTGGATAAATACGGCTTTCAGTCCCTGAAGCTCAAAGGGGGCGTGTTACACCCCGATCTCGAAATCGAGACGATGCTGAAGCTTCGCGAAGCCTTTCCAAATCATCCCTTGCGGATTGATCCCAATGGCGGCTGGACCGTCGACACAGCCATCTATATCGCCCGCAAACTGGAAGGTGTTCTGGAGTATCTTGAAGATCCTGTCATCGGTATGGACCAGATGGCGGAGGTCGCAGCGGCAACGTCACTTCCGCTGGCCACCAACATGATCGTTCTTGAGTTTGACCAGATCGCCGAAGCCTTCCGCAAAAATGCTGTCCAGATCGTCTTGTCCGACCATCACTATTGGGGCGGTCTGCGTGCCTCGACACATCTTGGCAAGATCTGTGAGACATTGGGGCTCGGTGTTTCCATGCATTCAAACTCGCATCTCGGTATCACGCTTGCTGCAATGACACATGTCGCCGCGGCGACACCCAATCTCAGCTATGACTGCGATACACATTTTCCATGGACTGGCGTCGATGTGATTGAAGGCAAACCCTTCACGTTCCGTGATGGCAAGCTGAATGTGCCACAAGGCCCGGGTCTTGGTGTGTCACTTGACCACCAGAAACTCGCCGAACTTTCTGCGCTCTACGAACAGACTGAGATGAAGGAACGCAACGACACTGCCTATATGCAGTTGTTCGATCCCGGTTACGAAAGACGCGTGCCGCGCTGGTAACTAAAACGCCTTTGACAGGATGTTGGGCGTCCGGTTCATGACGCCGATTGGGAAATCTATAGCGCGCGAGAGTTTAGCGCTCTTATCCCTGAATCAGGGAGTTTCCCGCAGGCGTTGACCGACGCACGACCTCATAGGTCTCGAATTGGGTGACGGGCACGGGGCGTCCAACGTGGAAACCCTGGATCTGGTCTATTCCGTATTGCCGCATCAACTGCTCATGGGCTTCGGTTTCTGCACCCTCGACAAGAATTCGCAGGCCACGGTTGCGCAGCAGGCTGATGATATCACGCAGCATCATGCGACCGCGCTCGGTGTCGCAATCATGCAGGAAGGAGCGGTCGATCTTCACCGTGTCGAATTCGATCAGACGAAGCCAGGACAAACCGGCAAAACCGGTGCCGAAATCGTCGAGCCAGATTTGCGCACCAAGTTTTCTCAGATCACTGATGCAGCGAACCACCTCCTGATCCATCTCCAGCTCGACGCCTTCGGTAATTTCGAAGGCAAGCCGCGCACCCATCAGGCCAAACTCTGACAGCGTGGCTGCGACATAGGTCGCAAACCCGGGCATCTTCAGTTCGATTGGCGAGACGTTGACACTGGCAACAGGCACAAGATTGGTCGCCAACAGATCGCTGCAAACCGTTCGGATTGCCCAGCGCCCGAGATCGACAATCGCTCCTGTTCGCTCGGCGATCGGAATGAAGGTGCTTGGCAGAACAGGCGTTCCGTCCAGCATCCTTAATCTCATCAAGGCTTCAGCCCCACTCAATTCGCCTGTCTTGACGTCGCGGATCGGTTGATAAACCAGAGTAACGAGGCGCTGTTGAACGGCGATTTTAAGGATCGCTGCAATGTTTTCACTGTCATCGCTCGCCCATGGGTCCTTGGTGTCGAATAGTTTGACGCAGTTGCGGCCACTTGCCTTTGCGGCATAGAGCGCACGGTCGGCCTCGTGAATGACCCTGTCTACTTGGATTGCATTACCGCGTGTGTGCGACACACCCACGCTGACGGTGACGAAGGGTGTTCCGTCGCGTCTTGCTTCATGCGGATACGCCATGACACGGACGGCGATACAAATCGCTTCCGCCAGATCGGCGGCGCGTTTGGGTGTGTCGGTCGGGGCAATGACGATGAACTCCTCACCGCCATATCGGCCAATGATGGCGCCATGCAGTGATGCAACGGTTTTCAGTCGCTGCGACACCGCAATCAGGCAACGGTCTCCCTCCTGGTGACCGTAGCAGTCATTGTAACGTTTGAAGAAGTCGACATCGATGAGCAGGACAGCAAAACTCTTGCCGTGCTCTCGCCAATTGTTCCAGTAGTCACGCAGTCGCTGGTCGATCGCGCGGCGATTTTCAAGGCCGGTCAGCGAATCGGTGATGGACAAGTGCAGCAAAGCCTTGCCCCGTTCGTCGGCTGCTGATTGCTGCAGCCGCGCCTCATAGGCGTTGAGGAAAACCTTGTAACGCTCTCTGTTGAGCTGCAGGTTCACGTAGGATGTAAAAATGAAGCAGGAAATACAGAATGCACCGAGGATCAGCTTGTAAAGCAATCCCATCGGCTCAAAGGCGTAGAGAAAACCGACGAAGATTGTCAGGTTCGTCGCCGAAGCCGCGAATGCCAGTGGAAACCGGAAGCTGAAAAACAGGTTGAAGCTCATCATGAAGATGGCGCCAAACACCATGTAATAGGAAAAGGCATTCGCATGGCTGGTCATTTGTGCCGTAGCGAGCCACACTACATAACCTGAAAGCACGGAGACTGCGGCAACAAGATCGATGATATCGGCACGTGCCTTGAAGTGCAGCAGAATTTCGAGAACGCACAATGCGACGATGCCCACGGCAACGCGGCCCGCAATGGTGTAGAGCGCGACATCGCGCAGGAACAGGTAATCGGTCGCAGAGTAAGCGATATATGCGGCAACAGCGATCCAAAGACCGTGACGCGTCACGTCTTTTCGGTTGAGTTCACTTTCCTGCTGATAGAGGCTACGCATCTGCTCAGGGGAAAGCGCCGGCCGCATCGCGGGCACGGTGGTCTCGGCTAACAAGTGCATCATGCCCTATTCACCCAACATCCAGCGCATTGATTCTAGCCGCCATCCGGCCAGAGCCGGAAGTCAACGATGATTCACCCTGCGCAAGCTCCCATGCCACTCTCAACCGAGAGTGCACCAACTCTCATATATCCTGAGGTTATTAACTTTTTCTAAACTTCTCACAAACGGGAAAGGTGGGGGTTGTTGAAAAACATGACCTCCTCGAACTTGACGTGCACGGAAAATGCTGAAGATTTTATCTTTTTCTTTAACCCTTTATTCAGCAGTGAGGTTCGCGTGGCTCAGCCTTTGTTCTCCCTTGACGGTGAAAGTCTTATCACTCCCCAGTCGGTCACTAACCATCGCCACCCGTCTGACAAAACCGCCGAGGCCGATCTTCTGGCAACGGCAGAGGCGGAGTTCGTGCTGATCATGAGCCTCGCAAACCAGCGCTTCAGCGCCGGTAACGACCTCGCCGAAGCGACAAAATGGCTGATTGCCCAGATGCATGATTTGCGGTGGAAATATGGTCCGGCCGTATGGCAGGGACTTATTCCGATCATTCAAGCGCACCCTTCCGCAAAAATCATGCAGCAGTGCCCATTCACCCGTTGGTCTTTTGAAAAGCCACGTGGTTATTCGGGCGACGCCAGCCTTATCGACTTTATTTACGGTCATTCGGCGGTAGCGGATGAGGTGTCAAAATCCACGCCTCTCGGCCTTAACATCTTTGAATATACCCGCAATGCGCCGGGACCGGTTGCCGTTCGCGAGCGCCGCGACATTCTAACCGAGTATGTTGATATGGTTGCAGCCGAGAAGGGACCGGAGACGGAAATTCTGACCGTTGCAGCAGGCCATCTTCGTGAAGCAGAAAATTCTCAGGCGCTTAAGAACGGTAGCATCAAGCGTTGGGTTGCCCTTGATCAGGACCCGCTCAGCATCGCATCGATTTCAAGCCAGTTCCATGGCACGTGCATTGAACCAATCGATGGCTCTGTCCGTGGCCTGCTTGCCAAAAAACACAAGATCGGCACGTTTGATTTCATCTATGCCGCAGGCTTGTACGATTACCTTACCGACAAGGTTGCGATCCGCCTCACCCAGGTTTGCATGGACATGCTGAAGCCGGGCGGCATGTTCCTCTACGCCAATTTCTCCGATGAAATGGCCGATGACGGTTACATGGAATCCTATATGAACTGGGAGCTTCTCCAGCGTTCGGAAGCTGATATGTGGCGCGTTACCAATGCCAGTGCTGATCCAAACACCGTAGACAGCAAAGTGTGGTTTGGCGCCAACCGAAACATCATCTACAGCACAATCAAAAAACGGTCCTGAGGATCATTGGGCCAAGGCCATTCGGCCTGTAACTTCCGAAATAGCGACGACGCAATACTAAATTGCGTCGTGACAGAGACGAGGCTTGGAAGTTCGCAAACCTTGCCATTTGCGCTAAGCTGGCGTGCGGGCTCTTACTAAATGTCGTCCGGCCAATGACTACAGGACCTATTCTGCCAGGGCCAAATCAATTGCCACTTCGCAATGGATCAATGTGGTGTCGAAAACCGGCACGGAAACATTATCCTGATTAAGCAACATGCCGATTTCGGTGCAGCCTAGGATCATGCAGTCGGCCCCAGTTTCGACAACACGCTGGGCGATCTGCTCGTATGTGGCACGGCTGTCATCCGTGGTGATGTCCTTGCACAGTTCATCATAGATGATGTGATGAACAACTGCGCGGTCATTAGCATCAGGTAGAACTGGATCGAGCCCGGCTTCGATCAACCGCCCCGTATAGAAGCTTTGCTCCATGGTGAATGCCGTGGCCATGAGGCCGGGTCTATGGAGACCTGCTTCGGCAATGCGGCTGGCGGTGGCATCTGCAATATGCAGCAAGGGAATGCCGACGCCGCTCATCATCTGATCGGCAAGTTTATGCATGGTGTTGGTCGCGAGAATGATAAAATCTGCGCCGCCACGTTCCAGTGCCTTGGCCTCGGCATTCAAAATCTGCCCGGCCTCTTCCCACTTGCCAGCGCTTTGTAATGTCTCGATTTTTGCGAAATCAAGCGAGCGGATCAAAAGCTCAGGGGAATGAAGACCGCCAAGGCGCTGCCTCGTGATTTCGCAGAGCTTGCGGTAGTAGGTTTGTGTCGACGCGGCGGACATGCCGCCCAAAATACCGATAAGTTTCATTGCGCCATTATCCGTTCAGAGGCTTTTAATGTGCCCAGCCTGCCACCGGGCGGTTTGTCGAGACGTGAGTTGTTTTAACATCAGATGAACCGTGCGGTAGATGGCAATGTCAGGGATTTTGCATGTCCTGCCTGATATCCGAGAGGTTAGAGTGTTCTTCTTTGTGCAAAATCATCGGCTTTCGGCGCCGAGAATCCATCATGACAGTTGAATTTTCACATGCTTAGATCGCTTAGGCGATATGGTCGTTACGACACAAGGAGCTTGCTGTGGCCTACATCTACATCGTGACGGATTGCGAATTCGACGGTCCTATACCGGGTATGAATTCGATGCTTTCTTTCGGGTCTGTCGCTGTTTTCGAAACTGGTGAGATTCTTGGCGAATTTGAAGGTGTTCTGCAACGCCTTGATGGCGCCGGAAGTGACCCGGCTGTAATGGATTTCTGGCAGCGGTTTCCTGAGGCATATGCGGCGGCTACAGAAAATGCGCAGCCACCGGATGTCGTCATTAAACGCTTCGTCAATTGGATCAGGTCGCTTGGACACCATCCGATCTTTGCGGCGCATCCGGTTTCTCTCGATGGGCCGTGGTTTGACTATTATCTGAAACGGTTTACCGGCAGGCCATTGCTGGAAGGGCCTTGGGTGGAGGACCGGTTATTTCGCTATGCACCACTTTGCATCATGTCGATGGTTGCCGGAAAAACCGGGCGTGAGCACTGGAACTGCGATGTCAAAAAATATCCGGCTGAATGGCTCGGGTCGGTCGAGCATACCCATCGTGCAATAGATGACGCACGTGGTTACGCCAATCTGTTGCGCTTCTTGATCAGAGACCGTTGATACGGTCCTGCCGTGTCTGGCGAGCTTGCTTTGGTCAAAGATGTCACGGGGTTCGGTAAACCCCGTGACTGATCTTATCTTGATTGGCCCTGAAGTTGGACCGCGTCAGGCGCCGTAAGGCACCCAGATGTTTTTCACCTGAATGGCCCTGCGCAGATAATCGCGCCCCTGCGCCTCGGAACGGTCCAGCCAATCGGGCTGGCGACCGTTATTGACCCAGGTTGCTTTCAGGTTTCCGGCAGATGCCTTTTCAACCATCGCGCTTCCCTTGTCCGAACCGAAGTACCAGACAGCAGCCACCTCATCATGTTCAGCCAATGTCTTGGCCAGCACATCACGCTCACCGGTCACGATGTTGATGACACCACCCGGGACATCCGATGTGTCCAGTACCTGATAGAAGTCACCCACAATCAGTGGATGTCGTGAAGACGGGATGACTACGACGCGGTTGCCCATGGCGATTGCTGGCAGGACGAGCGACACCAGAGACAGAAGCGGTGCCTCATCCGGGCAAACGACGCCGACAATGCCCCATGGTTCATTCATGGCAAGCGTGACATGGCGAGATTTGGTCGAATGCACCGCGCCATCAAACTTGTCGGCCTGTGCTGCGTAGTAGGAAATTCGACGCAGGGATGCCTCGAACTCCTCCGTTGCCTTCTTCTCGCTCACGCCGGTGCTTTCGATGATACGCGCGACGAATTCGCCGCGCCGTGCATCGAGGTTTTCGGCAAGATAATAAAGCACCTGTGCACGGTTATGGGCTGTTGCGGAGCTCCAGCTTGTTGCCTTGGACGCTGCTTCCACGGCATTGCGGATATCCTTGCGGTTGCCAATGCCGGCCATGCCGATTACCGCGTTGCCCTTGCCTGTCACAGAGTAGCTGTAGCCACCGTCGGGACGAGCTTGTTTACCGCCGATATAGTTTTTCATGGTCCGGTCGAGACCATCGACCGCCATCTTGCTGTCTCCTGACGGCAAGGCTGACGGGGTGAAGGTTTCAAGGGCCTTGGCAACCGGAAGGCTCTTTTCCCAATCGGCAGCCAGATATTCATAAAGGCCTTCGCGCGCACCTTCGCGGCCAAAACCGCTTTCACGGTACCCGCCGAAGCCGGCACCGGCATCAAGCATGTTGGTGCAGTTGATCCACACCACGCCAGCCTTGACGCGTGCCGCCAGATCAAGCGCCACATTGATGTTTTCCGACCAGATCGATGCGGCCAGGCCGTAGCGGGTGTTGTTGGCCAGTACTGCGGCTTCGTCCGGGGTACGGAACGTGAAGGCAGCGGCAATTGGACCAAAGATTTCCACCTGGCAAACGGTAGAGGCCTGATCAACTTCGGTGAAGAAGCCGGGGGCGATATAATTGCCCTTTGCTGGCAACGGGTTCTTGCTTTGCCAGAGTTCGCCACCTTCATCCACGCCCTTGCGAACCAGATCGGTGATGCGCTTTACCTGCGTAGCGGAAACAATCGCGCCGACATCGGTCGACTTGTCGAGCGGATCACCAACGCGCAGTGTTTCCAACCGCTTTTTCAGGCGAGCGTAAAACGTCTCGGCAATACCTTCCTGCACCAGCAGGCGGGAACCCGCGCAGCAGACCTCACCCTGGTTGAACCAGATGGCATCAACCACACCTTCAACGGCAGCATCCAGATCAGCATCTTCGAAGACGATGAACGGTGATTTACCGCCCAGTTCCAGCGATAGTTTCTTGCCCGAACCGGCAATCTGCTCCCTGATGACCCGACCAACCTGCGTTGAACCGGTAAACGCTACCTTGTCGATGCCGTCATGGCCGCAGACGGCCGCACCAGTCGAGCCATCACCCTGGATGATGTTGACGACACCTGCTGGTAGACCAACCTCATGGCAGATTTCTGCAAAAGCAATGGCTGTCAGCGGAGTGAGATCAGCGGGTTTGAGCACCACGGTGTTACCGGCGGCCAGTGCTGGTGCAATCTTCCATGCCAGCATCAACAGCGGGAAATTCCACGGAATGACTTGACCGCAAACGCCAACGGGCGAGAAGCCACGGAACTCGTCTTCTACCATCTCAGCCCAACCGGCATGGTGGTAGAAATGACGGGCAACGAGAGGAATATCGATATCGCGGGTTTCGCGAACCGGCTTGCCGTTGTCCATGGTTTCGAGAACCGACAGGAAACGCTCACGCTTTTGGACGTGACGCGCAATGGCATAGAGATAACGGGCACGTTCATGGCCGGATAGTTTCGACCATTTTCCGAATGCGGCACGGGCAGCCTTGACCGCCAAATCGACGTCATCCTCATTACCGCAAACGATTTGTGCCAGGCTTTCGCCGTTCGCGGGGTTTGATACGGCAATGGTCTTGCGGCCTTCCGGAGTTACGAAACGGCCGTTGATGTAGTGACCGAATGAGCGTCCGTGTTTATCGAGCCACTGCGTCACATCGCCATTCGCCTCGGGGGAAGGTCCATATTCCATGGTTTGCAAAATGTCCTTAATGGATACCATTTTTTCAGTCCTTATGCGGCAGCGTGGTGATGAGCGCTGGAGTAGCGGCCCGTTACGAAATGTTCGAGCTGCCGCTCGATATCGCCAAGCATCGAGCTGGCACCGATGCGGAACAGATCAGGTTCCAGCCAGCGATTGCCCAACTCTTCTTTCATCAAGGTGAGCCAGGACAGCGCGTCCTTTGCAGTTTTCAAGCCGCCGGCAGGTTTGAAGCCAACCATCTGGCCTGTCAGTTCGCCGTAGTCGCGCAGAGCACGCACCATGGTCAGGCTAACCGGCAGCGTAGCATTTACTTCCTCTTTGCCGGTCGAAGTTTTGATGAAGTCGGACCCCGCCTGCATCGCTACCATCGAGGCACGATAAACATTGGTCAGCGTGTTGAGGTCACCCGTTGCCAGAATGGCCTTCATATGGGCATCGCCGCAGGCTTCGCGCATCGCGGCGATCTCGTCATAAAGACCGGTCCAGTTCTGCGTCAGAACGAATTCACGGGTGATGACAATATCGATCTCTTTTGCGCCCTGGTCGACGGCATAACGGATTTCCGCCAGTCTCTGGGGAAGCGGTGTCAAACCGGATGGAAAACCTGTCGCGACGGACGCAACTGGAATTTTCGTTCCTTCCAGGGCCTTAACTGCGTGCGCGACCATTGTCGGGTAGACGCATACCGCGCCGGTGGTAATGCCGGCATCGGCGAGACCAAGTGCCTCCAGAATATCGTCGCGGACCGGGCGGCGCGCCTTGGCGCAAAGGCGGCGGACGCGCCCGGCCGTGTCATCGCCCGACAAAGTTGTCAGATCGATGCAGGTGATGGCCTTGATCTGCCATGCGACCTGATATTCCTTTTTGATCGAGCGCCGCGCGGTGATTGTCGATGCCCGCCGCTCGGAGGCACTGCGATTGACAGTCACATCCTCAAACCATTCCGGCTTGAGGGGTGTGCCATTGTTTCGTGGAAAGTTTTCGCTCATTTTCTGTCCATTCTTGAGATCAGGCGCTAACGGCAGCATGTTCGCGGCAAAATGCCTCGAACTCTTCGACGCTGGCGTAGGCCTTCTGTGTTCCGGGACGGGTGATGGAGTGGGCCGCGTAAAGCGACGCCTTTTTTAAGGAAGAAACGACGTCGCCAGTTTCTGCGTAGAACCGGGCAAAAGAACCGATAAAGGCATCGCCTGCCCCGGTAGTATCTTTTGGCGTGACTTTAACCGGGGCGATGTTGACGATTTCCGTTGCGGTAATCATGCGCGCGCCGCGTCCACCCAGCGTCACGATGACGGTGCGAATACCGCGTGCGATCAGTGAACGGGCAGCCGTGACAATGTCATCATCGGTATCGGTTGGCAGACCCGACAGCAGCGCCAGTTCGCTTTCGTTCGGGACAAGGAAGGTGACCTGACGGATACGTTCCGGGTTGAGATCGGCCGCCGCCGGGGCCGGGTTGAGAATAGTCTCAATACCGTTTTTGGCTGCAAACTCTATCGTGTGATAGACAGTTTCAACCGGCACTTCCATCTGCATCAGAATGAGGCCGCATTGTTTCAGATCGGACGCTGCCTTGTCGACTTCCGCAGGCAGAAGATCGGCATTGGCGCCCTTGACGATAAGGATCGAGTTCTCGCCCGATTGCTCTACAAAAATCGGTGCGACGCCGCTGGAGCGGCCAGCAATCTTTTCCACATGGCGGGTATCAACGCCAAAACTTTTCAGATTGCGAATGGTGTTGTCGGCAAACACATCGTCGCCGACACGGGTCACCATCATCACATCGGCACCGAGGCGAGCCGCTGCAACGGCCTGGTTGGCACCTTTGCCGCCGCAACCCATTTCGAATGTTGGTGCTTCTAACGTTTCACCCGGTCCCGGCATGCGGTTCACATAGGTGATGAGGTCGACCATGTTGGAGCCAACGACCCCGATTTTCTTGCTCATGATGAACTTCCCTGAATATGCTGTTTCAAAGAGTGCCGATCCTGGCGCCGAACTGCTCGGCGGCGGCACGGTCGAGATAACCGAGCCGCACCGGAAAGATCTTGCGTTCGCCCGGCGAAAGGATCTGCACGTTGTTTTTGGCTTTTTCCGCCAGATAACCCTCGGGTTCGCAGGTCGAGGGCAAGGCAAAAGCGGCGACTTGCGAATCTCCGTTCACCAATATCCAGCGCACTGTTTTGGGGAAGGCGGCCAGTGGATAGGAGATGCCGAAGCCATCGCCCTCGTTTCGCTGCATCATCAGATGCGTCTTTCCATCACCATCTTGCGGCAGGCCATTGATGTAGAACACCTGTTCGGGATCATAGCGCTGTGGTTCATCCAGCACTTCCATGGCGGATGGTTTTTTTGCCAACGTGTCCAGAAGTGACAGGTAATCGGGGTTGGGTTTGACATGGCCGGGCACGGCTGTGCGCACCCTCACCTGTTCCGGCGTATAAGCCACCGGCTGAACGATGCGAGCGCCCTTGGCGTACGCAAAGTTCACATGGCACATATACATCAGATCCATGGGTGCCGATGACAGGTTTTCGATATCCATGAATATATCGAACAGCGTATCCTCTGCATGCAGTGTTACACTTGGCCGCGCCAGATAATTGGCCCCGAAGCCCATGACATATTCTATTTCGCCGGCGACACGGATAAACGCGCCGCGTTCATCGTGACCGATGACGAAACCGGCCTTGTCCATGGACGCGCAGGGCATTTCGCCGTGCAGAGCGTGATTGTCCTCTGGTGATGGGCAGCCGTTGCGCAACATGCCGCTGTGAAATGCAAAGCAACCATAGGTCTCAACGATCGTGCCTGCTGGCCGCGGCATGGCAAAACGGCTACCCATTGTCAGATCGACGCCATCAAATTCGACACTCCAGATCATCTGTCCCATGAAGGGCAGGATGACGATGCGGCCGCGACGGTTCTCGATCTGCAACGCCTCGATGCCGGTGGCGTACCGGAACGTCGTGACCTTGAGCCCATCGGCTGAGGCCAGAAGATGCGGAACCTCGGTGAAGTCCTGTCTGCGAAGATTAAATTCTGTCTCCTGCATTGGATCACCTGCCGGGGTTGCGCCATGCATTGATGGCGATGACGAGAATAAGGAAACCGCCCCAGATGAAATCGATGAGGTGGTTGGAGAACCGCATCATCTGGAAGCCTGAGGAGAGCAACATGAGGGCAACGAGCGCAATGGCGATGCCGAGAACACGGCCTTTGCCGCCAGCCGGATTGGTGCCGCCAAGAACGGCGATCAACACGGCCTGTAGGAGATAGGATGCACCGTAATCAGATTTGGCAGCATTGGTGCGCCCAGACAGAATGATACCCGCCAACGATGCCAGCACACCTGTTAGCATGTAGGAATAGAGCATCATCCGGTCTTTGCGGATGCCGGCAAATACGGCCGCACGCGGATTGGTGCCGATCAGCATGAGATTGATACCAAGCGTCGAGCGCGTCAGCAGCACAGCGACAATCAGGCAGACCACAATGAACAGGATGAAGGGCGTGGCGATACCAAGGATCTTGCCATTGCCGATCCAGTTCCATGCGTCGGGAAAACCGACAATGGCCGGGCCGCCAGTCATGACCAATGCCAGTCCCATCAACACCTGACCAGTGCCCAGTGTGGCCAGGATCGGGGTGATACGCAGTTTGGCAACCAGCAGGCCATTGACCAGACCGGCCACCAGACCAACCGCCATGGCAATCAGAATGCCAAGGCCGGTGTAGAATATCATGCCCGAGGTGGAAGATTGCCCCGCCTGAACCATGGTGGAGTGGAAATAGACACCGGCAATGATGCCTGCGAGATTGGCAATGCCAACCACGGACAGGTCAATGCCGCCCGTCAGCATGGCAATCATCATGGCGATGGAGAGGATCCCCAGTTCCGGCATGATGTAGCTGATGGATTCAAAGTTGTAGTAGTTCAGGAACTTGCTGGGATTCATCCAGGTCATCAGCGCAAAAACGATGACCGTGATGACAAGCAGCTGCAGGATGTTGTTGTCGTTGCCGAGAAGCCGGCGCATGTCGAACGAATTTTTCATGATGCGCTCTCCCCTCACGCTATGCTTTTACGATCACGCCATGCGGTGATGGCGGTGGCGACGATGATGATCAGGCCGACGACGACCTTCTGCCAGGTGGTGTCCACCTTCATGATGATCAGTGAGTTCTTGACCATCACCAGCATGAAGACGCCCATCAAGGTACCGAGCACAGTGCCGCGCCCACCGAAGATCGATGCGCCACCAAGAACCACGGCCGCAATCACATCCAGTTCGAGACCAACAAAGTCACGCGGGTTTGCAAGCCAGATCATCGAGGAGTGCAGCAGGCCGGAAAAACCCGCCAGAGCGCCGGCAACGCAGTAGACAAAGAAGATGGTTGCACCGGTGTTGAAACCGACACGCTTTGCCGCCTCAGGCGAACCGCCATAGGCATACACACTGCGCCCCATCATCGTGTAGTTTAGGATGAGGTGAATGACCAAAGCCAAGCCTAGATAGACCAGGAACATCGCTGTCAGACCAAAGGTCGAACCTGTGGCAGACGTCAGCGAGATCACGTCGGTCTTGCCAAAGCCGATCAGTTCCTTCGGCATCTTGTTGATATTCACAATGCTGGTGCCAACGAGACCGAGAACCAGACCACGCACAATCGAACCGGTGCCCAATGTTACGATCAGCGGGATCATCTTGAAGCGGTGAATGATGAAACCGTTGAATGCACCGAGCGCCAGACCGATCAATGTCGCAGCGATAAAGGGAATGAGAACGCCGTCGTAACCGAGGTAAACCATGGCACGCACGGTCAAATACATTGCGGCAATGGCAAAGGCGGTAAACGAGACGTCGATGCCGCCGGAAATCATCACCAGCAATACGCCAAGCGCCATGATGCCGATGACGACATTGGACCGTAACAGGCCGAAGATGTTATCGAGCGACCAGAAAGCCGGGTTGATAAGGCCGATGATGATCATCGCTGCAAGCAGGACGCAGGCGATAATGAATTCTGTGCTTTTGACGAATTTCATGTTCTTCGGCCCCTCAATTCAACGTCTTGAGCCGGTCATTCACGGCATCCTCGGTCATGGTGTCTCCCGACAATTCGCCGACGAAACGACCCCGGTGCATAACCAGCACGCGGTTGCAGTTCTGAACCAGTTCCGGCACGTCGTCGGAAATCATCAGCACGGCCAGACCTTCCTTTTCGGCGAGCCTACGGATGATGTTATGGATCTGCGCCTTTGAGCCGACATCAACGCCCACTGTCGGCCCGTTGAGGATCAGAACCTTGGCACCTGTCAGCAGCCAACGGGCGAGAACCACACGTTGTGCGTTACCGCCGGACAGATGGTTGACCGGCGTATGCGGTCCCGGTGCGACGATTTGCATTGCCGAGAACATTTCACGGGTCGTGTCGTCGGCCTTCTTGCGGTTGATGAAAAACCCGCGAACAAATTTCTCGATCGACGTCACAATGATGTTGCGCTCGATCGACTGTGTGAGGAACAGGCCTTCGGTCAGGCGGTCTTCCGGCACATAGGCGATGCCACAGGCAATGCCGTCCTGCACTGTCTTTGGATGAACTTCTCGGCCTGCCACACGCATGGACCCGGTAAAGTCAGGGCGCATGCCAAACAGCGCCAGCGCAAGTTCTGTACGACCTGAGCCGATCAGGCCGGAAATGCCGACGATTTCACCGCGCCGCAGTGTCAGATCGGCATTTTCGACCGATCCCGGTACGGTCAGATTTCGCACTTCAAGTGCCGGTGCATCAGCGCCCTCGAACGGTACCCAATGGTAACTGTGAGCGGCAATGTCCTGCCCGGTCATCGCACGGGTAATGGCTGGCTCGTCGAACTCGGTGATTGGGCCTTCAGCCACCTTCTTGCCGTTACGGAAAACGGTCAGACGTTCGCTGATTTCAAGCATTTCGCGCATCTTGTGGCTGACGAACAGCACGGCGATGCCCTGCGCCTGGATATCGCGGACGATCTTGAACAAGGCATCGACTTCATGGCGTGTCAGCGCTGTGGTTGGTTCGTCCATGATGATCAAACGGGCATCGGCCATAAGCGCTCGGGCAATTGCCACGATCTGTTTGCCAGATGTCGGCAGGCTTTCCACGTCAGCATCAAGATCAATCGTCACGCCAAGGCGGTCGAGAGCTTGTTGTGCCATTTCGCGCACACGCCGCCAGTCAACCGTTTTACGTCCCTCCATCAGGAAGGTGTTGATCGACAGGTTCTCGGCGACCGTCAGGTTTCCGAACAGCGAGAAATCCTGGTAGATCACCTGGATACCGTGATGAACGGACTTGACCGGATCAAGTTTGCCGACCGGCTTTCCATCGATCAGGATTTCGCCGTCTTCGGGTGTGTAAACCCCCGACATGATCTTGATGACGGTGGATTTACCGGAGCCGTTTTCGCCGGCAAGGCAGTGTATTTCGCCCGGGCGGATGCTTAGCGACACGTCGTCAAGCGCTTTCACGCCGCCAAACCGCTTGCCGATATGGCGCAGTTCGATCAGATTTTCAGTCATAAGGGCCTCGTAAAAGGCTAAGGGAACGCGGATGTATAAGGAGAGAGGGTTACCCCTCCCTCCGTGATTAAGATCAGAAGTCGTACTGATCCATGTTGTCCTTGGTCACGCCGACCCAGCCTGCGCCATAAAGCAGGTGTGGATTGGCGGCATCAGGAACCAGCAGGCTTTCGTAACCTGGCAGACCGAGATTGAGACCGGCCTTGATCTGGTCGTTCTTCTTTTCAAGAACCGCGACAGCCAGCATGTTCATGGCATAACCAGCAACGGCCGGATCCCAGAACTGGATGTACTGAATGTTGTCGTTCTTGAGATATTCGCCAGCAACGGAAACCAGACCCGTACCTGCAAAGAACACCTTGCCCGACAGACCACCTTCGGCGATCAGACGGCCAGCACCTGCGGAGGTTGGCATTGGCGCGCCGAGAATACCGGTGATATCCGGATAGGTGGTCATTGCTTCCTTGAGTTTGTTGTAGTCGGTGTTGGCGTCGTCGTAGGTTTCCAGACGCTCAGTCACCAGCGACATCTCAGGGAAGTTGGCCTTCTGGTACTCGATGGCACCATCAACCCATTCCATCTGCGACTTTGACGTCAGACCGCCGACGGTGGCAACATATTTGCCCTTGCCGCCCATCGACTTGCCGAGTTCCTTCATCAGGTTGGCGCCGTAAGCCTTGTTGTCAAAAGCCTCGATATCGAAATCGACATTCTTGATGTTGGATGCTTCGTGGCTGATGACGACAATGCCACGATCACGCGCTTTTTTCAGCACCGGCTCAACGGCTTCCACCGAGAATGGCACGACAGCGATAGCGTCAACGCCCTGTGCGATCAGGTTTTCGATGATTTGAACCTGTGCAGCGGCGTCGGCCTGGCTAGGACCAACCATCCAGACGTCATTTTCAGTATCGCCCTTGAACTGCTCGACTCCTTCGCGCATGCGGTCGAACCAGGCGATACCGTCCACTTTGACGACGGTTGCGATGGTGTATTTCTTGCCGCTTGCCGAAGTGATCAACTCCTTGTTGACCTTCGACGTATCTACGGCGCTCTGCGCGAAAACAGCCGACGCAGAAAGCGACGCAGCAAGCGCGATGGTTGCGAAGATTTTTTTCACTGACAACTCCTCCCTATGAAACCACAATGGGTCACGCCTTTTACGGCAGTATCACCCGATAATGTTCGATCTCTAACGTCGGCAATCGCTTGTCGCGCGCCTGACGCCTCCTCACTCTCCCGGAGAGGCTTCCCATGCCCCAATTACCGAAGGATCGATGTTTGACCCAGAAACCTGTTGTTTTCCTCTCCCGATAATGCGAATTATAATGTTACAATCCGATCATTATGTTTCGATCGTTTCATGTTTGGTGTTCTCTTGTCAAGCTCAGGGAAGGGCAATTGCTAAGAAAGTAACATCACAATATGAAGCGCAGTTGGGACAAACCACAACGGAGATACGGTGAGCAGAGTAAGTGCACGCAATGCCAGGCTGGATGCGCTGGCTCTTCTTGTTCAGGAAACGGGTGTGTTACGGCTTCGGGACGCAGCGTCCCGGCTTGGCGTGTCCGAAATAACCATCCGCCGTGACATTGCCACCGATAGCGATCAGCTCAGTTGCCTTGGTGGTTATATCCTTCCTTTCCAAGACGGTGCGGTCGGCAGCGATTATGTGCTCGATCAGGAAAAGGACAGCCACGCTGTCGCCAAAGCGCGAGCTTGTACCGCAGCAGCGGCGCTGATTGAACCCTACGATACGGTGTTTATCGATTGCGGTACGACAACCCCACATCTGGCGCGGCAGATTCCAGCCAATGCGCATCTAACGGTTATCTGTTACTCGCTCAACGTTGCCGAGGAACTGGCACGGCGCAATGATGTACGCCTGATTATGCTCGGCGGGGTTTACCACGCGGAAGCGGCTTCGTTCTCAGGCGACGAAGGCATCGACGTGCTGCGGCGCATCAATATCAACAAGGCGTTTTTGTCTGCTGGTGGTCTCGACGAGCAACACGGGGTGACCTGCTCGCATTTCCACGAGGTGCCGATCAAGCAGATGGTCATGCAGCGCTCTGTCCAAAAGCACCTCGTGGTCGATAGCAGTAAGTTCGGCAAGGTCAGGGCGGCACGTTACGCCTCGATCAGTGATTTCAATTCGGTGATCGCCGACCAGCCTGCCCCTTGGTCCTGAAAACGCCCGGCCTCTGAGATTTATGCCGCCAAGACAGTGTGTTTGGTTGGATAACCGCGACGGAATTGCTGAACTTCGTATGCACGGCATCAGGTTATCAGTCCGGAACTGATGTCCAACCATCAAGTGTCTGTTCCCGCTTCTGAATCACAAAAAACATAAAAGCCCGGCATTGCTGCCGGGCTTTCACCAATCGACTTGAGGTCAGATTAGAACGAACGGGTCAGACGAACCCAACCGGAAGTGTTGTCGCCTTCAAAGTCAGCGTCGGTGTAGTCAACCGTTGCGCCAACCTTCAGACCCTTTGCCAGCTGGTATTCAGCCAGAAGGCCAACGCCCCAGATGTCTTCGCCGCCCTGTGTGCTCCAGTAAGCAGCAGATGGAGTGACTGTCAGCTTTTCAGTAGCCTTCAGAGCGTACGAACCGGAAACAGTCCACTCGTATGCACCCTGGTCGCCCTTGAGGTATGGATCATCGCTGATGCCGCTAACGTAAGCGTTAGCACCGGAAGACCAAGCAGCGCCGATGTTCAGTTCGCCTGGGCCAACTGGAGCAACGAGAGTTACGTATACAGTGCCTTCTTCGTTTTCAGCGTCATATGCGCCGCGTACAGCAAGGTTTGCTGCACCGAAGTCAACCTGGCCGTAAGCCTGGATACCGAATTCGTTACCAGCGGCTGCAGCATAGTTGTGGACGTTGGAGATATCGTCGATGCCGAGACCGATGCGGAACGAGCCAGCGTCGTACAGGTAGCTGATGGTGTTGAAGTTGGTCTGGTTATCCCAGTCGTCCAGCTCGCCGTTGATGCCGATGTCGTCCCACCATGTGAGAGCCTTACCAGCCTTCAAACCACCGATGGTGATGTAACCCTGCTCAAGCGATGCGCTGGAAGAAGGAGCAGAACCTTCGGAGCTGTAGTTGCCCTGCAGGCGGATGTATGTGCCGATGGTGCCGAGCTCAGAGTCGGTCTTCGTGTCGAAGAAGATACGGCCACGAGTAGCAGAGTACCAGTCGCTGGTGCTGTTTGCACCAACGTCTTCACCGAAACCAACGGTGAAACGAACTTCACCACCGATGCGCAGGCAGGTTTCAGTGCCTGGGATGTAGAAGTAGCCAGCGCCGAAAGCGTCGCAAACGCGAACATATTCCAGGGGCTCTGGCTCAGCAGCGACGATAGCGTCAGCGGCCTGTGCGCCAGAAACTGCTGCGAGTGCTGCAGCGGAGCCGATGAGAAGGCTCTTGATGTTCATATTGACCTCCAGTCAAAGAAAAAGGTGAGTTTTGACCCGATTTGTGAAAAAATATTCCCGAACCCAAACCCGCAAATTTGAGAAGTGAGTTGCCCCTCTTCCTGAGTCTGAAAATACTGAAAAGACCTATAGTTGCAATTGGGTTCCTCTGGGAATGGCCTTTGTCTCACCCGCTTCATGGAGGTGTGTGGCGAAAGAGAAACAAAAGTTACGACTTGGCATGAATCGTCACTTAATCGCATATGCAATTGAAAAAGCAGAATATTAGGTGAGGAAATATTTGAATAGTCACTTAATGTTGCTCCCCGATGGAGTATCGGGGAGCCTTGACTAAAGGCCAATGCGCTTTTCGAGGGGGCGTTGCCAGTGGATTGGAAAAGCTCCACGCAGTAACCAGCTTGAGTTGTATATTACTTTCATTTTGCTGTCTCTAGGGATTCGAAAAAATTGTGGATGAAATGGAAAAATATTTCACTGACTAACAGCATCCGTCACTTAGCGCTGAAAAATCAAAATAGAATCAGTGCGCCGCCGATCGTCGCCTCATTCGCACAGCCATGGCATTCGATTGAGCGAAGTCATGCGTCACGAAATACCAAGTCAGAAATGAAACATGTTTGCGAGAATGCTCGGGCGATCAGAGACCGGCAGCAGACCGATTCGGTTGCTGTTGATTTGTTTCCACGGAAACGAATCCATTCTTCGACATCTCAAACAGGTGAAAAAAGCGGCGCTGTCCGATCTGCGTCTGCACCAAATCGAGCACATCCTGCCAAGCTGTAGGGTTGTGTTTCCTGCAACCAAAAAGATTTCATGCGTTTAACGCCACAAACACACAGTCTGACTTATGAGACAGATGACCCGGTCACAAATTTTTGATAAGAGACAGGATGAGGGTGACAGGGAAACAAATAAAAATCAATGAGTAGAAACAGACGCATTTGCCCCAATGATGTCCTAGATGCAGCAGAACGGGTGGTTCTAAAATCGGGCTCGTCCGGGCTTTCGATCGATGCTGTCGCAAAAGAAGCTGGTATCAGCAAATCTCAGGTCGTCTACGATCATAAAACAAAGAGCGGCCTTCTCGAGGCCTTGGTGGATCGGCAACTTCAAAGAGATGGCGATTTTGTCAAAGAGTCTGTGGCGTCTTGCTCTGAGACACAACATCCAGAACTTTTTGGTCGGATAAAAGCTGCTGCAACAGGCTGGGAGGAGGCGGAACGTGCTGTCTGCATGGCCGTCAGCGCCTCGCTTTCAAGCGATGACCGTCTGCAAGAACTTATGCGACAATGGCAGCAAAATGATCTTAACGCGATTAAAGCTGGACCTAAGCCACGCGCTGCTCTTGTAGCCTACATGGCGCTTTCCGGATTTTCCTGCATGGAATTGTTCGGTTTTCACAAATGGTCAGACGAAGACCGCGAGGCGCTGCTCAGTGATATCAGAAAGATCTATGAGACATTTCCCGACGAGTAGGCACTGTCGGTAAAGATTGGCCAAGGGCTATGTCTTTATGTCATTCAGATAGGAATAAGCCGGGTTACCGAAGATAAATAACATCGGCAACCCGTTGCATTTATTTCAGCACGCTTTTGCCAAGGGGGCGGAAGCGCCTATGTCCATGACCTGTTTCATGAGGTTGAGAATATTGTCGACCCTGGAAACAAGCACGCGATATTCCGTCGTCGCCACAATGGCCGGGTGGCACACGGCCAAGAAGATATCTGCCAATGCTTCCGAAAATCTCTCAGCGTCGGACAGTTCCATATCTTCTATCACCTGCGGGCATGCGTCGAGAATGCGGCTCCTCATGATGTCAGATACATTTTCGGTCGAGAGAATATTTGTCAAAATATAGAACAGTTCTGGTTCGTCCTGCGACATATGCGAGAGATCGCCAAGAATGTTCAGGGGTAAAGCGCGCAGCCTTTCTTTTGGCGTAACACCAGCGATAACCTGCACCGGGCGCAATCTCTGTTCGACAACGGCGTATGCAAGATCGAGCTTGGAGCGAAAATGCTTGTGAATATTGGCTGCCGACATTTTCAATGTTTCAGCAATACTGGTGATCGAAGTTTGCTGATAACCCATTTTTGCGAATGATCGTTCTGCTTCAAAGAGAATGATTTGGCGGGTTATTGCCCCTTTTCGCCGGGATCGAACTTCACTTTTAAGTTCCGTCATCAAAATTCTCGTTTTCAGATGTCACCTGCTCTTGGGACGGCACGTTGGTGCCCTCATACGTCAGGGATTTGGCTAAAAAGAACGAACGTTCGTATTCACTAATAGCAAAAAAAATTGACGACGCAATAATCAAAATTTCATGTCGTTGGAATTTTCGCCGACCAATTTAACCTGCTACAAAAAATGAGAAATACGCAACATGCCGGTAAATACGCTGCTGATATATGAATCGATAAACATGTTTTCCACCCTGCTCGACAAATAAGTTCGCAAGCGAATCAAACGCTGCAGAGAGAAATTCGGGCGGCCGATCAGCGATACGAAGCGACATTGAACATATGATGTCGGCGTAAATCTGATGCGATTTGATCAAATGGTCAGGGTTTCAAGGCCCCATATTCATGCTTTCCGTAAACCGGAATAGTAAAAGGCCTGTGGCTGAGAAACTGGAAATTCCCCGTCTATTGCAAGGGGTTCAGCCTCACGGTCACTCTGCGCCTCATAGTAAATATACGATCGTGCTTGGGACGAGAGGCGTAGGACAATGTCTCCGCAAACAAATGCAGTTCAAATGACATAGTGCATCAGATGCAAATCTGATAGGTGATGTCCGCAAAAGTTAGTTAACGAGGAATAAAATGCAGCATATGAACACCTCCCCTACCGCTCCCAAAATTGCCGTCATCGGTGTTGGCGGCGGCGGCGGCAACGCAATCAACAACATGATTGCGGAGGCTGACTATGGTGTTGATTTTATGGCAGCAAACACGGATGCGCAGGCGCTTAAAAACACCGCTGCCAAACGTTTTATTCAACTTGGTCCTGAACTGACCGGTGGGCTTGGTGCTGGCGCTGATCCTGCAATCGGACGGCAGGCGACGATCGATACCATGGACGAAATCATGGATCATCTTGCCGGCTACGATATGTGTTTTATCACTGCTGGCATGGGCGGTGGAACCGGTACAGGTGGAGCGCCGGTGATTGCTCAGGCATGCAAAGAAAAAGGCATCCTGACAGTCGGCGTCGTGACGCTGCCATTCAGCTTTGAAGGCACCAAACGCCTCAAGGCGGCACAACAGGGTGTTGATGGACTGCTTGCTGCAGCAGATATTGTGATCGTTATTCCGAACCAGAACCTACTGAGAATCGCCAATCCCGGCACGACATTCGACAGTGCGTTGAAAATCGCCGACAAGGTTCTCGCCTTGGGCGTGAAGTCCATAACGGATCTCATTCTCCGCGACGGCTTGGTCAATCTCGACTTTGCAGACGTGGTCTACGTCATGAAGGGCGGCGGCCGTGCGCTAATCGGAACCGCCGAAGCGCGTGGGGAAAACCGTGCATCGCTCGCAGCGGCTGAAGCAATCTCCAACCCACTATTGGGCTTGCCGTCACTGAAGCATGCACGCGGCGCGCTTGTTTCAATATCCGGCGGTAGAGACCTGACGCTTTATGAGATCGATGAAGCCATGACACTGGTTCGTGAAGCCGTGAGCGAAGAAACGGACGTGGTTATGGGCGCTTCTTTTGACCCGACACTTGAAGGAGCCTTCAAGATTTCGGTCGTCGCTACAGGTCTTGAAGACTGACATTGCGATTTTTTTTGCGAGGCGCCGGTTTTTTAGACGCGGCCAGCCCAGCAAAAATCTTGATCAGGTCGGCGTGGACAATGCCGACCGTAGGCGGATCATTTTTCTAGGCACGATGTCCGCCTTTGGGCTTTAGGTCTTCCAATATCCGAGAAAATTGGAAGCAGGCAGACGTCCCGGATGACCTTCTGGGTGAAACAGGCGCCCTTTCTGAACCATATTGGCGGGTGTGACTGCGTTTGCGTTTAATTGCCGGTGTTGTTTGTTGCGGTGTCTTTAAAGAGCACTGACGTCATCAGGCCGCTGCCCTGCCGGTTTTCGATGGACAGAACCAGGCCATAAACCTCACAGATTTCCTGTGCAATCGATAGGCCAAAACCGCTCCCTGGTGTCTGGCTGTCCAGTCGTACACCGCGCTCGGTCATGCTGCGGATTTTTTCCGGGTCAACCCCCGGGCCATCATCAGCAACGATTAAGCGGCCGTCTTTCCAGGTAATGGAAACCTGACCGGCTGCCCATTTAACGGCGTTTTCCGTCAAATTCCCAATTAGTTCACGCAGGTCTTGTGCGTCAACGGGCACATCCGGCGGCGCGTTAATGTCGACTTGCCATTCAAGTGCGTCGCCTTTTGGTGTTCGCTGCAAGGTTTTGACGATTTGCCCGATGATTGTTTCGACATTGGCATCGGTCTGGCGCATGTCGGCATTGGTTACGATGCGGCTGCGCGCGAGTTCATGTTCGACATGGCCGCGCATCAATTGCACCAACTGTTCAATTTCCTCGGCGAGGTCCTGATGGCCGCGCTCATGTAAGGTCAAAGCGTCATTGGAAAGTACGGTGAGCGGCGTCTTGAGGCCATGTGCAAGATCACCGGCACGGGCACGCGCCTTGCTGAGTGACTGCGCCTGTGTTTCCAACAGGCGATTAACTGCTTGTTCCACCGGTGCAAATTCAGCTGGCAAAGCACCAATGAGACGCCCACTATGGCGTTCCCTGATGCGGTCCAGTCCTTCGGTCAGGTCGGCCAGTGGCTTCAGACCGTAGACTACCTGCACCAGCGAAGCGCCAATCAGGAAAACCGCAAGTCCGGCAAGGTAAGGGAGGATTTCAAGCGTAAATCCATGGCTTGCGTCATCCAGTGCCTTCGTGTCTGCGGCCACGGAAATCTGAACCGGCTTCAGGCCGCTTGGCGCACTGACCATGATCTGACGTTCCAACACAATCAGTCTGGTGTTTTCCGGCCCGTTGGCAACGTAACTATGTACGGCGCCGTCGTCTGGCAGATCCGCCGGTCGTGGAAGGCTGGTGTCCCAAAGGGATTCCGAGCGGTAAAGCGCAGGCTGTGCAGCGTCGCCGATCTGCCAGTAAAGCCCGCTATATGCCTGCGAGAAACGTCGATCCATCAAGCCAAGTGGATGTTCTATTCCACCGTCGGCGCTCACGCGTATCGAGCCGGCAATGGTGTTGATATGCCCTTTCAGTTCGTCTTCCAGCCGTCCTTCCAGATTGCTTGAGAATATCGACGTCATGAACAAGGCTGCCAATGCCAGTGCCAGGGGCACGACAATCAGCGATACCATTAGAAATCGAGCACGGATGGAAAGCGGTCGCTTCATGCCTTGTCAATCCTGTAGCCATAACCACGGCGGGTGGTGATGACCTGCTTGCCAAACTTCTTGCGCAGTCGGCCGATCAGAACTTCCACCGAATTGCTGTCACGCTCAAAATCCTGCGCGTATAACTGTTCGGTCAACTCCAGTTGCGAGACGTGTCGCTCCGCATTGGCCATCAGGTAGTGAAGGCAGCGATATTCGAGGGGTGTGACATCGACAGGTTCGGTATCTAGCGAAACAGTGCGGCTACGTGGATCGACCCTTATCCGACCCGCCGTCAGGATTGGGCTTGCCGTATGTTGGGATCGACGCATGATGGCCCGCAGGCGGGCCAACAGTTCTGCCATATGAAAGGGTTTGACGAGATAGTCGTCGGCACCGGCGTCAATTCCCTCGACCCGCTCTTCCCAATTGCCACGTGCGGTCAAAATGAGAACAGGTAACGCGCGCTCATCCCTTCGCCAGCGTTTCAGGATGGAAAGGCCGTCGAGGCTGGGTAAACCAAGATCAAGCACGACGGCGGCAAACTCCTCGCTGTCGCCTCGATACCAGCCACTTTCGCCATCGCTTTCGTGCTCGACGAGATAGCCCGCCCGTGAAAGGTGCAGGGATACGTCGCGGGCGATCCGCAGATCATCTTCAACAAGCAGAATCCGCATTGGCCTCAATCGTCGTCATCAACATCGAGAATAGTGCCATCCTTAGCGTCCATCTCAATCTCGTAAAGCCGGCCATTGGCCTGCAACACTTTAAACTCGTAAATGAACCGGCCATCATCTTCGTCGAGTTCCACCTTTATGATGTCGCCCGGATAGGAGATGCGCAGCTTCTCCTGCAATACGGAGAGTGGTAGCACATCGCCGCGTTTTACCGCATCGCGCAAACGATCAAGATCCTTTGCCGTGGCATTGATTGGTGCCAGGGTCAGCACCAGCACGCATGCTACGGGCAAGACATGGAAAATACGGTTCAACATGCTGCCGACATTAGCATTCTCAAACTGACAATTCGCTGACAAAGCCTGTCAGTTATCGCTCAGGGCACGCCGCATAGTGTTGTGGCATCAAACGGGCAGAGGTTGCCCGCCACCCCTGAAAGGATGATCGACCATGAAGACTCTCGTTATCGCTGCAGCACTTGCCACCACTGCATTGGTCTCTACCGCCTACGCCGATGATCGGCACGATCGCCACTGCGGCAATGTCCAGATCGACAAGTGGATGAGTGAGGCACAGGTTCGCGAACGTGCCACCGCTCTTGGTATTGAGGTGCGTGAAGTCGACATCGATGACGGCTGCTACGAAGTCGAAGGCCGTAACAAGGACGGTCGCCGTATCGAAGTGCGTTTTCATCCTGAGACCGGTGAGCAGGTCTCCGTCGACGGAGATTGATCTCAGTCCGGTGCGTCAAGGATGGGGGCAAAGGTTGTGGCGTTGAAAACCTCCAGCCTTGCCTCGCCTTTTGGAAAAGCAAGAATTGTCAGACTTGCTGGTCCAACCGGGATAATACTCTTGGGGGCAAGATCCAAAGCGCTGTCGAGTGCAGCGCGGATCACGCCTCCATGGCAAACCATCAAAACCGTATCGGCATCTGTGTTTAGGGCCTGCTCAATCGCATGGCCAATGCGGGTGCGAAATTGAGCCCAGATCTCACCATTCTCAGGTGCGAAGGTGCCTGCGCGCCAACCGGCATAGGCGTCTGGCGTTTCCGACATAAGTTGGGCAATTTCGACACCCGTCCATGCACCGACATTCTGTTCCCGCAGCAATGGCTCCCTGATTGCGTCGGCATGGCCGAGCAGGGAGGCGGTATCTGCAGCGCGTTTCAGGTCGGAGGTAAGCACCATGTCGGGGTTGAAGCTGGCAACCATGGGAGCCAAGGCACGCGCCTGCTGTTCACCGCGCGCGGAAAGCTCGATATCGGCCTGCCCTTGCAGGCGACGAACGGCGTTCCATTCACTTTCGCCGTGCCGGACCAGAAGTATGCGTTTCATGAAATGCGTGTTCCTTGTGTATCGAAAATTGCCGCGGGAGCGGTTGGAAGGCGGAAGTATAATTTGCCGGATTGCCGCGATAGTCGGTTGGAGATTGCGGTGATACGGTTACCGTTGATGATGCCGGTAATCAGAAATCGTCCAGCCATCGGCACAACCTCTGCCAACACCGCTTCAAATGTTCGCGGACCCAGCTCGTCAGCAAGCTCTATCTGTTCTGCCCGCACCATGGCGTGGCCACTGTAGGTGCGCAGCAAAGGGTCCGGCAGGGTGCCGAACCACTTGCCATCGTCGATGGGAATGAGGTTGGCAGGTGGCGTGCCGACGAAACCGGCAACGAAGGCAGAGGCCGGTTCTGCAAGCAGCCGCTCTGGCGCATCGAACTGCTCGATACGACCGTGGTTCATCACAGCCACATGGGTCGCCATTGTCATTGCTTCCACCTGATCATGCGTGACATAGACGGCCGTGGCGCCTGTTGCCGCATGAACTTTGAGAAGTTCGAAGCGCATCTCCACCCGCAATGTTGCGTCGAGGTTGGAGAGCGGCTCGTCGAATAACATGATTTTTGGCCGGGGAGCGATCATGCGTGCAAGGGCGACGCGCTGTTGCTGCCCGCCGGAAATTTCGCCGGGATACCGGTTGGCGAGTTTTTCAATTCCGAGCATTTCCATGGCTTCCAGCACACGGGTGCGCCGTTGTTCGCCGGCCAGTTTGGCAATCTTCAGCGGCCATTCGATGTTGCCGGCAACGGTCATATGCGGCCAGAGGGCGTAGGATTGGAACACCAGACCGGCATTGCGCTCTGCCGGCGGTAACGAGTTGCCAGTGTCGCCGTCTGCGACAAGCGTATCACCGAACAACATCTTGCCTGATGTTGGTTGATCGAGACCGGCAAGCATCCTCAATATTGTGCTTTTGCCGCACCCTGATGGGCCGAGAAGCACAAGAAATGCACCGTCGGGAACAGAGAAACTGACCTTGGACACGGCATTGGATGTGCCAAAGGATTTTGAGATATTGTCGAGCGAAATCAAAATTTTGCCTCAGCTGAAAGATTGGCGGCGGCGGCCGCGCAGCAGGGTTGCAGCGCCGGTGGCCAGCATGGATATGATGAGGATGACCAGCGTCACGGCATTGGCGAACTGGTGGAAGCCATCCGACGCATAGGAGTAGGACAGGACGGCCAACAGTGGTGATGTCGGTGTGTAAAGCAGAATGGTGATTGCCAGATCGCCAATGACGTTGACGAAGGTGATCAAAAGGCCAGCGACAAGACCACGTGCCGCTAGCGGCAGGGTGATTGCACCCAGTCGACGGAAGAAACCTGCACCGGTCATACGGGCGGCCTCGTCAATATCGCCGGAAATCTGCGCCACGGTTGCCCGCCCTGTCTGCACGGCAAAAGGCAACATGGCGGCGGTCAGGGCCAAGCCCAGCAGTAGTTTTGTGCCGTAAAGTGCCGGCAAGGGACCAATCGGCGCGCCGTAGAGTGCTATGTAGGCAGCCGCAAAAGCAATACCGGGAAGCAGCATCGGCAGGAAGCTGAGTTGGGAAACAACATTGCTGAGAACCCGCACTTTCTGTTGCGTCAGGGCGACGGCGATCAGTGTTCCAATAATGTTGGCAGCAAGTGCTACAGATGCTCCCAGGATCAGCGTTGTGGTCATTGCCGAGATAAGCTGCGGATTATGAAAGATACCCGGCTGGCCACGGGCAAATGCCGGATTGGCCTCGCCAATCCAATAATGCATCGTCCAGTCTGAAAACAGTGCGAGCGATGACGGCGCAAGGCTTGCTGCCACCAGAAGCAGGACCGGTAAAATGGTGGTGAGGACACAGATGATCCAAGCAATGAGCGTCAGCGGTATGCGTGCACTGCCGAGTGTTGTGCGGCGGGGCACCGCACCCTTGCCGCCAATCGTCACGAAGTTGCGCCTTCCCGACAGCATGCGGTTGCCAAGTCCAAGGAAGATCGCAGAAATGCCGATCAGCAATATGGCGAGCACGTAACCGCGCTCCGTCTGGCCGATTTCGATCATGCCGAACAGCCGCGTCGATAGTGTTTGCATACGAACGGGCAATCCGAGCAGTGCCGGTGCTGCGAAATTGGACACTGCTCCGGCAAAGGCAAGAGAGCCGCCAGCAATAATGGCGGGTGTAACGACCGGCAGGACAATACCGAACAGGATACGTTTGCGTGATGCACCGGTCATTTGTGCGGCTTCAACAAGATCACCGTTAACGGCGGCAAGCGCTGCTGCAATGACGGTAAAAGCCAGTGCATAGTAATGGGCGATCAATACGATGATCGTTGGTGTGATACCCCATGACAACCAGTCAGGGACAGAGACCCCCCACCCTTCCAGCAAGCCGCCGCCACCGCCAACACGACCGTTGCGAAATACGGTGCCCCAGGCGAGCGCTGTTGCGAAACTAGGGATCATGAAGGGCAGTGTCGCCATGAATGCTATGACCGGCCGGCCGGGAATGTCAGTCATCACAACCAGCCAGGCGAGAAAGCCACCCAGCAGAACACAGCCACCAGCCACACCGAGGCCAATGACCATGGTGTTGAATGTCGGGCGCCAGAACAGGTTCTGCGACAGTCGGCTTGCCAGGACATCGCCCCATGCGGACGCCGAGGGGTAAATGGTTTGCGCCAGAATGGTCACCAGTGGGGCTGCCACCAGACCGACAAGTACAAGTGCCATGACAAGCGTCAGGCCACGTTTATTGAGTGCTGAACCAATCGGTCCGCTCAGGGATTTCATGTGGTACTCCAAGGGCATTGCTGTGTGCCCGATAGTCCTTGTTCAAAGAGCCAGCCTGCATCACCAAACGTTGAAAGACCGCAGCAGCTCCTGCCAAACAACCCTCTCCCCGTTGACTGGGAGAGGGCTTTTGTCTCGTGAGGTGTAATGTCTGTCGTCACCTGACAGTTCTCACTGCAATGCGAGAATGAAGTCCGCCACATCGGCGCGGATTTTGGCGGTTTCTGCGGGTGCGATTTGCCATCCCTTGAAATCTGCGAGTGGGATGGCATCCTTGTGTGGCGTGATATCGGAACGTGTCGCCCAATCACCAGCTACATAGAAGGGCTTGAAACCCTCGCCGCCGGTTTCGCTGTCGTCACCCATAAGGAAGTCGACAGCAAGGCGGGCTGCAGCCGGGTTGGCCGGCTTGGGGTTCAACGCCAGAAATGCAGGAAAAACAATGCCGTTAGACGGTGTGACGTCGTTGGCGACTTGCAACGCCCAACCTTCATCTTCATTGTCGCGACGGTCAGAATAGCTGGTGAAACCGATTGGTGGCTTTTCCTGCCCCTTCGCGCCGATGGCCTTGTTGACGTCATCGGTGGAGCCGACAAGAACGAGATCATTGGCAAAGAGATCGCTGATGAACTGCTCACCTGCATTTTCGTTACCATCGGTGAGCGCAATTGCTTTACCGAATGCGGCTTCGTAGGATTTTGCCATCTCGTCCGACTTCAGGACGATTTCGGTCATCAGGTCGAGGTAGTCACCGCGTTGCAACGGATCGACCATAATGACGCGACCTTTCCATTCCGGTTTTGTCAAATCCCAGAGGTTTTTGACGGGAGAACCATCCGGATGGGCTTCTTCGTTATACATCAGCACTTTGGTCGAAAGGCGCTGCGCCAGCAGTGGTGATTTGTTTTGATCGGCAACAGTGCCTGCGACGCGTGGCGGCACATAGGAAACCACCAGATTGTTGGCCAACAATTCTGTCAAAACGACAGGGGCATCGGAGATGTAGATGACATCGGCGCCCGGCAGACCTGCCTGCGCTTCACTCTTGATCCGGGCGATCTGTTCGGTCGACGACATGTCGAACGTCACCATGTCGATTCCGGGATAGGCAGCCTCGAAGGCTTTTTCAACTCGACCAATGCGGCTGGTGAAGGCGTAGACTGTGACCTTTCCTTCCTGCTTGGCCTGCGCCAGCAGGTCGGTGGCAGTCTTGGCGTCGAGGTCTTCGGCGAAGGTAGCGGTAGCCATGAGGCATGAAACGGCAGTGACAATGAAGCGGCGCATGGAAAACTCCTTTAATGGGTCTGCGCCGTTTGTAATGTTTTCTTGCTACAATTTTATGACGTGCAAGTTATCTTGCAAATCTATCCTTCAAACTGCGCAATCAGGCTGCCGAGGCGGTCGAGAGCTGCGAGTGCGTCTGGCCCTCGCCGTTCCGCCAATGCCAATATGATAGCGTTACAGACTGCCATTGGCACCGTTAGCGTTTGGAAGCTGTTGGGCATGCCCGCACGCGGGGCAGAAAGCAGCACATCCGGGCTTGGGGTTAGTGACGGGCCGATGGTGCCGGAAATGACAACTGTCGAAGCACTGGTGTCGGCAGCAACTTGCATCAGTTGCAAGTAATCTGGTGGTTGGCGGCGGAAGGCAAAGATCAGCAGAGTGTCATCCTGAGAGAGTGTCAGCATCTGCTCTGCAAGATCACGCCGGCTGCCTGCCAGCGGGTGACTGTCGATGCCAAGTCGCCGCAGACGGCGCTCCATCAGCACGGACAATACTTCGGCATTGCCCTGCCCATAGATGAAGACGCGGCGGCGATCAAGTTTTTCGGCCGCTTCGAGAACATGGCTGTCGCCCAGATGATCAGCAATTCCGGTCAAGGCTGCAATTTCGCTTGCAACAAGGAGCGGCAGAAAACCTTGCGCGCGCGCGTCGGTCAGTGTTGCGGAAATGCGTTCAGCGGGATCGGCAACCTTGAGGAATTCGCGGCGCAATTCGTCGCGAAACTCGGCGTAGGAGGCAAACCCAAGTTTGCGAGCCAGACGGGATGTTGTTGCCTCATGCACACCGAGCCGGGCGGCAAATTCGCTCGATGTGCCGATAGCCACCTCGCGCGGGGCTTTCAAAAGTTCGGAGATCAATTTCTGTTCGGTGGCTGTCAGAGTGCCAGCAACGGCCTGAACGCGCTCCACCAGCGCTAATGTCGCGTCAATCTTCGGCATGGGTGTCCCAAACGATCTGCACTTGCATTCGGGCTATCGTAACGGCGCAGCCAATGCAACTGTTTGCAAAGTCACCTGGGTGAAGTCATGGCCGCAAGGCGACTTTTGATCAGGCGATCTCCACGGCATGACACTTTAGGCGTAAGCGGCAAGCAAGCTGCGGGGTGTCTCACTCTGCGTCAGCGATGAGAAGGTGACGACCGTTCCACGACCTCTGGCTTTAGCAGCGTAAAGGGCGGTGTCTGCCTGCTTAAGGGCCTGATCACACGTATTGGCCACGTTGATGTGAATGTCGCTGAGGCCAAAAGATGCATCAACAACCACTTCAGCACCCTGAATGATGTAGGGCTCGGACAAATGCGAAGATAATTTGCGGCAACGCCATTCGGCACCCTCAAGGGACGAGGCAGGCATGAATATGACAAACTCATCGCCGCCCAAGCGGAAGGCAACGTCGTTTTCACGGCCATTTGCCTGCAGGCGCTCAGCTACCTGTTTCAACAGTTCGTCACCGGCAGCATGGCCATGACGATCATTGACGCCCTTGAAGCCGTCGAGATCAACGCACGCCACCACCAGATCGCCCGGTCCGGCAAGTCTCTTGAATTCGCTTTCCAGCATCGCGCGGTTTGGAAGGCCGGTCAGGAAATCATGGGTTGCGGCGTGCCGCATATTTTGTTCTGCAGTTACCAATGACACTGCGGCGCGTTGTGAGAGCCTTGCAACAAAGACGCCACCGACGACCAACACGATGATGACGGCCGATATAAGCGGCAGAGACTGGCGCATCAGATCACGCGCGGGCGTTGGAGGATGCCAGGAAAGCACTTCGGATTGCCCGTTGAGGCCAACAGCAATCTCAACCCGCGCATGCCCTGACGGGACCAGATCCATTGGGCCGATAACCGCATCATCAAGCAGAAAACGTGTACCGACAAATTCCTGCAAGCTGCCAGCAATCGGCGTTGCCGATACCAGAATTGGGGCGGTCTTGCCGCGCGGAATTGCCGTCTTGAAATCAGGTTGGAAAAGGCTGGCAGTGAGCAGAACCGCGTCGGTTCCGATGACTTCAATCTTGCTGAGCGCAATCGGGGCCGGAATTCCATCTGTCGTGACAGAGTTTTCCCGAGCGCGAATGTTTTCAACAAGGCTTTGTGCGTCCTTGCCTATTGCCTCCGCACCGCGTGCAAAGAAAGGTCGTTCCTGCACCTCCTCTGCCGTTCTTGAATAGATCATCTTGCCATCGGCATCCAGGATGGAGGCAAAACGTGTTCTCGACGTGCCAATCAGTGAGCGACCAATGTTGCGGTCCGTCCACTCGAAATCAAATGCGTTATCGATTTTGGCGATGGATTCGTCCCAGATCGTCCACGCCGTCAGGGCGAACTCAACGTCTTCGATCCAGATGGAGATGTTTCTCTTTACCAGGGTTTCCTGACGCTCCCGGACATCTGCATCCAGGCGCTCCATTCCATAATAAGGAATGGTCGCCAGCCCCATGATAAGAATGGCGATAAGTATGAGCGCGGGGCCTACCAATTTGAATTGGGTGAAGCGCGTGGTCACTGTAGATATCCTGATGGCGTTTGAACGCCGATACCTTCGCCTCGGGGCGCTTTCTGAACCGTTACCTTAGACAGTTTTTATCTGTTTGGGTTAACGCATTTCACCGTGGGTCTCCTGACGTCTGTAATCATCGGCAGTTTAAGTGCGCCTGTGCTCGTCAGCTCCCCACAATTGAAAACTATAAAAGCATGTTTTGATTTTTCAAAGTATTTGATCATGCGCCTGAACCTGCGTGGCGACCTGCTTTAGCTGCTGGAATGCAGCCTGTTTTGCGGTCTGGATTTTCATTGGGAATTCAAGTTAGTCTCCTCTCTATATTACATGGGAATGGTCTGTCTTAGCGTAAGGACTTCGCTGATGATCAAGGTGCGACGTGACTAACAAAGGGCGCGATATTCTCGCTGGGCTCTCTGTCGCTGGCCTCATGCTTCCCGAGGCTATTGCCTATTCCGGCATCGCCGGGGTCCCTCCTCAACACGCTCTCTACGCTGCGGTTGCAGGCTGTCTGGTTTATGCGGTCCTCGGGCGTAGTCGCTTTGCGATTATCTCACCGACTTCTTCGTCCGCAGCGATATTGGCTGCTATGCTGGTCGCGCTGGTCCCTGAGCCTGGACAAAAAATGCTGCTGGTTGCCGTGGTGGTGTTTTTTGTCGGGCTGTTGTTTCTGGCAGCAGGCCTGCTGAAACTCGGTGCACTCTCCAGTGTGATTTCTAGGCCGGTGCTGCGCGGTTTCACTTTTGGCCTCGCCATACTGATTACCTTGAAACAGTTCCCGTTGATTTCAGGAGTGTCGACGACAGGGGCCGGCACTTTTGAGACGATCTGGCGCATCATGACCAATCCAGATCAGTGGAATACATATAGCCTTTCGGTTGCGGCTGCAGCTCTGGCCTTTCTATTGGCCATGCGGCGGATTCCACAATTGCCGGCAAGCCTTGTGGTACTGGCACTCGTTATTCCCGTTTCGATACTGCTCAATCTGCAGGACAAAGGCGTTGCTATCGTTGGATCAATCGATCTGTCAGGGATCTGGGGCAGCTTCACGGCGATCTCGTTTGATGAACTTTCCCACGTGGCGCGCTTTGCTCCACCTTTGGTACTAATCCTGTTTGCCGAATCCTGGGGTACAATACGAGGATTGTCGCTCAGGCATGGTGAGAATGTCGATGCGAACAATGAGCTAAAAGCGCTTGGCATCGCAAACCTTGCCAGTGCCGCTTTGCAGGGAATGCCGGTAGGTGCGGGGTTTTCCGCAGGGGCAGCCAGTGAGGCCGCCAACCCGCAGACGCGGTTTGCCTCCGCGGTTGCCGCCGTCGGGCTGGCAATCTTCTGTCTGGTGGCGTCCACATGGTTTGCTTACATTCCGCAAGCGGCACTTTCCGCAATCATCATCGTCGCCCTGCTCCATGCACTTGATCCCTCTCCGCTGATCAGGTTGTGGCGCTTGAAACACGACCTTATCCTTGCTCTTGGTGCAACGGCGGGCGTGCTGTTTTTTGGTGTTTTGGATGGCATGGTGGCGGCGATCGTGCTGTCCTTTGCTGTATTCCTGCGTCGACTGTCATCACCCCTTATCATGGTGCTGGGTCGGTTAGGCAGTAGCCATAATTTTGTAGACCTGAAACGGCACCCGGATGCCGAGGCTCCGGCGGGCATTATGGTTTTGCGCCCGGCGCAGCCACTGTTTTTTGGCAACGCAGAGCCGATCTTTGCCGACATCACACGTTTAATTCTTGCAAATCCGGACACAAACACTGCCATTGTCAGTCTGGAAGAAACATTTGAGCTTGATACGACAGCACTTGATGCCTTGCTGGAGTTCGATGCCAACCTGCGCAAGCGCAATATCACCATTCGTTATGCCCGAATGCATGACGCCGTGCGTGACGTGTTGGCACTTGGTGGCGGTGAGGATTTATTACGCCGTGCAAATTATAGTGTCGACGATGCTGTTACTGCTTTGGAAAAAACAAGGGAGCAGACATGACGCATATTTATGAACCCCGCCTCACCCGTACGGAGATTACAAAATTGCGACCGACCCAGATCACGGTTGGCTTTCGTGAGGTAGAACTGAAAAGAAAAGAGTGGCGGGAAACAGCCCCGACACGGGGCGATGGTTTTCTTGGCCATTATATTGTTCCTGTCGTTGCGGGCCCCAAAGGCAGATTGTTACTTGTTGATCATCATCATCTTGTCCGTGCCCTGCACGAGGAAGGCGTTGAACATGTCCTGACCAGCGTTGTCAGCAATCTCGCGCATCTGGACAAAGACGAATTCTGGTCGGTGATGGACCATAAAAATCTGATCTATCCATTTGATGTCGCTGGCCTGCGACGGCACACTGACGACATTCCGAAAAAGGTCGAGGATCTCAAAGACGACCCTTTTAGATCTCTCGCCGGTTATCTACGGATGGCCGGAGGATTTGCCAAAGTCGCAGTTCCATTTTCGGAATTTGTCTGGGCTGATTTTCTCCGGCGCCGTATCGGCCTTGATTATGTCAATCGTGCCTTTGATGAGGCCTTGGCAACAGCCATGAAGCTGGCGAAATCGGGCGAGGCGCGGCATCTTCCGGGGTGGTGTGGCATTGAGCAATGAGGGCTTGTTTAGATATCACTGACACGGTAGTCGGGTTTCCCTCCGTTGCTGCAGCAGGTCACGCCAACGTTTGACGTAGCCATCCACAAAACGCGGCTGAATACCTTCGGCGGACATTTTTTCTGCCAATATTTCCAGATCGAAATCCTCTAGACGGGTTTCTGGCGGATAATGTTTCAGCGTATATTTGAAGGTCTCTTCCCAACTGCGCCGCACGCCTACGGAGGCGTCTTCGATATGGGGGCGATACCCTTGTATGAGTTCTGCCAGGGTCATCTTCAGAGAAATCCAGTTTCCAGGGATTTGCGACGATCGATACGTTGGCGGATTAGGGTGGTAACATCTTCCCGGCAGCCCGCGCCATTCTGTCCACCATCTCGTTGCCCTCGATGCCGGAATGCGCCTTACACCATTCTATCTCAATGGTTGGATGACGCAGGAGGAACCCGTCCAGTTCTTTCCAAAGCGATGCATCAGGTATCTGCCTTTTCCGTGCCCGCTGATTTGGGTTGATACGTTTCCAGCCATTGCCGCGCCAGATCGCCCGCCAGTGCCGGCATCCTTCGACAACATGCACGGAGTCGGTTCGCAGAACGACTTGCCGGCCCTGCGCATGGCCATGCACCCACATCACCGCGTTGATGATGGCCAGGACTTCAAATGTGTTATTGGTCAGGCCCGCATCGTTCCCGTGAGCCGAATGAATGAGTTGTCCTGTTTCATACACGGCAAAGGCCCAGCCACCTGTCTGGGTCGCAGGATCATAAGAGCCATCAGCGTATATTATCAGAGGGTCGAACATAAAGACATTTCGCAGGTTGCTGCCTGCAACAACAGGCAATTTGTGTGATTGCACTTTGGCGCCACCACCGCAACCGCTGAGCACGATTAACTGGTCTTGTTGGCGATGGAACGGATGACGAGTGGAACGGTTACATCTGTCTGCGCCGTCATGAGTGGGTTTTTCAAAAATCCTGAATGAATGGCGCGTCGGCGTGGCCTTTGCCATCCATCGCGGGAGGAGCGATTATGACGACAACGAGGAACATGGAAAACCTATCAAAGCATATCCGCAAGATTGACTTCTGCATGATGTGCACACGCCGCGAGGATGGGCGAATTGCCACCCGGCCAATGAGCAATAATGGTGACATCGATTATGACGGGGACTCGTGGTTTTTTACCTATGACGACACGTCAAAAATTTCCGAAATCAACAGGGACTGCAGTGTTACGCTAACCTTTAGCGAGCCGCCCAGTCTGCTTGGCAAACCGGGAATATTCATCTCTATTGACGGCGTCGCTGAAATTATCAGAGATCGCAGTTATTTTGCAGAGCATTGGACAAATGGCCTCGATCACTGGTTTCCTGATGGTATCGAAACGCCCGGACTTGCACTTTTGAAGGTCAGTGCCGAGGTGATCCAGTATTGGGACGGCGAGGAAAACGGGAAGATCAATCTCGTTGGTAGCTGATACGCAATGACTTGTGTGGATCGGGAGGCGGAAGCACGACCCGTAGCCGCGTCAACTCAACTTGCGGAGTTGATCGGGTTTGTGAGCGGCCCGCTTTCCTGATTTCTCACTTTCCACGATATATTGCGGATCGTCGGGTGTCGCCTTGACCGGATGATCTTTTATCTTGGTTGCTGACGTCTGTTTTCGGACAACCTTACCCTTGGTTTCACCCTGACTTGTGTTCCAGGCGACCTTATCGCCCTTACTCAACGACTTCACCATCATCTCGTTTCCTTACGTGATGAGCCGGCAACGAAGGTGTTACGGCTCCCGGAATTGCAAACGAAGGGCACGCAGGGTTGGTTCCTGTATGTGAAGATGAAGACAACATGCTTACAGCACCACGTCTGATCGCCACCATCACGACACAGGTCGTGATGGCTTTCGTATTGACGTATCGTAGTCCCGATCATTCGGAAAAGTTGAAGACCGATCCGCTTTGCGGTTTTGCTGGAGCTTGAGCAGCAACGCGCATGCCGGTGGCTGTTTCGAACTCTTGCGTGAAAGTCTGGCGCGCCTTGTCATCGAGGCCAAGTGTTTTCATCCCCGCGATGAGCCGTGCCGCCGGTTTATCCTTTGCAAGGAAAGCCTGTTGCAGGTCCGGCCGACCGCTCAATACGGAACCGTCGGCTTCAGCGCCTGCCAGGTCAATCGCACTACATTCTGCAAGCTTTGTTGCAGATGGCTGTTTCCCAAAATCACTGTAGCATTGTTCGATTGCCTCGATTGCGCCGACGATGCCAGTCTCTATGTAGATCTGCATGAAGCGTTCCCTACCCAACCGTGCGGCATCTGACACACTGCCGTTTTCTGCCGGCAACGTGACCGGTTTGACCACCGGTGTGCTTTCCGCTTCTGCGATAGTAGGCACTGCCTTTGCTTCACCACAGGTACGATCAGCAAGAACACGTGCCTGCTGGTTGGCCTTCACGACGCCGATGCGGCTGCCGGTTGCGAGTTCATTGACCACAAGCACCTCACCCTTGTTTGTAAAAACACGGATCACGGCTGCGCAAGGCGTGGCATCACCGACGCGCTGGCGCCATTCAAGCTTCGCACCATAGGGTTGGCGTGCCTTGGGGCTGATCTCGAACATGTCGTCACGTTCCAACGGCGTCTTACCACCCATAGGCAGGTAGAACACGCCAACCAGCCCTTCGACATATTGCAGCACGGCCCGAACATTTCCGGGGCCGGTGCATTCCCGAATAAAGGCATCCTCCCCCTCTTCAGTCACCGGGCAGGCAAGGGTTTCGGAATAGGTCGAACGGAATTCGGTGGCTTGTGATGTCGACGCGATGCAAATGCCAGCCACAAGGCCAAGTGCGGATAATCTCGAAAAAGTCATGGATGGTCTCGCAGAACAGAGGGCAGAGAAACAGGGGCAGGTATTGGCCTGCCCCTTTACACTCAACGATTTTCCAGGATCAGGGGTGGCAGGCTGGAGAACCCATGAAGCAGGCCGAGACTATCTCGATGCGCATGCGCTGCTTTTCCAGCCGCTCGATCGTTGACTTGTCTTCGACGGCGAGTACCCAGTCCGCATCGTTTTCATCTTCGTTCAGGACAAATTGCAATGGCTCTTCATCATTAGGGAAACGGACGGTCATGGCCTGCGTTTTCCACATCAGCATGCCGCTGCTGGAGAAGCTGACATTAATCTCGCGTACCGCACCCTTGCAGACGAGGTCCTTCAGTGGAGCCTTTGATGTTCCACTGGTTTCGGCCACGGCAACCGTTGTTTCAAGGAAGTCTTCCGATGCACCCGAAGCGGCCAGCGCTTTGGTGCAACGTAATTCATCTTCCTTTTTTGCCAGCTTCGTCGTCTCGACCTGGCAAGCGCTATGGACGGCAGAGAACGCGTTACCGCTCAACTTGGAAGGTAGATCGCTGCATAGTTCGCGTGCCGCTTTGGCCTGTTCGGTACCTGGTTCCACGGAAGCGAACGCAGCGGTCACCTTCTCGAGGGCTGCAGTTGTCTGCTTTTCGTCGAGTGTTGTGCGGACAGCCTCACATTTTTCACGCACTGTCGTGCGCTGTTCTTCACCGAGATTACGAAGGTATCCGAGCTGATCGCAAAGGTCGCCGATCTGTTTGGCAGCGTCCGGTTTTTCCAAAGAATAGGACGCGACCTGATCATCAATGTCCTTCATGGCAATGGACAGAATTTCCTGACGTCGGGCATCCAGAGGGCCACCGAAGAAACGGTCCGACAGGTTGGATTGGCCATAACCAAGACGCACTTTTTCCGGGTCGGGCTGGAGATTTTTTGTGTCAACCAGTGTTTCGACCGTTGCAGGAAGTGCACGCAGACGGGCCTGTTCGGCACGCAATGTCTCAATGAATTGCTGGCTCTTCTGTATTTCAGCCCACTGCGATGCCAGACGCTGAGAATAGTCCTTGTGAATGGCTTTGCAACCCGGCGCATCCTCCAGGAATTTCTCTGCCATGTCGCGCGTCCAGTAATCGAAAGGAACGGCGGTTGCGAGCTGAAGCTTGTCGAATTCGAAATAGTTATAGGCAAAGTTGAGGTTGGTAAAACGCTGACACATCAGGCCCGCGTCGCTGTTACCGAGAACGGTGGCCGGGCTGGCACCGCTGTCGGCCAGGCGATCGGCCGTCTTTTGCAGCATCGTCACCATGTCCCGAAAACCGTTGTTGTCAGCGGAGGAACGCAGGGTGTTGGACAGGGCAGCATCAACATGTTCGCTCAACGCCTTGCGCTCTGCGTCCGTGGAGATCGGCATCGCCGTCAGTTCGTCTGATAGTGTTGTTCTGTAGCGTGTCCAGAACTCGGAGATCGACGTGCTATAACGTTGTGAATAGGTCGTCTGATCGAGTTCCGGCAGGGCGTAAACGATCGGCGGGAAACGTGTGGCATCCGCAACCTTGGCTGCGATCTCTTCATCCGGTTTGCTGGTATTGAGCAGAGCAAACAACTGGTCGAAGCGATCCCGTGGACTGTCTGAACGGCTAACTGCAAAAGTCGAGCAATCCGATTGTGGAGCGCCCTTCATCCAGATCGCCCGGATTGTATCGCCGTCGGCTGCCACATCAAGTCGTGGGTTACCGTTGGCATCGTGAAGCTGCATGCCGTTGGAGGTTCTGCGCTCGGTCAAGTCGAGCCAGTTCACGTGGCTGGAGCCACGCTGCTGGTAATAGACGGTAACCGCAATGTCGCCGGACTGGTCTTTGCGGATATTCCAGTTGGTAGTGTAGTCGGTCTGGCCGCAATTGAATGCGCCGGAATAATAGATATTCTGCGCCTGTTGGGCGCTGGCCGGGGTCGTGCCCATCAGCGCGCTGGCGGTGAGTGCCGTCGCTAGGAGGTATCGCATGATGTATCTTTCAGGATTGCAATGGTGATAAAAGAGGAAAGGCATCAGCGGGCAGATGCGGCCCATCCGTCACTGGCTTTGACCATTCTGATCGGAGTTGTGATGTCGCGGCCTTCTTTACCGAACAGGCCGCCTTTGGCGGTGTAACGCACGTCGCAGACATAGGCCTTCTCACCACTTTCCTTGCAGCCGATCTTTTCGAGATCTGTTATCTGGATCGACATCATCTCGCTGACCGGGTTGGCGACGCCGGGAAGTCCTGCGCTCAATCCCGCAGTCAGGTTCTTCATCTGGTTCTGTTCTGCCTCGATTGCGCCGTTCAGCGCCTTGCTGATGTCGCTTGCAGACGGCTCCCCAGAGCATGAGGCGAGCAGCAAGGCGGTGCCGCACAGCATTACAATTCTTCCCGCAGGGATGGTGGTCATCAGTCGCATTTGTTGTCCTGTTTTACCTGTGAAAGGTCAGCATGAGATTGCTTGCGGCATGAGTGTCTCGTTGTTCTTGATCTCTGCCGCTTTTGTGGTTGCAATCGTCATGACGATCGTCGCGTTTGTTGATTAAAATCGGATGCGGGGAAATGGGGACGCCTCTCATGAGACGAAAGAATGCTTGGCCGACGGGCCGATCCCATTTGTTGCCAACCTCCGGGAAGAGGCAGGCTGCGACGGTTCTGGTCGCCCTCGGTCGCCACAATTCCATCCAATTCTTAAATGGCGAAATAATTACGGACGGTAATTTTACCCTGTCGGTTCGCTTTTAAGGTGGCGCTTTTGTCCATGCTCAACAGAGCATTAATGGCAGCATTGTTTTTGCGTTGTGTTGCCTTCACGGTGAACCGTGGATCGAATTGAAAAAAAACCGACGTCTCGGCAAAGCCGTGCTTGCTTGATCCGTGCGCGTCACGGGCAATTTTAGGTCTCTCGATCATTGGATATTTTTCGTATGGCGCAACAATCGTTTGCTAACGAATGTCAATCATATTGCCGTTGAAACAAAACGATAATTTCATACTCGGCGCATGCAGACATGGCTTCATTCAATTCACTCTCTCAGGACCTTATCGATGCGTGGTTGCAGTCTGACGAAACCACTGGTGTTGATGAGCTCCATGCTGGTATCCTCAGCCGGCTGACTATTAAGATGGCGCTTTCGGTCATCACGACGAGCGCAGATGATCCCTACGACTGGCGCTTCCGTCGTGTGAAGGATTTTGGTTTCAAGAGTGGTCTGCTGAATGAAATGAAAAAGCAGTTTCCCGATGCTGCCTTGCGCGACCTCGACCGTCGCTTCATTGATGAAGCGATCATCGCAAGCTATTCACGGGCGCTCGAATCTAAACGTCCGGCCATTGATGTCGTGCGAACAAAACTTCTCGGTGTTCGGATTGGCTACGAGCGCCTTATCCTGCCGCAGAAGGTGGAGGGAAAACCCGGCTGGTGTCTGAGCCTGATTGAGGGGCGTTTCTTCATCTCCCGTATGCGGGAGGCAAAGACCGACATCACCGATGACAATATTATTCAGCTGCTGATTGAAGGGCAGTCCACCAAGGAAATCGCCGAACTGCTTAATCTGTCGCCTAGAACGATCGAGCATCGTCTCGACAGACTGAAGGATCGATTTGAAGCAAGAAACCTGACCCACCTGGTGGCGAAGATCGTCGCCACGCAGGTTGATCGTCACAGTCATGACGCAAAAGCAGCGGCAAGCTGATCCTGAATAGCCTGCGAGCCCGCATAGCTGGCAAGGGCAGAGACGCCTCTGCCCTTGTCAGTTGCGACTGTCATAGCCGTGTCAGGCAACGTATTTTTTGAACCACTCTATCGTGCGCTCCCAGGCGAGTTTCGCGGCCTCTTCATCGTAGCGAGGCGTGGAGTCATTATGGAAACCGTGATTGGTGTCCGGATAAATGTAAGCCTCATAGACTTTTCCATTTTCCTTCAAGGCCGCCTCATAAGCTGGCCAACCCGCATTGACGTTATCGTCATGCTGGGCAAATTGCAGCAGCAGAGGTGCTTTTATCTTCGCAACATCAGCCGCCGGAACCTGACGTCCGTAGAATGGCACGGAGGCAGCAAGTTCAGGATACGCGACTGCCGCCGCATTGGATACGCCACCACCATAACAAAAGCCGGTGATGCCAACCTTGCCGGTGGTGAGGTCGCTGGCCATCATCCATTCAATGGCGGCAAAGAAGTCATTCATCAGCTTGGTCGGATCGACCTGTCGCTGCAGCTCACGCCCCTTTTCGTCATTGCCCGGGTAGCCGCCAACCGAAGTCAGTCCATCGGGAGCAAGTGCCACAAAACCGGCTTTGGCCACGCGACGGGCAACATCTTCAATGTAAGGGTTCAAACCGCGGTTTTCGTGCACGACAACAATCCCGCCCCTCCGTTCGGTAACCGCCACGCCGTCCTTGGCCGGGCGCACGAGATAACCTCGAACTTCGCCATTACCGTTTGGTGACATGTAGGTGATGTACTCTGCCACAATATCCGGATCAGTGAAGGCGATCTGTTGGGCCAAAGCATAATTGGGACTGAGCGCTCCCAGAAGAGCGATGGCTGTCATACCGCCGACGGTGAATTTGCCGGCCCGGTCGAGGAATTCTCGTTTTGTAATCCGCCCGTGAGCGTAGAAGTCGTAAAGTTCGAGCAGTTCTTGCGGGAAATCTTTTGCGGTCAGGCGCGTCATGGTTCCTCCAGCCGTCTGTTTTACGTGGCGAACCATACTCCCCTGCCAGAGATAGGGAATTCAACTTTTGGCGAGTGGCGCTCTGCCGGCTCTCGAAGGATGCCGTCAGCAACGCATTATTTCCGCCGTCAGTTCGATTGCTCACCCAAAGTGGGGATGACAACTGTTCGCAGATCGGTCTGAAATCGTTCTGCTAATTTTGCATGAGGGGAAGACGATGCGCAGCCTGATTACAATAGTTTGCTGTTTTTTGATGTCGACGTCTCAAGGGGCGAGATATCCGTATGGTCGATAGGCCTAGAGCGTCAGGCTCTGACGATTGCCGCTGAGCTGACGTTTCCACGGGGATTGGCAACCTCTCGTTATGTCACTGCCTGCCGCTATCAAATTGATGCGACGTCTTTTTTTAGTCACCAGCTATGCCAGACATGGTCCTTTCTGTTATCCTCAACGCGGTCATCGGTCTTTAAAAATGCAAATAGGGGTACCTACAGTGCGGGATGAGGCGGATTTCTCACAGCATCTGAACTGTGATGTTGAATTGAAATTGAGTGGCCCGACAGGAAAAGCCATCGATAAAGCCTGTGCCAATGCCTTACGCGCATTGGCTGATCGGCTGGAAAAGGGCGATTTTGAGGATGGATTGCATCCCGTAACCGACAATTCCGGAAAGCTCATCGGTGCAATTTACATCGATTACGCTCAAGACGCCGAAGTCGGGGCCGATTGAGTTGAGCGAATATGTGCGGGCTTGCATATCGTACGCCCACATCCGCTCTACCGTGCTGTCACGCCTCGTGTTTCAAAGCGTGTTTTACACGCAATATGGTGATGCAAACCGCAACAATGACGAGTGGTATCGACACAAGCATGATCATAGGGCTCAGGTGATAACCTGAATGTTCAAGTGTTTCAAAGACCGTCTTTAGCAGACTGAGCAGATAATAGCTGATGGCGATGATCGAGAAACCTTCAACAGCGCGCTGAATCTTGACCTGCGTTGCCGCACGGTCGGCCATTGCCTGGATTTGCACGGCGTTCTGGTACTCGATTTCGACCTGAATGCGTGTCTGCAACAGATCGATCATGTGCATTGTTGCGTGCGAAAGCTGCTCTAACCGCACAGCTGTGGCGTGACACGTGCGGACGGCTGGATTGAAACGACGCGCGACAAATACTCCAAAACGCTGGAAACCGGCGACGTGTTGCTCTCGCAGTTCTGAAATCCGTTCTTCAACGATCTTCGCATAGGCCGCTGTTGCCCCAAAACGCGTACGGGTTTCAGCTGTTGCGGAAATGATTTCGGCAGACAGCAGCGAGATTTCATTCAGTAGGGCCTTATGCTCCGATGTCGAGGTGCTCAAATTCCGGCTGGTCAGTTGCACCAGCTTGGCATCGAAATCCACTAGCCGTGGCGACAGGCGCCTGGCTTCGGGAAGACCAAGCAGCGCCATTGCGCGATACGTCTCGATTTCGTAGATGCGTCTGATCATTCGGCCGAGGCGATAGGCATTCAAATCATTGTTGAACAGGATGATGCGGCTGCTTTGGTCATCATGGACGCGGAAATCGGAGCAAACCTGGGCAGCCCCGTTGCCGATAGACGATGCTGCGGTGTCGCCAAAGCCAAATTTTCTCAAGACAGGACCAAGTTCAGCTGGCGCCGGGCCCGATACCAGAATGCAGACACGGCAAATAAGTCGGGCATCTGTAAGACCCGCAACCTCAGCATAATCGCCTGTTGTGGTCCCTGACGTTGGCCAGTTTTCACTGGTGTTATCAAGGGGATGAACTCGAGTGACTGTAGTAAATTCCGTGTGATGCTCGATCTGAGTCTTGAAGGAGTTATCCTCCGTGATCCTTGAGACGTGGTCATCGACATTGGGCCGTGCTGCCGCCGTTTCAGGCATAAATGCGAGATGTTCGACAAAAGCCGGGCCTTCAAAATAGATCGACGGACGAGCGTGTAGTTCTGAATTGAAATCGGGGGGCATCCGCTTTTACTCCGGGCTACCAGGGGAAACTTATATGCTGCTTTAACAATCGTTAAGAACGATAGCGACCGGTGATTGCTGTTGTGACAGTATGTCGCTGCGGGCCGGTTAATGCGGCGTTGTGTGCCTGTTACCGTGCCAAATGCGTGTAATGAGGGCGATCGTTCACAATTCGACGACACGCTGTCTTTGTTTGCGGCGTTGGAGAAGGGGCAATGATGCCTATATGACTGGCAACAATGATGCCGGCGTGACCGGTATTTCTCCAACGTTTTGAAGGCCATCATGAAAAAGATCGGATTTTTGTCGTTCGGGCACTGGACGCCCTCCCCTCAGTCGCAAACACGCTCGGCTGCCGACACTCTTTTACAGTCGATCGACCTTGCTGTAGCCGCCGAAGAACTTGGTGCAGACGGCGCCTATTTCCGCGTCCATCATTTCGCGCGGCAGCTTGCCTCGCCGTTCCCGCTGCTTGCCGCTGTCGGTGCCAGAACCAAGACGATTGAAATTGGTACTGGCGTCATCGACATGCGCTACGAAAACCCGTTTTATATGATTGAGGACGCTGGTTCGGCTGATCTGATCTCCGGCGGACGCCTGCAATTGGGCATCAGCCGCGGTTCGCCTGAACAGGTTATCGACGGTTGGCGGTATTTTGGCTATCGCCCGGCAGAAGGCCAGACAGAAGAAGACATGGCGCGCCAGCACACCGAAGTTTTCCTAGATCTCCTTAAGGGCGACGGATTTGCGCAACCCAACCCAAGACCGATGTTCCCCAACCCTCCCGGTCTGTTGCGGCTGGAACCACATTCGGATGGTCTGCGCGAGCGCATCTGGTGGGGCTCAAGCTCCAATGCGACGGCGGAATGGACCGCAAAACTTGGCATGAACCTGCAAAGTTCGACACTGAAGACAGACGAAACCGGCAAACCGTTTCATGTTCAGCAGGCGGAACAAATCCGTGCGTTCCGTGCTGCATGGAAAGAAGCTGGTCATGCCCGTGAACCTCGCGTTTCGGTCAGCCGTAGCATCTTTGCTCTCGTCAATGATATGGACCGCGCCTATTTCGGTTACGGCAACAAGGAAGGCGATACGATCGGTTTTATCGACGATAAGACACGCGCAATCTTCGGAAGAAGCTATGCAGCTGAACCGGAAGCCCTTATCGAACAACTGAAGGCTGACGAGGCTATTTCCGAGGCTGATACGCTGCTTCTGACCGTGCCAAATCAACTGGGCGTAGCCTACAACACGCATGTGATTGAAACGATCTTGAAGCAGATTGCTCCAGCACTTGGCTGGCGTTGATTGAGGCAAACTTTTGCTACGCCGATGAGGCGTATTGAGCCGTAGAGTTGAAAGGCCGGTCTTGTCGACCGGCCTTTTGTTTTAATGACGCCGCCGGTGCCGAAACTGCCAAATATGTAAGCAATCTGGGGTGCTTTGAGTGCCGGTTCTAGCCCACCAGATCGCGGTAACCGCGGCGTATTTTTTGGCGTTCAATGCGCAGAAATGCTGTTTTTGCATCATGCGGACGGTCAAATGTCTCGACCATCGTCTGACCTGCTGCACCGATACGACCCCAATTTCGGATAAGCGAGACTTCTCCGAACAATGTCGGTTGAATGCTCAACATGTAGAAGCGCCGCATGTTTTGCGCCCGGTCGATCCGTTGAAGATGAATGGTATGTCTGTCGGGTTTTTCCATGCCCGGATTGTCGCTGCCGACCCGGATATCGTCCAACGACTAATCTGAATCGATCAGGCATCATTGATTCATGATTTTGATGATTTTTCGAATCTGAGAGGTCTGTTTGGACGAGATATCCGAGCCGTTTTGACGGTCACTGGGCAACAGGGGCGGATATTGGCTGTAGCTAAGAATCAGTTGGTCGATTTCACGCTCTACAAAACTGATTCGTGACGCGTCTTCGTCATCCCGGTGCCTGATGGCCCCAAGGTTGCGTTTTTAAACAACTTTCATTCGTGGTGCGCACATCATGCAAAAGATGCCCATAGGACGGCGGCCAATTGGTTAAGATATTGATAAATAGACGCGAAGACCTCTTAACAGGTGTAAACATCTGACGGAGTTGACGTCGATGATAGGATTTCATTAACCAAGTAGGATTTGACGAAAATGCGGAATCGGTTAACTGTCGGTCGACGGTAAATTACTGACAATCACGAAAAAACCGTCGTGAGGCGAAATGACAACGAACCAACAGCGAATTCAACCAAAAGAATCGTCGGCAATGAAGATTAGCCGACAGGCTCAGCTGTTGTCTGCCCAGCTCCAGTCTATCCGCGAAAGACTGTATGAGCCAGAGATTGAAAAGAGCCTCAAGACATTTACCTCTCGCGAAGTTGCCAGCCTGTTGGGCATCGCTGAATCGACCTTGCGGCAAATGTCGCTCGATGGCGAAGGCGCAATCCCGGACCGGCAGGACAATGGCCGGCGGATTTATACGCTAGCCCAGGTCAACGAGATCCGTGAACACTTGGCACGTAAGCGTCCTAACGAGGCGTTGGAGTTTCTGCCCCGCCGTCGTGACGGAGAAAAGCTGCAGGTTATTGCTGTTGCGAACTTCAAGGGCGGTTCGGCAAAAACCACGACAACCCTTCACTTGGCGCACTATCTGGCAATCCAGGGCCTGCGCGTTCTTGCGATTGACCTTGATCCGCAGGCGTCTTTATCAGCGATGTTCGGCTACCAGCCGGAATTTGACGTCGATGAAAACGAGACTGTTTACGCCGCTATTCGTTATGATGAGAAGCGCAGACCCGTTCGTGAGGTGATCCGAAAGACCTATTTCGACGGGATTGACCTCATTCCGGCCAATCTTGAACTCATGGAATATGAGCACGAGACACCTCAGGCGATTGCCGAAGGTTATGGTCGTGGCGACGAGATTTTCTTCCGCCGCTTATCATCCGTTATTTCGGAAGTTGAGGCAGATTACGATGTTGTGCTGATCGATGCGCCGCCGCAGCTCGGCTATCTGACGCTCGGTGCATTATGCGCGGCAACCGGTCTGTTGATCACTATTCATCCGGCAATGATCGATGTCGCGAGTATGAACCAGTTTCTGGCGATGATGAGCGATCTGATGGGCGTTATCGAAGATCGCGGCGGTACGCTTAGTCACGATTTCATTCGCTATGTCATTACCCGTCACAACCCGAATGATGGGCCGCAGGTGAATGTCGTCACCTTGCTGCGCTCTCTTTTCAAGGAAGATGTGTTGGCGCCGGCTGTTGTGGAAACCACGGCCATTGCGAGTGCAGGTCTGGAAAAAAAGAGCCTCTACGAACTGTCACGAGGCAGTGTCGGGCGCGACACGCTCAATCGTGCGATCGAGTCCGTGGATTCCGTGAACCGTGAAATTTTCCTTCACATCAAAGACGTGTGGGGCAGATAATGGCAAATCCCAAAGAACGAAATCAGCGCATGAAGAGCCTGTTCGCCAATGTCGACACGGCGGCCCTTGCAAAGCATACGCCAGTGTCCGTTGTCGATCATGAAAAGCGACGCGTCGGTTCAACGGCCGTCAAATCCATGGACCGTGCTTTCGTTTCGATCGAGGACGAGAATAAGCGCCTGCACGATCAGCTGCTGTCCGCGGAGTCGATTGTCGAGCTTGATCCCGACCACATTGTGGGTTCGTTTGTGAATGATCGCCTTGATATTGAAGGCGATGCAACGTTTCAGGCCTTCGTCGAGGGCATCCGGGATGCGGGTCAGAAGCTGCCGATTCTTGTGCGTCCGCTCGCAAACCGTCCAGGCCATTATCAAGCCGCCTACGGACATAGACGGCTTCGCGCCTGCCAGATTCTGAAACGGCCGGTCAAGGCGATCGTTCGCGATATGAGTGATGAGGAACTTGTCGTTTCTCAGGGCATCGAAAACTCTGAGCGTCTGAACCTGTCTTTTATCGAACAGGCGCTGTTTGCCCTTACTCTTCGCGATCGTAAATATTCCAGAGAAGTTATCTCTGATGCGCTGGGTCGGAAAGAGGGCAGAAACCTTGCCTATATTTCGATCCTGACAAACACCGCATCGTTGATCCCGGAAAACATTATCCGGTTGATCGGGCCAGCCTCGTCGATTGGACGCCCGAAATGGGAAAAACTGGGCTCTTTCATCAAGGACCGTCGTTTGAATGGAGCGCAGGCCGCAGCGGTTGCCGAACTCACCACATCTCCATCCTGGGCTGCTACTGGAAGCGATCAGCGCTTTTCATTGATCCTTGATGTTCTCGATCAATCAGCGAAGCGCGAACCGGTTGCCGTCGACGTGACGGTGGCCAATGGCGTCGTCATCGCGGCGAAACGTACAGATACATCGACACGGATTTCAATTCCGGACAATCGCCTTCCCGGGCTTTCGGACTGGCTGCTGCAACGGCTACCCGAACTTGTTGCGGAATTTCAGGACCAACAACGAAAGGATTCTGGGATGAGCTAGTCGCCAGAACGGAAAAGGGCCCATCGACTGCAATCGATAGACCCTTAAACCATTGGCCAACGGAACACGAAGCACCGTCAACATTAGCTGTAACGATCTGATTCTAAGACGGACGAACGCGTTAATCAAGTCTCTGTAACTGTCAGAGACCGTTTTTTTGCGTCTAAATTCCGATGGCTTCCTGAAAATCGACCTATTGGGAATGTGATCTTGCGATCGCAGCGGGTAAGCTATGACTGAAGCTTCTGTAGTAGCGTCCTTTAGACGCGTCACTCCTGGGATCGTTGCGAGCGCCCGATTGGCGATGGCAAACGACGTTCCAGACACCACAAAATCCGAAATCGCCTTACTTTTGAAAAAGGCAGCGCCCGTGCTTGGCATTGATGGAACAACCTATCATGTGATGGATATCCTGCTTGGCCTGTCGCGTGCTGATGACTGGAAGGGCTCAGGTCGGCCGATCGTCGCCATATCCAATGCAAAGCTGGCGGAATACACCATGCGTTCGGAACGCACTGTTATCAGATGCATTCGCCGGTTGGTCGAAGCAGGCATCGCAGCTTACCGCGACAGTTCTACAGGCCGCCGTTTTGTTTATCGCAACGATCAAGGCGAGGTTGTCGCTGGATTTGGCATCGACTTCACGCCGGCGCGTGTAAGAGTTGAAGAGCTGACGCAGGCCGTCACCCGTTACCAACAGCGACTGGCAATCGAGCTTGCGGCAAAGCGCGACATCGCCAGGCTTTCGCGGGCCATTGAGGATATGTGCGTCGCATTTTCCGACGAAACAATTGATGTTCGTGCCGAGCTTGCGGCCATTAGCCTCCTGAAGGTCGATATTGTAGCAAGAGCAAGAGAGACTCAGTTGCTGCATGATAGGGTAGTAGAAAGTCTCCCATCCGAGCATATTCCTTTTAATATGACATCCGAGGGTGACATCAGCGTCACCGCTATTATTAATACAACCCTAGAATCTCAACCTGAAAGTAAGAATGAAAGGACGCACTCTACCGAGCGCGATCATAATTTACATAACGACCGCTACGCGGCCGATCTAGCTTTTGAAAAAAAGCTTTCGGCAAATCCAGCAGTTGAGCAAGAAACTTTTGGTGTGGCCCAACGGGATGTTGATGCCGTTCAAGGTGAAATTCTTGGCTCCGTATCTGTGGGGCTGCTCCAAGCTGCCTGCCCCGAAGCGCAGGCGATGATAGGTGCCCAGTTCGACTCCTGGACAACACTTTCTCGTTCGGGTGAGGTGTTGCGGCGAATGATTGGACTGTCAGAAGCAGGTTGGGCGGACGGCAAACAGAAGGTTGGCTCCTATGCTGCGGCGGCAATTCTCGCCACAGTGCTCGAAAAATCCATCCGTGATCCCGAACAAATCAGCAAACCGGGTGGTTATTTCCGAGCGATGATCGATCGTGCCCTTGAAGGGAAACTGAATCTGGAACGCAGTCTGTTTGGCCTGGCCGATAACCGATACGGCAAAACTCAGAAGTAACAGCTGTAACTTTTGAGCGGTGTGTAAAAACACCGATGTTGCACTCCCCTTCCCGGCTCAGGTTTGAACTTGATATCGGGAGGAACTGGGGCAGCATTCGGATCGATGGTCAGCAGAAGAGTCACATGTCGTTCAACTCGATTGCATGCTTGAAGGGAGGATGTTGAGCAATCTCGAAATGACGCAATTCTCGGCTGAGCTCAGTGTAAATTACAGAGGGCTGAACGAGGACGCCGTTTAGAACTTTGTCGCGGTGATCAGGGTGTAATTAGTGCCCTGCCAAAGTTTTGCGCCAGCCCCTGGATGCCTCACCCGGCAGCGAGTGAGCGGAGGAAAAGTTACAGCTGTTACTTTTCCCATGCGTGCCTTTCGGATGCGACTTACCCGAGACCTCACCGCGCTCATGTTTGAAATGGAGGGCACTTGCCCGACAGCCACTCGAAACGAGAACAATGGAAATATTTTGCCTGGGGCTGTCGCTGCGCATTGCTCTCATATACCGTGGTGAATGACTGCAGTCCCCTACCCTGCTTTAGCGTCTCCTTCTCCTTTGCACTACTTGATGAGCAAATGAGCTAGCGAGCTCATTGATGCCGCAGCATCAGAACGGAAACCTGAAGAGTGCTAAAAGGACCGTCGATAAAACCCTTTGTCGCTTTTGATCCTTGAAATTTTGGTACCAGCGTCACTCATTGCTTGCGGTCCAGCGGATGCTTTGACACGTGACAATGAGACCGTTGGCTGGAATAAGGGCCACGTGGTGATCTCCAACAATTGCGGCAATATTCCGCGTCGGCTTGGTAGACGGCAAGACGACCTGGCTGCTTATACTCGAGCCGTATTGACAAGGGCGTGATGCTGGAGAATGCCTACTCCCCTGCCCTCGCCTGCGCCCTCAATTCAGTACGGAAATTTCCCGCTATCTCTCTCGGGCATATGTTAGGCGCCGAGTTTCCTTTCCAAATCCAAGCATGTTTACGCTCAGCGGAAACACGATGCTGAGACTGAAGTCGCCGAAGCCTCATATTCAACACTTCGCTATCTCAGAATATGTGCTTGAAGCGGAACACTCGCTTTGAGATATTCCCTCGCATATCAATTACAACCTGCCGGAACACTGATGTTTTTAAAATATATAGCAAATTCCGCCCGCCAGACGCTGTTTGCGCTTGCGACGATTTCCATGGGCATTGGCCTGCCGATGCCAGTTCGGGCCGAAAATGTCGCCACGTCTTGGCCGCAGGCTCAGAGTGATCTGACTGCAGATTCCGATGTCCAGTTTGGCGTGCTTGCAAACGGAATGCGATTTGCCATCAAGCGCAATACCACACCAACAAATCAGGCGGCGATCCGCTTTCGTATCGGTTCCGGTTCGCTCGATGAAAAAGATAATCAGCAGGGCCTCGCCCACTTTCTCGAGCACATGGCCTTCAAAGGCTCAACAAATGTAGGCGAAGACGAGATGGTGCGTATGCTGCAGCGCAAGGGTCTGGCATTTGGGCCAGATACCAATGCTCACACGTCCTATAGCGAGACCGTCTATTCGCTCGATCTGCCGCAGGTCGACGCCGATACGATTTCGACCGGTTTGAAACTGATGCGTGAAACCGCGAGCGAGTTGAAGCTGAATGCTGCGGCGTTTGACCGCGAACGTGGCGTTATTCTTTCTGAAGAAAGGCTGCGCGATACGCCGCAGTACCGGACTGGTGTGAGTGTTCTCAATTCTTTGCTTGAAGGCCAGCGCGTTACGATGCGCTCGCCAATTGGCAAAACCGAGATCATTCGTAATGCGCCCGTCGATTTGCTGCGAGAATATTATACTGCCAATTATCGTCCTGATAACGCGACCTTGATCGTCGTTGGCGATGTTGATCCCGCAGCTCTGGAGGCCGAAATCCGTGAGCGTTTTAGTGATTGGAAAGCCAGTGGGCCAGAACAACCGGCACCTGATCTTGGTACTTTGAAAAGCAAAGGTGAAACGGTCAATGTCGTTGCGCTTCCGGGAAATATGACGCGCGTGCAGATTGCCTGGACACGTCCATTCGACACGACGAAAGATTCTGTGGCCAAGCGCCGCGATGATCTTATCGAAGATCTTGGCTTTCTGGTTTTGCAACGTCGTCTGAGTGTCATGGCTAGTAGAGCTGATGCGCCATTCATCAGCGCGAATGCCGGTACGCAAGGCCTGCTGAAATCTGCCCGACTTGCGGTGGTTTCCGCCAGTTCTGAACCCGACAAATGGCAGGCCGCGCTTTCTGCGATAGATCAGGAGCAACGCCGTATTCAGGAGTTTGGTGTCACAGAAGCTGAACTGCAGCGTGAGATTGTCGAGTTCCGCTCGGCCCTGCAAGCCGACGCTGCAGGTGCTGCGACACGAAATTCCACTGCCCTCGCCAACATGCTGGCTGGTAGTGTTGATGCCGATCAGGTCTTCACATCACCGAAGGACGACCTTTCGCTTTTTGAGACTATAACCAGTGACGTTACGGTTGATGAAGTCAACGCTGCGCTGCGCGCTGCATTTACCGGCAATGGTCCGCAGGTCTTGCTCCAGGCAGCAAAATCCCCTGAAGGTGGCGAAGAAGCCGTACGATCTGCCTATAGCACAACCCGCGCCATTAGCGTTTCCGCACTCGCTGGCGCAGAAGATGTCGTTTGGCCTTACACGTCGTTTGGTGAATCGTCGGCCGTCGTTGAGCGCGAGGCCGTTGAAGATCTAGGGCTGACCATGGTGCGTTTTGCCAATGGTGTGCGCCTGACCGTTAAGCCGACAAAGCTGCGGGCCAATGAAGTTCTGGTGCGCGAACATATCAGCGGTGGCAGATCGCAAATCGCGCGTGACCCCTTCCCGCCCCTGTGGGCTTCTCCGGCCGTCATACTGTCTGGCACGGAGGATCTGGATTTTGAAAACATCCAGAAAGCGTTGACTGGAAAGATTTTTGGCATCGATTTCTCGGTTGGCGATAGTGCCGTACGGTTCGATGGGCGCACACGTACGGAAGATCTGGAGACCCAGTTACAATTGATGGCTGCCTACACATCTCGCCCAACCTACCGCCCCGAAGTTTTCAAGCGAGTGCAGCAGGCTTATCTGAGCAGCCTGGACCAATATGATGCCACCGCTGGAAGCGTTGTGCGCCGAGATTTTGCCGGATTGGTACACTCCAACGATCCGCGGTGGGCATTCCCGAGCCGTGAACAACTGTCATCCGCGACGCTTGGCGATGTCGAGGCGCTATTCAAACCGCTGGTTTCCAAGGGGCCGATTGAAATCACCATCGTCGGTGATGTGACGGTTGATGACGCTATTCGCCTCACAGCCGGTACATTCGGTGCGCTTCCGCAGCGGGCAGAAATCTCACCGCAGAGCGATCAGACGGTCGTGAAGTTTCCCGATTCCAACGATAAGCCGCTGATTTCCACTCATACAGGGAGAGATGACACGGCCGCAATCAGTGTTGGTGTCCCGATCGGTGATCTTTTCTCGGACGTTCCGCGTTCCTTCATAGCCGATATCTCAACCCAAATTCTGCAAAACCGGCTGATTGACCAGTTCAGAATTGCCGAGGGTGCGACATACGGTTTGCAAGCCAGTGCTGAACTGTCGCGAGATTTACCGGGCTTTGGCTTCGGTTATATTTCTCTTGAGACGACGCCCGAAAAGGTAGAGAGTTTTTACACGCTGCTGGACAAGGTTGCTGCCGATCTGCGCACCAACCCCGTATCTGACGATGAAATGGCAAGGGCGCGGGAGCCCGCAGTTGAGACGCTCAAACACCAGAAGCAGACCAATGACTTCTGGGCATTTTATCTGCAGCAAGCGCAGACCGACCCACGCCGGTTGGAACTTATCCGCTATACCATGGAGGGCTATGGCAAGGTAACGGCGGATCAGGTTCGTGAGTTTGCTCAGAAATATTTCCAAACGGAACACTTGTGGAAGTGGGAAGTTTTGCCTGCCGGCGTAAGGTGATGTTGAGAATGGCGGTCATTGTCGAAATGGCCGCCATTTTTTTATGGCTGCAGCATCTGGAATAGTGTTTTAGCTGAACGCTTGCGCCGATCTTTGGTACAAATTTCTCGGGATGGGACACGTTTCTGACTGTAGTTCGCAGCACTATTGTAGCGGTTGCGAGCCCAGCTGATTTTGCCAGAAGGACATAAAGTCTCTCAGAAACGCTTCCACTCTTTACCTGTTCTCCGCAACTTTCAAAATTTCCTGGATCGCTTCTGGCGTTTCCTTCATCACGGGAAGTCGGAAGAACAGCTCTTCGTTGAAATGCAGCTAATGGTGGACAGCACTTTGCGAAGAGCGACCAGCATGTCGTCACCACGATGCGACGCGTGGACGAGAGCAATCGGCTTGCCGATGATCTGATCGCCAGACACCAACCAATCAAACGCATGAAATCTTGAACGCTTTCGGGAAGGTTGGGACCTTCAAGGTCAGGTGAGAACACCGGCAAACTCCCGATTCCGTCAAAAACAGTGATAGCAATGTCATTGGGGGAGGCGGCTTTTATTGCCATTAACAGAGCCGTGTTCGTGGACTGTTGGCGGGTGCTGCCGGAAATTGCGAGTATTTTCATGGCCACAAATGAGCGTGGGGAAGTGGCCGTTGCAATTGATAGCTCGGAGTTGTTCGATCGGTTGCACAACGGGGAAGCTTTGCGTCTTCAATCTTGCCAAAAAAAGGCTGCCAAGCGGCTGGCTGAGATGGAAAACCAGCGCCGAACGAAGCAAGAAAAAAACGGATTCAACCCGATAAGCAGGGAGATCATATGCCAACATTCTACTTGAAAATATCAGACGGACTTGAAGTTCAAACGCCGATTGATGTCCCCAATGCGCATGAGGCTCTGAACGCCGCGTTGAATGCTTTATCGCAGTTTGCATGCAGCCATTTCCCACCGCCGGAACAGATCGTCATAACTGTAATGGATGCCGAGAAAGCGCTGATTGCGAGGATGAGTTTTTCCTTTAAGATTGAGTACGCGCGAGGTCTGGGCGTGTGACGCGAGAAATATAAATGTGTTACAGAATCCGCGCTGCGCGACCGCTTCTGCGGGTGGCATTGTTGTAGTAACTTGAAGCTTGCTGGACCGAGCGGTGTTTCGACTGCTCCATGGCCTCGGGCAAAGGAATACCTCTATTGGCAGCTTCGGTCAGATAGCCAGAACGCAGACCATGTGCTGAGATTTCCGTAGGATCCAGTCCGGCCATCATGGCGCGTTGTTTGATGATGGCATTGATGGACTGCGGATCAAGGGCACGCCGCGATACCGTTCCCCACCTGCCAATCGACCGGAATACACTCGCGCTTTCAATTTTCGCAGCGGCCAGCCATGCATTTAGTGCTTCCACCGGCAACCCCGTGAGATAGACAACATCATCCTGTTCGCCGCTGGTGGTTTTGGTTCGGCCAAGATGAATGGCGAGTGAGGGCAGGGAAGTTCCGTCTTCGGTGGTGATTGGGGGCTCAACGATCAATTGCTGATAGCGCAGGCCTGCCACTTCGCTGCGCCGGCGGCCACCAGAAGCAAAGGCCACCATCAGAATTGCCCGGTCGCGCAGATCCCGCAGACTTTCACTGCCACACGTCTCCAGCAGTTTTGACAGCACATCAGCTGTAACAGCCATGGTACTTTTGCGTTTGCGGACCTGTGGTGTCGCGCGAACCGCCAACCGCATGGCCGACTTAAGCGCAGGGGAGGTGAAGGCACCGCTGTGGCCGCGCCATTTTGTTAATGTCGACCATGATGCCAGTCTTCGACGTACAGTGTCTGGTGCATGTGGGCCTGTTGCGCGCAGAAAACCTTGGTCGCGCAGACTTTGGGAAAACCGTTCCGGCATGCCATGGTCGGGATCGGCCATGCGCTTTTCCGGATCCCATAGATGCTGAGCAACAAACTTGAGAAGCAATGCCTCTGGCGCTGGCCAGGGCAGGGGGCTGCCGGTTGAAGCCAATGACCAGGCTTCGAGATAAGCAAGATCAGACGTAAGCGCCCGTAGCGTATTGTCTCCCATGCCTTGGTTGACGAGATGCCGCAACGTTTCGACATCTTGATCCGTTAGAAGCTCTGCGAGTTCGTCTCGACGCTCGATTGGCAGAACGGCTGCAATCGTGTCGAGTTCTTCTGCTCGAAGCTGGACAGCGGTTTTTTCCGGTCGTGACATCTATGGCTCCTGCTCCGGGTTAGGCTCGTACTTTCAAGACCCGCGATGGCGGTTATTTTCGATGATTTGCCATGACAGATCAACTCACCCGCGGAATTTGACGCCAGGTCTGTCACCGGCTCATTATTCAGACGAAGCTCGAATAGGCTCAATCAACCAGGTTCGGCAGAGTGTTTTTAGACATTTCACCATCAGTGGAGAACATCTCGTGATCTCAGCGTCATGCTAAGGGCGTTCAGTTTCGGCCGCAGGATGGCCCTGCGCGCGTTTTGGCGCTCGAGACGAGCAATTCCTCATCCTAGCCGTCTCTTCGTCTGTGCGGTCGAATTTGACGGTTTTTGCATGCGGCTGATGATCTCTGTTGGGCGTATAGGTAGTCTTGATCGACTAACTAGAATTAGGAGCCCATGAATTGATCACCGATGGCTGGAAATCTGGTGGTAATCGGGATGCTAGTGCGAAGGCTCATCATTTCCGACCTTCAGCATAAGGAGGTAATCCTGATGACGATCGGTAAGGGTAGGGGACCCCAGAGTGACGGAAATGATTGAATTGCCATTTTCGAGTGTCGAGACAGCAGCAAGATTGAACACCGATGGCCACAAGGATCCGGACTTTCCACCTCTGAACTGAGGGATGGAAAAATCTGGGAGTGCTCTGCGGCTTGAGCCTATGAAGACTGATCGTACGATAAGCCGCCGTGGGTTTGGCCCATTTATTTGAATTCCGTATTTTTCCAAATCCCAGACGCCACAAATCATGCTGTGCCGAAGGCACTCCAGAACCAGCAGCGACAAATCCCGAGCGGTTGAACGTTGTCCTTTGACCGCCAAACCGTGAGCATTCAGAAAGCGCGATGACTGCATCTGCAGGCGTGCCGCGACTGAATTCATCTCATCAATGAAACGGCTCTGGGCATCCAACGCGGAAGGTCCGATTGATCGGTCACTGAGAAGAATTGAGCCAAGCGAACGGGCTATGACATTGGCCGAAACGTTTGACGACGCCAGAAGGAGATTAATCAAAGCATGGCGAACGCTTAACCGATCATCTACGCGGAGATTGTTTCCGGATCCCTCTACAAGATCCTCTGGCAGGACTGATAACTCCTTTGCCAAGGATATATCCTTTGCGTGACATACAGTCAGCGCGGTCACTGCCGTGAGCAGCTTGGTAATCGACGCGGGTGACGCAGGTCTGTCAGCGTTTTTTTCGAACAGCGTGGTCAATGGACTTTCGAGGCCGCCTGCTAAACGAATGCAGATTGCGCTGATGGCCGATGGACTGACATTGTCGATTACGTCCTGATGTTCGGAACTTTCCATCTCTTCCAACCATGCGCTGTGAGCAAAATCTGTCTGTTGGGGAGCCTACACGAAGGACGATAAATGTCATCAAACGTGATTTAGGGGGAACTGTCTGCTCGGCGAGTTGGATTGTGTCGTTGGTGTCGACCGCCGGTCCTCAGAAACGAGTGAGTGTCCACATGGGTTTCGGTGTGTCATTTCGTTTATGTGTCGCTCCGCAGAATGCCGATTGAGCGGGCAGAATGAGCCAGTTTAAACCTGTGCACGGCATGACCAGGCTGCGAGGCTTGCTGCGGTCGTGTTGGTTGACCCCACCTTGATTTGCAATGCTATCGTGGATGTGGCCTGCGGCGGCCTGCCGCTCGCTCAAACTGGAATGGCGAACGTAGCCCCAAATGGTTTGACCCGACGGGGTTGTTGTCGAGCACTGACATCGATAGCGCCCAAAGAGGATCAGACGATCGACATACCCAATTCGAAAGCTATGGTGAAGGCGTTGCGCTCGTCATTGGCTGGGCGCAACATTGACTTTCGCGTAGTGACTGCCTGGAAATCATGTCGCAGCAACTCGGTTTCCCGAACTGGAATACTTGCAGGGCAATGCTGGAAGTGAAGACGACAGTGAGCTCGACTATCTCCGTGCACTACGGCAGTCGGCAAAAGCTGCTCTATTTTACAAACTGCGTTCCACGCGAAATTTTGAGAGCACCCTCATCAGGGTGAGTTGATTGCGGTCGATATCATGTTGCATGGTCTGGCCGTAAGTGCGGTCCGTTCAAATCCGCGACGTGAGGCTGAGCAGTGGCGCAGCGGCCCCCTAAAGTGCCGGGATCTATAAGTATCGGTAATACGGCTCGATGTAAAAATGCCGCATCAGCGGTCGCGGCCACAAAGCCACCGGCGCCACCGAACGTGATGAACTGCAAATAGATGCTGAAGGTCATAAGGTGATCGTGATCTTCGATCACTTCGGGCACGCATGGTCGATCAAGCAACGCGATAAGACGAACGGCGGACAGGCGGCATAAATGCTTTCATGCAGCCGGTCACGTGGCGCGTTAGATTTCCCGACAAGGCGACTGGCAGAGTTGGTTTTCTAGATAGTTCCGCTCAATTCTCCCGGCGATACAATTGACTCCATCAGATCTTATCAAATCTGCCACGATCCTCATCTTGAGACGGAAATTGGCGATACACAGGAGCCATCGCGACCGGGAAGATGGTCGAAATAAGCAATCTGCGACTCCAGATCATCTATCATCGATAAGCGATACCTATCGATGATAGATATACCAACTATTAACCATACCCACTGGCGAATACTAAAAGGCATATAGCATTCGTTTAACAAATCATTTACCATGATTTCAATGGTTTACGATCTCGCCAAATTGCCCATCCACACCCTGCTGAAACCGCTCAGCGATGCCACGGCAGCATTTTGTCGTCTCGACGAGCGCATTGCCCGCTCATCCGTCGGCGCCGGTTGGTGCGAGCGCCAGAGTTTTGCCGACGCGTGTGCTTCGCTATGGATCGATGGTGAACTGGTGCATCTTGAAGACCTGGTGCTGCACGACGCCACCCGCGATGTCCGCGCACCGACCCACGAACTCACCATCGCCCGCGACGTTCTGAAAACCCGTCGGCGGATTGTCGCGCAGTCAGCCGACTGGGCACTGTCCGCAGAGGGTATCAGAAGTTTGCGCCAGACATCATCCGAGCCCGGGCAGGCGTGGCCTGCGACATCTTGGGGAAAGACAGGTTCGGTCGCGAAAAATGAGATCGCGGATGACAATCAGGCCTCAACAGGACAGGGGACTTTTGAGGACGGTGACGCATTTCATCCGGCAAACGAATTCGCCGAGATCGATGCGCTGCTGGCCCGCTCCGAAGCAGTCCTCGAAGATGCGATGCGGCCCGGCCCGGCCAAATCATTGCAGGACAAGGATCCGCTCATTTACGATCTCGACTGGGATGAAGATGCCCGCCTTGATGAATGGCGTACGGTGCTGCGGCAAGCCAATGACTTGCCACCGCTGCTGCAGGCGATTGTTATGCTCGATGCCTGGAACAGTCTTGATGTCCTGCAGCACGCGCCGTGGCTCGGTCGGTTGCTGTCAGCCACGCTTTTGCGCCAGGCCGGCATCACCACGCAAAACCATCTCGCTGCGATCAATACCGGCCTGAAAACCACCCCCGTTGATCGGCGCCGGCATCGCAGTCGCGAGGTTCGGCTATTGGCAATAACTGAGGCATTTGTCGCGACAGCCGAGATCGGTTTAAAGGAACATGATCGGCTGGCCCTGGCCCGCCAGATGATGGAGCGCAAACTATTGGGGCGACGCACCTCGTCCAAACTGCCCGAACTGATTGAACTGGTCATGGCAAAGCCGCTGGTCTCCGCCGGCATGATTTCAAAAACTCTCGACGTCACGCCACAGGCCGCACGGCGCATCGTCTCCGAACTTGGCCTACGCGAGATGACGGGCAGGGGGAGGTTTCGGGCATGGGGGGTGCTGTAGATTGAAGTTACGTGCGTGTGATTAATGCTTAGCCGCCGGTCAACCAATCGCGCAAAGGTACTGCCGTGTTAGATTGTAGAGGTTCTCTTCGCACTTGCAAATCTCCGTTCTTTAAGAAAGCACAGCCGAACTTGGACGCAGTCACCAACAAACGCCACTTCATCGACTGCAAATTCGGGCGGCGCGAGGCTTGCCCGTTGAAATCGTCGTTGCATAGTTGGTCCTCCGATGAGTCATCCGCTACAGCAGCAAATGTGAGTAAGAGCCAATTCTCGGTGGAAACGCCGGGCAGTTCTCAGTGACAATCAACGGCCAGGCTCCTGAAATGGTCATGTGAGACCAGCAATGACGGGGTCATCGATTCCGCGGCCATCTGCTGATAGTCTCGGAAGAAGCCATGCTATTACGGTAGGGTCTAACAACCCTTCCGCAAACATTGATTCCCAATTGTTTGGCGAGCCCTGAGCATAGTCTCTCCCGTCTCGATGGTCACGGATTGCCGCAAACAATTCTTGATCATTTGCAGGAATGAAATCCAAGCTGCCCACGATCTTTCGAGGTGCGCGGACGAACTTAACCCACCTCTTCCGCATCCAGTTCAGTACGCCTGTTGGCTTGACTATGTTGTCGAGATGGAACGCTATTGCTGTTTTTTCAGGATGGATATCGGCAACCAGAATTTGGAGGCCTACGCGTGCGGTCTTGCCCATGCCCGAGAACTGTGCTGCGTAAAGCCGCTCGTCCATGCATGCGTCATAATATGGATGAAGGGTTCGAGCGCCAACGTTATTGCCCCGGTAATTTCGGCCGCGCTTCAAATTGCAATAGCATGCAGGAACGAGGTTCCTAGAAAAGATCGCGAACGCCGGGTGGTCTTCTTTCGGAAGCACATGGTCCAGCGAAAACGCGTGCGATGAACCGCACATCGAGCAAGGTAAAGCGAGACCATCCTCGCGGATGTCGTTGATGGGAAGATGGCTAGTAGGCGGATTTTTGTAATGTTTACGCAGCCAATCGCCTGACGGATCCGGTATCGGAACAAGCAGGACAGCCTGGGCGTTGCCCTCGGCATTGTGATATTGCTCGTAGCCATCCTTCAATGCCTGACGAAACGCCTGAAGGTCCGGGTAGCTGCCGAGTCTGGTATTGTCGACGAGGGCGTCTACGCCTGCAATGTCGTCGAAATCGGGAAAAGGAAGCCTGCGCATCAGTTGGGAATCTTTGCCTGAAGTTCGTTCAGGAATTCCAACGACAGTTCGTTGCCGTACCTTTCCAGGATTTCTTCCCACGTCAGTCCCGATGCGCGTATGTTCCTTTCCAGTTCCTTTGCTAGGTATGAAGGCTCATCTTCTCCAAATACGAAATAGGAGATTTCCCCGACGTCTGCGCCGAAGGTCGCGAGGCGTGGTTTTTGCACTTGGATCCGTCTGTCGTCGTCGGTCCTTAAGATTGAGATCTGTTCTTTGAACACTTCGCGGAGAAAATAGGCAGAGTGCGTGGCTATGATCGCTGCTGAGCCTGTCTGGGCCAGCAGGCTATCCAGGATCGATACAAAACGAGCAATGAAATTCGGGTGTAGATGGGTTTCGGGTTCATCAAACAGAAGGAGGGAGCTGTTGTCGATTTCCAAGCTTACGTACGCCGCGAACTTGAGAAACGAGATCTCGCCACTACTCAAACGCAGTGCGATGCCGTCGACGAATCGGACTGGGTCGCGTCTGGTATTGATCGAGGAAAATCTCTGTAGTCGCCCCTGCTCGCCTCCTCTGTTCAGCGAGAGCAATGGAAGGAGACCACCATCGCGGTTCCAGATAAATATCGAGCTGGTGTCGCCTAGCGCTTCGATCGCATTGAGAAAGATCTGCCAACGAGAGGTATCTTTGATCTCCTTATTTGATCGGGCGACGCTGACTATCGCATCGATCAGCCCCCCGACTCGCCGGTTGGAGGAGGACCGTGCTAGTGCATATCGTGTGTAACGGACGTATTGTCTGCGTCTAGGGGGACTTGGAAAGACGGAGAGCGCTTCCTGAGTAGGGGCAAAAGCCAACATTCGGTTGAATTGAGCCCGCTCCTTCGTCAATGGGTCGATCAGGCCTCCGTCTTTCAGTGCCCGTTTTGCGATGGTGCTGAGCGCCTGACTTTTCCCAACTCCGTTTTTTCCGATGATGATTGCCATCCGCTTCGGCAAGAAGCCACCATGGTCGAAGTTGAACCTGAACTGATGTTCATTTGCAAAAGCCGCTAGCTTGAACGAGACGGCAATCGTCGGCGACATCCTTCCGATTTCTTCATGACCCAGCCCGCGCAGAATTGGCCCGCCGTTTTTGTATGCAAAAAACGCTTCCGCAGTTCGCGTAAGAGAGAACTGAAAAACCTCCGTTTTTGGTGCGTCGCGCAATATCGGTGATTGTGCTGAAAATTCGCCGAGAGCTACGAGGTCGCAGATCCTTAGAAGGATTTCTCGCGCTCCATCGACCTGAACGTCAGAGACAAGGCTGCGGTAAGCGTCGAGATCAGGGAGGAGCGTGAAAAATTTGGGAAATTCCTCTTCCGAGCAATAGTCTCTGTCTGCCGTCACCTTTTTGATGAGATCTGCGCCATTTAGGTCATCCTCGGAGCTCTGAAGAAACCCGATCATTGCAGGAAACACGCTTATGAGCTTATCGGCTTCTCGGCGCACGAATACGGTGATCCTGGTTTTGAAGCGAAAGTCGTCGAAGCGATCTTCAGATGGCACGATGACAATCGAGTTATCATCGATCGAGAAGGGGTCGGATGGGGCTTTGGACGAGAATAAAATCTTGAACTGATTCCCAACAGGATCTGAAGACGTGACAGTCATTTGATTTCCATGTTAAATTCGTGAAAAATAAGGACTTTTCGCTTTGCGCGCACGATACTTATTCTTAGTTTATGTGCAACAATTTTCGCGCATTGGTGGCATATTTATTCAATAAGACTTTTATCCGTCCTGACACTGTAGAGATGATTATCTGACGCGCGTGAGAAGCTCCGTAGGGTTTATCGCCAATGCATCAGCAATCTTCCTCAGTGCCGTGACACTGGTTGATTCATCGCACCGATATAGCGCAGTCAGCTTACAAAGATGGCAAGCTCTCCCTGCGTCCAGAGTCCACAGAAAATCTGATGCTACAATCACCGCATTTTAGATGGATATATTTCCGAACTTCCTCTACTGGAATAGTGAAAATCCGGGAACTGCCTTGCCTTCCGGAAGATCATGGACGACAGCAACGACATGCCGTGCACGCGTCAAAGCTACGTACAGTTTGGCACGCGCCTCTCCTTCCAATTGGCCCTTTGGATCTTCCAGCCATGCCATCATCTTTTCCGTGGGATAGATAATGACCCGGTCGAAACCGAGGCCTTTGGAACGGCCAAACGTGAGCGTCGGTAGATCCTGCGCTACGACCTTGATGTTGGAACTCCATCGCAGCTGAACCGGATTGCCGGTCGCGAGGTAACGAGGCAGGTCGTCGCGCCTGACAATGTAAAGTCCGGCATCATCAGGGACCGGCTGACGGCAATGGTCGCACTCGCATGCTGCGGTCGCCGCCATGGCAGGATAGAGTTTGGAGGATAAGGAACATATAGCGGCACTGTTGCGATGCGATGTGGCAAGGCATGTCGCATCGATATCGCAGGAAACCTTTTTAGGCAGTTTCTCGCGAATGAAGTCTTCGATTCCGCCGTTCCGGTATTTTTCGTGGCGTGCTTCCAGATGGGTGAGGTACGTCACCTGCCTCGGATCACCCACGAGCACAACATGGGAGGGCGTTTTCAACAAGGCCACCAGGATATCGAGATCGTAGCCAGCAAGATCCTGCACTTCGTCCACAAAAATGTACGGGTAGATCCGTGAGAACCGCTCGAACACCGCGCCGGCGGATTCTTTGTTGCACCGGATCACAAGCTTTGCCAGTTTGTCGGAATAGACACGATTGCGGCGATCAAAATAGTGGCGCTGAAAGTCACTCTCTCCCCAGTAGACGGGGAAGCCTCTTGCGCTTTTGTAGCGCAATCCCGACCGTTTTGAATCCAGTAGTATGCCGGCGACATCCCACTCAAAGAGCCTACCCTGAAATGGCTTGATGCCATGCTCTATCAACAGGCTGAACCAGGTCTGAATGTGCACATTCCCTGGGACCGAACCATGGAGTTCGAAAAATTTCCGGCGGATCTCTTCTTCGTTCGATTCCGTATAGGTGGTGATGAGGACGCGCTTCGCTGCAACAGCGAGCGCCTGCTTGACGAGGTATGTGGTTTTTCCCGATCCCGCGCCAGCAATCACCAACTTGTTATGCCCCGTCATTTGGCGATCGCGTCAAAGATATATTGCGGGTAGGTGATCTTAGTATCGGAGGAAAAGATCTTCAGCGCGCATTCGGTCTTTTTGTTCAACATGTATTTATGAAGATTGTCGAGCGTATGATCCGTGCCGAACAGCGTATTGAATAGCTTAATGCTGTTGGCTTTTAACAGCTTGGGCTCGAGCGTATTGTAATTGAAAGCCTTGTCACCGATCATCAGGTCGCCTGTATCGATCTCGGGATCGTAGCAGATCTTTATGTGGTCGATGCCCTCGTAATCTGCATATTTCTTTTCCAGCTTATCGATACGACCATCATTATCCGTAGCGACCACGACGGGAATCTTGAGTGCCTTTGCCAGCTCAAGAAAGCGGAGGAATGCCGTGCCCACCGAGATCACATCGATCTCGTCATCAATCGGCAGTTTCCCGTTATTTGCGTCCATATAGGCACGCTGTATGATCAGCTCGTCGCAATCCCCTTCGACCAGGATCGATTTCTTCGCCAACACTAGACGCAGCGTGTCGTAACCGGGAAGCTTGTGGAAGAAATCGCTGGCCTTCAGCGCCTTGATACGGGTCACGCGCGCATCACGTAGAAGTATCAGGTGGTCCAGCCCCAGCTTGTTCGCAACAAAGCTGCTGTGGGTGGTGATGATGACCTGCTTGCCGCTATTATCCTTGCTGATGTCAGTGATGAGCTGGTTGAGCTTGGAGTGTGAGAGATGATTTTCCGGCTCTTCGATCAACAGGACGGTCGCTTCGCGGTTCTTCTTGCTGCTTAGCGCGAGCCTGGTCTTGACGATGCATTGCTCGCCCTTGCCGATATAGTGAAACGGGACATCGTCGATGTAGGTCATGAGGCTGTTTTCCCAAGCATTGTGGGACGACATATCGACCGAGATGCTGACATTCTTGCGGCTGATCTTGGCCGCCTCTGCCAACCGTTTGTTGATCGCGTCCACGTGACCGTCTTTTTTGAACGCATCTTTCAGTTTTCGATGTGCCTGCGAGACTGCTACTCGTTCCTTCTCGTCGAGGAATTCCCTTACGATGCGCGAGATATACATGTCCGAGCCGCTCTGCACCCTAGTGCTTGTCGAATCGATCAGTGCGGACTTGAGAGGCACGGTCCGCGCGGTCGCGGCCTGACGGGAGAATTCGAACCACTGGACCTGGTAGAATTCCAGCGGGATAGAATTGATCTCCTTGGTCTTCAGCAGTTCGGTATAGGGACCATCATATTTTGTATCGAACTCGATCGTGAAAAGAAGGCCGGACAGCTTGTCGTTCTTTTCCGAATTTTTGTTCCCACGCAGATTCTCAAGCAACTCCTTATCGCCCGCAAGATATAGCTCGATCTGTATGTCCGGCGGCTGGAGCGGATTTTTCGTCCCGATACTTTCAAGGTATTCCTTCTCGATCTTGCGATTGAAGAGATATGGCGATAGTTCGTTGCGAAGATATTTCCCGTTCAACACGCCTGTCAGGCATAAATGGATCGCTTCAAGTAGCGTGGATTTGCCCGCTTCGTTGTTGCCGACGATGATGTTGACCCCCTGATTGAGATCGACCTCGAACCAGCCTTCGAAGCACTTAAAATTCTTGATTTTGACCTTCTCTATATACATTGCTCCTCCCATTTCGCGCCAAGCAACCATAGCTTGTTCGCCTACCTCTCGCAAAACAGCTATCGGAAACGTAGCGGTCTCTTCACGATTGGTAGCGAGGATAAGCTGATTGGTGGTCGATCCTTGCCGATGATCCTGAGGACAGCCCGATCATGATGGAAATCAAGAAACTCTTGGGCTATGGCTTTATCGGCAAAGTGAGTTGAAATCTGAGCATCGGCGGAAGCCGTGAGCGTCCCTGGTGGAAGGACCTCTACCCATCCTTTGAGATCACGAAACTCCTTCACAATCATACCAAAGGGCGGATACGCGTGACTGAGTTGCGCCTCGGGATATCCAACGAGATTCCCTGTAATGTCGCACGCGATCAAGCCGTCCGGCCCCGCGAAATGGTCAAATTGCCTCTGCTTCATCGCTAACAAGTCACGTGACACCGCATTGTGGCATGCCACAGAGAATTCTTCTGCGTCGCTCTTGGGACGGCCTGCGACTGCCTGCACGTAACTGAAATCTGTGGGAGTGTCGTCGATACGAATGACCCAGAACCCAGGGCTCGACCACCCATCGCCCTTATTCAACCGTCGCTCAAACCGCTTTATGCCGGCCCCTATCTTCGACGGGCCATTGGAAACGAGCAAATCAAATCGTTCAAGCAGCGCCGAGAGATCGCTGTGGTCCCGATAGTCCGATATGTGATCTTCGTCGTTATAGCGTGCCAGCATTTCCCGAAAATGCTGTTCGGCAGCTTTCTTGCTTTTGAATACCTGACCGTTCGTAAGCTCTACGGGTTTTGTCATCTACTCCTCCTCCAATACCGCCCTGGTCAGCACTTTTTCACGGATTTCGCGGACCACGATGGAAGGGAGACCGAGGCCATCCAGCCGGTCGCGTCGATCAACGACCCATTGGATGCAGGCTGCCTCGTCCAACTGATCCAAAGCGACAATCTCATATAGAGCCACCGCGCCTATGCGCGACATGCCCAGCTCCATCAAGGAACGCAAAGTCACAGTGCTGACGCCGAATTCCAGTGCAACGCCGATATCGAGGTCTTGGTCGATAAGATCTTCCCGGCCTATAGCCTTCAAGTGCTGGTTCAGCACATCGACATAGGCCGAGAAATAACGCGGTGCCAGAAAGCGGGCCGTGCCTTCGATCATTTCAAGCGTGCTTCGTATGACACCGGCCGTATCGACCTCACCGTCACGCCGTTGGAGGTAATCCAGCCGCTTGCGAATAATCGTCGGCAGGGAAAAGCCCTTGAGCCATTGCAGTACAGTTAGCGCATGAAGCGGGATCAAGGTCTTCGGCACAAAGACATTCAGGACATTCTCATTGATCCGTTCCATCATGTTGGAAAAACGATGATATGCATCGTCGCTTTCCGAAGGTGCAGCCAGCAGATCGTCCGGTGATCCTTCATATGCCCGAAAATACACCAGCAGGCTTTGCAGCCCAATCAAGCTGACCCCGGGATTTCTAGCACCGATATCGGCAGCGAGGTCAAGGCCATCTGTCGCTTTCGCAAGCGCCTGCTCGAGCCGTTGCAAGTTTGCAGAAGACTGGCGTTTTGCCCATGGCGCGGCCGTCAGAGACCGGTCGCGGACATAAGCTGTCGTAAGATAGGCGCTCACCTGCTCAAAGGCTCGGACCTGATCAGGATCGATGTCAACGCCCAAGGGGCGCCGTTCTATGTAGGCAGTCAGTTCATCGAGTTTCGACAGCGCAGTGTCGGTTTCTCTCCGGATAGGATATCGGGTACGTTGGGGAACACCCGACGGCCAGGCTTTTTCGTCCGACGCGTCGATGCAGATGATATTGCCCTGAAATTCATCGCCCCATCTGCCCGCTCTGCCGGCAAGGTTCCAGAAGTCCTGCGGCTCCATAGGCGTCTTCTTTCCCTTGCGGGGTCCGCGAACTACGATCGTCCTGCAGGAGAGATTAACCCCCTCAATGAGCGTGGACGTACAAACGAGGAATTTCAGCTTTCCGGTTTTGAACAGGCGCTCAACTTCAAGACGGATCAGTGAGGGCATGTTTCCGTAATGGAATGCGACCCCGGCCTCCACCAATGGGCCGAGGCTATAGCTTCTATGCACACATTTCCGGGCCAAGTCGGAAAGGTCGGCCAATTCTTGGTCGGTCTCTTTCGCTTTCGGCAGCAACTGACTGATGAGCTCAGCGACATGTTCGGCCTCTGCTGCACCATTGGTGTAAACCAATGTGCCGCCCCGCTTACCGATCGCTGCGGCAATGAAGGCAAGCCTTTTCGACAACGAACCCGGCTTGCTCGCGAGCGTCAGCGTCCCGAGAGGCAAATAATCCTCATTGTGCCGGAACTTCAGCGCCCATTTGATGGGCTTTGCCGGGACCTGGTGCGCGACTACGATGTTTTGCAAGACGGTCGCCACGTCGCTATCAATGGGTATGGTCGGAGTCGTCTCAGGCGCGTCGTCGAGCAGCACTTCAGGATTTTGCGTTGCCGGGCTTACGAAAGTCACCCGCATATTGGGGCTTGATCGGAGAAGCCTCTCTATGGCGTCTTGAAGGATGACGCCGCGCTGAGGATCACCAATCTTGTGCGCCTCGTCCACGACGACGAGATCAATATCGACACGCTCGTGCAAAAGGTTGGCCAGCAGATGTAATCGCTCTTGAGTGAAGACAAACACACATCGCTTGCCGGATTTCTCCGCAGCAGCATATTTCTGTGCGGAGGGAAGCGACGAAATCTCGATGTCGAGCCCGGATTGCGCGGCGACCTCCGCCAGCGACGCTTCGATCTCCGAGACCAGTGCGCGAGTCGGCGCGAGATAGACTGCCCGCTGAATCTTTTCTGTCGCGATGCAATCGACGAGCCATTTCAATACGAGGAAGGTCTTGCCGGATGCAGTAGGAGCCGACGCGGATAGCCATGCCCGCTCCTGACCAGCAGCACGCCAAAATTCGAGCTGAAACTCGTTGACCGGAAGGCGCTCACCCGTCGCTTCCAGCAGGATGGAATTCTCGAGTTGCTTGCGCTGGTCCTCGATCCGAAGTGCGACGCCCAGCCGCGCTTCCAGACCGGGCTTTAACCGCCCGCGCTTCTCGGCAAGCACCACCGAACGGTGATTTGAAAGCTTGTCGAATAGTACTGCGGCTGCATCGCGAACTGGGTCTGATGTAGGTAGCAGCATCGCGCCGGTAGCTATACGCAGACTTGCCTCGCGATGCAGCCGCTTCTTTGAACGTGCAAGGATACTCGCACCAAAGAGGAGGCGCGGCCAATCGAACACGATTTCCGCTAAGGTGGGCTCCTGGGCAACGTTGTCTAGTTCCAGAAGTGTGGTGACCATGCCGAGTTGCTGCAACTCGACCCGCAATGATGTGTCGTAAAGCCAATCCTGAAGTTCTACCTCAGACATTAACGCCCCATCGCGTCGAGGAACGCTTCTCTGAATTTATCAACGGAAGGAAGCGGCAAGCAGAGGAAATGGATATCAAAATGCTGAAGCTTCTCCTCGGTCAGCCTTCGACCAACTGATGCGGACCATCCTTCAAGTCCTTTCTTCGCGGCAGCCACCATATCGTCCAACGCACCCTGTCCATCATCGGCAGGATAGAACTCAGCATCGAAGCCGACCAATGCTATGCCGCAATATTCAACCCTGTTCGACATGGGCGAGCTCGTGTCGAAGAAACGGCGGAAAGCTGCCGACAATTTCGGATCGCCAAGATCTGCCTTGTCGCTCAAAAGCACTAAATCTCGCTCCCGGGATGAATCGAGATGATCTTCTTCGATTAGAAACGGCGCCAGTGAGCTGAGGCAGTCCCGGATCGCATCGGTCGGATCCTTGTAGACTTTGGACTCGCCCCAGAAAAGTTTCAACTTACCGTCGTCGGATACGGATGCGTAGACGCCGTCTGCACCGTGATAGTGCATACGACTGTCGGTCTTGAGGTCCATCTTACAAAGAACATGTGGGATGCCCAAGAAACGTTCCGCTAGAAGGAACAGAAGCATTTCCCCGCCCTCACCGGTCTTGGCGAGGTCGGTGAATACAGCCCTTGCTTTTTCATGAAGAGCTGCAATGGCCGATGTGGAGCGGAACTTGGCATCCCGCTGCCTCGCTTCTTCTATGCGCGTACGGGGAATGGCATAATCAGCTGCGGCGTGGCGCATGAATTCAGCGAGGCGCTTGACCTTGATCTTGCCGTTGCCATCGGTCGTTAAGCAATGGCAATAAACTGTGACCTTGTGGCCATCGATAATGATATCACGTTCGACAAGATGTAAGTGCACACCCAACTCGTCCGGATCGCCCGACAAAATTGCGTCGAGTTCTGCACCGGTGATTTCTGCCATGTCGCCGCATTCCCAAAGAATCAATTGCAACTATATTGCGAACGAAACTGCCGTACTGCAAGTCTAAGGAGCTGAATGAGCACTACGATCCTTAAGAATTGCAAGCTCACGGCTACACTGCGTTTACCCTGAACTGTCTTTAAGCGCGTCAACAACTTGACGATCATCGATCCATTCAACGACCACGAAACTTCGAGACGAGCGTTGATATCTATGCCGTAGAAGTCGGGACCAGGAGTTCCTTTGATGAAATATGCAATTCTCATATCTGTTATTCTGATGTCTGCACCGCCAGCGTTTACTGCGGATTTCAGCCACTTTGACGCAGAAACCAAAGCTGTTTCTCAGGCGATTAAGTGCCCGACGCCGAATGTGACGAGAACCCCCGGGCTGCCCGACTTGTGGGGTTGTATTTTCCCCGGTGCGGAAGTGATGAAGGTATTCATCAATGCCACCGATGACGGTAACAGCGTCGAGAACGTAAAAATCATGTGGAACGATTGGACGCGTGACACTGGCTACGGTGTCCATACAGACAAGGGTGTAGCGGAGGCCTGGGTGATGGCACTCTCTTCCCGTTACGCGCCGACTAAAGTGCAGGAGATTTTAGCGGCATTTCGCGGGACATCACCGGTCACAATCGAGGGAGACGGGGTTAATCTCACCTATACCCACTTCAAGGGTCCCGCAATTGACGAGCGATTGATTACTGTCACACCTCACTAAGGCCGTCGTTGACCCGCCTGTGAAACGTAAGCCCGGTGCGTACATGGCACATGTTCCGACTTAGCCAAGAAGACCGACGCCAAACAAAGTAGGAAAAAGTGTACGTACCGCCTTGGACGATATTTGCAGGGCTTGGCGCTCTTGAACGGCGCGAGCTCTGCAATCTGATTGCTAATTTTGAAGCGACGACCCTGTTGTCGATGTCAATTGATCGAGCAATCGACGTTGCTGCGCGCTTCAAAAAAAGCAGCAGTGCAGCCGACATCAATGCGTTCGCAAAACGTCTAGGCGCAGTAGCGGACAGTCTATTCGCGTCGACGATTTCAGATCGTGCACTGCGTATTCGTCTTTGGATAAGAATGGCGGAGGCGTTGAACCTCGCCAATACACTTCCTCTGTCTACAAAGATGGCGAACTCGATCGCTTCTGCGGCGTCGATCAAAGCTGCTTCCATTATGGCTGCACCCATTGAATACGACAACGGAGAAAACGTCCCGTTATCGCTTCAGAAGGCGTGGCAGACGGTAAAGTCTATTGGAGGTCGCTCACATCACGATTTTGCTACACTAGTTACCGAGCAGGCCCAACTCATTGCCAAGGCTATAGCTGACGCCACCACAGCGGGCGAACTTTCAGCACAAAGTCAAAGCGAAATAGCCGAACGTATTCGCGATCATATCCATAGCTTGCCGCCAGAACTCCGCGACAATGCCATGCGTGATGCCTTGCAATCTAGGGACAGGGCCGCATTGACCCTTTTGGCAACCGGCACTACAGCATTTTCGATTGGAGTCGGTGTCAATCTGGCAGGATTCAGCGCCTATATTTTGGCAGCGCAAGCATCTGCATTCATCCCATTCATGAGCGGTCCTGCTGTCGTCTCTACGCTTTTCATGCTGGCAAACCCTGTCTTTAGTATTCCTGCTGTTCTCAGCATTGGCTACTTTGCAAATCGTCACGTGAGTGGCGGGAGAGCGGCAAAGCTTGCGGCCACTATCTGCGTGCAACTATCTTTGCGGGGTTTGTCGGCAGAGCGTGATGGTCTGGCGATTACTTTGAACGATTTCAGGGGTGCGACAGCATCTGACCTGACACAGCTGCCGGTAGATGTAGGAGCGGAAATCACCTCTCGCACGACGGCTATCGCCAATACAATATCCGGCGGCCTATCTAATGCACAAGGAAACCTATGTGTAACAGGACTTAATTCCGATCGGAGAGGTGCTCTGCTCGAAGGTGTTCTTTCAAGAAACCGTGGAGAGGCTGGCGAAATCGCGGTGGTGGCGGGTCTGTCGGCAGGTGACATTCTCTACAATGCGGTATCCATCGATCCGATGGTCCTCGGTGCTGCAGATTTTTCGCGTTCCGAAGATATTGGAGACATCTTTCAGTTTTCCGCATTTGCTGAGCATATTGGTTCCATGACGTCGGCCGCAGCAAATGGTGCGGAGAATAATTTACGTGGTTATGTCTCAGAACAGCTGGTCGCCGCGCGTTTGACAGAGGTTGGTCACGTCGTCAGTTTCCCCGACGCATCTAATAATCCAGGCTTCGATCTGCTCGTTGATGGCATGCCATTCCAGGTGAAATGCTTGCAAAGCATTGACGGACTGAAAAAGCACTTTTCCAAATACCCTGACATGCCGGTGTACGCGAATTCCGAGTTGGCGCAGGCAGTAATCGAAAGCGGTGCGGAATGGGCAAGGTTCGTATTTTATGTCGACGGTTTCGATCGAGAGATTGCTGATCTGATTATGGTCACCTCGCTTGAGGCAGCCGAAGCAATCGGCGACTTGAATGTCCCTTACTTCGCCATGGCCGTTTCCTCGGCTCGTATTCTTCATCGCGTCTGGCGTGGTCGTGTGCCGCTGTCTGATCTACCATTTTCAATGGTGATGGATGCTGGCGTCAAAGGTGGTCTTTCGGCGATGGGGGCATTATCGGGTAAAACTTTGGGTCTAATGATGTTTGGGCCGGCCGGGGCGCTTGTCCTTGGAGGTGTAGGAGGTGTTGGCGCTTTGGCGGGTGCTGGGTGGACGAAGCAACAGGCGACACGATTGCTGTCGGCTGAATGGCATGCTGAGCTCAATGCCTCAACTGAGAAATTCAGGATTGCTGTCCTGCGAGCTGTCCGATCCAAACTTACCATGCTTCGCGAGAAGAAGAGCTCTGTTCCTAAAACGCGGTCCGAGATCAACGATTGGATTGACGCTCGATTTGCTGATGACATCATCTCTCTCGGAGAAGTTGTCTACGATCTTGAGGCGCTGATACCAACGCTTAGCCAGCCAGCGAAAGCAAGGGCATGCCTTTCGGCAATGGATTCTGCGAAAGTTCATCCACTAGCTGTCGAGGCGGAACTGATGGGCCTCTTGGAGATACTTGGAACCGAACCTTCGGCAGCAGAAGCTGCGGGAAAAAAAGCTGTGCGGGTGTGGACCACTATCAAATCGCGGCTTCGTACCGAAGGGTAGGGATCAACTGTCTACGACCGGATTTTAAAATGGTCGAGGTGATGCGGTCTTGCGACTGTTTTCGTACGCTTGGTGGACCCGAGGTCACTTCCTTTTTGATCATTAATTCTCACAGAGGCGGTGCACAGTATGAGGCAATGCGAGCTATCCTTCAGGAAGAGGCCGGCTTGTACGAAAACCGTTCTTAAGTGTACGTTTGTTGGACTTTAATCGGATCAAAAGTCCGTCACGATGCTCGGGTGAGGTGTGCGGAGGTTTCTTTCACTATCCCGTATCGATACATGGCGGTGGCATCCAAGGAAAAAAACAAAACTAACGGTACGTACACTATTAGGAGGGGCATTTCGAACGGTTCGCTGACGTAAGTCTCGACTAGCATCCATACGGTGTCGACTAGTGAGAATGTCAGAAGAACGCCACAGGCGATCCGCTTATTCAGTTGTAGCTTCCAAGGTAAATCGAACGCATAAAGCCATACGACAGCGGTGATCAAGAAGTATGGCGACATTAGTATACAATCCCAAATATCGCTGAAAAACAGGACAAAAGTACCAACTGTTAGGAACATGGCGCTGAAGATGGCGTAAATCTTCCAAAGGATTTTGCTAGGCATAACATCTCTTAAAGGTGGGCTGTTCTTGGAAATGGAGTTTCGGCTATTCGTTGCGAAGGAAGGTTGAATTCACCCATCCTTCCTGACCGGTTTCGATGAGGCGAATTCGCGCCCAGCCTGCCTGTTCTTCGAGAGATGACACCGGCACATTGGTGGCCAGTGTTTGTAACAGCGGAAACTTCGGGCCCGGCCCGCTACGCATGTTCAGGTTGGTTGTCGTTCTCGCGAGTTTAGAACCGAGTGAGTTTCCGGCTTGTGGCTCCGACGGTATTGCAGCAACACTTGGAGAAGGTTTGATCTCCCTGGAGACGAGAGGTTGGACAGGGGACTTGCCGATATCAACGGAGTCATCTTCAGTCGGGACGACATTCAGACTTCGCGTTGAGGCTTCGCGAACAGCGATATCGAAAGCTGCTTTTAGGTCGTCGTCGATATTGCGGTAAACTCGCTGCGGTGTGTTGCTTGAAGCTGGGTTCGATTTTTCAGCCGGCAGTTCTTGTCGGGCGGCGGACGATGTAGAACTGGGTTGCCCATTATCCGATGCCAAGCCTCCGGGTTGCGAGTTCGACGATGTTGAACCTAGCCTGCTTGTTCCGGAGGCGGAAGGGGCATACGTCTCACGGGTTACTTTCGGTTTCGCTGACATGTTCGCCAGAACGATCGCACCGACAGTCATGCCCACAATGATGCAGAAGTTTTGATAGGGGACTGACATCGTTCGTTACCCCATATCCAATTCGACTTGCTTGACCCGACGATATGCCTCTGTCATCGACGCGAGTGGCGCGTTCCTGATGGCATTGGCTGCGTCGGCAAGTCGATGCAGTTCTTCCGGCGCTTTTGCCAGGTCACGTTCGATCTCGCCACGTCGCCTTTCGATTTCAGCTTTTATTGCCTGAATGATTTTTGGATCAGACGGCATAGACGGGTCAAAAACAAAGGCCTTTGCGACGGTCCTCGCCCAGACATCCATCTCGCCAACTAGTGACGGACCAAAACCAGAGATACCAGTCATCGATTTGTTTTGGACGTCGAATGCGGTCTTCACACCATGAGATGCGAGAGTTGCCTTGCGACCTGGCCCAACCCCAGCGATTTTAGCGCGATCGATCTGTTGGGCTTTCATGTGATTGATGAACTGAAGCTGACGCTTTTTCTGCTCAAGTTCATCGAGTTTCTGTCGCTCTTTTGCAGGCAGGCCCGAATGGGCATGTGCAAGCGACAGATAATGTTGTTTTTTCCGCTCGAACGCATCAGGTCCGGCCTGCTCAATCCATGCACTTCTTTGGTCGCGCCATGTGCGATGTGCCTGCTCATACTCTGTTCTAAATCGTGGTTTCAGGCTCAGTGAGCGAGCCGTCATAATTGATGACCCGACAATGAGCGCGGAACCCCAGAAACCATTGATATCGAGCGCGAGATAGGCGCCAATAGCCACTGCAATTACACCAGCCCAGAGGGTCACAGTTTTCTCAGAACGGGCGGAGTAGCCGGCGCCTGATATCTTGAGATCAGGAACCGTAAAAACTGTCTCGGGCTCTGGTGGAGCGGTGGGCGCAGGGATTGCCCGGATTGTGATAAGGAGCGCGCTTACATCCATGATGGATCAGTTGGCAACGATGCCAAAGGCGTTGAGCACCTCCGGGGTGATCGTTCCCGTGACTTTCAAATTGTAGTCAGTTTGCATCGCTGTCAATGCAGTCTTGCTTCCTGGCCCAACCTGTCCGTCGATAAGGCCGGAGTAATAGCCGTAAGCAGTCAATGCTGCCTGTACCTGCATCACAATTCGTTTGAACTTGTCGGTGTTGCCGGCAAGTGGTCGCAGCGGGGCAGGGGAGGTCGTGGCAGGCGCACTATAAACCGGGGCAGGTGCGGAAGGCACGGCCGGCGCTACGGGCACGCTTGGTGCGGAAGGGTAGAGTGAGCGCGCGGGCGGCGTATAACGCGGAGCCGGAGCAGAGTAGGTTGATGAGCCGCCATAGCTATATCCACCACCACTGCTCGACCGGTGACTTGAATGCGAACGATGGCTCGAATGAGAACGATGCGAACGGTGACCAGCCAGCGTGAAGATGTGGTTGAGTTTTAGCCGTTCAAGAACGGTTGGGACCGGACTTTTTTTGGAGACGAGCTCGCCGATTGGCATCGCTGTCGTTTTCGTAGGAAAAAACCCCGCCGCTAAGAACGACGGAATCAAGAATAACCGCGACTTCATAATGGCCCCAATGCAGAAAACCCCTCGGCATGATCATACCACTGAAAAAAACCACCACAAGTTTCGCGTGCATCACAACTATCGCAAAAATCGAGATACTTACGTTTCCAGTCAGAAATCGTTGAAGGGGCATGCGCACGATAGGGCGAAGGAACAGAGCAGGCCGGGAATTGTAGAGCCACGCCTGAATGCCGCGTGCAGATGCAATGTCAATTGCCCGTGCAAGAGGATCAAAGTCAGTGGACGTGTCCTTGAATGACGAGGTCCAATTCATGCGTCCGTAACCGATCCGCTCGAGCTGCATCACGGCCCAAAATGAAATGAACCCCAATCGTGTTGAGATGAACTCAGACAATGCTGGCAGGTCATTCCAGTTCTGCTGAAGCACCACCGTACGAAGCTCGACGGAGGCGCCAGCCCGGAGAAGAACCGCCAGTCCTTGCTCCAATGTTTTGTAGGCGCCGACTTTGCCTACAATCTCATCATGGACAGAGGGTGTGGCCGAATAGAGTGGAACGCCCCAAAGGACGCGGTCGCGGCCAAATGATGCGACACACTCAATATCGCTTGGCTCAAGATGCTGGGCATTCGTCAGAATATGAAACCGGATATCTGGTCGAGTTTCGATGACAACTGACAACATCTCAAAGAGGCGGTGCTTGTGTAAAAGCGGTTCACCGCCTGAAATGCCGATCGTCGAATTTTGCGGCGCGAGAAGTGCCGCCAACGCAAAATGCTCGAACATGTCGTTGTGATGTTTCTTGGGCGGTTGCGAGCACATCACACAGAGCTGATCGCATTGCTCGGTCACCAGGAAGGTGTTGTGCTCGGAGTTCGCACGGATCAAGCGATGGGCGCTTGGTTGACCCGGCAACAACAACAGCACGTCGCCATCCATGCTTTCACCAGATCGCGTGTAAACACCGACGGAAAAACCGTTGTAGTCGTATTCGCGGCGATCTCCATCTTCATCCAAGAGGACAACGTCGTGCGGTCCGAGCTCAACGTCGGTTTGTTCGCGCAGCCGGATAATCAGTGGAACGTCGAGCGGAAGGGGATCCACTTTCAGGCGCAGATCAATCATCGGTGAAACTTCGCGAGAGATTGATCGAAACGGACGGAGCCCGACCAGATTGCTAATGATTTTTGGATCTTCGGATCGTCAGAGTAGATCATCGAAAAGATCTTATCGAAAATGTAGGTGTGCCGCTGACAGAAGTCGGTCAGATGTTTTGGAAGGTCTATCCGGCCATAGCGAGAGATGTCATCGACCAGATCGACACCGCAGAACGCCTGATAAGGACAGTGCACACAATCCGGATGGAAGTTGTTGAGGGCCTCGCCATTTAGCGTATCGATCGTATCAGGCTTCAATCCTTTAAAGACATCGCCCATCGACAGGTCGAACTGCCCAACGCGTGTCACCATGCGCGCTTCGTCAGTCGGATAAAGTTTGCCGTCAAAATCGACCACCAGATAGCTATGGCCAATAATGTTGGGGTTACGCAGATCTGCATGGTGATTGTGTCCTGACCGCAGGACACGCCTGAGACAGTGCGTAAAATAATACTCCTCGACCGGCTCATCCGAATTCCAGTTGAACTCCACCATCTCATCGATGAAGGATGAATGGTACTGGTTCCAGAGGTTGGCATTGGCACGAGCATCAAATTTCTTGCGCGCAAAACCCTGGTAGTTCACTGGGCGCAGATATATCGACCTGAACCCATATTGCGCAAAAGATCCGATCAGTGCTTGTGGTGCCGGTGGCTTGCGAGGATCAATAGTGGGTAAAGCTGATACTTTGTCGGGACCAAGCCATTCGATGGCCCGGTCAAGATTGTCAAAGAATGCATCGGTTTTTTGCGGGCTGATAGTACGCTGCGCCTGATGGATCGACCGTGTCGCATCAAGTGACGTACTGGTGAAGACATCAGGTTCGTTTAGAACCGCCCATGCATCCTCACTGACGTCCTGAAGATTGGTACAGATCACAAACTCACAGCGCTCGAACTTGCTTCGACAGAATGCGATGACGTGTTTGATGACATCAAGACGAAGGAGTGGCTCTCCTCCCTGAAACTCAACCTTGATGTTACGGGTTTCGAGCCCGTCCAGAAACCTGATGGCGGCCGATAGGGTTTCCGTGCTCCAGTCAAACCCGGGGGTGCCTTCGTTGACACGAGAAACCTGACAGTATCCGCAAGCCAGATTGCATCTCAGTGTTGGGACCAGGATGACGTAGTCCAGATCTGCCGGCAGATAGAGGCGGCTCGCAAAGCGGTGCTCAAATCCGAGGTAAGATAGGTCGTTAGTATCTTCGAATGCGTGACCGTTTGTGCTCAGGAAGTCAAAGTCGTTCCCGTTGAGTTCATCGCAGACATAGCGATGCAGGAAGTCTTCCTCGGCCTTGAAATAGCCGCCGGCGTCATCTGCGAAAAGTATGCCGTCATTTGCGGTGCGGAATTTAAGAGGTGCGACGAGCAACGCCTGTCACTCCTTCAATCAACATTGTCCGCAGCGGCAGGGTCTGCTCGAAGATTTTCTGCCGATAGAGACAGAACTGGAATTCACGTTTGATACCTGGATCATCAGCGCCAGTTCCGGTCAGTCTGACAGAATTTCCTTCGGTCGAGATTTCAATGTGTGGATGAAGATATTGGAACCTAAGAGACGCATCTGACAGCCATTGCTGAAACTGCTCTTCGATTACAAATTCTGAACTCGGAAGGCTGTTTTCCATGGTGATACCGGCTGACGGGATGATGTCGCGTCTCAGCTGAGCGCGTCGGCATAATCCATCCAAAGGTGAAATGATTGCATCAAATACTATCTCAGGTTTTGCGACAGTGAAGTCAAGCATTGTTGCTTGGCACCAAGATCATGCCTGAGCAATTCAATCCATTCTCCATCGTTGAAACTGAAAAACTGCATCACACAGGTCCCCGTGTCAGCGTGCGCCCACTGTGTCGTCATAAGTCGGCTAGAAAGATCGAATTTGAGGGCGAGGTTGGTGTTGCTTGCGCCACCAACCGGTAGCTTGAATACCTCACCCGTGCGAACGTTACCCAAAAAGACATTCACACAGTTGGTGCCGCAACTGATCTCGACGACCGCAAACTCGCCCGCGAAATTAGGACCAGAAGCCATACCCTCCGCAATCCTTGTTCGATAGTTGCGCATTGTCGCACTCTGATCTGTGAAGTCAGGTGCGTTACTGGGGCCAGAATATACCCGAGCAACAGGCAATTGTGATGGCTTGATCCGCGCCAGTGAAATCTGGTGTTTTTGATCTACCGTTTGAGTTGTCGCAGGCTGCCAGGCGATGGGCTGGTACCCGATATCGAAAACAGATGGAGTACCGCGAGTTTCCTGAAAATATGCCGCGGTAGAGAGAGCCACAGAGTTCAGAATGGCCACCTCCGCCATATGATCGTATGCGGCACTTACATATCGTTCTTGGAGATCCAGAAGCGCTTTCTTGCTGATCTTCGTAACAAACGTCACGACGACATCGCTGTCAGCGACTTCGTAAAAGCTCGAGATTTCGACACCACCATCGGATGTCGATAGAACCGGCGATCCGTTTCCAGGCAGTGATCCCGCATTGCCAAAGCGTTGCCTTATCGTTGCAAGGGTCGTTTTGCCGAACGTGAAATCTGAATAATACGCCGGCTGTTTTGATCCTCGCTTGTCAGCCTTGGCCTCCAGGCGAACAATCTTGCCCGTCGATTTGTCAGTAGTCCCAGTTAGCCTGACGCCGTTGCTCGTTTGAAACGACCCGTCTTGGTAATTTCCGTAAGCGTCCTTCCAAGTGCCTTTTACAAGCTTTTCCAGCGAGAAGCGTTGTTCGCCGACAGAATGACCAGCAAGTGTTTGAGCGAAAGAATGTTCCGAACCAGCAACGAAGAGCAGGGCCACGCATGCAATGATACGGCTTCGTCTCCAAAGCAATAAATGCCCTGACAACATTCTCACAGCCCCCGCCGCGTTTCTTTGGATTTGAATACACTAGCAGGTTTAGTCGCGTTTGAAATCGAGTATTCAATTTATAGCGGAAATGCGTGAGAATGAGCGTTTGCATCAGATGATAAAATCACCCAATGCACATCGGGAAGCAAACTATTTGTTCTCTGGTGGGCGGCTCAGGCAAGACAAAATTGAGGAAATAGGGCCTGCATGAGACGTAATAAAAAGGCATTTCTAATTTTTCTACTGGCCTCTATCCCCGTAGACACCACTGTCGCAGCAGAGTTGACCCCAGTTTCTGACTCTAGGTGTAATTATCTGCTACGCGGTGAAATCAACGAGGATGACGTAAACCTCTTTGGAACCCAAGAGGTGAACCGTCTTTGTCTCGACAGTTCTGGTGGATCATTTCTTGGTGGGAAGGCGCTTCAGGATCTTTTCATGACGGATGGCATCCGAACATATGTCCGTCGCGGCGATCAGTGTCATTCCGCTTGTGCTCTGGCGTTCCTCGGCGGAAGCGAATGGGGCGATATGCGACACGCATCTCGCACCATTGAGCCTGGAGCGGTGCTGGGATTTCATGCGCCGTATCTCGCGCTGCCACCGGGTAAACATGATGCAGAGGAACTCAACCAAGCGGCAAGACTAATGATGACAATCGCTGGAGAGATTGTTGCTGACGGGCCCAATCTCAAAACATCGCTCAGTTTCCTGACTGGATTCATTCTTCATCCGAGCCGAGAAACCAAGGCCGTAGCAACAGTTCGTGATGCGGTCATGGGCGGTATAGAAATCGCGACATCTTATAAGCTGGCCAAAGTCACGGACAAGGAGGCCAGACAGGCATGTGAAACTCTGTTTGAACGCTACTCGAACGCTTTTTCAGATGCTGTAACTGCCACTGAGCCGAGCTTTGAAGTCAATCCATCAGATGACTTTACGCAAGCGTTGACTGCAAAAACTGTAGTCGATGGAGCGAGTTGGATGACTGTTGGGACGCTGAACAGCGCGGAAACGCCATGGCAGAACGCTGCGTGTGCTTTTTCTGGTACCATCGACCACTGGGGATATCGCGAAGCGCTTATTTGGTCGAACGACTCTGGCTCGAAAGTTGATTTGACATCGGCCAACCGCAAGGCGAGGCTCAGAATTCCGGACTGGTATTTTCTTCCTGGCGAAACTCTGGTCAAAACGTTGTAGAGCTAGACAACGCCGTAACGGGATCATGGCCATTGAAGTTGCGCTTGTTTTTGGGAAGATCCGAGTCAAGCCGATAGCATCTACCCTGATACCGTGCGCCACCTGTCACCCGTCGCTGCAACTTAATGAATACCTCTCCATGTTTGCAGGTCCCCCCAAGCTAATTTGTCCTGTGGCAGTTACAAGAACCGCCGCCGAACTGGCCATGTTCGCCGCCGCCGGAGGGGCAGAGGCGGTTGTGCCTCTGAATAGTTGCTCCACATCTTTTGGGGGTGTTCTAGTAATAGTAACAACTTCAGGGTATCGCGAACGTAGCTACGAAACGTCTTATTCGAGAGGCCAGATGCACAGGGCAACTATTGTCACACTAGCGATTATTTGTTCGTTGAGCTTGGGTACAAGCGTACTTGCAGCGGCTCCTTATGGTTCATGCCCGGAGAAAGCCCAGTTCTACCAAGAGCGCTTTGAATCAAGCGGTCAGGTACAGGACATGGTCTGTATGCAAAAGGCACTGGAGCGTGAAATGGCAGAGGGTCCATCGTACTCCTGCTTAGACAGTGCTCAATCGTACCAGACAGCCTACGAAACATCGGGTCGTGCGAGTGACTTGGTATGCATGCAGGAAGCTTTGAAGAGAGAATTACAATGATGAAAGTTTTCAAGCTTGCTGCAGTCTTAGGGGCATTGATCACGCCCGAACTCGCTTATGCCGATTTCATAGATACCAAGTGGAGCGTTGTGGGATGGACAGGTGAGTCTTGGTTCGCGAACACCCAAAACATAATCGGGAAAACGCAAGAGTTTCATAGGGGAGAGGCGGTTGGAGTTTTCTATTCCTGTGACGCCTCTGGTCAATCATCGACATATACGACATATGAGACCGTTGATGCCTTTCTTGCAAACCCGGAATTCGAATTGTTCAAGCCTGCTGAAAAAGATTTGCGCTTGAGCGGACCCAAGGTCTTTGTTCATCGTATCACCTGCGACGGTCACGGAGATCCTGGCAAACGCCGGGTTTTGTATCCATTTGTCACAACGGAAAAGCGACACTCGGCCTACTATCTGTACGAAGGCGGATATTTCTCGCTATATAGTCCTTGACTTGCCATTAGCTGGAAAAGCGATGATGCGATTGAGTTGATCAGTTCGCACCCAAAATCGACAATGTGACGAATGCCTAGTGGTGTGCACTATTATAGCGGGAAACTAGTGCATATCCCTATCTTGGACCAATGGCGATAAGCTGTGCAACAGCATCATGATGGTGTATGCCAATGGCAATGAAACATTCTTAATAAGTATTCACGATAATTGTTGGAATTTTGTTCCTGGTGAGAAAATAGACGCTGATCTTTTATTCGATGGTTCACCATATCCGCTATCTGCAATCGAAGTCCGCAATCCGAAGGTTTTAACGCTTCACGGTGGTTCCGAAGAAGACGGCGTAGAACCGTCTTCCGGGAGAGCTCTACTCTAGAATTCCATCGAGGGCGCGGAAACTTAGCGTGAAACTCACACAATCCAACTCTGCAGCCGATGCTCTTTGGGGTTGTGTCGAGGCCCAATAGGGTCGAAGCACTGAGTTTACTCAGCGATGCCGTGAGTTGGATTTATCATTTTGAGCCGTTTGGCTGCATTCCTGCGCTGCTTTGAAGCCATCGCCGCCAAGTTATAGGCGCCTGTCCTCATGTTCCGTTCTTAAGCAAACCTGCGTCTGGGTAAGTTGTATTATCTTCACTCAGCAACTAAACAGCTTGGTAGAGCTAAAGCATGCGGGGGTTGTCATGTGGACTTGGATCAAACGAGGGCTTCTCGTAGCTGTACTCGGCTATAGCGGGTATGCCGTATGGGATTATTATAGGGCAGGCTATTTTTCGCGACCTGAGATGCCAAAAGGTGCATTCTCAATTTCTTATAAGAATGGTTTGCGTGCGATCCTCGTTAACGTGCAAGATCAGCGAGAGACAAGGCGATATTTCAGTTATCCCTTAGATGTACCTTTCTACCTGAAAGATACTTGGTCACTCTGCAGCCCTCCCACCCAGGATGAACTGCCCAACGCCGAAAAATTCATTGCTGATCGCAATATGCCTGGAGAGCGCTTCGAAGTAGTTTGCCGTGTTCAAGTAGATAATGATGTGGTTATTCGAGGACTGATTTCTAGTGTTCCTAGACTCTGAAACCGAGCTTCATCGTTTGAGCGGGTTGGCGTTGATTTCTCGCATTCCAGCCATAATTGGTCAATCGCTTGATACCACCTCAGTCGTTGATAGGCCATGTCGGCAATATTTTTTACCTCACAGTCATATTCCTGGGAATTATCGTTATCGCGTAGGCACTTACTAGGTTTTCGCGTGCACTAGCGCCTTCCGCGGGCTGCCAGCGACCGATGGTAGTCTTCGGTCGCATTTGCATGGACTTCTGTGGCGACATCACGATTATTGACTACTCATCAACAGCACGCTTCCCCTCTGTATGGGACTATTCGCTAAGTTCGCTCCTTAGATGTAACAGCGTTCTAAGAAGACAGGTTTGGTTCCCTTCAACTGAGTGTTGACGAGCACGCCTTAATCAGTGACACCGGACAACCATGTCATGGACAAATCGAGAACCTGATGCGCCTGAAATCTCCCTGGAAGGCCCGCCTCACGGACGGTGAGGGCAATCCTTCCACACGTCTGCTGGAAGCACTCTCTGAAGACATTTTGTCGGGGCTTTTGGCAGGCGGCGACAGGCTTCCACCCCATCGCGAGCTTGCCTGGACGCTCGGACTGGGTGTCGGCACAGTGACAAAAGCTTACGCGGTGCTGGAACGGCGGGGCCTTGCACGCAGTATCAAAGGAAGAGGAACCTTTGTTGCATCGTTCCAATCGGAAAATCGCGCGACCATCGACTTCTCCGTCAATGCCATTCCGCCAATGCTAAGTGATCGTCTGTTGGCACGTACTCTCTCAACTGTGTCTCGCAAGATAGATGCTCAACATGTCCACTTGAGACCGCCACTTGCAGGCCATGATGCTCACCGCAGGATCTTTGGGAAATGGCTTGAGAGCCTGGGAATATTTGTTGAGCCCAACCGCATCATCCTGACCGGAAGCGGCCAGCAGGCACTCTGGCTGGCGTTCGATACACTGTGCGGGGGAGGGGGGCTGATCATCACCGAGCGACTGAGTTATCCCGGGGCGATAGCACTCGCGCGCCACAGAGGTCATCCAATTGCCGGTGTGGAGATTGATGAAGAGGGTATGGTGCCGCACGATCTGGCACGGGTTCTAGACGATCCAAACAATCAGCGGAGGCGAAGGCTGGTTTATCTCACGCCTTCTCTCCATAATCCGACCACTGCATCGATGAGCCTCGGCCGTCGCCAAGAAATCATCGGGATTTGCCGTCAACGTGACGTGCAGATTGTAGAGGACGGGGTCTATACGCTCGGCTCCAGCACTGATTACCCACCTCTCGTGGCACTGGCACCCGATAATGTGTTTCACGTTACCAGTCTTTCAAAAACACTGACGTCAGGTCTTCGATTAGGGGTTCTGGTTCTTCCCGAAAAATGGATTACTTCAGCTGAAGAAGCTCTGCAGGTCATTCCACTGGCGGCTTCGCCTCTGGATTACTCCTTACTTGAAGAGTGGTTCACTAGCGGGGTTGTCGAAGCCACACGAACATCGCTTCAGGCAGAAGCCAGCCGCAGAGCACACCTTGCTGTTTCGCTGCTTTCTGACAGGAAAATCGTCACCAATCCCGCTGCGTTCCATGCGTGGATTCCGATGCCCCATGCGCAGGCGGAGGCGTTCGTGTCGTCAGCAGAAATGATGGGCGTTATAGTCACGCCACCAGATGCAATGCGCGCAGACCGCCAAGATAAGTCGACGGGGATACGGCTTTGTCTCGGCGGTCCCTCGATCGATGAATTATCGCGTGGCCTGTCGATTCTGGCAAAATTTCAAAGCGGCCCTGTGTGAGGGCAGGGCCGCTTTAACGCTGTCACTGGTTGTTCAGTCCTCGTAGGCCGAGGTGCCACTACCAACGGATTCGGACGGACGCCATAACTTCCCTGTCATCGCCATATTGGCAGGAGGAAAACTCGCAATTGACGTAATCTTTTCCAAACAGGTTGGTGGCGTTGACCGACAGTGTCACGTTCTCGTTGACATCGTAGCGGACTAGAGCATCGACAACCACATTGGCGGGTATCCCATGATCGATACCTGAAGCACGGGTTGTTCCCTTGTAGCGCACACCGCCTCCAACGCTCAAGCCTTCGACGCCCAGTTGCGCAAGATCATAGGTCATCCACAAAGCGGCTTGGTGATAAGGCGTGTTTTCGCTGCGTCGACCAATTTCTTCTGCCACTTCACTCTTGGTAATTCTTGCGTCCGTATAAGCGTATGACCCAACCATAGTGAGATAATCCGTGAGGTCAGCTTTCGCCTCCAGTTCCAGGCCCCGTGCACGTTGCTGACCAATCTGGGTGAGGTCACCGGCAAGATTGGCTGAGACAACATTATCCTGCGTCAACTGATAGACGGCTGCACTGAACAGCATGTTGGTTCCGGGCGGCTGGTAGCGTATTCCGGCCTCAATCTGTTCGCCTGTGGTGGGGTCGAAGTTTATATCGTTGGTGAAAGCCCCAATGGATACTGGGAAGAACGATTGCGCATAGCTGATGTAAGGTGCCAGCCCATTGGCCGCCTCATACACCAGTCCCGCACGCCAGGTCGTTTCCTGCGTATCGCGGGTAATCGTCTGCCCGGTTCTATGGATCCTAAATTCCTGGTCGGCCCAGTCGTGGCGCAAGCCCCACAGCACATTCCAGCGTTCGTAGAAATTGATATTGTCCTGAACATAAATTCCGTGCTGCGTGGTCGTGGTTTTACCGCCACGATTTAGGGCAGGGTTTTTGTTCACCACAATGGGTGTACCGTAGACCGGATTGTTGAGATCAATCGACCCAACCGCTGCACGGAAATTGTCAGAGTCATAGGATGTGTCGTAAAAATCATATCCGACGACGAAGGAATGTGACAGCGGACCTGTATCCAGGTCAAACTCAACATTCATATCGTGGGTAAAACCCTTGGCTTGATCATAACGATCGCTGTATTGCCGCGCCAGAATACCGGTGGCGGCGGCATTGTTCACCGCCGCAGTGCCGGTCTGGGCCATGAGATAACGCCAATCAAGGTCCGATTCATAATAGCGCGATTTCGATGAGAACTTCACATCATTGTCAAACCGATGCGTGAACTCATAGCCAAGAGCGCTCATGTCGCTCACCATTCGGTCGTAACCGGGCTCGCCAATAAATGTGCCCCGTTTCAGGAAAAAGGGTCCGGATCCTATACCGTCAATGATCTGGTACGGAATTGATGCGGGAAACCGGGTGCTGCTTCGTTGGTAGAAACCCAGTATAGACAGCGTTGTATCGTCATCAGGGCTCCATTCCAATGCTGGCGCAATGTAGAAACGATCGTCATTGCTGTAGTTCACCGGCGTATCACTATCCCGTCCCATGACGGTGAGGCGATAGGACAGGGTATCGGTCAGGGCATCACTGAAATCAGCCGTAACCTGTTTGCGTTTGTTCAGTCCACCTTCAATGCCAATTTCACGAAGCGGTTCATCTGTCGGACGTTTGCTGACGCCATTGACAAAACCGCCGGGCGAAAGCTGGCCGTAAAGAACAGACGATGCGCCTCGCACAACGTCCACGCGCTCTAAACCAAAAGGTTCCTGAGTTCCGTCATAGGAATTGTTTTGCAGTCGCATTCCGTCACGCAACAAGCCACCTGTACCGGGTTCCACATCAAAACCCCGGATACGGAAGCGGTCCGCGACGCGGGAAAATGAACGTGGCTGTGCTGTAAAGCTTGGGCTGTAGGCAAGGACATCGGCAAGCGTTCGCGCATCGCGATCCTTAATTTCCGTTGCTGACACAACCGACAATGACTGAGGTGTTTGGAGGATCGGCGTGTCTGTTTTGGTCCCGCTATTGCTTGTTTGAGCCACATAGCCATCGATTGGCGCAGTAGCGTCCGTTTTACCAGTCACGACAATTGATTGGAGGACTGTTGCGCTCTGAGTATCCTGAGCCATGGCAACACTTTCCGCCGAAAGTAAGCAGGCCAATGCAGAGCTGCAAAGAAGGCTTTTGGTGCTGAATTTTTTGAAACGCTGGCGCATTGGTCCCCCAAACCTTGACGTTGCCGCACAAACATGACACTCGCGGTCAACAAAGATGGGCGTCACTAACATGTGATGCACTTCTGGAAAAACGCTAAAGTGTCTCAACACACTTTTAGCATTGCATGCCTTTTGGGGGCCGGTGTTACAGGTTGCCAAATCAGATTGAATCTTTGGTCTCGTCGTAACGACGTCGGCGCGTGGATAGACATACATGTTTTCGATAAGTGATCTAAATGTGTACCACGGTGACACTCATGCTCTGCGCGGCATCAATCTAACCGTCAAGGAACATAGGTTCACTGCCCTGATAGGTCCGAATGGTTCAGGCAAATCAACACTCCTTGGCGCGATTGCTGGAAATGTGCTTCCAAAAAAAGGCAGCATCTTTCTCGACTCAAAATCAGTGTCGTCCTATCCAAAGCGGGAGTTTGCCCGCCTGGTTTCTTTCCTTCCTCAACGCACACATACCCCAACGGGCATAAGCGTTCGTGAGCTGTTGGTACAAGGGCGTTTTCCCTGGCGAACTTGGCTGGGCAAATGGTCGAACAAGGATGAGGAAGCGGTCCGGCGGGCTGCCTCACTTTGCGAAGTAGAGGCGTTACTGGATAGGCCGCTCTCTGCCCTTTCGGGCGGCCAACTGCAACGTGCCTGGATTGCGATGACTTTGGCACAGGATGCCCCCATCATTCTGCTTGATGAACCGACCACCTATCTGGATGTAGCCAATCAATTGAGCCTCCTTGATCTCCTGGCCATGTTACGTGACGCAGGCAGGACCGTGGTTGCTATTCTTCATGATCTCAATCAGGCGGCGCAGTATGCAGATGAGCTCGTGATGATGCGGGAGGGCGAGATTGTCGCGGAAGGTGCGACACTTCGCGTTTTTACAGACCACAACATCGAGAATGTGTTTGGCGTACGCTCCAGAATGTTGGAGGACACTGTAACCGGCGGAGTGATCTGCATACCCTCATCGCTCGAGGCTTAGGCGGCTGACATGTTATCCGCCATTCGTTTAATACCTTTTATCGCACTCACTATTGCTCTTGGCGTCGCTGCATTGGTGCATCTGGCATTCGGGGCACGTGTGCTTGATTGGGGTGTCGTGTGGGATGCAGTATTGTCTCCTGATTATACTAATCCACTCCATAACATTGTCCTTGATATGCGCATGCCGCGCCTTTTCAGTGCGCTGATTGTTGGCGGTGCACTGGGTTTAGCGGGCGTGCTGCTGCAAGCCCTGACGGAAAACCCACTTGCAGATCCGGGACTGCTTGGCATCAACAGTGGTGCTGCATTTTTCGTGGTTGGCGGATTGTTGGTCGTGCCTGATATGACGCTGGCGATGATCCCGCTTTTGGCATTTTCTGGCGCTATTGTGGCGGCATCGTTTGTTCTTCTCAATGCAGGAGTAGAACAACATCGCGCACGGCTCATCCTGTCCGGTGTCGTCATCAGTGCGCTGTTCAGCGCTCTGACCTCAAGCATTCTTCTGATGGATCAGCAAGGGCTTGATTCTCTCAGACGTTGGCTTGTCGGTTCGTTGGCGTTTGAAAGCAGCGAAGCAAGATGGCACACCCTGCCGCTGCTCATTGTTGCTAGTGGCATAGCGGTATTTAACATTCCCGGTCTCAACCTTTATCGCCTGGGGTCACACAAGGCCTCATTGCTGGGGCTGAACATTGGGCGTTTTCGAATATCTATGCTTTTGGCATCTGTGCTTCTCTCCGCGTCAACCGTGGCAATTGCCGGACCAATTGGTTTCGTCGGCCTAGTGGCGCCCCATGTCGGGCGGATGTTGTTTGGTAACAATCATCGCTACCTGATCGTAGCGGCCCCTCTATTAGGCGCATTGATGGTGGTGATCGGCGATGTGGTCGCTCGCGTTGTCGTACGGCCGCTCGAACTAAACACCGGAATTGTTGCCGCTTTGGTTGGCGCACCAGTGTTTATCGCCCTTGTCCTTGGGAGGCTGAAATGATTCCAGCCTCGGTCGGCTCAGACACGACATCTAGAGATAAAAGGGCACGAAAGATTGTCGTTTTCATTTGCATCTTCATGCTGTTGTTTGCATTCTTATCCGTCACTTTCGGAAGTTATCCGATGACAGTAAGTGATGTCGTGACAAGCTTCAGTTCAAGTGATGACAAAGATATCCTTCATACGATCATCTACGACATTCGCCTTCCTCGGATTATGCTGGCTATTTTGTCCGGTATGGCAATGGCGCTTTCGGGTGTTACACTTCAGGTTCTGACCCGCAATTCACTTGCTGCACCAGGCCTCGTCGGGGTTGAAGCCGGAGCAGGGACAACAGTGCTTCTGGCGATGATTGTGTGGCGGTCGGACCTCACGGAAGAATTCTACCCTCTCGCGGCCTTCGTAGGCGGTGTCCTGGTGGCACTTTTAATAGCAGTCCTATCCTGGAACAAAGGGGTTAACCCGCTACGTCTGATACTGGTTGGTGTCGGCATAACCGCAATTTTGAGTGCGGTTTCCGACACGATGATAACATATGGTCGCATCGACCAGGTTGAATCTGCTTTGTTGTGGTTGGCGGGTAGTCTTCACCATGCGGGGTGGGCAAATGTCCGCGGCCAGCTTGTCTGGCTGACAATTTCAGGGATACCCATTCTTCTACTTTATCGTCATTTCGATCTTTACCAGCTTGGAGAGGCCGTTGCAGGCAGCCGCGGACTGGATATCGGCAGGTTCCAGTTGGTCGGATTGCTGCTGAGTGTGATGCTGACAGCGTCCGCCGTGGCCAATGTCGGCACTATGAGTTTCATCGGGCTGATCGCACCACACGCATCCAGACTGCTTGTCGGGGATCGCCACCGGTTTCTGTTGCCGTTAACTGCCCTTGTCGGTGCTTGCATCGTACTGATTGGCGACACGGTCGGTCGAACGCTCTTTGCACCCCTCCAGATACCAGCCGGTCTGGTCGTTGCCGTTATCAGTGCACCCTATCTGCTTTTCCTGCTTTCGCGCAGAGGACATATCTCATGAGAATGCGAGCACTATTTGTAACGTTATTGTGCTTTGTGAGTGGTGTGACCGCTGACGCAAGTGAAGCGACAAGGACATTCACGAACCAGTTCGGAAAGACGGAAATTCCTGTTTCACCCCGCTGTGTGGTTTCTTTGCATGACTTCAGCCTGACCACGCAATTGCTGGAGCTCGGCATTACGCCCTGTGGCTCTTCGGGCCGCAAGCGACTGTTTAAAGGAACGATTTTTCGTGGTGCGTCGCAACGTTTCGATACGTCCGCTATCCACTATATTGGTACCCATCAAGCGCCTGATATTGAGACCATCGCGTCCCTCAAACCTGACCTGATCGTTGGCCTGTCCTATCACGCAGCGCTTCGCGAAAAGCTGTCGTCGATTGCACCCGTGGTTCTCCTGCCGGTGCGCGAAAAGAACATAGTCGAATATGCTGAACAATTGGCAGATATCGTTGGCAAGCAGGCACGCTACAAAGAGTTGAACATGGAGTATCAGGGCATTGTCAACGCGTTCAAAAACCGTGTCCGCGATCCCGCCACCATCACTGTCACGCCAATGGAAATTTATCGCGATGGTTTTCGCCTCATCGGTCGCGGTGGCATGGAGGAGGTGATTTCGGACTTCGGGCTCGGTCACGTCCCCGCTTATGCAAACAGCTCCCCTGACATTCCCTACAGTCTGGAACGAATTTCAGATTTTGACAGCGATGTGATTATCGACACTTATGAAGAGATGTTGAGTGAAGAAGCGGAGACCATGGCATTTCGCTCAACTGCCCAATGGCGAAATCTGTTTGCGGTCCGAAATCGCCAGTTCCTATACCTTAACCGCAGCCGCTATGGAGAAACGATGAACGGCCTAATAGGCTCTGCGACCTTGCTTTTTTCGCATGTCGGTGAGCGTGAAGTGCTGCGGCAAGCTGACCTCAAAGAGGCGGCGCAGTCTCGCTAAGACCCGTATCAATCGATAGGTTCGACCGCTACAACCTGCCAGCGGTCAGCTGCTTGACTTGATCCCCTCGTGATAGTGTCGCACCGGGTATTCACTTCAAATGAATGGCGCGCCAATCGAATGCGTAGGCGGCGTGAAGACATGACAGCTATGAATTCAGCGTTCTTTTCCGGGTCTCTTGAAAGTTCTGGACTTTCCTGCAGCTCCACCTCCCTGACACCATCACCGTCAGCATAGGTAAACGCAGCATGCTCTGCCACCTGTCTTGCCTCATCAAGCATTGGGTTGCCACGGTAGGCCGGCAAAAATGGAATTCCGTTGGACAGAGCCTCCAAAAAAGCAGGCACAGCTTGAGACTCGAGCCGGCCATATCTCTGCCGCGCGGGCAGGACAATCAGGGTAGCTGCGAAACGACAGCCGCCCAAATGGGTCGATTGCAGTACCCGAAACTTGGTTGGATCAGCTTTCTCTTTCAGTGCTTTCCAGGTGGAAAACCCGTATTTTGCGCAACAGGGATCCTGCTTGCTATCCGTGCAACAGAGTATGGTTATGCGCGTGTCAGGTTCACAATCCAATGTGCCACCGGATGCGATGTGTAGGAGGTGTTCTGCTGCTAGTTCGTGAGATGCGACAGGTAACACCTTTCCATCGACCGACAACGCGATATCATCGCCGTCAACCAGGGCAACATGCACCCCGGCCTCATTTGCTTTGACAATTGCATCAGATAGACCGACTGGCATTTCAGCCGACTGTGTTCTGGGAACCCGCCAGTGACGGCGGGGCCAATGTAACAGTGCATATCGGTTTGCAGCCACCCCTGAACCAGGCAGCGGCTCACCGCGGTCGATGCAAATATCCCGGCAAAACTGATGATTGGTCATAGGACATTGACTTACGGGATAGTCATACCATCAGACAAGAAAAATCGCGCCTGAAGGTACCGAGCACTCGTACTGCATCGTCACCGTGTGGGGCAGGCGTACTTTGGCTCTCGAAAGTCATGCACGGTTTTGCCGCTTCGTTCACATAACGATTGTCGGCTGTTTCGCTCAGGGACTTCGTCTATCGCCAATCTGATAGGAAAGCCTGACGGGGCTATCCGTTGACGATACTTTGAATATAGATTGCGAATGACCGCTGACAAATGCGGAGATGGATATTACTGACTACCACTCAGTAGGGCTTTCTGGGTCCTGCTTCCATGGATTTGCGATTCTAGGGGCGAACGCTTCCTTGCTTGTCGCATTGGCGGTTGCGCGAAAGCCTACGTCATCTATGCGACTGTGGGTGCCCGGCGTTTCCTCAAATGCAAATGACGCGAACCAAGGGCGGGCGCAGAGTGAGAGGCGATCCGCAGATCAATCGATCCTGCGTGGAAACGGTCATGGCAGGTTCGGATGCTTGAAAGTCTTCCGACAGGTGGACGGCTCATTAGACATCTTGGTGATGCACAACCGTCTCGAGGAGCACTGCGATCTGCGTCGATGCGAATATTGCCGGGGATGTCGCTCTGTATCTGCCTGGCATCTAGGAGATCGGCTTGGACCAGGAAAAATTTAAACGCCATCTCTTGCTAGGCCGCCCGAACACAGGCGACCTAGCAGTGCTTGGGCTTTTAGCGCAGAGCGACAGGTAGTAGTGCAGGCGAGAAATCCTGGTAGGATACTGGCCTAAGGAAGCGATAGATTGCCAAGGTGCCGACGGAGGTCGACCTCCCGTCCGCCGTTGCTGGGTACGGCCCGCCATGAACCATCGCTGGTGAAACCTCGACGCCGGTTCCGAAGCCGTTCACCAGCAATCGTCCGGCAAGCAACTCGAGCTTTGGAACAAGGCCACGCGCAGCGGGCTCGTCGTCCTCCGCGATATGGAGCGCAATCGTAAGCTGGCCTTCCAGTACATCAAGGACCTGCTCGAGTTGTTCGAGATCTTTGCATCGAACGATCAGACCTGCGGCGCCGAACACCTCGTCTTGGAGCTCGTGATGAGCAAGGAATGCATCTGCAGAGGTTTCGAAGAGCGCTGCTGTACCATCGAACTGGCTTCCTGGCTTGCCGGAGGCGATTACTCGAACTTCCGGATGTCCCGTTAGTTTGGCCACTCCATCGCAGTAAGCTTTCGCGATGGAGGGGGTTAGCATGGCTTGCGCGTCTATCTGCGGGAGCAATCGCGCCGCCTGAGAGACAAAGGCGTCCAGCCCCTCCCCATCGAGGGCCAGCAACAATCCAGGGTTCGTGCAGAACTGTCCTGCGCCAAGGGCGAGTGACGCTACAAATGACGACGCTATGTCCGCTGCGCGGTTCTTCAGGGCCGCAGGAAAGAGAATGACCGGATTGATGCTGCTCATCTCGGCGTAGACGGGAATAGGCTGCTTCCGCCTGGAAGCTATGTCAATAAGAGCGGTTCCACCTCGGCGGGATCCCGTGAAGCCTACAGCACGGATTCGCGGGTCGGCGACCAGCCTCTGGCCTACTTCAAACCCCGCGTCGAAAAGCAGGGAGAATGTCCCCGGATGAAGGCCAGCTCGCGCGACGGCGGTTTGGACAGCTCGACCAACCAGTTCGGAAGTTCCGGGATGAGCCGAATGCGCCTTCACTACGACCGGACAGCCAGCCGCCAATGCGGAGGCTGTGTCGCCTCCGGCAACCGAAAAGGCGAGGGGGAAGTTGGAAGCGCCAAATACGGCTACAGGACCGAGGGCGATGTTTCTCAGTCGGAGGTCTGGCTTTGGCAAAGGCTTCCGGCCAGGATCCGCGCTGTCGAAACGTAGTTCCTGGAAGCGCCCGTCCCGGACCTCCTTCGCGAAGAGCCGAAGTTGCCCTACAGTTCGCGTCCGCTCGCCCTCCAGCCTACCGCGCGGGAGCCCCGTTTCAGCCATCGCTCTGACGATAAGATCGTCACCGATGTTTTCGATCTCGTCAGCAATGGCGTCTAAGAATGCTGCACGTCGACTTAGATCGGTTTCCCGGTATTCGCTGAAGGCTTCCCACGCTTGCTTCGTGGCGTGCTCCACGTCTTCGGCAGTAGCACCACCAAACAAGACATCAAGCGGCTCGCCTGTGGCGGCCTCGACCCCGGCAAATTCGCCGTTGGCTCCGCGCTTTTCCGACCCTGCGAGGAGCAGGTTACCAGTTAAGTTCATGGCTGAATTCCTTATCACAGTCTGGAGGCTATATAGGAAGCGAGACGGGCGGTGTCACCGCCAACGCCTTTATACTTCTCGTAATGTGGTTTGAAGTAGGAAACGAAAGCACGCCTCCTGTGGGTTCCATAGCACCAGCGCCGAGGAGCTTTTCTGTCGAGGCGCCCCCCTCGAAGACAAAAAAGGAGGCCATCGCCGGGCGGGTGGAGACCACCTAACGCGGACCGGAGACGATCCGCTCGCTCCGGCGTAGGGGAGCGCTGCTGCACCAGTAGATCGTTATTGGAGGAGAGAGCGATTTTCAGAAGCTAATCCTACCCGAAACATCGCGATACCAGACTTGGGTTTCGCCGATACCTTGGAGTCGACCAGGCTCATTCGGAGATGACACGATCGCGCAATGGAACGCTTTAATCTTGGTGCGATGTTCCTAAGCCTAATTGCTGGGCTCGGTTAGAATGGATGAGTGCGGATCGAGAGATCAAATCGATAAACCGATAATGGGGCATTTGGACTACTCATCTAGAGCAAAGTTAACTCGGGCGACGTGCGCAGATCGAACTTTCTCCAGCCGACGCGTTATTTAATCGCGCTTTTAACCCCACCCATTGCAGACATATCGTATAATCGGATATAGATCTGTCATGTCGATGTGGGGAGCATGGATGAGTTCGAAATTTTTGGTGATTGATCCGCGCAAAGACTTGGCTGCGCTCAAGGGAATCTTTTCGTTACATCGCATTCAGCTCCTACAATTGATCGCCAATCGCCCCGGCATCAATGTCAACGAACTGACTGAGGCGGCAGTCCTGCCGCAATCGTCGGTATCGGCCCACCTCAAGGTTCTAGAAAAAGCGGGCCTGGTTCGCACTGAAGCCAGACGGGCAAAGAAGGGGAACCAGAAGGTTTGTTTCGCGGTTTATGACGAACTTATCGTCACCCTACAGCCAGCACCGGAAGCCGTCACAGACAACGTTATCGAAGTCTCGATGCCGCTAGGTCTTTACACCAACAATGCCGTAACAGCGCCGTGCGGGATTTGCTCGAATGAGGGGATCATCGGGCTCCTCGACGTGCCGGAAACCTTTATGGATCCGGAACGGATGAAAACCAGTTTGTTGTGGTTTACCAGCGGCTTCGTCGAATATCAGTTCCCCAACAACGCCAAGCTTCGTGGCGACTTGATCGATTCCGTCGATATCGTTATGGAGGTCAGCTCTGAGGTGCCGGGCACCATGGCGAATTGGCCCTCCGATATCCTTATTTCTATCAATGGTACCGAGATTGGCGCATGGACATCTCCGGGCGATTTTGGTGACCGTCGTGGCACTTACACACCCGCCTGGTGGAAGCTGAAAGGCTCCCAGTATGGCATGCTAAAAACATGGTCCGTCGGGTCAGGAGGCACCTACGTCGACGGCCATAAAATCTCTGATGTAACCATTGGCGACCTTGCCCTCGATGAGCACAGATCGATCCGCCTGAGGGTCGAAGTCAAAGCGGAAAGCAAACATCCTGGTGGCATAAATATCTTCGGACGCGGCTTTGGAAACTACGATCAAGATATTGTTTTGCGTTTGAAAACAAAGCGCGACTGACCAAAGTCCGCATTATTTCCCCTTCATATTGTGCGCCGCAGCACAAAAGCCCCATTGACAAGGCGACCTCGTAAGTTGATGTTTATCGAAAAATACGATCTATATCGTATAATTGGATAGCTTGGAGGAGACATTCATGAAGGCCCGTATTGCCGTTCACCGCGATTTTAAGATTAGCGACATCGACGAAAGGCTATATTCCGCTTTCATCGAACACATGGGTCGGGCGATCTACAGCGGCATTTACGAACCGGGTCACCCTGAGGCCGATGCGCAGGGGTTTCGCAAAGACGTACTGAAATTTGTTAAGGACCTTAAGATCCCTGCGATCCGTTATCCGGGTGGCAATTTTGTCTCGGCCTATCGCTGGGAAGATAGTATTGGCCCGCGTGAAAACCGTCCGGTTCGCCTTGATCTCGCTTGGCGTTCGAAAGAGAGCAATCAGATCGGCATTAATGAATTTGCCGACTGGGCAAAACAAGCCGACATCGAAATGATGCTGGCCGTCAACCTCGGTTCGCGTGGCCTCGAAGACGCCCGTAACTTCCTGGAGTATGTGAATTTTCCCGGCGGAACTGCCTGGAGTGATCTGCGCCGTTCGCACGTCGACAATGATGGTTATGGCGTCAAGATGTGGTGCCTCGGAAATGAGATGGACGGCCCTTGGCAGATTGGCCACAAGGTCGCCACCGAATATGGCCGCTTAGCCAATGAGACGGCTAAAGCGTTCAAAGGCTTCGACAGCACCATTGAAACAATCGTCTGTGGCAGTTCCAACGATGAAATGGCGACCTATCCTGAATGGGAGCGCGAAGTTCTCGAAGAGTGCTATGAGAATGTCGACTACATTTCGCTCCACAAATATTTCGGAAACTCAAGCAAGGACACGCTGAACTATTTCGGCAAGGTCGTTGAAACCGGCCGCTACATTCAGACAATTGCCGGCACCATAGATTATGTGAAAGCGAAGAAGCGAGCCAAGAACGACGTGCATATCTGCTTCGACGAGTGGAACGTCTGGTATCACATCCGCGAAGACGATCGTCGCCGCTGGAAGAGCTGGGATTGGCCGGAAGCTCCTGAACTGCTTGAAGAAACCTACAATTTTGAAGACGCGCTGTTCGTCGCCGGTCTCCTGAACGAGTTCATCCGTCGTTCGGACCGTGTGCGCATCGCGTGCATTGCGCAGCTCGTTAATGTTATCGCGCCAATCCGCGCAGAACGTAATGGTCCGGCCTGGCGCCAGACCATTTATCATCCCTACCGTTTTGCCTCGATCTACGGTCGCGGTGAGGCACTGAATGTCGCAGTTGATGTGCCGACTTATGATTGCCACGTTGCCAATGATGTTCCCTATCTCGACGTTGCGGCCGTGCGCAATCGCGATGAAAGCATTCTGACATTCTTCGTAGTCAATCGCCATTTGACTGAAAATGCCGAGGTTGATTTCAGCATGACCGGCTTCACCGGCGCCGTGCTGCTGGAGCACCACGCGATGGAAGGATACGACCTCAACGACACCAATGGACCGGATCGCCCGGACCATATCATTCCCAAAGGCGGCTCCGGCGTGGGTGTCGAAGACGGTAACCTCAAGGGCTCCATCGCCCCACTGTCATACCACGTCTTGCGTGTGAAGATCGATTAAGGAGACGGCGATGGGCATTACGCTTCACAATGTCAGCAAGCGTTTTGGCGCAGTCGACATCATCAACAATGTCAGCATGGAAATTCCGACGGGATCGTTTGCGGTATTCGTCGGCCCTTCCGGTTGCGGCAAGTCGACCCTGCTGCGCATGATCGCCGGGCTGGAGGACACCACCTCCGGCACGATCTCGATCGAAGGACGCGACGTCACTCAAGTTGAGCCCGCCAAACGCGAAGTGGCGATGGTTTTCCAGTCTTATGCGCTCTATCCGCATCTGACGGTTTATGAGAACATGGCCTTCTCGCTCAAGCTCAAGAAAACCCCAAAGGCCAAGATCGACGAGATGGTGCATGAGGCTGCGCGCATTCTGCACCTCGACGCCCATCTGAAAAAGCGCCCCTCCGAATTGTCCGGCGGCCAGCGCCAGCGTGTCGCAATCGGCCGAGCCATCGTTCGGCAGCCAAAGGTTTTCCTGTTTGACGAGCCGCTATCGAACCTCGACGCAGAACTGCGCGTGCAGATGCGGCTGGAGCTTGCCAAGCTTCACAAGCAGATTGGCGCGACGATGATCTACGTGACTCACGATCAGGTCGAGGCAATGACACTCGCCGATCACATCTTCGTCCTGAAAAACGGTGTGGTACAGCAGACCGGACGACCACTGGAACTCTACGACAATCCCGACAACCAGTTCGTTGGCGGCTTCATCGGCTCGCCGGCCATGAATTTCCTGCCTGGACGTGTGCTCGGCCGTCAGGGAGAAACATTGAGGATCAGTCTGGACGGCATTCAAAGCGAATTGTTGGCCAAGGTTTCCGGCGATGTTGGCGATGGAACGGCTGTGAAAGTCGGCATACGCCCCGAACATCTGCGTCCCATGAATGACGGATTCGTCGCCACAGTCGACATGGAAGAAGACCTCGGCGGCGTTTCTTACCTGCATGCCCGTCTGGCCGATGGCCGTGCATTGGTTGTGGAAACCCGCGGACGCGAAGCGCGCGTTGACAGCCGTTCCCTTCATCTCGGCGCTGACGCCGGTGACGTGCTGGTCTTCTCGGAAAGCGGTCACAGGCTTCGCTGATTGAACTTGAGTTTGGGTTAACCGCCATCGACGGGAGATCGCTGGCGTCAAAAAATGGAGGAACTGACATGCGCATGAAAAGATTGTTTGCTGCCGCAGCCATGACGCTGATGGCAATACCTGCAGTAGCGCAGGAAAACGTAACCTGGTGGGACTTTCTTGCCGGCGGCGACGGCATTCGCATGAAGGCGCTGATTGCGCGCTTCAATGAAGAACATCCTGATATCAAGATCACCAGCACGACTCTGGAGTGGGGTATTCCCTTCTACACCAAGGTGCGCACGGCTGTTGCCGTCGGACAGGGTCCTGATGTGATGACCTATGCCCTTTCGCGCCTGCCGCTTGGCCTGTCCGAAGGTGTGCTCGGTGAGATCACCGCGGAAGATCTGAAGAACGCCGGCCTTACGAAGGAAGACTTTTTCCCGGCCTCTGTTCAGGCATCGACCTCCGATGATGGAAAGCTTCATGCCGTGCCTTTCGACATTCACTCGATCGCGCTTTATTATAACAAGTCCTTCCTCGAAGGTTCGCGTTTCCTTGACGGCGACAACAAGCTGACAGGCATCAGCAACCTCAAGGACTTTGAAGAAGCACTGGCTTACGCCAAGGAAAAGGGTGCTGAAGCACCAGTTACCTACCCGACAGCCACAGCTGCTGGGACTTACCGCGTATTCTACACCCTTCTGCGTCAGCAGGGCGGCGAACTGATCTCGGGCAAGGAAGTTCTGGCAGGCGACAATCTCGAAAAAGCCGCCAAGGCAATCGAGGTCATGACAAACTGGCGCAACAATGGCTGGCAGCCTGAGCAGGCCGAGTCAAAAGCCGCGGTTGCCTTGTTCACCTCTGGGAAATCCGCCTTCATGCTAGGCGGCGTCTGGGAAGTCCCGACGATGATCGACCTGGAGAAAAAGGGCTCGCTCGGATTTCAGTGGGGCGCGGTACAGGTACCGAACCTGATGGGCACCCAGACAACCTGGGCGGATTCGCACGCCTTTGCCATTCCGGCTAACAGCAAGATGTCCCCGGAAAAGCGCAAAGCCGTCATGACCGTTATCGGCTGGATGGAGAAAAACTCCCTGTCCTGGGCTGGAGCTGGCCACATCCCGGCCTTCAAGGCCGTGGTCGACAGCGAGAACTTCAAGAAGATGGAACCAAACGCCACCTATTCCTCGCTCGCCAACTCGGCATCCTACGATCCGCGTTCGATCATCGCTGGTGTAGCATCTCCGGTCTACGACGCTTCGGTCAACGTGATTGCTCCGGCAATTCATGGTTACGCCGAACCAATGCAGGCGGCCGAACAGGTCAAGCAAGATCTGCAAGACCGGTTGAAATAAGCGGTACTTCGGCCGCGCTAAACGCGCGGCCGTCTTTCTCATCGGGAGGTTTCCGACTTGGCTATGTTGACTAACCGGCGCAAAGAGGTTGCGGTTGCCGCCTCACTGGTGGCGCCATTCGTACTGATCTTTGCGTTGGTTTTTTTGTATCCGACAATAAGACTAGTGCTTTTGAGCATGACGGATGCTCCGCTTATCGGCGCTGGCCAGTGGGTTGGCCTTGATAACTTCAAGAAATTGCTCACAGACAAGCTGTTCCTGACTTCGCTGAAGAACAACGGCTATTTCATCCTGCTGACCGTCGTCCCGACCACGGCGCTGGCACTCACCATCGCGCTGTTGGTGACGCGTCTCAAAGGATCGCTGCAGGCCTTGGCACTGGCGATCTTCTTTATGCCCTACATCCTGCCGGTATCGGTCGTGACGCAAATCTGGATGTGGATGCTTGATTTCCAGTTCGGTGTTCTGCAGCCGGTCTTTTCGTTCTTCACCGGCAAGCCGGTCCCGGTGTTCAAGAACCCGTACTGGGTGATGCCGACGGTTGCAGCCGTGACGATCTGGTGGACCAACGGCTTTAACGTACTACTGTTCATTGCCGGACTGCGCAACATTCCCAAAGACTTCTATGAGGCCGCATCTCTGGATGGTGCCAGCCGCGTACAGCTGTTCACCAAAGTCACCTGGCCATTGCTGTGGCCGGTTACCGGTCTGGTGCTGACATTGCAGCTTATTCTACAGCTGAAAATCTTCGATCAGATTTACTTGCTCAGCAGTGGTGGTCCGTTCAATTCATCTTACGTCCTGCTGCTGATGGTTTACCGTGAGGCATTCCAGCTGAACCACGGCGGTTACGCCTCCGCCATAGCACTGGTGTTGTTTATGATTATCGCCACCTTCTCGGTATTGCAGTACCAGCTGGTCCGCATGGGAGGACGTCGATGAAATCTGTCAGATTGTTTGAAAACTGGGTACTGACGCTCGGTACGTTTCTGGCCGCAGCGCTGTGGATTTTCCCGCTCTACTGGGCTTTCCTCACCTCCATCCGGTCAGAGGACCGAGTGGTGTCGAACGAGGCGGGCATTATTCCGGATGAGTTCAACCTCGCCAACTACATCGACATTCTGTGGGACACCAATCTCGTCACCTGGTACATCAATTCGATTGGCACCGCTGTCATCATCACTGTGACGGTGCTGATCTCCGGCATGATGTGCGCCTATGCCATTTCGCAGCTTCGTTTTCCGGGACGTCGCATTCTCTACGGCGTAGTGCTCTGTAGCTTCATGGTGCCATCTCAGGCGTTGGTCGTTACACAGTTCATCCTCATGAACGATCTTGGCCTAATCAACACCTGGGCTGGCATCATCCTGCCGCAGCTGGTCGTGCCGGTAGTCATCATCGTTTACAAACAGTTCTTCGATGCCGTTCCCAAGGAAATGCGCGAGGCGGTGGTTCTGGATGGCGGCGGCGACTACACTCTGCTGTTCAAGGTCTACTTACCGCTGAACTGGGGTATCACAACGGCCCTCGCCATCATTACCTTCATCATGGCATGGAACCAGTTCCTCTGGCCTTTCCTGGCCGTTACGACCGAGGACATGATGACAATTCCAGTTGGTATTACCCAGGTCAATGATGCGTTCGGCGTGTTTTATGCCCGCCTGATGTCCGTGGCACTGCTTGGCGCAATGCCGGTGGCAATTGCCTATCTGATCTTCCAGAAGAAGGTCACCGAGGCGGTGATGATTTCGTCTGGCGTCAAAGGCTGACAATCCCGACATGATAAAGGCCCCATCTTGAATGCTGCCCCGGCATTTAAGATGGCGCCTTTATTCTTTGATCTTGAGGAACAGCGAAGCTGGCATCAGTATTGTGAGGCCTAACTCAACTATCTCCGATAGTTTATATTTGGTGCGGAGCAAAGCGCCAAATTCCTGAATACTCATCGAAATTCTTTTCGATCGCGCGTCATGTTTCCCCGCAGAGGTCAGGAACAACAAAACATTGCCTTCGATCGAATGAGAGGTCGGGTCGAACTCCGTCTCCAAATTTTTTGTTGCCGATCTTGAAATGGAAAATCTGCAAAACCAAATCGATTGCCGACAGCCGCTGAAACAAGGGCCGGTTTCGCTGGGAGCGCTGCTTTTAGCACTCCCGTATCCATGTTGCTTCAAGGAGGATATGGCTATAGCAACATCTTACGACTTCGCACCACTTTTCCGTTCAAGCGTCGGTTTCGATCGGGTATTTAGTCTGCTCGAAAACGCTCAGCGCGCCCGCTCACCGAGCGATTGGCCGCCCTATGACATTCGCAAGATGGGTGAAGACACTTACAGGATCGCCATTGCAGTGGTCGGCTTTGACGAGGATGAACTCGACATAACCTTCCAGTCCAACTTGCTCACTGTTTCTGGCAAAAAACAAGATGAACCGACGGATGGTTACCTCCACCGGGGAATTGCCGCTCGCCCGTTTGAACATCGGTTCGAACTCGCGGACCACGTAAGGGTGAACGGCGCCGACCTGAAAAATGGCCTCTTGTCGATCGAGCTTGTTCGTGAGATCCCCGAGGCACTAAAGCCACGTAAAATTTCAATCAAGAGGTCGCAGGACGTGACATTGGGCGCACCAACTCAGATCGAGGCGCCGAAGGCTGCCTGAGTTTTCCTATTTGCGAGTAGGCGAGGGCGTCACTGCGGTGGCGCCCCACACATCCGGGTTTGGAGAATGGCCCGCCTCACTCACAGATACAACGCACTCCGTTGCCTTAACGGCACGCAAAGCAGCTCTATGCGGCGAGATCGAAGCAGACACCGCTCGCGGTCTGTTTACAACGTTTGCTGAAAAGCAGGATCTCATGGCTCCCAAAACGTCGGCGGCTATTGTAACTCGATACCGCAACGGTGATCCCCACGCGCGGTGAGCCGTGAACTCACCGAACCACCGCAAGGTTTTCAGAGCACTGTCTCTATTTGCTCGCTTCATATATTTGCGGCGAAGACACACGATCTCGAGCTGCAATCGATTTTGAACCAAGGTCGAGCATGCGACAGCTCGTTATGATTAGTTCGCGGCAGTGGCGCACGCTGCCGCGAATGACGCGTTATCAATTGGGACTCGAAAGTTCTTCGTATTTCTTGCTGACTTTGTCTCCGGTCAACAACTTTTGCAGTTCGTTGCTGTAATATCCGCTCTTCTTGTTTTTCTCTCCACTCCACAAAGTCCAGTATTTTGCGCCTTGTTTGTACCAAGCCCAGCAATCTTTAGATTTTTTGCTTCCGCCATCCTTCACGCCTTTGATCAGGACGTCGGTACACATTTCGTTATCTTTCACCGACCACCGTCCTTCTCCCAGGAACTGACCGTTTTTACCGACCAGCAGATATTTGCCGTCGGGGGCGAAGTAAGAGTTGATGCGGCTCCAGTCAGAGGTTTTATCCGCGTAGAGAGCTTGAACCTCACTCGCGGAAAGTTTTATAGCGTCTTTGGGAAGTTTGTCCGCCAGTGCACTTCCGGCAAACGCCGATGTCACGAGAAGGGTGATCGTTGCAGTCCGAATTTTCATAATGATGTCTCCGGTGATGTCCTAAGAAAGCTTAGCGAGGAGGCGATGTGTGAGACACTCCCAATCGGGAGCCCGTTCTCAATCTTCCAACCGTTGTCTCGACCGAGAGCGGGCTGAATCAGCGCGCCTCGACAGACTGGCGAGTTTTTCCACGATTTATGTCGCGAAACCATGCAACTAGGGCCGGGTACGGGCGACCAGCATATCTGCTCACGAAACTGCGGTAGATCCCGTACTTGAAATAAACCGGGTCATTACGGTCAACGTTCGGTCCCGACAAGTTCACTTTCTGTTTGCCATCTATCCATACGTGTATAAAGCCGTCCTGCTGCCGCGACCATTTCGCGTGAACGAGGACGCTCGTCCAATTACCCTTCATCGCCGAGGTCTGTTTCAGCGGAATGTTGCGTAGCGAGGGAACCGGCTTCATGGGATTTTTTTGCCGCCGCGACGGGTTCGACAGTTCGAATTCATAGGTTTGGTCGGTTAACTGAAAAAGTACCGGCGGCTTGCCTTTGCCTTTCTGGTGGAACTGGCCGAGCTTGGTGTTCAAGGGCCCAGTTTTCTGCCAATTCGATGGAACAAACACCGAGAAATGATACCAGTATTCTGAGCCGACCCTTGAGGCGGGCATCTGTTCTGACCTCTCAATCCTCTCCCTGTCGGCGACGCAGTCTCCGGTCGATTTCGGGCAATCACCAGGCCGCAGTTCAAACCGCTCAGCTTTCGACCCGTCAGGGACAGGAGCGGACCGCGCGTAGGCATAGGAGTTTCCCGCTGATTGGAGTTCAAACCTACTGAAGCCGCCCGCAACCGAGGTATTTGGCAGGAAACCGGAGGCAAGAACGAATATAGCCACAGCGCATTTTAGCATTGTTTTCTCCTTTAGAGTTCAGACAAATGACTCTGTGGGGCTCCAGATTGACGCGAGGCGGTGACAGGAGCAAACCACGAACCTCGCCAGGTACGAGAAAGCAGCTCCCTAGTTGCCCGCAGATACAACGGTTTCTTTACGGAGCGTCGACCGCCGCGTTGGATTTAGCTAGAACATGGGACAAAGACCTGCCGCAGACAGTCGAGCTGCGTGAGCTAGAATTACTGCTCGTCAAAAGAATACGCATGCTTGATGGCTTTACATTTGGCCGAGGTGCGTGCTTGTTCCACTCACGTCCTGAGGCATGAAAGAATCATCATATTGCGAGCTTAGAGTCTCTGACACTTCAGATCCTTTCATGGAGATTTCTGAAGCATTCGTTCAGCTTTCTTAACGGCCCGTGCTACCTTCGAATTTCGCCACCATATATCTACGATGATGAACTCAAACACTCCCAACTGGGAGGTCTTGTCAGGCAAGTGAATTCAGCAGCAGCTTGAGGTCGGATTGATTGGATACACCGGTTTTGCGAAAAATCGATTTGAGCTTCTGGCGTGCATTCTCATAACTGATACCGCTGCAACTTGCGGCCTCATTCAGTAACAGTCCTGCCGACAACGCCCTGCATAGCCGGATTTCTGCGGGTGTAATTCTGTATGCTTCGGCGAGCAGGTCGCCATCGTAGCAACTTCCGTTCGAGCCGAGATCGGTCAACTGAACTAGAAATTGATCTTGACCCCGGATTAGTTGTGAGAACATGGTGACTGGTAGTTGATTTACCGAGATTAACCACCGTTCCTCTGAAATATTCATAACTCTCTTACGGGTGAGATCGGGGGGGCTCTCGTGTAATAATTTCCCAAGCCAAGTAGTAATTTCAGGCTGGAGAAATCTAACAGACCCCTGTCGGTTCAGCACCGGCCGAGCACGAGCAAATGCATCGATTGCGCGGTGATTAGCATCCTTTAGCCGCCCTGCGCGATCGACTACAAATGCGATCGCGTTGCTTCTGCCAACAAGAGCCGACCTGGCGGCCGCATAGTCGGAAGTGTCTCGGAGGTATGATGCAATTTGTATCGCGTTTGTCAGAGAGCGCCGGGTATTGGCAATCACTGCTTCGAGCCTGCTCTCGTAAACTTCTGATAAACTGACCGAGAAGTGCACGGGCAAATAAATAATATAATCGTCATTCACTTGGAGTCGTAGGCCAATGGATGCGTCATAATCGCCAATGCTACGCATCCACTCGTTGTAGAACGCGCTCTTTTTATATTTTGTTGCCGGGTCATCTCTCTCGGAAACGCAGATCGCACCGTTGGAAGCAAACTCCCAAAACCGTCGCCAAGGGTTTACGTATGAGTAATGGGTAACGAAAGACTGGAGATACTGGTCTTCCAGACCGTCTACTTTCGCAAAGCTCACTTCGGGACGCACAAAATTCTGATTCAAGAGCGCAGCAAACGAGCCCGGAAATGCTCTTGTGAAACCTGCGCAAACGTCAGACCATTCACCCCGCCCCATAGCTGCCGCTGAAATTCTTGATGATATTTCTTCTGATATATCACGTACAGTCTGATCCAAGCCCATAGCAAAACCCCAAAACGACTAGGATGGCATCCGGAAAACGACCTCTTTCTGTTGATTATAGCACACTGCTGGATGCGAAGATCACGCAGATTATAACACCTACGATCCTTTTCAAACTTTCGAAGTCAATAGTAACGATTTGGCTGATGTTGGGTTTGCCACACACGAAATGCAAACATCCTCGATCACGCGCAGCAAACTAGGCCAACAAGACGAACATCAGCGCCATTGCGGCTCTGCGCGACAGACAGGAATGTTGCAAGTTTGCTTTTCTCGCAACGAGCATCCCATGGGTCGACTACTCATCAATTCAACCTTTCGGACGCGGGCCGGGATCAACGCCGAGCCGGACGTCTGCTAAAGCTAAAATGGCGTTGGACGGTATTTACAGTTTGCCACAATAGGGATATTATATATCCTTAATTGCCGCCCTTTGGCGTTACCGGAATGCTTTCATGATCCTCAAAAGCCAAGTTGAGTGGGCGCTACACTGCTGCGCCATCCTGTCGGGTTTGCCAGAGGGGAGATATCTCTCAACAAAGGCGCTTGCTGAACTCCATGGGTTGCCAAAGGAGTATCTCTCTAAAGCACTGCAAAGTCTGTCTCAAGCAGGTCTCGTCCATACGACGCTGGGGCCATCAGGTGGATATCGGCTTGCCAAGCCTGCCGCAGAACTGACGTTTCTCGACGTTGTCGAAGCAGTGGAGGGCAGTGGCCGCACCTTTGTCTGCCAAAACATTCGCGCCAACAATCCCTGCCGTCCGAAGGACTTCTGCGAGAGTGGCCCGTGCGCGATCGCCCGTATCATGTGGGAGGCGGACGAAGCCTGGCGTGCCGCGTTGCGTAGGGCGACGTTTGCGGATCTCGGCAGAACGCTGGAGAAGGAGGTTGATCCGGCAATATGGGCAGGAACGTTTGAATGGGTGCTAAAGCGCGCGGGCTGAAGATCGCGCGACGGTATTTCCCGATATCGTCGCGGCAGACACGAGGAAACTGTGCGAAGGCATTGCAAATGACAATCCTGAACGTGCTAGTTGCTGGTGAACAGCATTTATGACCTCATTGCGCGCCGGTGTTCGCTGGGCCGGGCTCGTAACACGGAACTGAAGCTCAATATCGAGTGCCATGGCATCAATGCCCTTCAGCGCTACGACCGGCTTTGGATCCTGAACGATGCAAAGGCATGTCTGCAAAACGGATATTAGAGCATCCTCGATTTCTGAAGGCTTGCGGCCGGCAGAAATTCTCATCGGCAACACAATCAGGTGTGTTTCGTCGGGGCGAGTGAGATTGGTAAGCCCGATTTTGGCTAGTGTGCTGTTTGGCAAAACGACGATATTGTGGGCAGGTGTTAGGATCTGTGTGGAGCGCCAATCGTTCTGGACCACGCGTCCTTCCGTGCCATCGGCAAGATTAATCCAGTCTCCGATCGAAAACGGCTTGCCCAGTGTCAGCGCGATCCCGGAAAATACGTCACTTAGCGTGTTTTGCAATGCAAGCCCAACTATGATCGCCACTACTCCGGACGTTGCAACGAGTGTGCCGATCGGTGCTCCGAAAACGAAGCCGATAACTGATAAGGTTGCCCCGACATACACGCCAGCGATAATCAGATCCTGAATCAGCCGCGCTTCTTGTGGCCGACGGTCGAGGACGATGTAGAGCCGGACAATGCCGATCGCTGCCCAAGCAAAATGTACCCACCAGAAAACCCGTGCCGATGTCGCGAGATAAGTTTGCGCACCTGGGAGTTCGCTTGCGGTGACCCGGTATGGGACTACGCCGGCGCAAACAAGTACGGTGGTCATCGACAGAAAAAAAAGGATCTGGACAATCAACCGAGCAGTAGGTCTCTTCCGACCTTGGAGGAGCCAGATGATGATGCCGATCACGCCGAGTGCATTCACCACCGCGAATGCGAAAAATCCAAAGTGACTGGACATGGCGTGACGCTCCGATCAACTGAAGAAAAAACAGAAGAAAAGGCCAGATGTAGCGACATCTCGCCCTTGAGAACTTATTTGTTAATCGGGAAGACTAGATCCTCTTGGTCACTATCGACCACAAACACCGCTAGCAGCTTTGCAGGTTTGGAGTCACTGCCATTCTTGCTGACCCCGTGACGGTCACCCGGTAATTCCGAAAAGTTTTCGCCAGCTTTGTATTCCTTGACCGGGCCATCGTTAACCTGGCTGAGGATCGAGCCCTCGAGTACGGTGGCATAAATAAATGCCGACTGCGGATGGGTATGGGCCTCCGAAAAGCCGCCTGGGCCGTACTCGACCAGCACACCCTTGATGCTCTTGCCGGGAACGTTGGGCAGTTGGTGCTCATACACCACCGTGACATTCGATGCCGGCCCGGTCTTGGTGTCGTGGGCGGAAGCGGTGCAGGTCGAGAAGATCACACTGGCGAAAACCGCGATGCCGTGTCTTACCATTGGATTTATCCTTTCTAGGAATTCGCTCGGTGGTTACTTGCGTGGTGCCGTGGCGAACCACGTGTCGAAATCAATTGCACCGAGGCGCGGGTTGGCGTCGCTGACCAGCGATCCGTCGTCCAACCGTGCGCCGAAATACCGCGCCTCAGGGTCTGGGACGACTTCGCGGCCATCAGCCGTCGCTTGCAGATAGCGCGCGACAAGCTCGTGAAGATGAAAACGCTCTGGCCCAGCGATTTCGACCACACCATTGACCGGAGCGGCCAAGGCGACGTCGGCCATGGCATCGGCGACATCGTCCGAAGCGATCGGCTGGACGAAAGCGGGTGAAAGATGAACTTTTCCACCCACCATGCTTGATTGTGCGATGCCCGCCAGAAACTCCATGAACTGGGTTGAATGGACAATCGTATAGGGAATACCAGCGTCTTTGATCAGCTTTTCCTGAACCAATTTGGCGCGGAAATAGCCGCTTTCCTGGAGGCGTTCGGTTCCGACAACCGACAGGGCAACATGATGTTTGACACCCGCTGTTCTTTCCGCTGCGAGCAGATTGCGGCCAGACGTTTCGAAGAACTCAAGGACGGCCCCGTCTTCAAACGATGGTGAGTTGGCGAGGTCCAACACGACTTCGGCGCCGATCAGTGCCTCTGCCAAACCTTCGCCAGTGATCGTATTGATACCGGTGTTAGGGGACGCGGCGATGACCTCGTGACCCTTCGCTCTCAGGTGTTCGGTGGTTTTCGAACCAATCAGTCCGGTCCCGCCGATGATAACGATTTTCATGATATTTTCCTTTGTCAGACGCGCTGACGTTTTGTTCGTTGTTGGGGTAGCCGTTCGCCAGCCCCTCAGTTCAGGCCGGACTTCTCGAGACCATAGAGCTTGTCGGCAGAACCTGGCACCGACTTGAAAGCAATGCTGATGCGGTTCCACGCATTGATCGTCATGATCGAGAAGGTCAGGTCGGATACTTCTTTCTCCGAAAGCTGACCGCGAACCCGCTCGTAGAGTTCATCGGGGATGCCGCCCGCTGGCAATTCTGTAAGCGCTTCTGTCCAGGCAAGTGCTGCGCGCTCGCGTGGAGCGAATAGGGTGGATTCGCGCCAGATTGAGACGTGATGTAACCGCAGTTCACGCTCGCCACTGATCTTGGCCTCTTTGATATGCATGTCGACGCAGAAAGCGCAGCCATTGAGTTGCGAGGCACGAATATTGACGAGATTGCGGATTGGCTGCTCGATCGCACTGTCCTTCAACGACATGCTGAGCTCAGAGATCTTCTTGAAAAATTCCGGGGACTGGGCGGCGTAGTTCAGGCGCTGTGACATAGTTATCTCCGTTATTAAGGACTCATAATGTCCTTATGGATATAGAATATCCGTAATTACTGGACGTGCAATCAAAAGCTGCTTAAGCTGAACGCATAACGCTTATGCTTAGAAGTATGAGGGGACGGGCGATGGACGTGATTTGTGCTTTGAAAACGTTTGTGCGGGTGGTGGAAACAGGTTCTTTTTCCGCCGCGGCTCTGGACCTCGGACTGACGCAGCCAGCCGTCTCGCGTCAGGTGTCAGCGCTCGAAGCGCATTTCAGCATGCGTTTGTTACATCGGAGTACCAATGCGCTATCGCTTACAGTCGAAGGGGAGCAGATGTTGCCGATGGCGCTGAGGGCAATCGAGGCGGTTGAAGCGCTTGGCGAAACAGGGCCTCCCGAGGGAATCCTTCCTTCTGGCAAGGTGAAGGTCTGTCTGCCGGCGCCACTCGGCCTCTATCTCAGTAAGCAACTTCCAGCCTTCCTTGATGCATATCCGGCTTTGACGATCGAAATGACCTTCCGAGAAGAGGCGTCCGATTTGATCGGAGAAGGGATCGACCTAGAAGTCCGGCTCGGTGAAATTACCGATAATCGTTTGATCTGTAGGAGGATCGGCTGGACGACTGCCTATCTGGTTGCGACGCCCGAATATCTTTCCGCACACGCTGCGCCCGTGACGCCCGACGAAATCCTTGGGCACAACATCATCTGTTACAGTCGCGGAGGAGAGGGACGGCTTTGGACATTTTTGAATGGTGCTGACTTGGTGCAAGTCAAAGTGGCTCCGCGGATGATTTTCGACAATGCGACCGCGGCGCATCGCGCCACACTTTCTGGTGGCGGACTAGCTGTGCTTTCACATATTCTCTCCAGCCCAGATATCGCTGCCGGAAGGCTGGTCAATCTAATGCCTGATTTTCCGCCGGCGCGCCTGCCGATTAATGTCGTCTACGCGTCGCGCAGGCACCTTCCCCTACGTGTACGGACAGTGCTTGATTTTATCATTGAAGCGGTGCGCTCCGATGCGCTGATGGGACCGTGACGGCTAAGCGTCCGCCTGGTCTCGGTGCAGGCTGCGGTAGCGCGCAGGAGACTGCCCAACAACGCGCCGGAATGTGGCGGCAAAGGCACTGTCTGAGTTGTAACCGAAGGATTGAGCGATCCGTGACAATGACTCATTGCCACGACGCAGCCTTGCTGCCGCAAGCCGCATCCGCCAGTTGGCAAGATAATCTATCGGTGAGGATCCAACAGTAGCGCGAAATCTCTCGGCGAAGGCCGAGCGTGACAGTCCTGCAAGTTCGGCCAGTGCATCTACTGTCCATCTGCGCGCCGGTTGCGAATGGATCGCCCGCATGGATGGCGCAAGGCGTGCGTCGGCAAGTCCAGCAAGCCAACCCGGATGCTGCGAGGTCTGGCGTGCCAGGTAGGCGCGCAGAACGTGGATGAATACCAACCGCAGCAGATCGTTGCAGGCTATGCGCGAGCCAGGCGCTGCACCGTTCCACTCGAGATCAAGCTGTTCGAGCAGGAAAGTGATGGGACCAGTCTCCTCGCGCTCGATTACGACGACCGGTGGGAGGGCATCAGTCAACAGGGAGCCGTCGACCGTGTCGAGACTTCGTAGTCGACTTCAGTGAGTTCACCTTTGTTTTTGCGTTTGATCTCAACAATGCGGCGATCGGAATGATGTCCGATCGTTTCCTTTCCGTCCTTCTCAGTCCAGCCGCTCTCTTTGCTCTGATCGAAGGCTCTGATCGAGTTGACGCCACGAAGCCGGAACAAGTCCGACGCTGCTGTGTTCTCTTGTAGCTGAAACAACCTGTCAGGATGTCGACGAATGAAGCTAATCGGCCTTGCTTACGCTGGAACTCTGATTTCCTTTCTTTTGATAGATGCCATTTGGCTAGGTTTTGTAGCGAAGAACTTTTATCGGGACCAACTTGGCCACTTGATGCTTCCCAAATTGAACTTTGCAGTTGCGGCTATTTTCTACGCGTTTTTCGCGGTGGCAATCGTCATTCTCGCAGTTCTTCCCGGACTTGAAGCTGGCTCACTTTGGGTGGCCATTTGTTACGGAGCGGTGCTTGGATTGGCCGCCTATGGCACTTACGATATGACGAACCTCTCTACCATCCGCGGTTGGCCAGTGTTGATGAGTGTCGTCGACCTCATTTGGGGGACAATGCTGACTGGCGTAGCCAGTGCGTGCGGTTACCTAGCTGCACGTCATTTTGGATAGCTGAGACGTGTCTTAATTTCTGCATTACAAACCTACCGGCCCGCCACTCGGCGTAAGCTAATTCATCAAGCCTGAGGAGAACATTATTATGGCAATACAAAAGAACGGTTCGGCTCATTGGAAGGGCGGCATCAAGGACGGAAAGGGCGAAATATCGACAGAGAGCGGCTCTCTTAGTTCGCATCCTTACGGGTTCAACACTCGCTTTGAAGGTGTCAAGGGAACGAACCCAGAAGAGTTGATCGGTGCAGCTCACGCAGCCTGCTTCACGATGGCCCTCTCCAAAATGCTTGGAGAAGCCGGATATACTGCGACCGATCTCGATACGACGGCCGTGGTCACCCTTGACAAGGTCGGTGAGGGTTTTGCGATCACCGAAATCGCCTTGACGCTCCGTGGTTCTGTTCCAGGCGCCGATTACGCCGTCTTCAGCGAAATCGCGAATAAGGCCAAGGAGGGCTGCCCGGTTTCAAAGGCTCTGTCTGCAGTGCCAATTACTCTGGAAGTGTCTGTGTCATAACCAAAATTCCTTTTTGACAGTGGAAGCGGGTATGAAGCCAGCTTCCACATTCTTTACTGGCGGTTTTGGTAATCCCGATTGAACGGGTTAACTTTCAGTTGCTAAGGGATAACGCTAAGTTCACGTCGCTCCCGGTCAGTCACGATTGACAGATCAAGTATTTTTTGGAGGTTCGCGGCGTGTCGAAACGTAGGATCCGCCATCCCTCCGTCCATGACGATTGACGCAAACTTTTCATAGTTGGTGGGTACGGGCTCTACTTGGAGGTCTCTCCAGATGGCCTTGTCCACATCGTCGCCCAGACAACCGCGGAGCGTGGAGTAATCGGGAGTGTGAATGACTTCCAGGGCTCCCTGGTCACCGTGAAGACGAAGACGCAGTTCATTTAGGTGACCGGTTGCCCAGCGTGTTGCGTGGATTACACCCATGGCTCCATTTTCAAATTCAGCCGTCATGGTGAAGCTGTCATTGGCATCCAGATCGTAGGCGTCTATTCTGTTGCCTTCATATTTATCGAAGGTCTTCAAGCGCGTGAAAATTCGCTCCACGTCGCTGCCTGCTCCGTACGATGCGAAATCGAGAATGTGGATGCCGACATCACCGAGTACACCGTTAGAGCCATGTTTGGTGGAAAGACGCCACAACCATTTGCTCTCCGTCATCCAATCACCCCAGGCTTTGGATACAAGCCAGCTCTGAAGATAGGAAGCTTCGAGGTGCCTTAGCTTACCGATCCGGCCTTCCATCACCATCTGCCGTGCCGCCTGAAGCGGCGCGACGTCGCGGTAGGTCAAATTGACCATTCCGATAAGCCCCGCTGTTTCGGCGGCCTCCGCCATTTCGGCGGCCTTTTCATAGGTTTCCGCCAGCGGCTTTTCGCAAAACACATGTTTACCAGCAGCGAGCAGCTTCAACGTCGTGGGGTGATGTATCGCATCCGGTGTGACATTTGCCGCTGCGTCAAATTCACCCCAGGCCAACGCGTCGTCGAGCGATGTGAAGGTGAGAGGAATATTATGGCGCAAGGCAAAGGCGCGAACGACGACGTCATCAACATCGACCGCCGCAATCAACTCCACTCCTGAGATCTGTGAGAAATGCATGACATGGCTGTTCGCCATTCCACCGGTTCCAAGAATAAGAAGCTTCATAATTGATTACCTGTAACCTGCTTCACCCGCCTTGTGCAGTTTGGGGCCACGTTCCTCGATTGGCTCGGGTGCCTGATCGACGGGGACGTTCGGCGCATCGTGGATCGTCTTTAACGCGCCTGACGGATTATATGCCCACTTGACCGCATTGCCGATGACCTTCTGGACATTGGCGTCGTGATAGGTGGGGTAGGTTTCATGACCCGGTCGGAAATAGAAGATGTTCCCCGCGCCCCGCCGCCAGGTTAGGCCGGAGCGGAACACCTCACCACCCTGAAACCACGAGATAAACACCGTTTCTAACGGTTCTGGCACCGAGAATTGCTCACCGTACATTTCCTCGTTTTCAAGCTCGAAATGTTCCGGCAGCCCTTTTGCAATGGGGTGACGGGGATTGATGGTCCAGACACGTTCGCGCTCGCCGGCCTCGCGCCATTTCAGCGCGCAAGGAGTGCCCATCAGGCGCTTAAACGGCTTTGAAAAATGACCGGAGTGAAGCACGATTAAGCCCATGCCTTCCCACACGCGTTTTACCACACGTTCGACGATTTCGTCCTCAACCGCTCCGTGATCCTTATGTCCCCACCAGATAAGGACATCCGTCTGATCAAGCCTTGCCTGCGGCAGGCCATGTTCATTTTCCTGAAGGGTGGCAGTGGTCGCAGTGATATCTGAATGCTTGTTCAGGGCTTCGGCTATGGCGGAGTGCATGCCGTTTGGATAGATCGAGCCAACAGTCTCATTGATATGCTCATGAATATTCTCGCCCCAGACGACTGTATTTATTTGCATTTAAACGTTCCTTGATGAGTTGGCTCGCAATTTGACGCCGGTAAAAGAAGGCTCGGTAGTCATTTCGACTAGTCGATAGATCACGATAATGGTCATCGACCGTGAAACGTCGGTGTCCCGACTTCTGGTCTTCCTAAACGGCATACAAAATCCAAACTCAGCAGTTTACGATAAGTTCCGCAAACACAGGATCCGCGGACACCTGTGGAAGGGTATGCGGGTGCATAATCACTTTTGACCCAAACCCGTCATCTAAGAAGCGAAAGATGCCGAAGACGTATTCTAGATGGCCGCACCTGAAACTCAACTTCACGAAGGGAATGCGTGCTTTACGGCAGCATCGTCAATATTTGAAAGTATTGGTCTACAGTCTGCATCTGTAAGATTCAGAGCCAGCCGCTTTTACGGAAACGGTAATAGAGGGTGCTGCACAAGACGATAATGACGCAGATGACAGCTGGATAGCCGAACTGCGATTTCAGTTCCGGCATATACTCGAAGTTCATGCCATATATGCCAGCAATGGCTGTCGGAACCGCCAGTATCGCGGCCCAGGCGGCGAGTTGCCTGGTGATGGCACCCTGGCGTTGTTGTTCCAGCAAATTTGACGCTTCGAACACCGACGTCATGATTTCGCGCAGACCACCAACGAGGTTTTCAACACGACGCATGTGATCATAGACATCCTTGAAATACGGCCGTGCGTCATCATCGACGCAGGGCATATCGAGGTGAGAAAGTTTGCCTGCAACTTCGGCCATCGGGCCAAGAATGCGCTGGAATTTGATGACCTGTCTACGCATGCGGAAGATGCGCCTGATTTGTTCGGGCTGAAGGAAGGAGACAAGGACATGTTTTTCCATGTCCAATACCTTGTCTTCCAACGTTTCGACCATTGGGAGGTAACCGTCGACTATGAAATCCAGAATGCCGTGCAACACATAATCGGGGCCGTGGCTCAACAGCTTCGGTGACTGCTCGAGTTGACGCCGCAGGTTCTGGTGGGATCTGGCCGAACCATGCCGAACCGAGATCAGGTGGTGCCTGCCCACAAAGATGCAGGTTTCTCCATAAGCAATCTTGTCGCCTTCGAGATGAGCGGTCTTGGCAACAACGAACAACTGCTCGCCATAAATATCGACCTTTGGAACCTGCTTGCCATTGATCGCGTCCTCCACCGCCAGCGAGTGAAGACCAAACATCTTTTGAAGGCTTGCCATTTCCTCAACGCTTGGATCTGTCAGGCCAATCCATGCGAAGTCGCCATCGCTTGTTTCGAAAACCTCATCAGTCAGCGCGATTTCTTCGGCACGCACACCGTTTCGATAGAGGTAAGAGCCAACAACTGTCATGAATGGTCCGATCTAAACTGGCATGCTGGAATCGCGACGGGCATGCCATTTTGGTGTTTATGGCACAAAAACCTTGATTGCCTTTTCGAAGATAGCAAATTCGACAGGTGTTTGTGTCTTCAGTTCGCCATCAAGGTTGACGGGGCGGGGTCTGCTCGTTCTGATCGTCAGTGCCTTGGTGGAAAAGGCGCGGACATCATGCCAGTTTCCATGAGTGCCACGCCGGATCGCGGGCAGCAGGCCAAGCAGGCGCCACCAATGGTCCACTTCCAGACTATAAAAATCGAGCATTCCATCCGTTGCGGTGGCGTCCGCATGCACAGACATGCCGCCGCCATAGAACCGGCCGTTTCCGACAGAAACCTGCAGGGTCTTGAGAGTTTCTACCTTTCCGTCGTGGTCGAGATCGGCGGTAAAAAGCTGTGACTTCGCCAGCAATTGGGCGGCAACGATTGCATACCCCAACTTACCCCACCGCTTCTTTGCATCCTGGGTCAGCGATGCCGCGAGGTCAGCACTGAAACCGATGCTGGCAACGTTGAAGAACGCATGCCCATTGGCTGTGCCAAGATCCACATCGATGGTCCGGCCACGAGAAATCACCTCAATCGCTGCACGAAGATCCTGCGGAATGCCCATCGTCCGTGCAAAGTCGTTTGCTGTCCCAAGAGGTAGAACGCCCAAAGGCAATCCGGCTTCCAGCAAACCTGGTGCTGCGTTGTTGAGACTGCCGTCACCACCGCCAACAACAACCAGATCGACGCTGTCACGATGAGACGCGATAGCCTCCGACGTGTTTGTAAAATCCTGTGATGGTTCAACCACATCAAAGCCAGTCTGGAGGAGCAGTTGGCGTGCCTGAACAAGGCTATCACGCCCACGTCTGGCATGGGGATTAATCAGGAGTAGTGCTCTTTTGAAGCGTGTTTTGTCTATCATGGTCTCGATGCTCATGCGTTTCATATGTGTGGCGCACCACAAAACCGCAATGAGCACCGACGTCATTGAGACCATCTACGCGATCAACTAGATGGCAACCTGCGCTCCCAACTCGATGACGGGTTAGGCGGAAGTGTTCCCGATATTGATATGGTGGAGGGATTAGCAGCACTCAATGAAAAGAGTGAGGAAGATCAAGGTGGACTTATGCATTGGATTTCGCGTTAGGACGCGATACTTGCTATTCCTAGATAGTGCGACTTAGCACCCTGGGTGTGAGATCGGTCCTGATCACACATCGTCGTCCGTGCATGTCTAGTCTGCATGCCTTCGACCGTTTGGGTAGCGTTGATTACGGCAGTGAGAGAATTTCGCCATTTTTGACTAATCATCAATCGACTTTGCGACTGCGGGTCGAATCCTTTCAAGGCGAAGTACTCGCATGCTATCTTGAACTTTAGCAGGATGAGCCAAGTTTCCATTCTGGGTCGCCTCACGAAATCGAACGTAACCAATCGTCAGAAAACAACTATTTCGATTTTGACGGATTACTCACAATGGAAAACGGGCTCTTGCTGATCAGGCAACCAACACGTGGTGCTATGATCGCTGGCCTGATTGGCTCACTCGGAGCGGCGATGGAAAGCTCCTACGTTCCACGTCGCGCAAGGGCGATCAGACGAGAACCTCGCAAGTCAGTCCTTTTCCATTCAGTTCATGGCAGAAGGCTGTGATCGATTTGCGCAAGATTGCCTCGAACTGCAGAACCAAACGTGAGACAGGACGATTGCGGGAATAAAGCATGGCAAATGTCAAAGGCACGTCTCGTTCGTAAGGTACTGCCACGACCTGCCCAAGCGGATCGAAAGGCAGAACCAGCGGATGCGCAAAAGCTATACCCATGCCGCATTGAACCATATGGAGGGAAGCGACCGACTGGTTTGTCGTCAGTATCTGGAAACTCTCGACTTCAGTTCTCAAGCTTTCCCGCAGCACAAAACCGGGGGTCGTCTGCGCGCCGTGAACAATGATGGTTTCATTTTCCAGATCACCTGCAGTGATGATGGATTTTGAGGCGAGGGGGTGTCCGACCGGCACAAGGCACACCATAGACATTCGGAGCAGAGGCTGGACGGCTACACCCGCCTCATCCAGTGGCATGAACGCAAAGCCGATATCGCAATATTCCTGACGGATCTGCCTGACGACATCACTTGCGGTATAGACCTCAAGCCGCAATCTGACCTGACTGCGCTCTGCCCGAAAAGCTCCTAGTGCGGTTGGCAGGATTCTGGCCGTAAAGGACGGCACTGAAGCAATCGACAGTGCGCCCGCCCGCATATCCTTAAGTTCTTCGGCTTTTCCCCTCAACGTCGCCATCTGCGCAAAAAGCCGCTCCACATCCGGTAGAACATTATTTGCTTCGATTGTCAGACGCGTTCTGCCATTCGAGCGGACGAATAACGCAAATCCAAGCTGCGCCTCGAGTTCCTTTAGCGTCTGGCTCACTGCCGGTTGTGAGACCCGCATCAACCGCGCTGTTTCCGTTACGCTCTGGGTCCGGGCGAAGAGCCGAAACGTCTCCAGCTGACGTATCCCGAGGTTCATAATCTTTTCCTTATGTCACTATAGAGCTTTTGTATTAGTTCTAATGTTAAAACTCTGCAATTCTCAATCTTGGGAACATAAGAGCATAAAGCAGGACCGGAACACGTTGGATAATATCCTTGAAATAACAGGCCTTGAGGTCGACATCGCCATGAAGGCGGGCATTCTTCATGCCGTCCGGGGCGTGTCATTTTGCATCGCCAGTGGAGAAACCCTCTGCCTCGTTGGCGAATCGGGTTCCGGAAAGTCACTCACGGCACTTTCAATCCTTGGTCTGTTACCGCCAAACGCATCCCGCCGTACGAACGTTGCGACTTTTGTCGGACAGGATATCGCGCATTTGTCGGAACGGCAGATGCAGGATCTTCGCGGACGATCCATTGGAATGATTTTCCAGGATCCGATGATGGCCTTCAATCCGACAATGACGGTGGGACGGCAGTTGGAGGAAGTGTATCTGCGCCATATCAAACGGGACAAGAAAGCCGCCCGTGCGAAAGCTGTCGAACTGCTGTCGCGCGTTGGAATGACGGAGCCTGAAGGCCGGATGACGCAGTTTCCCCATCAACTGTCCGGCGGACTTCGCCAGCGTGCGATGATTGCCATGGCGTTGATGTGCGAACCGAAACTCCTGATTGCCGATGAGCCGACCACCGCACTCGACGTGACGATGCAGGCTCAGGTGCTGTCTTTGCTGAAGTCCATTCAGACAAGTTTTGGCGTCTCCATTCTGTTCATAACCCACGATCTTGGGGTGGTGGCGGCGATTGCCGACAGGGTTGCCGTCATGAAGGCCGGGCAGGTCGTGGAAATTGGTGACGTCTACCAGGTTCTGAAAAGCCCACGCGACGATTACACCCGAGCGTTGATTGCCGCAGTTCCGAAAGCCAAGCCGCTAATTGCGTCACAACGAAATGTCATTGGGAGTGTTGGTCATGTTTGACAAAGCCCGCAACATTTCTATGGAAACTGCGATGGCCACCCGCGAATTCGCGATCAAAGGCAAGAAGCAGCCGTTTGTCGCAGTAAATGAAGTCAGTCTCAGGTTGTACGAAGGAGAATCGCTTGCACTCGTCGGAGAGTCCGGTTCCGGCAAAACAACACTTTCGCGCATGATGCTAGGACTTCTGGAACCCACACGCGGCGACGTTCAGGTCTTCGGGCGTGATATTTCGACTTATTCCCGTTTGCAGCTTGCGGCGCTGGTGCAGCCGGTTTTCCAAGATCCCTATGCCTCCCTGAATCCGCGCAAGCGTCTCTTGGATATCATATCGATGCCGCTTAGGGCGGCACGCAAAGTTGGTCACGATGAAACGCGGCATCGTGTTGAAGACCTGTTACGCAAGGTTGATCTTCCTGTTTCCTTTTCCGAGCGGTTTCCACACGAACTTTCCGGAGGTCAGCGTCAGCGTGTTGCGATTGCGCGTGCGCTCATCAATCAGCCACGAATCCTTGTCTGTGATGAGCCGACATCGGCGCTCGACGTCTCAGTACAGGCCCAGATACTCGAGCTTCTAAAAACACTTCGGGTAGAGATGAACCTCTCCTACCTAATCGTGACCCACAATATCGGTGTCGTAGCCGAATTGTCCGACCGTGTGGCCGTCATGTACAACGGGCGTATCGTTGAGGATGGTCCTGTTGACGATGTTCTGTCGTCACCCACTCACGACTACACCAGACGGCTTCTCTCGGCTGTTCTGCCGGTGGACCCGGATCTTGCTCGACCGCTCGTGTCGCCAGATTTTATTCCTCCCCAAACCAGCATATCTTGAATCGGAGATACTCCATGTTGAATTTAGCTCGAAAGAGTACCCTTGCTCTTTTTGCCGCAAGCATAGCCTTCACGCCTGTAGCTGCTTTCGCTGGCAAAGATGACGATACCCTAGTTGCCGCGTTCCAGGCCAAGCTCCCAAGTCTGGACCGCTATCATTCGCCTGGCCGCGAGGGATTTCTGCTTGGTTTGCTTGCCTATGATGCGCTTGTTTATCGCGATCCGAATACCTTCGAGCTGAAGCCCTTGCTGGCGACTGCGTGGAAGCAGGTGGATGACAAAACCTGGGAATTCGACCTGCGTCAGGGCGTGAAATTCCACAATGGCGATCCGATGACCGCCGAAGATGTTGCCTACAGTTTCATGTATGCCGCCGAGCCTGCAAACAAGGTCTTCAACCGTATGACCGGTGGCTGGATTGAAAAGATCGAAATCGTCGATCCTTTCAAGGTTCGGGTGGTTGGCAAGCAGGTAACACCTCTGGCTCTGGAATACATTATTCAGCTCCCGATTGTACCTAAAAAATACCGGGAAAGCGTTGGCTTGCAGGGATTTGCCGAAAAGCCTGTGGGTACGGGTCCTTACAAGATCAGCGGCGGTAGCGGCAACGATGTGATCTTCACACGTAATGACGACTACTTCGAAGGCGGTGGCAAGAACAAGCCGCACATCAAGACCTTGGTATACCGGGCAGTTCCGGACGTGAACACACAGGTTGCCGAGCTCATCAGTGGCGGCGTTGACTGGGCTTATTACATTCCGGCTGATCAGGCCGATCGCCTGAAGATGATGCCGATGGTGGATGTGGTGAATGCAGACACTTTCCGTATCGGCTTTCTTACTCTGGACGCTGCTGGCCTTTCCGACGAGAAAAGCCCTCTCAAGGATGTTCGTGTTCGCCAGGCTATCGCTCATGCGGTTAACCGCGACGCCATGGCAAAGTCGCTGGTTGGCGGGGCCTCCAAGACAGTCCCTTCGGCGTGCACTCCATCGCAGTTCGGTTGCTTTGCCGATGTCACGCAATATGGATATGACGTCGAAAAGGCTAAAGCTCTGATGGCTGAAGCCGGTTATGCGGATGGCTTCGATATCGATATCTACGGTTATCGCAGCCGCCCTGTCGCAGAGGCCATCATCGGTTATCTCGGTGCCATTGGCATCCGTGCGAACCTTCATTGGCTGCAGTATTCGGCCGTCATCCAGCAGCGTCGCGATCACAAGACTCCAATCGTCATCGATGACTTCGGTTCGGCGGGTGTGAATGACGTAGGCGCCATCCTGCCGTTCTTCTTTGCTGAATCCCCGGATGATCAGTCGCGTGATCCAGTCGTGACGCAGGCGGTGAAGGATGCCGGTGCGATCGCCGATCCTGAAAAGCGCAAGGAGCTTTATGCAACCGCTCTGAAGCAGATTGCAGATCAGGCCTATTGGGTGCCGATGTTCAGCATGCCGGTCAACTATGTGACGGCAAAAGATGTCACGGTTCCTGTTCCGGGAGACGAGAACGTCGAATTCTGGCGCGCCACTTGGAAATGATTATCTTTCCGCTCCGGCGCCACGACTGCCGGAGCGGAGTTTCGCATAAGGACGAACAGAGATGGCTTATTACATCGCCCGAAGACTAGGCCTTGCCATACTGGTGATGCTGACCATTTCCTTCCTGAGTTTTGTGATGCTCAAGATGTCTGGTGATCTGGCGATTTCACTTGCAGGCGAGGGAAGTGGCGCCGACTATGTCGACTTTCTTCGCAAGACATATGGCTGGGACAAGCCGCTGATCGCGCAATACTGGGATTGGCTTCTTCGGGCACTGCAGGGTGATATCGGTACTTCGTTCTATTACGGCAGTCCTGTCGTCACACTGGTCCTCGATAGAATGCCCGCGACTTTGGCACTGGGAGCCATTGCGATCGTCATGGCATTGGCCATGGCTATTCCTCTTGGTATGGCCGCCGGTCGTGCGCCTGGCGGGATGGTGGATCGCATAGCCTTGTTCATCGCGCTTCTCGGTGTGTCGACACCAATTTTCTGGCTCAGCTTCATCCTTATTCTGGTGCTCGGGTTACAGTTCGCTGTGCTGCCGATCTCAGGCGGCGGTTCCTTCAAGCACCTGCTAATGCCGGCAATGGCGCTTGCGTTCTACTCGATGCCGGCCATCATCCGTATTTCTCGCGCAGGCATGATCGAAGTGATGCGTTCCGACTATATCCGCACCGCGCGCGCCAAGGGCCTGCGCCCGTGGCAGATTTATCTGCACCATGCTCTTCGCAACACGCTGGTTCCGGTTGTCGCTGTGGCCTCCGTCCAGTTCGGCTTCCTGCTGGGTGGTTCTGTTGTCGTAGAGAATATTTTTGCAATTCACGGGATCGGGTACCTGACCTGGGAGGCTATCAACCAGAATGACTACCCCGTCGTTCAGGCAGCGCTTCTGGCAGTGTCCTCCGCTTACGTCGTCCTGACGCTTCTGGCCGACCTCATCAACGTGATGATCGATCCCCGTATCAGATTGGACTGAACATGCGCCTGCATATGACTGAAAACACACCAACAGCGCGCCTCTGGAAAGGTCCCCGTATTCCTGTCGGTCGCTGGGGTCTGACAACGGGGGCGGTCATTATCGGGCTGATTGCCATCGTCGCAATCCTGGCACCATGGATCGCGCCTCACTCACCATATGAGCAGTCGTTGACCGACCGCCTTATCCGTCCTGTCTTCATGGAAGGTGGCAACTGGAACCATATTCTGGGAACTGATCACCTCGGCCGGGATTATCTCAGCCGTCTGATCTATGGAGCAAGGCTGTCGATTATCATCGGCTTTGGTACCATCCTGCTTTCGGCGGTCATGGGCATCGGTCTTGGGCTTTTGGGTGGCTTCTTTGGTGGCCGTATCGATATGGCCGTCATGTTTTTGCTGACGGTCCGCCTTAGTCTCCCCATAATGCTTGCCGCGATTTCGCTGGTCGGCCTGCTTGGCAATTCTTTGCCTCTGATGATGCTCATTCTTGCCTGTTTTCTGTGGGATCAGTTCCTTGTGGTGACGCGGTCCCTGACCATGCGTTATCGCAATGCCGAGTTTGTTCTGGCGGCACGCGCTGCTGGATTATCGAATTTCCGCATCATGACTGGTGAAATCCTCCCAAACCTTGTGAGCCCGCTGATTGTTGTCGGCACGCTTGAGATGGCACATGCCATTCTTCTTGAGGCTGCTCTTTCGTTCCTCGGTCTCGGCATTCGTCCACCCGATAGTTCTTGGGGCCTGATGATCGCGGAAGCCAAAGACTTCGTGTTCTTCGAATCCTGGCTCGTCAACATTCCCGGTCTGGCGATTTTTGTGCTGGTCGTTGGAATAACCTTTCTAGGCGAGGGATTGCGCAGTCTTCTTGCACCCGATGCCTCGCAATAACCGTCAGATCAGAGTGAACAGTATGACCAAAGATATCTATCGCATGACCCTTCGCGAAATGGGTGAAAGTCTGCGGGATGGAAGCCTGACCGCGATTGCAGTCGTGGATCATTATCTTGAGCGGATCGAGAGGATCGATCCTGCACTAAATGCTTTCGTTTATCTGGATAAAGACGGTGCGCGCGGCGCAGCCGCGCAAGCCGATATGCGGTTCAGCGCCGGTGAGCCGCTTGGTCCGCTGGACGGCATTCCTGTTGCAGTCAAGGATAACCTCCTGGTCGCTGGCATGCCCTGCGTATGGGGTACGCGACTTTTTGAAAACTTTAGCACAGAGACCGACGAACTGCCCGTTCAGCGGTTGCGTGAGGCGGGGGCGGTTATTCTCGGCAAGACGAATGTCCCGGAATTTACGTTGCGCGGCTTTACCGGAAATCCGGTTTTCGGCTCGACAGGCAACCCGTGGAACCCGGCGCTGACCCCAGGTGGATCCAGTGGTGGATCGGTGGCAGCGGTTGCTGGCGGACTTGCGCCCTATTCCATCGGCACCGATGGCGGAGGCTCGATTCGACGCCCAGCCGGTTATACAGGGATCGTTGGCTTGAAGCCTTCAATTGCCCGTATACCACGTAACAATGGCCTGTTGCCGCTGCTTTCCGACTGCGAGGTTGTTGGGCCAATTGCTCGGACATGCGATGATATTCGCGTAATCATGAGTGTGATCGGTCATGCAACCAGTGAGGATCAGCGGTCATATGGTTTCCGGCCAATATCTCTGGATGCAGAAGAACCAAAAGCATTGCGTATTCTGTTTGTAGAACGTTTCGGAGAAGCACCTGTCGATCCCGAGATCGTTGCTCTATGCTCGGCATCTGTTGATGTCATGCAACGCCTTGGCCATCAGATAACACGTGGATCATTGCCACTGGACCTTGGGCCGATCTCAAATGGCTGGCAAATACTGGCAAATGCAGGATTGGCCAAGCTCGCGCAGGACATGCCATGTTTCTTCGATCTGGTCTCACCGGCATTTGCAGATCAGGCGAGGGCAGGTGGCAAACTCTCTGCCAGCGATTATGTCGGGTTTATTGAAACGATCAATGCTTTCCGCTTTGCGGCCGGCAAATTGTTCGAAGATTTCGATGTCGTCATAACGCCGTCGTCTGCTGCTCATCCATGGCCGCGAGACACGCAGTTTCCCCCTGTTATCGATGGCAAGGATGCGGGTCCCCGTGGTCACGCAATTTTCACCAACTGGGTGAATGCATGCGGGCATCCGGGCATTTCGCTACCCGCAGGCTGGAACAGCGACAATATGCCCGCGGGCTTGCAGGCTGTTGGGGCCTATGGCGCGGATGATCTGCTTCTGGATTTTGCAATACAATTCGAGAAGGCTCAGCCCTGGGCTCATCGCTGGCCAGCATTGGCAACAGTCTGATGTCATCCATCCGTACGAGTTTGTTCGACCGGCAATTGATTGTCCGGGTGTTGGAGACATTGGCTGTAGGTGCATTAGGCGGGGGGCTTCTCGAGCTTTCGGGCTTCCCTGCCGGATGGCTGTGCGGCTCTATGCTTGCAGTAATCGTCGCCGTGTTCGCAGGGAGACCGTTACGAATTCCAGATGGATTGCGGGGTGCTGCGTTCATCTTGCTGGGCTCCTCCATGGGGGCTGGCATAACCCCGGAAATGCTGGTCAAACTCGAAAAGTGGCCTGCCAGCATAGCCCTTTTGGCTATTTCGGTGGCGGCAACCATGGTTGTCGGGACACAGTATCTCATCCGTCGGCATGGCTGGGATCTGGCATCGGCGCGATTGAGTTCTGTCCCGGGGGCGCTTTCGGCTGTTTTGGCAATTGCAGGCGACAGCAAGGGGGATCTCGTCAAGATCACCATCAGCCAGACATTGCGGCAAATCGTTCTGGTTTCACTTGTACCCTTGCTGATCTATGTCAGTCCGGCAGGGGCCATGCAAATCGAAATCCGGCAGGCATCGGTATTTGATATCGGAGTGATGCTTGTGGCTGGCAGCATTGGTGGTCTCATCTGCGCCAGATTACGCATTCCCGGTGGCCTCTTGCTTGGCGCTCTTCTGGCCAGCGGTTCATTGCATGCAACTGGGATCGTCGAAGGCGTACTTCCTGCTCCAATATTGATCGTGGCCTATATTGTCGTTGGCTCTGCCATCGGTGCAAGACTTCGTGGAACAAGCCTGCCAGCTATCATAGCACTTTGCGGACCGGCACTTGGAAGCATTGCTTTTGCGATTGTTATTGCTGGCTTTTTCGCAGCGCTGGCGGCTTTTTTGACAGGATTGCCATTCAACGAGATCTGGCTGGCTTTCGCACCAGGTGGCGTTGAGGCCATGACCGTGCTTGCCTTTGCCCTCAACCTCGATCCGAGCTTTGTCAGTTCGCATCATCTCATCCGGCTTGTCGGTCTGATGGTGTTGAGCCCAGTCTGGACAATTGGACTAGGGCGCGGCGGTCAATCCTGAAACCGCCACGCCTGCTTCTATTTATTCGTGATTAGATATTTGGCCAGCGATCCGCCCAGGGGAACTTTTGTTCATAAGCTGCGGCCACCGAGAGCAGGTCCCAGTCACCGCCGAAGGGTGCGATGACCTGGAAACCGATTGGCATGCCATCCGATGCAGGATCGCACGGGATACTAATGCCTGGAAGACCGGCGGAATTCACGAATCCTGTGAACGCCCGGTGATATGGTGGTCCGAATTCCTCTGCTTTCCATGGCATTGCGCCTGCAGACGGGGTCATGATGAAGTCATAGGTTTCGAATGCGACGGCGAGTTGCGCGTAGATTTCCCTAAACGCCATCAGTGCATCGACATAGTCGATCGCAGAGAGCGACTTGCCCTTTTCGATCATCGGCGGATAGGCGGTCCCGATATTACCTTCCCAATCCGTATCTTTCAGCAGCCATGCAAGTCCGGAACCGCCGATTGCCGGCCAATGTTTCTCGAACAGCGCAACATCGAAGGGAGCCGCGCCGGTTTCCACTTCAAAGCCAATCGACGCCAGATTTTCGGCTGCCTTGGCACAGGAAATACGGATTGGTTCTTCAACAGGCATGTCGGCTAGCTGTGGGACATAGAGGACTTTCAAGCCCTTGCGCGCAGGTGTGAGTTTACCCTTTGTGAAGCCGTAGGATGACCGGTCGTGCGGGTGCGGTCCTTCCACAGCCGATAATGCCAGGGCGACATCGGCGACCGTGCGCGCTATGGGCCCGATGATCTCGAAGTCATGCAGGATTTGTGGCAGTCCGTTGATGCGCGCGACGCGACCGGTCGAAGGTTTGAGGCCAACAAGTCCGTTATGGGCTGCCGGACGGCGAATGGAGCCACCGCCATCGGTTCCGAAAGCAATTGGTGCGACACCAGAAGCCGTTGCAGCCGCGCCGCCGCCTGTGGAGGCACCGCTGGTTAATTCCGGGTTCCATGGGTTGCGCGTCGTGCCAAAAGCCAACGTGCTGACATTGCCGCGGCCGAGTGTGAATTCCGAAACATTGGTCTTGCCAAGAATGACAGCACCCTGTGCTCTGATCCGTGCGACGGGCAATTCATCTTCAGGCGAAATCTGATCGAGGAACAAATTGCTGCCCCAGGCACAACGCAGGTCCTTCACATGGATATTATCCTTGATAGTGACTGGAATACCGTCAAAGTCGCCGAGTGGTTGCCCTTGCGCAAAGCGCTTGTCGCTTTCAGCCGCAGCCGTTCTTGCGCCATCGACGTCCATTGTTGCGAACAAATTAAGGTTGGGATTGACGGTTTCGTTGCGCTTGAGAACCTCTTCAAGAACGGCGGTCGGTTGCAGCTCGCCTTTTCTGTACGCCGAGTGCAGCTCGGATGCGGAATAGGACCATAACGGTTTACTCATTTTTTCTTCCTCAGAAATGCCGGTTTTTGATGTGGCAAAGCTGAAGGGGAGCAGGGGGGATGTCCAATAAGAAACGCGGATAAAGGCATAGGCTATTACTAATGTCGGATTAGTTCGGTTTTGCGGATATGCCAAGTTCGTTCAGGTGCTTCGCGAAACCACGCATCTCTTCGCGAACCTGGGTAAGAAACGATTTGGCCAGAGGCGAAAGTCCTGGTTTTTTCAAATACACAGCAACCAGTGATCTGCGGATCTCCGGTTTGAAGGCGGCGACGGCAAGGTCATCGTTTCCGCGTGGAGACAGTACGAAGGGTAGGGTGATGGCTATGCCCAGACCCTGCCGTACAAGGTCCGCTGACACCACGGAGAGGTTAGTGGTTAGAAAGCTGCTTTCATTGGTGTTACGGTCGAAAGACATGCGTACATCGAATTCCTGACGTACCTGCTGACCGAAAGTTATGACAACTTCGTCTTTCAGCGCTTCCGGTGTCAACACTGGTGTGCCTGCCAATGGGTGATGCGCTGGCATCAGGCATATCATTTCCGTTGCCATCAACGGTCTCACAACCATGTCAAGATGTTCGACAGGCAGAAACGTAAAGCCGATATCGGCGGAACGATCCTGAACCCGTCTTGTAACTTCACGGCTGGAATAGGCCTCGATGCTGATGCGCGTCTGCGGATGGGCGTCCTTCAGCCGGCTCAGAGACTGTGGCAGAATCCATCCAGTCAGGGGGTGGACCGTTGCAATCGAAAGACTGTTATCCTGTTCTCCGCGCAGTCGTGCGGCACGCTCTCGCAGGGCCTGCATATTATCGAGAACGTCTTCCATGTTTTTCAGTAGCAACTCTGCATTCGCGGTCAGCTTGAGCGGACCGTTCCCACGAATGATTAATTCAACCCCGAGCTGGTTTTCCAGATCCCTCAGCGCCTGACTGACCGAGGGTTGGGTTATGCGTAAGAGCCTCGCCGTCTCGGTGACGCTCATGACGCGGGAGAAAAGGCGGAAAACTTCCAGATGCCGAAGATTCGGGTTCATGTGCACTCCAGGGCAATCGTTGCCTCCCGCTCAGACCATAGGCATTTTCCTATGAAAATATAGAAGGAAAATATTGGACGCACAGTAGATCATGGTCTCCAATCCGGTCACGGGAAGGCGCCATGCAGCGAGAGATTCACACCGTTAAAGGTCTTGGCTCTGGCTTTTCCCCAATAACAAAACAAGGGAACTCCATTCATGCTTTCACGACTATTCGCTCTTGCTATTCCTCTTTCTACGTCACTGGCACTCGCATCGAGCGCTTGCGCGCAGGAACTTGCCTATGCTTCCAAACTTGTTTCACCGGGAACGATCACCATTGCCACGACCGGAAATGCTCCTCCCATGACCACGATGGGTGGCGATGGTACGCTTACCGGGTTTGACGTGGAGCTTTGCCGCACGGTGGCCACCGGCCTGAAGCTGAAAACCGAGTTCGTGCGAGTCGATTTTGCCGCGACAATCCCCGGCCTGAAAAGCGGGCGGTTCGACATGATCTGCTCTGCAACTGCCCGTACCCCACAGAGGCTCGCATCGCCCGATCTGTTCATGACCGAGCCGACGGTGGAGAATTTTTCAACCCTGCTGGTCAAAGCTGAAGGTGCAACGATTGCTGCGGTAGGTGAAGCCAAAGGCAAAACCATCGGGGTCGTACGTGGCGGTCAGGAAGGCAAACTGCTGTCCGATTTATTCGGTGAAGACGTCACGGTCACGACGTATCCCGGTATTGCCGAGGAAATACTCGATCTCAAAAATGGTCGCATCGATGCTGTTGCGATCAACTACATCACCGCCAGCCATCATGTTCACGGTGATCCGGCGCTGAAGATTCTTGTACCTGGTTTCGAACGTGATGGCGTTTCTCCTTACACCCATGCATTGATCGTTAGCCGTAGTCAGCCAGAACTGCTGGAAGCGGTGAATGGTGAACTGGCGCGACTGAAACAGAGTGGTGAACTCGCCAAGCTTCAAGAGACCTGGATTGGTCGTAACTGATAGCGGGCAGCGATCATGGATTTCGGTTTTCTCGTTGAGAGCCTGCCCATCCTTTTGCGGGCAGCCTGGACAACTGCGTGGCTGACAGCAGCTACGCTCGTCTTGTCCACGATCGTCGCTCTGCCTCTTGCCGTATGCGGTCTTCGCAGACCCGGACCGTTGTCGTGCGTCATTCAGGCCTGCAGCACACTGATGCGTTCCGTGCCGACACTCGTGATCCTGTTTCTGGTCTATTACGGCCTGCCGGAGATTGGAATTGTTCTACCAGCGCTGGTCACAGCACTGGCAGGACTTATGCTTTCGGCGGTTGCCTATACGATGGAAATATTCCGGTCAGGATTGAAATCGGTCGATCCCGGGCAGTACGAGGCAGCAAGTGCGCTTGGTATTCCTGCATGGAGGGTATGGATTTGGATCATCTATCCTCAGGCATTGCCTGTTGTCGTTCCCACATGGCTTTCGAACGCAACGCTAATCCTGAAGGGTACATCGGTCGCCTCGATCATCACAATCCCCGAACTCACAGCCAAGGCCAACGAACTGGTCGCCGAGAGCTACCGGCCATTTGAAATCCTGCTATCGACTGCCGCAATCTATATCCTGCTTGGTGGTCTTCTTTCCCTAATTGCACGGGCCTCCGTGCGCCGATGGAGTCCAAAATGAGCGCCGGCCAACCGAATCAACCGAAAATAGGTTTCGTTAGTCTCGGGCAGGGGCCGCGTCTTGATCTGGACAGCTATCATCAACGCCTGCTGAAGCAGACGGGTATCAAGGCACACGTCATTTGGCGACATGTCCTTGATGGGCTTTCTCACGAGGCGCTGGCGTCTATGGCTGCGAAAGATGGCATGCCTGCTATTCGCTCCAATCTGCGTCAGTCGGGTGAGCATAGCGCTCTAGGCCCGGGTTGGACTGCGCGTTGGTTTGACCGTGACAGTTTCATACCGCTGGTCCAGGAAGCCATCGATGATCTGGAAGTGAAAGACGGTGTTGATCTGACCATCATTTGTGCTGCCGAGGAGTTTCCTGCTTCAAGCTTCCGATCAAACCGTCCGGTTGTCCTGCCAAGCATTGCGATGGCTGCTTATGCGCAATTGCTGGCAAACACCAAACCAACTGCAACTTTAGGACTTCTTGTTTACGGAGACCGCCAACGCCAGCAACAAAAGGATGGATGGGCAGCCAAGACCTGGGCAGGTGACCTTAGTCTCGTCTTTTGCGGTCATGGCAACAACCTCGACGCTGCTGCCGAAGAGTTCCGGTCAAACATACCTGACCTGATCCTGGTCTGGGCTTATGGCGCCGGTGTCGGGCAGGGAAAAGATGGTGCTGAAAGTCTCTCGCTGAAACTCGGCGTTCCCGTTATTTCGGCAGCCGTTGCGTCGATTTCAATGGCCGCAAAATTGCTTCCGAGGGCGAGCGAGAAGGTCAGCTCATGATCGCTATATGGTCAACAGTTCTCAATCTTGCACCATCAGTGGCGAGTGCAACACTGAATGCCTTGTTTCTCTTGGTGACAACCGTATTTCTATCAAGCTTTTTGGCTGTCTGGTTGACGGTTGCGGATATTGCTGCGCCGAAAGCCCTGCGCCTTTTTATTAGGCTCTACAGCTGGCTTGCACAAACTACGCCACCACTCATCCTGCTGTTTCTGGCGTTTTATGGATCGACCGCATTTGGATGGTTTATCTCGCCAATGACGGCTGCTGTCATTGCCTTCGTGCTTTTTGCGACAGCCTATTATTTCGAGATATTTCGAGCGAGTTATAACGGCGTTCCGCAGGACCAGTTCGAAGCTGCATATGCGCTTGGCATTCCCCCGCTAAGCTTTGCGATAAAGGTAATAATTCCTCAGGTCGTCAGGATTGCCGCCGCACCGTTTATCGGGCGGACGACCGTTCTGTTCAAGGAGACCTCACTGGCGTCGGCGATATCGGTAAGCGAAATCATGAGCACTACCAGTGCCTTCATCTACTCGGGAGAGAACCCTTTGCTAATGGTCGCTGTCGCGGGTGCAATCTATGCGATTATCAACACATTCCTGATCACAATTGAAAAACGCTGTACTCGAAGGATGGCAATCGCATGAGTTCTGTTCACGCAATCGCACATTCTTACACAACACGCTGGCCAGAAAAACCGGACCCTGTTCATGCTGTCGAGTTGCGCGGTGTCGGGCTTTCAATTGGCGATCAGGGCATTTTGAACAATATCGATCTTGCCATTCGCAAGGCGACGACCACGGCGATCATTGGTCCCAGCGGATCAGGCAAAACCACTCTCCTGCGTTGCATCAATTATCTTGCACGGCCAACGGCAGGTGAGGTCTGGGTTGGTGGACAGCTTGTGGGACATCGTGAGCGCAATAACAGGCTTGTTCCTGCTGGTGAGCGATTATTGCGCCACCACCGGCGACAGACAGGAATGGTTTTTCAGAAATTCAACCTGTTCCGTAACATGAGCATTCTTGAGAATGTCGCTTTTGCTCCTGTATCTTCGGGTATTTGCACCCGTGAGGAAGCCAACGATCGAGCGCGGCGTCTTGTTGCCCGCGTTGGATTGGCGCACAAGCTGGACAGCTTGCCTGAACAGTTATCCGGTGGCCAGCAGCAACGCATAGCCATTGCTCGTGCTCTTGCGATGGAGCCAAAGGTCATGCTCTTCGACGAGGCAACATCGGCTCTCGATCCAGAATTATCGCGAGAGGTTCTTCTTCTTATGCAGGAGCTTGCAGAAGAGGGGATGACGATGATTGTTGTCACCCACGAAATGAGTTTTGCCCGCAACGTTGCCCACGAGGTGGTCTTCATGGAAAACGGGTCGATTTACGCCAAGGCACCCCCGGCTGAATTGTTTTCCGACCTCGCGCCGGAAAGGGTGCAAACGTTCCTTGCAGCATGATTGTGCCTTTTACAGATCAATCTCCACCCAATGAAAGAATGAAAGCATGACATTTTCTCTCGTTATCCGTGGCACTGCAGTTTTACCCGATGGTCTGCTTGAGCATGGATGGGTCGGTATACGCGATGGGAAGATCGCTGCAGTTGGAACGGGTGAGGTACCCGCGAGCGACGAGGTTTTCGACGCTGGTGACGATCTGATCATCCCGGGCGTCATCGACGGTCAGACGCACGCCTGCAGTTATGGCGGCTTGCCGGGCATTGCCTCTACGACTCGGTCTGCTGTCGCGGGTGGCATCACCACGATAGTCGACATGCCCTATGACAATCCCGATCCGCTCAACTCGCTGGCAACGCTCAACGCCAAGATTGCCGCCATTGGCAAGCATGCCCACTCCAATGTCGCGCTGTATGGCACCGTCATGCCGGGCCAGTCGACAGATGAGATCGCCGGTCTGATTGCGGGTGGCGTTGTGGCCTTCAAGATTTCGACCTTTGAAAGCAGCCCGACTCGCTTTCCGCGTATATCTTCAAACCAAACGTTGGAAATTTTCAACGCGCTTGCGGATACTGACATTCCGCTTGGTGTCCACAATGAAGACCAGGAAATCGTGCGTGCGCACATCGCCGCAGCCAAGGCTGCAGGCCGTGATGGCATCGAGGCTCACTCGGAAAGCCGACCCGTGGCAGCCGAGATGGCGGCCACAGCGCAGTTCCTTGAGCTCGGTGCCGCTGCTGCTGCCCATGCGCATATCGTGCATTTGACAACGACACGCGGGTTCGACATCGTCGAGAACTACCTCTCTGATGGTTACCGTTCAACCGGCGAACTGTGCGTGCATTATCTCTGGTTCGACCCTGAGGCCGACGGCGCGGAACTGGGCGCTAAGATGAAGGTCAACCCGCCGATCCGCCCCGGTCAGATCGAAGCCTTGTGGGGCGACGTTATTTCCGGCCGGGTGGCTTTCGTCAGTTCGGATCATTCCTCCTGGCCGATCGACAACAAGTTCACACCATCGATCTTCGAGGCGGGCGCGGGCGTTCCCGGTCTTGAAACCCTGCTTCCGGCTTTCTTCACCGGTGCAGAACTGCGTGGCTATGATGCCGTCATGTTGACCGTCGAGCAACTGTGCGAACGCCCTGCCAAATTCTTTGGCCTGTGGCCCCAGAAAGGCACCCTGAGCATTGGTGCTGATGCCGACATCGCCATTCTGAAGGCTGAAGCGCAAGTATGGGACGCCGCCAAGGCGCATGACGAGTTGAACTGGAGCCCCTTCGACGGTCGTGAATTCTCCGTCAAGGTTTCGCGGACATATGTCGGCGGAAAGCTGGCCTTTGACGGTACAAACGTCGTCAACGCAGCCGGTGACGGGCAGTATGTCGCCCGCGGCACGTCCAGCTGGTTCTGACCTTCGGAGACAAAAGATATGACACTGATCAACAACGAGACATCGGGCGTCTTCGTGATTGCCTGCACACCGTTCACTGACAACGGCGCCATCGACGTGGCGAGCGTCGACAGAATGGTGGACTTCTATTACGACAAGGGCGCCGATGGTCTGACGATCCTCGGCATGATGGGAGAAGCACCGAAGCTGACACAGGCAGAATCCATCGATATCACCCGCCAGACGATTGCCCGTTCGGCCGACAAACAGGTGGTGGTCGGCGTTTCCGCACCGGGTCTGGCCGCGATCGGCGAACTGACCAAGGCGGTGATGGACATTGGCGCTGCCGGTGTCATGGTCGCACCGCCATCCAGCCTGCGCACCGACGAGCAGATCATCGGTTACTACCGCAACGTCATCGAGACCATCGGCACCGATGTGCCCGTCGTGCTGCAGGACTTCCCGTTGTCTACCGGCGTGCAAATCTCGTCGCGGACGCTTGGCGTGATCCTGGAGGCGCATCCGAGCATCGTCATGCTCAAGCATGAAGACTGGCCGGGCCTGCAGAAGATCACCGATCTGCGCGAGGCGGAAGCAAAGGGCCGTCGTCGCACCTCCATCCTGTGCGGCAATGCGGGCGTGTTCCTGCCGGAAGAAATGCAGCGCGGAGCCGATGGGGCGATGACCGGGTTTGCCTATCCGGAGATGATGGTCGAGGTCTGCCGCCTTTGCGATGAAGGCAAGCATGACAAAGCACAGGACCTGTTCGACGCTTATCTTCCGTTGATGCGCTACGAACAGCAGCCGGGCCTTGGCCTCGCTATTCGCAAATATGTGCTGGCCAGACGCGGTGCCATCACCAGCGCTGCACAGCGCCGTCCCGGCGCTTCTCTCAATGCCAAGGCCATCGCTGAAGTCGAACGACTGATCGAGCGTCAGACACGCAAACTAGATGAACTGAAGTAAGGCATCGATACCATGGACTTTATGATTTCCGGCAAGACCGCACTCGTTCTCGGTGCTAGCCGCGGCCTGGGGGCCGCCATCGCCAAGGGACTGACCGCAGAGGGCGTCAAGGTTTTTGCCGCTGCCCGTAATGTCTCGGCGATGGAGGAGACCGAGAGCTTCATTCCGGTCAGCGTTGATCTTTCCGACGCCGCATTAGTGGCAGCGCTGATCGCCACGATCAAGGCTGCCGGCGGCGTCGATATACTCGTCAACAACTCCGGTGGGCCGAAGGCTGGTCCTGCGGTCGGCCAGTCGAAAGATAGCTGGACAAGCGCATTCGAAAGCATGGCGACTTCGATCTTCGCGGTCACCGATGCGATGCTTGAAGGCATGATCGACCGCAAGTGGGGCCGCATCATTACCATTGGGTCTTCCGGCGTTGTACAGCCCATACCCAACTTGGCGCTTTCCAATGGTGTGCGCGCCGCCGTGTCAGGCTGGTCGAAAACGCTGGCCGGTGAAGTTGCCCGTCACGGCATCACAGTCAACATGATCCTGCCTGGCCGGATCGACACCGACCGCGTGCGCGAACTGGATGCCGGCAGGGCCGAGAAGACCGCCAACACGGTCGAAGCCGTGCAGGAAGCATCGCGCGCCGAAATCCCGGCCGGTCGTTACGGAAAGCCGGAAGAATTCGCGGCCGTCGCGGTCTTCCTCGCCAGCGAACATGCAAGTTACGTCACCGGCTCTGCCATCCGCGTTGATGGCGGAATGATTAGGGGTGCATGAAGAGTGCTGGCTGAGCGCCTTCATACTCAATGGTGCTGATCGAGCGAAATTTCGAGCATTGCATAGTTCGCGGGGATTGAAGCTGGTCGCCATTCCGGTCAGAGCTGAATGTGCGCGGCCCCGCGCATACCATCACGCCCAACCTTTCAAGGCTCTACCTGAGTAGTAGCTTGGCGTCGTCGCGCGATAGAGTGGAATGGTCGCAGCTCCTAAATGCGGTACTTCGCTTAACTCCGATTTGCGGATTTCCGGTGGCTCAACGAAAAAGTCCTCGCCGAGAGTTTCCAGCGATCCAAGCCTTTCGACAATTTCCGCTATGAGCCAGGCCGGCAACGATCCGCCAAAAACAATCGTGGAGGGATCGAGTGTTCTAGCAACAGTAAGCGCCAAGCTTCTAAGCTGATCCGTCGCGCGCTCCAACCACTGCATAACAATAGGGTGATCAGAATAACTTTCGTCAATGTCACAAAGACGATTGATCGTGACACCGCTGCTGTCCAGAAGATTGCAAAGATCCTGGCCTGAGGGGCGGTGATGTGATTTGGGGAAAAGGCCGCCAAATTCTCCGGCATTTCGGTTGCTACCTCGATAGAGATGTCGCTGCACAACAACACCCCCTCCGATGCCATATGTCAACCAGATCATCGCGAAGTTTGCGAGGTTACGGCCAACGCCGTAATAGAGTTCAGACAGTATCACAGCCTTACCGTCATTCTCGTGATGTACCGGGTAATCGAAGAACGGCTGGAAATCCCTGTCAACGTCGACGTCATGCCAGCCAGTAAACTGAGGGATTTGAAAGACGTGGCCCGGGTTGCGAGAGAAATGGCCCGGAAATGACAGGCCGCAACCAAGTATTCTCCGCTTGTCGACCTTTGATGCGGCGACAACCGCCCGTGTTGCTGGGGCCGCTATGCTCATAATGTGCCGGAAGCTGTGATCGCTCAGATCTTCGCGAACCTCCGCCCTGATCTTGCCATTGAGATCCGCCACGCAGATCCTCAAATCATCCGGATTGAAGTAGACTCCAATAGTGAACAGGCCATCGGGAGCAAGCTCCAGAGCGGTTGAAGGTTTTCCCCGGCCCGAACCACCAGTCCGATTAGCCTCGGCTTCACGGATGAGACCTGCCTCCAGCAGGCTCGATGTCAGTCGCGTGAGGGTGGGAGCTGAAACGTCCATGTCACGCGCGAGTTCAGTCCGCGACATGCCGCCGCGGCCGCGCAACATTTCGATCAATCGACGTTCGTTATAGCCGAGGTTAATCAAATCTGTCCCCTGTCTCACATCTCTCCATTTGCATAGCTTAGTTCACTAGACGTAGCATCTGATTTCTTTTGCCCCTGCGTGGACGCGCATGAATTCTGTGAGGTGGTCGGACTTTAAAACAAGCAATAACAGTTGCTTATTCAAATTGTGATAGTTTTGCGAAATCAGTCTTGACATATTTAATTACGTAATGAAAATTAATCGTAGCGCTGAATATGATTGATAGATCCAGGCAAACTGGACGCGGCAAATCGACATGCGCTTTCGGGAACCAAAACAATCTGGAGGCCACATTGGGCTATGTTCGTAATTTTGTGACCGCTCTCGCCACGAGTGCGGCTATGTTCGCTTCGCTGTCGGCTGCTCATGCTGACGGGACCGTTGTGATCTACTCAGCAGCTCCCCAGCAGATGATGGACGATTTGCTCCCAGCATTTGAGAAGAAGACCGGCACCAAGGTCGAGCTCGTCAAAGCCGGGTCAGGTGAGTTGATGAACCGCATCAAGGCGGAAAGCGGCAAACCGGCGGCCGATGTCCTGTGGAGTGTTGATGGCACCGTCATCGATTTTTCCGCCGATCTCTTCCAGCCCTACGAGGCGAAAGAAGCTTCGGCGATCACTCCCTCGCTGGCGCCAAGCAAGAACTGGATCCCTTTCACGGCTGTTGTCACAGCGTTCATAGTCAATCGTGATGCCCTAAAGGGTGCCCCGGTACCCACGTCTTGGGAAGATCTTGCCAAGCCGGAATATAAGGGACTGATCTCGTCGGCTCGCGCCGACCAGTCCGGTTCGGCATATATTCAGCTATCGACCGTGCTTCAGCTTTTTAAGCCTGAAGAAAAAGGCTGGGAAATTTACAAGGGCATTCTTGCAAACACCGTCTTCTCAACATCCTCCGGTGCCGTGCCGCGTTTCGTCAATGATGGTGAGCAGGCGATCGGCATTACCCTCGAAGACGCCGCGCTTCGTTACAAGCTTGGCAACGCACCGGTCGATATCGTCTATCCGAAGGAAGGCACCGCAATTGCTCCGGACGGTATGGCCATTGTCAAAGGGGCGCCGAACGCAGCAAACGGCGAGGCCTTCATCGACTTTATCATCTCGAAGGAAGGCCAGGAGGTTGTCGCCAAGCATGGTCGTCGGCCGATCCGTGGTGACGTTGCAGCCAATGCTGCCCTCGTGCCGCTGTCTGAAGTTCCGGATGCAAAATACGACTTTGCATGGGCCGCTGAGAACCGCGAACAGGTCATGAAGACCTGGAACGATGTCATGCTGGATATCCAGTAACATGAACGGACGGACATGGCATGTTTGCCGTGTCCGTTTCTCCCATTTGATCCGCCATTCCCATTCGTTCGTCCGCAGGCATCAAAACTCCTGACGGTCTACGGAGACGCTTTATGTCCGCTGTCGAAATCTCAAACATCCGAAAAAGTTACGGGGCGACCGTCGCTCTTTCGGACATCAATATCTCCATTCCGTCCGGCTCGTTTTTTACGCTGCTTGGTCCAAGCGGCTGTGGCAAAACCACCCTTCTGCGCACGATCGCCGGTTTTCACCAGCAGGATAGCGGTAGCATTGCGATTGCCGACCAGAGGATTGAGAACGTGCCCGCGCACAAGCGCAATGTGGGCATGGTTTTCCAGGATTATGCAGTTTTCCCGCATATCAGCGTTGCAGACAACATCGCCTTCGGTTTGAAGCAACGTAAGGTTTCACGCAGTGAGATCGAGCGTCGCGTTGCAGATATTCTCGATGTCGTGCAACTGAAAGCCTACGCCCAGCGTATGCCGCACGAATTGTCCGGTGGCCAGCAACAGCGTGTCGGTCTTGCCCGTGCTCTCGTCATAAATCCGCAGGTCCTGCTGATGGACGAGCCACTCTCCAACCTTGATGCCAAGCTGCGTGTCGATCTGCGCCGCGAACTGCGCGCTATTCAGCAGTCAATGAACATCACCACTATCTACGTCACGCACGATCAGGAAGAAGCGCTGGCGATGTCAGACTTCGTTTGTGTCATGTATGGTGGCGTCATCCAGCAGGCGGCGGCTCCCTGGGAAGTTTACAACAGTCCGGCCAACCGGTTTGTTGCGTCTTTCGTCGGTGCCAACAATTTTATGGCACTTTCGGTAGAGGGTGCACAGGCTGCCATCGCAGGGACCGCCGTCGTGCTGCCGCAACTGACAGGGGCGGCAACCGGTAAGCCGCTTGTCGCCGCAGTGCGTCCGGAATTCATCTCGGTCAATGCCGCAGCTGGCGATGATCTCATTCGTCTGCCTGTAAAAATCCGGCAGGTCAGCTTTACTGGCCGCGAAATGGCCGTCGCCGCCGTGCTTGCCTCCGGCGAGGAAATCGAGGCGATCACCAAGCCGACGCCTGACATCATCGCGCTTCATCCCAACGACGATGCCACTTTTGCATTTGCCGCCAGCAGCGTGCAGCTTTTTGAGGACGGCGTGACCGGGGCGAGGGTGCTTTGATGGCTATGACAACTGCCACATCCGCTCCCTTGAGCCGCTTGAGAATGCCCGGTTTCTGGACGGTGATCACCGCTCTGGCCGTTATCCTCCTCGCGGTCTTTCTGCTTCTGCCGATTGCCAATGTGCTGGCGATCAGCTTCTTCGATGCGTCAACCGGCGATTTCGGCATTTCCAACTATGTGCAGGTTCTGACCCGGCGTTTCTACACGCTGGCTTTGTGGAACACGATCGTGATCGGTCTCATGGGGATGCTCGGTGCCTGCCTGATCGGCATACCGCTCGCGTTTTGCACGTCCCGCTACCGCATTCGCGGCCGCGCCGTGATCGCCACTTTCGCGGTTCTGGTACTCTGTGCACCTCCGTTCATCGGCGCCTATGCGTGGATCATGCTGTTCGGCTCAAACGGTGCAGTTACAAACGCTCTACAGGCTATCGGTATACCGGCACCGACGATCTATGGAATTCCTGGTATCGTTATGGTCTTCAGCCTGAAATTCTTTCCATACATCTATCTGATGACGGAAAACGCGCTGAACACGATCAACAAGTCCTACGAGGACGCTGCCGAAAATCTTGGCTGTACCGCTTTCCAGCGCTTTTACAAGGTCACTTTGCCGCTGATATTCCCAGCTGTCAGCACCGGTGCCATCATATGTTTCGTGCTGTCGATCGCCGATTTTGGAACGCCTGCCATTCTCGGTCGCGGCGTCCGCACACTGGCAACCATCGCCTATTCGCAATACACATCCGAAATGGGCGGCACGCCAACGATGGCGGTCACGGTTTCGATGCTGATGATTGCAATTTCGATGATCGCGCTTCTGCTGCAACGCCGTATTCTCTCCAAGCGTCGTTATGCCAGCGCGCTGACCAACCGACCCGTCAAGAAGTCAATGTCACCGCTGAAATCGGTTCTCGTGCACGGCTTCTGCTATCTGGTTGTCTTCATTGCGATGCTGCCGGCATTTACCGTCGTGTACACATCGTTTCTCGAGACAAGCGGACCCGTCTTTACCGGCAATTTCGGGCTTGGCAGTTATGAGCGTATTCTTCGGGATTCTCCGCAGGCAATTTACAACAGCTTCCTTTTCTCGCTGGCAGCCGTCGCCATGATTGCCGTCGTCTCCGGCCTCTTGTCCTTCATCGTCGTCAGAAAGGACAATGTTGTTTCCGGTTCGCTCGATCTCGTTCTGATGGTGCCTTACCTGATCCCGGGTGTGGTCATGGCAATCGGATATGTCGCAACCTTCCGTCATCCACCATTCGATATCACCGGCACTGCCTTGATCATCATCCTTCTGGTTTTCATCCGGCGCCTGCCTTACGGCGTGCGTTCGACCACATCGATCCTGCGGCAGATCAAACCATCGATCGAGGAGGCGGCAGTTAACCTCGGCGCATCACCGGCAAAAACCTTTGCCTCGGTGACCGTGCCACTGATGATGCCAGGCCTGATCATCGGTTCGCTGATGAGCTTCATCACTGCCATCAACGAACTGTCGTCGACGCTTATTCTTTATACGTCGCGGACAGTGACCATGCCGGTGCTGATCTACGTGCAGGTGATCGACGGCGAGTTTGGTACGGCAGCCGCCCTGTCAACCCTGCTGCTGGCCTCGACCGGACTGTGTGTCTTCATCGTTTTCCGTTTCTCGGATCGTAAGGAATCCGCGTTCGTCTGATCCCCGGCCTCGGCCAATCGACAGGTGTGACCGGCGCTTCAGGGCGCCGGACGGCCCCCTGTCGCCAACAGGACCTGCATTTATGAATATCGAAGCATTTTCACGATCCAAATATAAGAACGGCGCCAAGCCGGGTGATGACATCATTCTCATCGAACCGGACACACTTCTGGCGGTTTTCGACGGCGCAACCGATCCGACTGGCGCCTTTTACAACGGCGAAAGTTCCGGTCGCATTGCAGCCCGAAGCGCCGCACAATGCACGGCGCGCCTTGCCGCTGCGGGCACGCTTTTTTCGGCGTCGGGCCGTGAGATCTTTCAGGCGTTGAGTGACAGCGTCCGCGATGCGGCAATCGAGCGCAACATTGCCCATCCACCATCAACGACGGCGGCAATCGTCGTCAGCGCGGGCGATCATTTTCGTCTCTTGGCACTCGGTGACACGGGCATTCGCATCAATGGCGAGACCATCTATCAGCATCACAAGCTGATCGATACCGTCAGTACAGCGGCACGTATTGCCGTGCATGGGATTTTGTCTGATCGGATGGACGACAGCGACGAAGCCGAAATGGCGACGCGCAAGGTCATTTTTGATGGTCTTGATGCAGCCGTGGCGACGGGCCGTTTGACTGCACAAGAGGCATCAACAGCGATTGCCACCGCCGTTGCTACCGCGAAGACTGCTCTGGAAATCGCCGAAAAGTTTCTAAAGGGCGGCATCCGCACGCAATTCCATTACGCCAATAGCACGCAACCGCTGGGCTACGCCTCGATCAATGGCAAGGACATCACCATCGATGGTTTGACCGATGTCCTTCTATCAAAAAACGACGTGACGAGCATCGAAATTTTCTCGGATGGTTACGTCTCGATCCCGACTGGTGGAATTCACGTCGGCGACTGGGAGAGGGAATTCGAGCGGGTTGAAGCCGTCGATTTTCACAAGACCGGTGCCTTTCCTGCCGTGAAAGGCTCGACCTCTGTCGAAAGCTGTGATGACAGGACGATCCTTTCTGCCACGCTTCCACGATCAGTCGCGATCTGAACCCACAATACCGCTGCCGCCGGGCAACCAGGCCGGCTTTGAAACCAAGAAGAACAGGATTTGATCATGCAGGCCCAGGACAGCCAGACATGGAAAGAAATTTTCGCACAGCCGCGCATCTGGGCCGAATGGGCTCCGATCCTTGCTGGCAAGGCACAGGAAATCAGTGCCTGGATCAAGGAAAAACAGATCACCGAGATTGTCTTTGCCGGTGCCGGAACCTCGGCCTTTATCGGTGACGCATTGAGCTTTGCGCAATCTGACGGACTTATCATAAAGGCAATCCCGACCACCGATATCGTGGCATGCCCGTTCGAATGCCTTCGCAATGATCCGCATCTTCTCGTCGTGCAGTTCGGCCGCTCGGGTGACAGCTCCGAGAGCATTGGCACGCTTGATCTGCTCGATATGCAGTTTCCCAAGGTGCAGCGGCTGAACATCACTTGCAACCCGAAGGGTGCTCTTGCCACGCGTGCGCCTGTGGGAAGTGGAGAGCAAAAGGTGATTGCGCTGCCCGAAGCGACGCATGACAGCGGTTTTGCAATGACGTCCAGTTTCACGACCATGCTGTTATCTGCACTGGCCTGCCTCGATACTGGGGCGGATGTTGCTGATAATCTCAACAGGATCGCAGACAAGGCATCCTCGCTACTGCCAGCGCTGCAGGCTATGACACCGCCGAGGCCCGAGCGCGTGGTTTTTCTCGGCTCAGGCTCACTGAAGGGTGTGGCCCGTGAATCTGCGCTCAAAGTTCTGGAACTGACGGCCGGCCAGACCATGACCTCGTGGGACAGCACGCTTGGTTTTCGCCATGGTCCAAAGGCGGTCATCACCGGCCGTGATCTTATCGTCGTCATGGTCCATCCGGATGTGCATACTGCGCTTTATGATCACGATGTGGCGCGCGAGATCATGGCGCAGTACCCAGAGGCCACGGTGCTGACACTGGGTGGAGCGGGTTGCGATGTGAATCTTCGGACCTTGGGTGACGCCCGTTGGGAGGCACCGCTTTATGTGCTGGCGGCGCAGTTGTGGGCCGTTGCATGGTCAGGCGAACTTGCGCTTAACATCGACAATCCGTTTGCGGGACAGGGAAATCTCTCTCGAGTGGTCTCCGGCGTAACGCTTTATCCGGTGCGGGCATGATCTGCGGCGGCATCGATATCGGCGGCACCAAGATCGAAGCACGGCTGTTTTCCAACGATCTGGCGACTGTCGAAATGCGACGCATCCCAACGCCGAAGGAACGGCTTGCCGATTTCATCGATGCCCTCGCCGAGCAGGTCCGATGGCTCGAGCAGCTTTCGGATCAGGGCCAGGCGTTACCTGTGGGAATGGCCATACCTGGTCTTGTCGATGTGCATACGGGCCGTGCTTTCACCTCCAACCTGCCAGCCAGTGGTTACGACATCGCCACCATACTGGAGGAACGGATTGGTCGCAGGCTGCCATTGATGAACGACTGCCAGGCGTTTGCCCTGTCGGAGGCAAATGGCGGAGCCGGTGAAGGGTTCAAGACCGTTGTTGGCCTGATCATGGGTACCGGCGTCGGGGCAGGTCTGACGTGTGACGGTCGGTTGACGCCACGTCTGAACGGTTCGGCACTGGAAATTGGCCACATCGGCATTCCGGCCCATATCTCTGTGGCTCACGGTTTGCCGTCATGGGACTGCGGCTGCGGGAAGCGTGGATGTTTCGAACGCTATGTCTCCGGCACGGGTCTGGCGGCACTTGGCGGGCATAGGCTGGGACGACCGGTGACGGCCGAAGAGATCGTTGCCTCTGCGCAAGCCGGGGATAAGCAACAGCAAGAGGTAATGTCCCTATGGGCAGAGATCGCCTCGGAACTGTTGCTGATCATTCAGCTTACACACGACCCCGACTGTATTGTGCTGGGCGGCGGATTGTCCAGCATTCCGGATGTCGTGTCGCTGCTGGAAAAACCGTTTCAGTCCATAAAGCTCGGCGAAATGCGCATGCCGGCCATCCGCTCCGCCATCCATGGTGACAGCTCCGGAGCACGTGGTGCCGCCATCATGGCAAGCCGAAACCAATCTAACCCGTCTGGAGCCCCATTTTCATGACCCAACTCATCGCCGCCGATTTCATCTGGATGGATGGTGCCATGCAAACCGGGCTTGCGGCTGAATTCGCCAGCGGTGAGCTGAGAGAAATCCGGTCGCTTGAAAGCGACGAAAACCCGGACATGCGGGTCCATTTTCTTGGCCCGGCACTGACCGATCTGCAGGTGAACGGCAGCGGCGGAGTGATGTTGAATTCCGATCCTTCGGCACAGTCAATCTCACATATTGTCACGACGCAACGCTCTCTTGGCACCGGCTGGGTAATGCCAACCCTCATCACCTGTGAGGCTGAACGTATGCGCGCGGTCGCGACAGCGGCACGGGACGCTTGGGGAACGGCTGGCTTCCTCGGTCTTCATATAGAGGGTCCGCATCTCAACGTGTTGCGCAAAGGCACGCACAATCCTGCGTTTATCCGGCCCATGGATGAAACAACACTGGCGATCCTTGAAGAACTGCGTTCAGCTGGCATTCCAGTGATGCTGACGCTTGCGCCAGAGACCGTCGATTTGGACACGATCCGACGCATTGCAGATATGGGCGTGATCATCTCCGCAGGCCATTCTGCGGCAACCGCGGACGAAACCAGAGCCGGACTGGAAGCGGGTGTTACCTGCTTCACCCATCTCTATAACGCAATGCCACCCATGGGCTCGCGCGAGCCTGGCATCCTCGGTGCGGCGATCAATTCGGATGCCTATGCCGGGATTATTGTCGATGGCCATCATGTCGATTGGTCGATGGTGGCTCTGGCCTGCCGTGCGCGTCCGTCCCCGGGGCGTATGTTCATGGTCTCCGATGCAATGGCAACGATTGGCGGACCCGATCAATTCGAACTTTATGGCGAGACAATAAGGGTTCGGGATGGGGCACTTATCAATCAGGCGGGTTCTCTTGCCGGAGCGCATGTCGATCTTGCCACATGCCTTGCGAACGCCGTCCAGCATGTCGGGCTGTCACTGGAAGACGCTTACCAGATGGCAGCCATGATCCCACTGGACGTGATGGGTTTCAAGCGATCGGCACTTCGCCAAGGAACCCCCACCAGGGAAATCATAGCGCTCGATGACGCCCTGCGGCGCGTTGCGATCTGACACCGCAATGCGGCCATTGGGTAGCAGGATCCGGCCAATTAGAGGATTGAAATAATGAACATTTCATTGCAAAAGACGGCTATCAGCGATGGTTGCCTGATAACGGTATTTCCGACGGCCAATGATGCTGCCGATGCGGTCGCAGATCACCTCCTCGCAATCGTTAAGCGAAACCCCAAAAGTGTTCTGGGTCTTGCAACTGGCCAGACGCCCCGCCGGGTCTATAAAAGTCTCATCGATGCGTTTGTTGAGGGCGAGGTGTCGTTTCGTGATGTCGAGACTTTCAATCTGGACGAATATTGTGGTCTGGCGGCATCCCATCCGGATTCCTTTGCCGCGTTCATGAAGCGCGAACTCTTTGGTCTTGCCGATTTCGATCCTGGCAAGCTCAACCTCATCGACGGTGCCGCAGCGGATCTGGCAGCCGAGGCTGCACGATATGCGGCCCTGTTGCGCGAAAGCGGTGGCGTCGACGTACAGCTTCTCGGGTTGGGTACGAACGGCCATATCGGTTTCAATGAGCCCGGCTCGGCACCCGACAGTCATGTACGGATCGTCGATCTTTCTGAAGAAACCCTGTCAGCCAACCAGCCTGGTCTTGTGGAGCTGCGCTCCGTACCCTCGCAGGCCATCACCCTGGGGATCGCCGATATACTGAATGCGCGTGAAATCATCATGCTGGCGACGGGACCGGCGAAGGCGACTGCCGTTCGACGCAGTCTGCGGGAACAGCCGTCAACCGATTGCCCGGCCTCATTGCTCAGGTCTCATGGAAACATCCACTGGTATCTCGACAGCGCTGCTGCCAGCGCACTTTGATAAAACCAAGACAGTTTTTGACATCGCTGAGAACGGATGCTGCGGTCCGAAACCCTCCAAACGCAATGCCGAACGAGGACAACGCCATGCTGAAGATCACCTTTATCAATCAGGACGTTCGGCCCGCCCTCAGCAAATCGGCAATGACGTTTCCCGATGGTTATCGTTCCAAAGTCGAAACATACTGGGCTCGCATCAGCAACAACGGCCAGTTCTTTAACGGCCCGGTGCTCGCCGCATCATCAGTCACTCCGGAAAGTTCCGGCATGGTTGTCGAACTTTCGACGACCGACTACGCGCATTATCTTTACGCTGCCCAAGACCTGAACCATGAGTTTGATTGCCAGGCTTTCTTTTGTGCGGCCGCCATTTTGACCTCTGACAACCACCTGCTGTTTGGCGAGATGGCGCAGCATACGTCATCCCCCGGCCGGATTCAGTTTCCTGGAGGCGGTGTCGAAATTGGGGCCGATGGAGAACTCAATGCACGAATGTGCTGCCAGCGCGAGGTAATGGAGGAACTTGGACCGGATTTTGTCAGAGACATCGCATGGTTTCGGCCCTTTGGTTTAAAATGCGGCGGTAAAGATTCCACCGTCGGGATATTCTACGCCCTGTCTCTCGATATGACCGCCGGGCAGGCGCAAAATTCTTTCGCTAGTTATCGATCGAAACAACTGGCAGACGGAGAACTCCCCGAGTTTGATCGTCTCCATGCCGTGACGTTCGACCTTAAAACACTCAGCCAATTCTTCCGCGTGAACAAAGGCTGCATTGTTGATTATCTCGCACCGCTTCTGGAAGACGGTTGGGAGGAAGCTTCTAAGGCTGTGCGTTTCTGCGCAACAGAAACGCTGTCGCGGCACACGCCTGAACCGTATGCCCTTAAATCCCGCTGATGACCGCGCAACGATATGCAGGTCATCCGCCAGCGAAATTTTGCCCTCAATTTGAGAGATTTACATGAATACGTCTACACTCACGTCTTTACGATCGCGCCGTGATCGTGGTGAAACATATGGCATAACCTCCGTTTGTTCGGCGCATCCCGATGTCATTCGCGCGGCTTTGATACTGGGTCGCGACATTGATCAGCCGGTCTTGATCGAAGCCACTTGTAATCAGGTGAATCAAGACGGCGGATATACGTCTATGACACCTGCGAAATTCCGGACGTTTGTTGAGGAGATCGCGGGCAGTGTGGGCTTCAATACCGAAGGCCTCATCCTTGGCGGAGATCATCTAGGTCCCAATCCCTGGAAACATCTGTCTGCCGCTGATGCAATGGCCAAGGCCAAGGAGATGGTTGCAGCATATGCCAGTGCGGGATTTTCCAAGCTGCATCTCGACTGCTCGATGGGATGCGTTGGCGAGCCTGAAGCGTTGGACGATGAGCTTGTGGCCCGGCGCGCAGCCCAGCTGGCAGCAGTTGCCGAAGACAACAGCTCTTTTTCACCCGTCTACATTGTCGGAACGGAAGTGCCTGTTCCAGGTGGTGCTTCTCATGCCGTTGATGATCTTGACGTGACAGATCCGGCCGCGGCGCGCAGGACGTATGATGTGCACTCCAGGTCGTTCGCGGAACACGGGCTGGAGGCGGCGTTTCAACGGGTGATCGGTTTGGTTGTGCAGCCCGGTGTCGAATTCGGCAACGCAAATGTTGTGGCTTACCGGCCGGACCAAGCAAGGAACCTCTCTCAATCGCTTACCGACATGCCCAATGTGGTCTTCGAAGCACATTCGACCCATTACCAAACTGCTGAGGCGCTTTCGTCGCTCGTGGGTGGCGGGTTTGCCATTCTAAAGGTTGGTCCCGGCCTGACGTTTGCGTTGCGGGAAGCGCTCTATGGGTTGGATTTGATTGCGTCGGAACTTGATGGTGAAGCCCCGATGCTCAAGCAAACAATGGAAAACATCATGATGGGAGATCACAACCACTGGGCTAAATATTATTCAGGTACTTCTTCGCAACAGCGCCTCCAACGGCATTTCAGTTATTCGGACCGCATTCGCTATTATTGGTCCCAGCCCGCTGCGCGACAGGCAGTAGACGTTGTGAGAACCCGTCTCGGGAATAGGTCCCTACCTGAAACACTGATCAGCCAGTACCTCACTCCTTTGACTGCGAAAGTGCGATCAGGCGACGTCGTGGCTAATTTCGATGGAATAAAGCTTGCCTATGTCCAGGCGACGTTGCGTGATTATGCTAAAGCGTGCGGCCACTGACGGGGCTGTCACTCGAAAGTTTGAGAAGAACCTGACGTGCGGTGGTCTATTCTGTCCACCAGCGCCCGCACATCGCGGTCTGGCGTGTGTACAGAAGAATTATACGGAACGTGTGCTCAAAATCGCATGCGAAATCCTAGCCGACGAAACCAAGCGGAACACCGAATTAAGACTTCAGCTAAAATGAGACGTTCCCCGCCCTCCAATGATCGATGAGGGTTGAGAGGCAAAGGTGACATTCTGACGTCGCGTGGCCAGGGGAGCGCACGGCCCTCTATTTAAGCAGCCTGCAATTGCCGATTGCAAATCACTCGGCTTTGGGACCGTTGGTTCAGATCTCTTTAAGACGGCTGAACTCCCCTTTAACCGGCAAAATATCGCTCCGGGCGGACCCGCTGAATGCGGTACATGGGTCAACTTCACTCCGCGACGGCGATCTTGTTGGCGTTGATTCAGCCGACGTAAAAATAATCTTTACATCTAACTAACATAGTTGCTAGGTTTCTCAGTGCCGGTCTTTTAAACCCGCGTGGGTGATATGTTATGAGGCCAGGAAGAGGAAACCCAGTATGCCAGACACATATGCGACTTTTGCGGATAACTGTTTTGCCGGTAGATCGGTGTTGATAACGGGTGCCGCCAGCGGAATGGGGCTTGAGACCGCCCGTGCTTTTGCGTCCAAAGGGGCGGAAGTGGTCATGGCAGACCGAGACGAGGCCGGGCTTGAGCGTTACAGCGCCGATTTGCGGCAGTCGGGAGCCAAGATCCACACAGTAAGGGTGGATGTCAGCGATCAGGCGAGCATTGCGGCCGCATTCGAATATTGTGACACCAATCTACAGCGGCTCGACAACGTGGTCACCTGCGCGGCAATCATTACCGCCAAGCGTATCTTTGAACAGGATTGGGCGCACTGGCGCCGCGTGCTGGACGTCAACCTGCTTGGCACCTTCTTCACGGTTCAGGCGGCAGTCAAACGCATGCTCGACAATCCTGAGGGTGGCAATATCGTATGCACCGCTTCCGATGCTGGGGTCCATGGCGGTGGCGGGCTCATTGCCGATACGCCCTATGCTGCATCGAAGGCGGCCACCCTGTCGATGGTCAAATCTGTAGCGCGAGAACTGGCAGGCAAGAAAATCCGCATCAACGCGCTCAACCCTGGGCCAACAGACTCGCCAATGCATTCCCATATCGATCCTGCGCTGAAGGAGCGCATTGCTGCTAATTTGCCGATGCGCCGCATGGGTCGACCGGACGACATGGCCGCTGCCATCATGTTCCTTTGCTCCAATGCCGCCAGTTTCACCTATGGATCAGCGCTCGATGTCGATGGCGGATCGATGTTCCGCTAAATCAGTCTGGGAGGACAAGATGCATCAGACAGAGCGGCATTATGCCTATTCGGTCGACGTTCCCGAACTCGATGATGTCGACGTACTCGTCATCGGTGGCGGACCATCGGGAATTTCAGCAGCGGTAGCGGCGGCCCGTCTCGGGGTGAGGGTCCGTCTCGTCGAGCGCTACGGGTTTTTGGGCGGCAACCTGACCGCAGGTCTGGTCGGTCCCTGCATGACATCCTATTCGCTTGATGGCAAAACACAGCTGATCCGTGGCATCTACGAGGAATTCGTGCAGGGAATGATGGCGTTGGGAGGCGCATTGCATCCCAGTGCCATTCCTGCTGGTTCGGCCTATTGCGGCTTCATCGTTTATGGACATGACAAGGTCACCCCTTTCGAGCCCGAGGCAGCAAAGGTTGTCGCCCAGCGCATGTGTCTTGAGGCGGGCGTCGAACTTCTGCTCCACACAATGGTGGTCGACGCCATCGTTGACGACCGCGATGCCGACAATCCCAGGGTGCTCGGTGTTGTTTGCGCTGGCAAAGGTGGCTTGAGAGCCGCGCGCGCCAAAGTGGTGGTCGATTGCTCTGCCGATGGTGACGTCGCTCACTATGCTGGCGTCCACACCCGGCAGGGGCGTGACAGCGACGGGCTTTCCCAGCCCCAGACCCTGTTCTTTCGCGTTCAAAATGTCGATGATCAGGTTGTCGAGGAGTATGTTCGATCGCACCCGGACGACTATCGCCCGTTCTCCTCGATTGTCGCCAAGGCGACGGAAGAGGGGCGTTTCCCTGCGCCTCGTCGCGGCATAGGCCTCTATAAGACCATGGAGCCGGGGGTCTGGCGTATCAATACCGGGCGGGTGCTTAAACGGAACGGCGCCGATGCGCTCGAACTGTCACTGGCCGAGGTGGAGGGGCGTGAGCAAACCGTGGCTCTTCTCGATTTCTTCCGCAAGGAGTTGCCAGGTTTCAAAGAGGCGACGTTGCGCGATACCGCAACGCAGATCGGTGTGCGGGAAACCCGCCGCATCGAAGGCGACTACGAGTTGACGCTTGAGGATCTGCATTCCGGTCGCGCCTTTGAGGACGTGGTCGCACTCTGTGGCTATCCGCTGGATATCCACGATCCGACGGGATCGGGTGGCGGCACAGGTGGAGAAGGGCCCGACGCTGCCAATATCTATCAGATCCCGTATAGGGTGATGGTACCGCGCATCCACGATGGTCTTTTGGTTTCCGGTCGTGCCGTGTCAGCAACGCATGAGGCGTTGAGTGCCATCCGCGTCATGCCGCCCTGCTTTGCGCTTGGCCAGGCTGCCGGCATCGCGGCTGCGCTTTCCGTGGGCAATCGCGCCAGCCCTCGCCATATCGAATATGAGGACCTGCGCCGTGAATTGCTGGCACAGGGCGCTTATCTGGGGTGATGTGAGGGGCGGATGTATCATTCGCCCGTTTCACGTTCACGCCTTCAAATGCAATGTGATCAGCACGGTGCATTCCGCGCCTTGGGCAAACTGAGTTACGACGCGTAGCCAGTTACCGAAATGTTGTACCCGTGCAGATGTCAGTCCATCGACCTCGGCCGGCATATCGAACTCCGTCCCTTCTCGCATCCAATGCATGCCATCGGGCGAAATTTCCACCCATCCGCGAGGCGATGCGCCAATCGGCTGTTTCAGCGCGCGGATGAAGAAGACTGCTTCGCGCGCCCAGCCTGCCTCATAGGGTTCACTGGCGGCATCACCACTCCAGGGCTCGTTGCGGGCAATGATCGCTGTGATGTTTTCAGGCAGCATCAGAAATCTCCTGAAATGCAGATCGAATCGACATAGAGAAAGGCGCGCTTGGCGACGTCCGTTTCCGCGAACAAGCAGAAGTTCAGCATGCACCAGAGGTTTTTCATTGCCGGAATACGGATAGGCTCGAAGCCCGATACATCGAAGGTGCGATCGTTGCACTGCATGCCGGTGGCCTGCATTTTTTCAAGGTCGAAATCGAACCGCAGATAGCTCCAGTTCACCTTGGTCGGGATTTCGTTGTAGCAAAGCTTTTGCTCGCCATCCGGCAGATCAAGCCAGCCTTCCGGTGCAAGGTGGTAGTGACTGACCGTCTTGTCCTCCGTTCCAAGAGGTGTGATCTCGGTAGTCTCACGCTTGTATTGCCATTTCTGCAAGAATTTGCCGTTTTCGGCATTCAAAAATCTTAGATGCGGCATTACCCGCTCGCTATCGCTGTCACGGTCGCCGCCCTGCAGATCGAACAGAAACCCGACGGAACGCACGTCGGTTTCCGACAGCTTCAGCTCGGAGGCTTCCGGTTTGAAGGTGAAGTAAATCTCGAAGCGGATCGGTCCTCTTTTGCGGAACGTGTGACGTTTGATCGCGACATTCTGTGCGCCCGGCTTGGGCCTGGTGGCGATCTTAAGCGCATAGGACGAATCCATACCGCCATGCGAGCCGGCATCCCAATGCCCGAGAGTGGAAATCATCGCACTGGAATGCTGGGCGTAACCGGGCAGCATGGCATCCAACGTGTCTTCGTAATTGCCGACCAGTTGCGACCAGCCGCAATGGCCGCGCGAAAAGTCGTCGAACGAGAGAATGCGGGGCAATGGGTCAAAACGACTGAGTGCGGGATCGGCCCGCAACAGAGCGATGCGTAAGCTTTCCGTCATTTCGGCCATTTGGCTCGGTGTTGATGGTGCCATCGGGTTCTGCCTCACTGTGTTCAGCGGCCTGCTTGTGTGCTAGTTCTAGCCACATCGTATCATCTTGGCAACTGATAAACCTAGTTGCTATGTTATAAACTGTATGCTAGCTTTTGATCATGAGGACGCAAACAATGGTTATCTCCCGCAAATCCGTATTCGATGCAAAGCTGGTAAGCCCTGTCAGGCTCGCAGACGGTGTGTCGGATGCTATTGCTGCCGCTTTGTTCGACGGCCGTATTCCGCCGGGCGAGCCGTTGCCGCCCGAGGGAGAAATCGCCAAGGAATTTGGTGTGTCGAAGCCGATTGCGCGTGAGGCTCTGCGTCAGTTGACAGCTGCTGGACTGATCTTCACCCAGCAGGGAAAAGTGGCCCGCGCCAAGGCCATGAGTGGCGAGACGATGGACAAGATCTATGGCTATGCGGTGCGCTCGAGCCTCAAGCGCCTTCAGGAAGCCAATGAGATGCGCCGGGTCATCGAGACCGGCATTGCGAGACTTGCCGCCGAGCGTCGAGACCCCGAAGGTCTGGAGATGATGGAGCAGGCGTTGAAAGACATGAATGCCGGCGTCCATGATCCCGCCAGTTTCACGGCTGCGGACATTTTGTTCCATCTTGGTCTGGCGACCGCGACGGGCAATGCGATGATCCGCGTTCAGATGGAAGGCATGCGCACAGTACAGCGGGAAGTGTCCGAGCTTTTCTCACGGCGCGCGAACCGTAGCGAGGCAGATTGGCATGAGACGATCGCACGGCACGCTGCAATTTGCGAAGCCATCCGTTTGGGCGATGCTGACCGGGCCGAGCAAAGGATACGCGCGCATTTCGATGCGGCAGATATCGCTTCACTTGAAGTCGCTGATAAGCTGGAAGGCGCAGAGGGATGACGAGCTCGCGCTTCTCGCTCAATGGTCGGCGTGCGCTGGTGACCGGTGCCAGTTCTGGCATCGGTCGCGCTGTGGCACTGGGGCTGGCAGAACATGGCGCGGAACTTATCCTCCACCATTTCGGCAACGAGGCGGGCGCCAGGGAGGTGGCTGAAATGATGGGCGGCAAAGCGCCCGTCATCGAGGCGGATTTTACCAGGCAGGGTGCGACTGAAGCATTCGCCAACGATATACTCGATCAATTTGGGCCGATCGATATCCTGATCGCCAATGCTGCTATCGAACGACGCATGCCTTGGAATGATATTGATGAGGCGCATATAGCCGCGCATGTGGCGTCAAATTTCGCGGCACTGCTGACCCTCACGGGAAAACTGGTTCCGCCCATGGCCGAGCGTGGCTGGGGCAGGGTGGTTGCTACCGGCAGTATCATGGCGACCAGACCGCGCACCGAAACGATCGTCTATGCATCCTTGAAGGCAGCGCAACTGACGGCGGTGCGGGCCATTGCCCGCGACGTCGCGCCGCGTGGCGTTACAGTCAATGTCGTCTCGCCCGGCGCCATCGAGATCGAGGCCAACGCGGCCCAGTACAGCGACCATGCTTTTCGCAGGGCCGTGACGGCTAAAATCCCTGCAGGACGACAGGGGCAGCCGCATGATCTGGCAGGTGCATTCGTTTTTCTGTGCAGCGACGCTGCCAGCTACATTACCGGAGCAAACATACCGGTCGACGGAGGATGGTCGATCGGTGATGCCCCTGGTGTCCTTCCGCAGGTTGCCGATTAGTCGCCTGCGACAAGGAGTTACAGTGAATGCCATTGGCATCGCTGGAGGAGTACTGTTTACGAAGCGACCAAACGGGAGGAAGCCATGAGGACCGCACTAGCAGGTATAGCAGCATCCGCTTTAGCACTATTGATGTCGACATCTGCCGCGCTTGCTGTGGATCTCCGCATGACGGTGTGGACCGGTAGCGAAGCCCATCTGAAGATGCTGAATGCCATCGCAGAGAGTTTCAAAGCCAAGAATCCGGACGTAAACGTCAAATTCGAGACAGTTCCGGTCAACGATTACACCCAAAAACTGACCTTCCAGGTGGCGGGCGGAAATCCGCCCGATGTCGCCTGGATGATGGAAGATGCGGCTCCCGCTTTTGAGAACGCCAAGCTTCTCATGGATCTCGGGCCAACACTAAAGGCTACGGAGGGCTATGATTTCGCGGACTTTTCTCAGCCGGCCATGGGCCTGTGGCAGCAGGGTGAAACGGTTTACGGGATACCATTTTCCACCTCGCCATTCCTGATTTACTACAACAAGGACATGTTCGACAAAGCAGGCCTTGAGGACCCGCAACAGCTAGCGGCCAAGGGCGAGTGGAACATGGACAAGTTCCAGGAAGTCTCCAAGAAGCTGGTCGAAGCCAACCCCGGCAAATGGGGTTTCGAGTTCAAGGACGGTGAAGGTTATGCTTCTCGCATGACGCATGCTTTCCTGCCTCCTATCCGCGCCTATGGCGGCGATATCTGGTCGAACAAGCAATGCGGGTTTGACAAGCCTGAAGCCGTGAAGGCGATCAAGCAACTGCATGACATGGTGTTCAAGGACAAGTCGATCGTGCCGCCTGGCACTCAGGGCGACTATTTCTCGGGAAATTCAGCGATGACCGTGAACCAGATTTCGCGCGCATCGAAAATGCCGGAGGCGGGTTTCAAGTGGGGTATCGCACCCTTGCCGACGGGTCCGGGAGGGGAATCTCCGGTCATCGGCCAAGCTGCGCTCGTCGTTTTTGCCAAGGGCAAGAACACCAAGGTTGCTGCGGAGTTTGTGGCGCATATGACCAGTAAGGAAAATGTCGCCACCATGGCGCAATTCTTCCCGCCTGCCCGTAAGAGCGTTCTGCAAGCACCAGCTTTCATCAACGGCAACAAGCTGATTTCGCCGGAGATGATGAAGAATGTCGCGGCGGCGATTGAAAAGGGCCGTGTCGTTCCCGGGCATGAGAAGGCGCCACAAATCCTTGCCGCAATGATGCCTCGTGTCGACGCTCTCTGGAAGACCGATGCGAATGTCGATGCCGCCATTAAGGACATCTGCGCGGCAATTACACCACAACTCTGATGACGCCTCTTCGTCACCCGACCTTGTGCCAACATGAACGCAGTCAAATTCTCGGCGCAAGGCGGAGGATGACGATGGAGTGCTTGGATCCGTGAGAGTAAACAACCAAAAGCCCTGGCTGAGTTTGAAGGCGAGAGAAATGATGGAGGCGTGGCTGTTCGTCAGCCCCACCTTCATCGGCTTCCTCATCTTTTTTCTCGGGCCGCTCTGCGCCATCCTGTATTATTCGACAACGGAATGGAACCTGCTGACGCAGGAGGCAACCTTTATCGGCCTGGCCAACTTCGAGAATGCGCTGCTCGAAAATCCGGATTTCTGGCTCGTGGTGCGCAACTCGGTTATTTTTGCAATCGGGCTTGTGCCGCTCAATATGGCGCTGGCTCTAATGCTGGCGCTCGCCCTTTCACGGCCTTTCTTGGGCGTTGTGTTCTTCCGCACGGTGTTCTTCGCTCCGGTTATCACCTCGGCGATCGCCTGGGCGATAGTCTGGAAGTTCCTGTTGCAGGGAGAGGGCGGCTTTATCAATCAGGTGCTGGCGATTGTCGGCATCAGTGGACCGAACTGGTTGCGTGAGCCGAACTGGGCGATGGCCGCTGTCATCGTGACGCGGGTCATCAAGATGGTGGGACTGAACATGATCCTCTACATCGCCGCCCTGCAGTCCATCCCGCGGGATTACGAGGAGGCGGCTCGCCTTGAAGGGGCCTCGCGTCGGCAGATTTTCAAAATGATTACTTGGCCGCTGCTTGCGCCGACGACGCTCGTCATCATGGTCATCACCACGATCGGTTCGTTCAAGGTATTCGATCACATATACCAGATGACCGGAGGCGGACCTGAAAACGGCACGCTGGTGCTAGCTTTCTACATTTACCAGCAGGGCTTCAAGTTCTTCAATATCGGGTACGCATCTGCACTGGCGATGATCATGTTCGTCATCGTAATGGCCCTGACACTGGTCCAGGTCATGCTGAGACGGAAGGGCATGCAATGACGCAGCGTCAGATCCAGATTCTTTATCGCACCTGCTGGACGATTGCGCTTTTGATCGTCGCCGTACCCTTCGTCTTTCCGTTTATCTGGATGGTATCTGCGGGCTTTAAAAGCGTGACCGAAATCTTCGGCACGCCGACGCTCATTCCGCGTGTCTGGCGTTGGCAGAACTTTGTCGAGGTCTTCACCTACCAGCCATTTGCCCGACAGTATTTCAATTCGATATACATCGCGGTCGTTGTGACCGTGCTGACGCTGATAATCGCTTCGCTGGCCGGATATGCGCTGGCGCGGATGCGATTTGCCGGGGCGGGGCTGCTGATGGTTTTCCTGATTTCGGCGCTGATGGTGCCGGAGGAAGTCACGATCATTCCCAACTTCTTTCTGATGCGCGGGATGGGCATGGTGGATAGCCACTGGCCTCTCATCCTTCTGCCGACCTTTGGTCCGCAAGGCGTGATGGCGACGTTCCTGATGCGTCAATATTTTCTGGCGCTGCCAAAGGAGCTTGAAGATGCGGGCAAGATGGATGGGCTTTCACGCCTTGGGGTCTGGTGGAAGATCGCGATACCGATGTCGCGCCCGGCACTGGCAGCGGTTGCGATAATCACCTTTCTTCATTCGTGGAACCTGTTCCTTGAACCGCTGATCTTTGTCAGTTCGCTCGAAATGTTCACGCTTCCGCTCGCACTTTCCAACTTCAACGACAGCTATGGCCTTCCTTTATGGAACCTGCAGCTTGCCGCAACCAGCCTTGCCGTGGTGCCGATCCTGATTGTCTATCTGATCGCCCAGCGGCAGATCATTGAAAGTTTCGCGCTTTCCGGCGTCAAAGGGTAAGATATGACCAGTGTTACGCTAACGGACATTAAAAAAAGCTTCGGGGCGGTGGACGTTATCCGCGGTGTCGATCTGGAGATTGAGAACGGCGAGTTCGTCGTTTTCGTGGGCCCTTCCGGATGCGGAAAATCCACACTGCTCCGGCTCATCTCAGGGCTGGAGTATATCACTGGCGGCGAGTTATCGATCGGCGGGCGCGTGGTGAACGAGGTGCAGGCATCGCAACGCGGCGTGGCGATGGTGTTCCAGTCCTATGCACTCTATCCGCATCTGACGGTTCGCGACAATATGGCTTTCGGGCTGAAGGTACGGAAGGTACCGACTGCGGAGCGCGACCGGCGCGTCGGCGAAGCGGCGACAACGCTTAAGCTGGAGGCTTTGCTGGATCGCTATCCGCGCGAACTTTCCGGCGGCCAACGTCAGCGCGTAGCCATTGGTAGGGCCATCGTCGGCAATCCCGACGTATTCCTGTTTGACGAACCCCTGTCCAACCTTGATGCAGAACTGCGAGTGCACATGCGATCCGAGATCGCCGCGCTACATAAGCGTCTTGCCACCACGATGATCTACGTGACCCACGATCAGATCGAGGCCATGACGTTGGCCGATAAGATCGTCGTTCTGCGCGACGGGCGGATAGAGCAAGTGGGTTCACCAAGGGAACTCTATGAACGGCCGGCCAATATTTTCGTGGCCCAATTTATAGGAAGCCCGAAAATGAACGTAATACCGGCAGTTGAGGCAAGTGCATTGCTGAGCGGACCGCATCCTGCCTCCACCGAAACTCTAGGCGTACGACCCGAACATTTCATCATTTCCGCCCCAGGAGAGGGCGTTATGCGTGGAATTATCAATCTCTGTGAGTATACGGGCGCAATATCTCTGCTGCATATCGCGTTGCCCAGCGGACAGATTTGCCTTGTCACCCATGACAGGCCGGAAATGCCCTCTGTGGGAAGCGAGGTCGGATTAACCGCCGATCCGTCAAAACTCCATTATTTCGACAGTCACGGAGTTTTATTACTCTAGTGTCGTAAAAACCCGCTGATCACCCGCTCCAGATCATGAGCTGTTCGGAATATCGATAAGCGAGTTTGCAGAAAGCATGTCTCAAAATCGCACGACTACCGCGCCGTCACAGTCTGCCACGTTCGCAATAGTCTTTCTGTGCGATAGAGAGCCGCGGGTCATAATCGCGCGTGATTTGAGAATGTGGTGGATCGGTTCTGGCTCACTGTGAATGTTCCTTTTTAGAAATCGAACGATGCCGAAAGTGTAAAGGTACGAGATGCGCCAGCTGCGAGGAAGCTGCGAGCCGACGACGCCCAATAGTTCTCATCAAAAACGTTTTCGACATTGGCGCGGATTTCGATAGGCTTTCCGTTTTCGCGCTCGAATTTGTACCGTGCACCAAGGTCGACGCGTGTCCAGTCGTCGACCTTCAGGGTATTCGCCGCGTTGAAGTAAGTGCTGCCGCTGTGAACGACACGACCGGTGGCTGTTAGGCTTTCAATCCATGGCAAATCATATTCGCCATAGAGGCTGATCGAAGTCTTGGGGATGCCGGGAGCCACGTTGCCATCATTTCCTCCGCCATTGGTGCGGCTTAGCTCTGCACCAAGAAATGTGATCCCGCCAAGCAGTCGCAGGCCGTCGATTGGCTCTCCGTAAGCCGTAAGTTCTACGCCACTATTGGTCTGGAGACCATTGAGACCATAGGTGTTCCCGACCACATAAGCGCTAGGCTGCTTTATCTCGAAAAGCGCTGCCGTAAGCATGAGCGAACCGGTGTCATATTTCACCCCAACTTCTTTTTGTCGATTGACCGTAGGAGGAAGTACTTCGCCTGGGTTACTTAATGTTGGCGTCAAAGGAGCGATTGCGCCTTCCGTCAACGCCTCCACGTAATTTGCGTAGATGGATAGGTCTTCGGTCAACTTAAAGCTGGCTGCAACCGCTGGACTAAACCGTGACTCATCATAAAAGTAATTCTGTACTCCGAGAGGTCCACGATCTGGGCGCACATTGAAGCTTTTTTGGCGGACACTTTGAAAGCGCCCTCCCAAAGTCAGTTCAAGTCTGTCGTCTAGGACGGAAAGCGTATCAGAGAATGCAAAGCTGGTAGACAACAGTTCTGAAAACGGGTTCAAGTTACCAGAACGGGGCAAGCCCGACGTATTCACCAAGCTACCTGAGATATAAACGGGATCGTAAATATTGGATACGTAGCTTGGGAAGCCCAAAGCAGATGGGTTGAGGTAACCGCGATTATTTTCCGTATAGGCTAGTTGGGCGGATATGTTCAGTTGGTGGTTTATCTCACCCGTTTCGAATTCTGAACGAATCCCTGTTTCGCCAGAATAGCTGATAATTTCTTGCGGATTGTATCCGAAATCGATCCGGGCATCACCGCTGTTGTTTAGAATTGTATAGGACGATGTCAAAAAGTCCTCACGGTAACGATACGCGCCTGCTGCGGCATAGATCGTCGTGCTGTCCAGGATATCGTACTCAATGCGTCCCGTAGCCATATTGTATGAGCTATCAAGATATTCAAACGGATTGCCCGTATTCACCTTGCCATTTGGAGCTCGCGGTATCTGCGTCACCAAAGATACAGGTCGTGTATCTACCGTGTTAAACAGTGATGTTGGCGAATCTAGCTTTTGTGTCGAGTGGCTCAAATCTAACGAAGCACGAAAATCATCACCACGATAGTCGATGCCGAGCGTTGCCACGCCAACTTTGGTATCATTGTGATCAAGAGCGGTTTCACCGCCCTTGATTGAGCCATTGGCGCGAACGCCCCATTCATTTGCTGGGCCAAACCGACGGCTAACGTCGGCGTGCGTCCAGAATTGTGAATCGCTGCGATAACCAGTCGTCAGACGGGTTAATGGTTCATCTGCTGCACGCTTTGGGATGAGATTGATCGTTCCGCCGACGCGACCCAGCCCGCCGTTCGCGAAATTGCTCGGTCCTTTCAAAACTTGAACCTGCTCAATGCCTTCAAGGAAATGACGACGCGGGTTGGCTATATACGGAAGTCCATCGTAAAGAATATCGAGGTTAACCACCGAAAAGCCGCGGATGAAGAACGAATCGCGCTCGCTATTTGCAGGCGCATCCGCGCGCACGGACGGGTCGTTGAGTGTAATATCCGCAACAGTTCGCGCCTGCTGATCACGGATGAGCTTAGCTGTGTAGGCCGTGATACTGAAGGGCGTGTCTTTAACAGGACGGTCTCCGAGGGAGCCAAGTCGTGCTCCTGTCGAAAGCTGTCCACCACTGAACGATGCAGGAGGCAGTCCGATGGTGCTTGTCTTCGGTTTGTTTTCGTTTTGAGATTGGATCAAGATGGGGGCAAGTACTGTTGCGGAGGTGCCTGGACCGCGTTCAGCGCGATTTGCTTCTTGGCCTTGCGCTAAAACTGGCGTCAGCGCGAGCAGCGAAACGCTGGCAAGTATCGCGCAGCCGTAACTACGCAGGCAGAACTGGTGTGTTCCCTTCGACATGTACCCCATCCCCATTTCAATAGAATTCTGTTTGATGATTAGAACGTGTTGCAGGCAGCGTCAGGTTTGCGGCTGCCAATCGAACTCAAGCGTCTCCCGGAAGGCAAAGCGCTCGATATGCGTTTGAACGACATCCTGTAAAACTGGAAGGTCTTCGCTCTTATGTGCAGTGATTTCGATGTGAAGGCTTCTATCGTCCGCCCTCAGCCGGGCATCTCCTAGCGGCAAAGCAATCTTTGCCGAAACGGGCGTGAACTCCGTTTCAAATTTATGTGCCCAGTGCTTGGAAAGTTGCTGTAGATAGCGACTTCCATACTCCGTCGAAATGATCGCCTGCCTGCTGGACATGAATACCTCGGATCGTATCACTTGAGTGCGTTTTGTCCGCGTCTTCTAGAAAAAACTTGGAACGTAAAGACGCAATCTCAAAGATGACAATTTGAGTCAAGTCTTGATAACGATTTAAAGTAGAATATCCTTGGAAATATCGAAGTGAATTAGTCGATTTCGAGTGTTAGTTGCATTTAATAGCTTTTTAGAATTCACGATTGCGAATCTTGAGTTCTCTTAGGATACGTGGAATGAGCGATAGAGAATGTTCGCCATAGTTTTCAATGCCTTGTTGTGAACCGTAATGCGCGGTTGCCATTTCTGTGTATGCTGCGATCCAAGCTATGGCTATGGCGCATGTTCTTTCATTGCTTGCCAAGCATGTTCTGCAATCGCCGAACGGTGAGGAAACGGGTTGCTGCGCTGCCATTTGGACAAACATCAGGATGCGTTTCTCGTATCCATTTCCAATCAGCAGATTGTCGCTAGTACCATCCCTGATTGTTTCCTGCAGCCTTGAGTCAAGACCAGCCCCAGATTGACAAGCCAGATGTTGCCGCGGAGCGGGCAGGGCGACACCGCCGCGTCGCCCTCGGCTCAGTTTAAGCCCGCATGGCCTCCTGCAGGTGTTCGTCGATCTTGTCGAGGAAGGCCGTGGTGGAGAGCCATGGCTGGTCCGGGCCTATCAGCAGCGCAAGATCCTTGGTCATGAAGCCGGCTTCGACAGTTTCCACACACACTTGCTCAAGCGTGTGGGCGAACTTTGCCAGTTCCGTATTGTTGTCCAGCTTGGCGCGATGGGCGAGTCCTCGCGTCCACGCGAAGACCGAAGCGATCGAATTGGTAGAGGTTTCCTCACCCTTCTGATGCTGCCGATAATGGCGGGTCACAGTGCCATGGGCAGCTTCCGCCTCGACAGTCTTGCCATCTGGCGTCAATAGAACGGAGGTCATGAGGCCGAGCGAGCCGAAGCCCTGTGCAACGATGTCCGACTGCACGTCGCCATCATAATTCTTGCAGGCCCAGACGTAGCCGCCGGACCACTTGAGCGCCGAAGCGACCATATCGTCGATCAGGCGATGTTCGTACCAAATGCCCGCTTCCTTGAAGCTGGCGGCAAACTCCTCGTCGAACACGGTCTGGAAGATATCCTTGAAGCGACCGTCATAGATTTTGAGAATGGTATTTTTTGTTGAAAGGTAGACAGGCACCTTGCGCTGCAGGCCGTAATTCAACGAAGCGCGGGCGAATTCGGTGATGGAATCGTCGAGATTGTACATGCCAAGTGCCACCCCGGCGGAGGGAGCATCGAACACGTCACGCTCAATCACAGTGCCGTCGTCGCCGACGAACTTCATCGTCAGCTTTCCCTTGCCGGGAAATTTGAAATCGGTTGCACGATACTGATCTCCGAAGGCGTGGCGGCCAACGATGATCGGCTGGGTCCAGCCGGGCACAAGGCGTGGCACGTTTTTGCAGATGATCGGTTCGCGGAAGATCACACCGCCCAGGATGTTGCGGATTGTGCCGTTCGGGCTCTTCCACATCTGCTTCAGGCCGAACTCAGCGACACGCCCCTCGTCAGCGGTGATGGTCGCGCATTTGACGCCGACGCCGTGCTTGCGGATCGCATGTCCCGCATCGATCGTCACCTGGTCATTGGTCGCATCACGGTTCTCGATGCTCAGGTCGTAATATTCGAGATCCACGTCGAGATAGGGGTGGATGAGCTTGTCCTTGATGAACTGCCAGATGATGCGTGTCATCTCATCGCCGTCGAGTTCGACGACGGGGTTTGCAACCTTGATCTTTGCCATTCTGTTCTCCCATGAGACGACGTTGCGCCGCCCCTCCTCAAAGATTTTCGTGTCAGCGCATGTCGCGCATATGGCTTTCCACGCTGCGCAAGTGCTTGCGCATCGCATCCGCAGCCCCGGCGCCGTCGCGATTGGCAATGGCCTCCACGATGCGTTCATGTTCCTCGAATGAATGGTGATTGACCGGAGGGCGCACCGGCGTGTCACGCAACCGTCCCCAGGTGACGGCGCGGCGTACCGCATTCAGCGTGTCGAGCAGCCCAAGAAGGAGTGAGTTCTGCGAAGACTCGCCAATCAGACGATGGAGTCGGTTGTCCCACTGCTCATAGAGCCGCCAGGTCGGCGCCTGCTGCGCCTTGATCATGCAGTTGCGCAGCTCTGCAATCTGGCTCGGTGTGGCATTGAGCGCGGCACAACGGGCGACCTCGGGCTCGAATGCGATGCGGGCTCCCATGACTTCGAGCGGATTGGTCCGATGCACCATGGCGTTGATATCGGCCACCGTATCGATCGGCCGTTCGCCTGTAAAAGTGCCCTTGCCGACATGTCGCCAGACCACCCCTTCCGCCTGCAGGGTTGCCAGCGCTTTGCGCAGCGCACCGCGCCCGATTTCCAGCGCTTCTGCCAGCTCCCGCTCTGGCGGAAGGCGTCCGCCATCCTGCAATTCCGCGGTTGTAAGGAAGTCCCTGAGGCGCGTGAGAACTGCCCCATCCGAAAAGTCTGTCATGCTCAATTTCCGAACCAATTTTTGATTGGTTTGCTTATATCCGGCATATTGGTGCATGTCAACGCGCATGCATGTTAACAAAATACGATAAATTTAAAGCCATAAATAACAGATATTTACCGCAGTAAAGGCTTGTTTTCCGACCCTTCCTATCGCGCCGCAACATGTTTCAATGGTTGACACAATTTATAATTAATGAAGAATTGGTTTCAGATTGGGTTGAGAAAAACACAATTTGGGAGGAATGAGCATGAACACTTATCTCAGACGATTGAGGGCATCGGCCGTGGCCGCAGCCTTCTGCCTTTCAGCAGCAATACCGGGCTTGGCGCTTGCCGAGCCAATGCGCATCGCGTTCGGCGATATCGCAACCGTAGAATCCGTCCATCTACTCGCGGCACTCGAACGCGCCAAGGAGCAGGGCGTCGATGTGCAGGTCACCTTCCTGAAGAGCGAGGATATTGCGGCACAGGCGGTGGTGAGCGGTCAGGCCGACATTGGCATCGGCGGCCCTTACTCCCTTCTCCAGAAGGTGAAGGCGCCGATCCGCATTTTTATGCAGCTTTCCAAGCTCCAGTTCTATCCGGTGGTTAACACCGAGTTCTACAAGGAATGGAAGGATCTTGATGGCCAGGAAATCGCGGTTCACTCCCGCGGTTCAGGTACCGAGGCGATCATGCGCCTTATGGCCGACAAGAACGGCATCAAGTATTCCAACATTTCCTACGTTCCGGGCGCGGAAGTGCGCACCGGCGCCCTGCTTCAGGGCAATGTAAAGGCGACGATCGTCGATTCCTCCGGCAAGCGCGTGCTGGAGAAGGAAGCGCCAGGGAAATTCGGCTTCCTGCCGCTTGGCGAAGTCAGCGCGACCGACGAGGCGCTGTTTGCCAACACTGACTATCTCTCGAAAAACCAGAAGGATGTCGCAATCCTCGTTGAGAGCATTCTGACCACTTGGCGGGAGGTCGCTGCGGATCCTAAGGCGGCCGTTGCGCTACGTGAAAAATACAAGCTTCTTCCCGATGCGACGCCAGACATGTTAGCCGACATTGAGCCTTACTTTAGCGAGGCGGCATCTACCCTTCCGCTCAATGGTGGCGGCGAGGACGCAGCCCGCGACGACTTCGACTTTTACACGGTCTCCGGCGCGCTCGAAGGCAAGTCGGCCGACCTCAAGGTCGAAGACTTCTGGGACCTCACCGCGCTCAATGCAGCACTTGCCAAAGTCGGAACGAAGTGATGCACATGACCACTTCACCCCATAGGGCGAGTGCGACGGGGGGAGCCGCCACCGGCTCCCCCCGGTTCGCCGAAACGATCGCCGAATTCGCCAGACGCCGTAAATCCTTCTGGGTGGTGGCTTCTCTTGCAACTCTTTTCACGATCTGGGAAATCGCGGGAGGCGTCCCGATCAGCTTCGCCTTCCCCACCTTCTTCGACACGCTTTTTGCGCTGTTCGAGATGGCCTACGACGGTACCTTGTTGCGAGCCTATCTCATCACGTTCCAGCCGCTGTTGATCGGCGTTGCCGTCTCAGCCGTGCTTGGCATAGGGCTTGGCATCATCATGGGCCTATCGGACAAGGCGGAATGGCTTCTGGCCCCTGTCTTCATTGTGCTCCAGGCCGCACCAATGGCTGCATTGGTTCCGTTGGTCACCTTTATCTACGGCATTGGTCTGCTCGCCAAGACGCTCGCCGTCATTATGCTGGCCCTGCCGGTCATCGTGCTCAATTCCTACAAGGCCGTTCGTCACGTCAATCCGTCGCTGGTCGACATGTGTCGATCGTTTCAGGGCAATCGCCTCCAGCAGATCTTCAAGATCATCATACCCGACGCTACGCCGGTCCTGTTCGCGGGCTTACGCCTTGGCATAGCCGCGGGCTTCATCGGTGTCATGCTCGCCGAACTGCTGATCACCCCGACCGGTATCGGCGACCTCATCACCTATCATCGCTCGATCGCCAACTACGCCCACATGTACGCGGCCGTCGCATCCATCATTGCCGTTTCGACGCTGACACTCGCTGCCTTGCAATATGTCGAGGTCAATTTCCTGCGTCCCGAAAAGAGGAGAAAATAAGATGGCTCTTTCCATGACGGCCCGCACCATCGATCCGTCGCGCTCGACCATGTCCGACGCCATTGTCGAGGTCCGCGACATCTGCAAACGCTATGGTGACATCGAGGCACTCAGAAACATCAACCTTCAGTTCGAGCGCGGCAAGCTCACCACACTGCTCGGTCCCTCTGGCTGCGGCAAGACCACGCTCCTGAAAATCATCGCGGGCCTTGTGCCTTCAACCTCAGGGGAGATACGGGTCAACGGTAAGGTCGTCACAGGCCCCGGCCCGGAACGTGCCTTCGTGTTCCAGGACTTTGCCCTCATGCCTTGGGCCACCGTGTTGCGAAACGTTGCGTTTGGCCTTGAGCTCAAAGGCGTTCCACAGGCTGAACGCAACCGCGTTGCCAAGCACTATATCAGCGAGGTGGGCCTGACAGGCTTCGAGGAAAAGTATCCGCACGAACTCTCGGGCGGCATGCGCCAACGCGTCGGCATCGCCCGCGCCTTCTCCGTCAATGCGGATGTCCTGTTGCTTGACGAACCCTTCTCAGCCGTCGACGAACAGAACCGTCGAAAGTTCCAGGAAGACCTGCTGCAACTGGTCGAGAAGGAGCGCAAGACTTTTCTCTTTGTCACGCACTCGATCGAAGAGGCCGTCTACGTCTCCGATCGCATCGTTCTGCTTTCGCCGCGCCCTGGTCGCGTCTCCCAGATCATCGAACCCAACATCGATCGCTCCGCTGCACCCGATGTCATCCGCCGCGACAAGGGCTATCTCGATGTGGTCGAAGAGATCTGGCAGGGCCTCAGGCAGTATGCGGAGTAACCGGCCATGAAACTTTTCGGCATCAAAATCCCCATGATGATATCGCTTATCTTCTGGGCGCTGATTTGGGAAATCGTCGGTCGGATGGATGTGATCTTCCTGATCCCGCCGATGAGCTCGATCATCTCGGCCGGCTTTGAGCTGGTCGCGACGAACTCGTGGCAGAACGCATCACTGGTGACGATCCGGTCCTTCGTGTTGGGTATGGCCCTGGCCACCGGCATCGGCGTGCCGCTCGGCATTGCCATGGGCCGTTTCAAGGTCGTTGACAACATTTTCGGCCTTTGGGTCAACATGTTTGTCAGCGCGCCTCTTTCGGCTCTGGTTCCGGTTCTCATGATCCTGTTCGGGCTTGGCGAAACCACGGTGTTCGTCACGGTGTTCCTCTTCGCAGTCTGGATCATCGTGCTTGATGCACGGGCCGGCGTGATGCAGGTTCCGCCGTCGCTCATCGAGATGGGGCGTTGCTACGGCGCATCCCGGCTCACCATCTTCACCAAGATCATCCTCTTCTCAGCCCTTCCGGAAATCCTGGCAGGCATCCGCATCGGTCTCATCCGTGGCGTGAAGGGCGTGGTCATTGGCCAGATCCTGGTATCCATCATCGGATACGGCGAACTCTTCGAGCTCTACTCCCGCAGCTTCGACATGGAGCGCTTCTGGGCTCTGACTATCATCCTCTTCGCGGTGGCAATGCTGCTGTCCGCGGCCGTGGAACTCTTCGAAAAACGCATCGAATATTACGCAGGAGCACGATAATGAACGACATGACCTCAACCAACCCCGCCTACGTCATCAATCCGGCCGCTATTCCGACCCTTCCGGTCGCCGGCAGCCAGGCACTCTTCCCGGTGCACCGCATCTACTGCGTCGGCCGCAACTTCGCCGACCACGCGATCGAGATGGGCCACGATCCAAACAAGGAGCCGCCGTTTTTCTTCCAGAAGAACCCGGACACCTTGGTTCTGTCGGGTACGGATTTCCCTTACCCGGCGCAGAGCAAGGACGTGCATCACGAAGTAGAGCTTGTCGTGGCGCTGAAGAGTGGCGGCAAAGATATCCCGCTTGATAAGGCACTGGACTGCGTCTACGGCTATGCCGTCGGCCTCGACATGACCCGCCGTGATCTGCAGAACGAAGCAAAGAAGCTCGGTCGCCCCTGGGAAACCGGCAAAGCCTTCGAGGCTTCCGCTCCCTGCGGCCCGCTGCATCCCGTGTCCAAGGTGGGACATCCCTCCGCCGGCGCGATCTGGATCAAGGTCAATGGCGAAGTGCGCCAGACGGGCGACCTCAACCAGATGATCTGGAAGGTTCCGGAAATGATTTCCTATCTCTCAGGCCTATTCACGCTGCAACCAGGCGATCTGATCTTCGCGGGCACTCCTGCCGGCGTCGGCGCGATCGTCAAGGGCGATGTCATGGTTGCCCATGTGGACGGCGTCGATGAACTGACCTTTAAGGTTGGCTAATCGCTATGAGCGGCGCGTCACCCGTGCCGCTCATTTTTCTGCCTTTCGACGTCGTGGTCGGCATCACGTCCACTTAGGGACGTCGACGCGTTGTTATGCGTGTAATTTGCCGATCAATACCTCCGCATACGCATCGACAAAAGCCGTATGCTGGTGCGCAGGTGGCAGAAATTTCTCAGCGACCATATGATCGATGAGGCCGAGAAAAGCATGGAAGAAGCCGCGCGTGTTGAGTAGGCAGACAGGCTTGTCGATTTCGGAGAGCCGATTCATCGTCCAGACCTTCATGATTCTTCAAGCGTGCCGATAGCATTCGGGAGTGCGATGAACGCATCTGCCAAGTCTGCCATGCGCTGCTTGCGCTACAGTCGGGGCTGGGCGACCTCATAAAAGTCAGGCCCTCATGAGACTGTCCTTCCTCATGTAGGCACGCTGCGATGACACCGGCACCTCACCGTCGACACCTAACGCAGCGTCCGCGACAATGCCCATTAGCACTTTCGTCGTGCCACCTTAGATCAGCTTGGATACCGGCCTTACCCAGCGCCATTGGCGACGTCTTCCGAACCGCTAAAATTGGAGCAGCAGAAAACGGTGATCGATTTTTATCTCACGGTGGGTCATGGCATTCTTTATTCAGGCCTGGCAGGTGGGAAGACGGATTTGGGGATCATCACATGAGCCCCCGTTGTAACGTTGACGAGTTGGGTGATCCGCACGTCGGCGGCGACGCTGCAGAGCGTGTAGGCATTTGCCGCAGTCATGCCCGTTTGATTGCAGATGAGAGAAATGGCGCTGCGCAAGGCTTCACGAACGGCGAGGTCGAGGTTCTCGCCAAAGCCCATAGCAATCATATGGGTTAGTGTCTCGGCCTAAGGTAGCGGCATCTGTCCAGCTTTGATAACCGTAAAACGGAAACATCCGGTCAATGCAGTTTCAACGGCGGTAAGGCAGACCTCGCCGTCGCCCTGCGCTGCGTGTCCATCTCCAATAGACACGAGCGCCCCTTCAACGGACACCGGCAAATAGAGTGTGGAGCCAGCGGTCAGTTCCTTGTTGTCTAGATTGCCACCGAAATATCCTGGCGCAACCGATGAACGACGACCATCTTCGGCATTGGGAGCCGTCGCCATAACCCCGAAGAATGGCCGTGCTGTTAGTGCACCACCCCAGGGAGTTGCGATGGCTCCTGTTTCCAGATCGATCCCGAAATGCACCGTGTGCGGCTCTCCGAATTCTTCATGCAGCATACCCTTGCCGGGACGAATGATGTTGTAGCCCCAGTTGTCGCGTAATCTGACGTCAAGAATGTCGATCCTGAGCGTATCCCCAGGCATTGCCCCTTTGATTTTGATTGGCCCGGTCAAAATATGAGGGCCAAGCTCCGGCGATAGTGCCCGTTGGATGGATTTGAGTTCCGGACGCACGCAGTATCCGGCGACAGGAGTTTCTTCCGCCGAGCCACTGACGGAATGGACTGTGACGATATCACCATCAGCAATCTCCAGCGCCGGTGGCAGGGTCGCGTCGAGATAACCCCAATGGACCGTATCGATGCTCGGAAGAAGCTCGTGCTCGGTCATGGGTCAAGCCAGCTCGAAACGGATGGGCTGTGCGCCCTCCCATAATGTCTTCTTTCCGAGTGCGGGCAAATTCTCCAATCCCGAGGTTAGCGTGATGAAATGGTTTCCGGCAAGCTGCCCCATTTTGGAGGAGAAGTCGACGCCGCCATAGGCGAGCAGGATTTCGGTTTCACTGATGCCACCCGGATAGAGGATGATGTGACCTGGAGCCGGGTGGCTGGTGTGGTTCTCGTAGCCGACGCCGAAGTCTTCGTCGCCCAGCGGCACCCACACTCCTTCGCCACTCCAGCGGACATGGACGATTTGGCTTTCATAAGGAAGGCGTTTGAGGAAAGCTGCCGAGGTTTTTGGCGCACTTCCGGTTTCGAGGCGGGCGTCGAAGGTAAACGGGCCTGCCGTGATTTTGAGCTTAGTCATGGGATTGTCCCTCTGAGGTTCGGCTCCGTCGTGGTAGAGGAGGCGAGGATGCGGTTGTTTGGAAAGATCAGCCGTTGGCGGCGAAGTTATCGTTGCGCACTGCCCAACCAGTGACCCGTGCCTCTATGGCCGAGAAGATGATGTAGAGGGCGACGCCGAGAGCCGCGAGAATGAACAGCCCGGCGAACACCAGAGGCACGTCGAAGCTGGAGCTGGCGATCATCATCAGGTTGCCGATGCCGCGATTGGAGGCGACGGTTTCGGCGATGACCGTTCCGACGAATGCGAGCGTGGCGGCAACTTTCAGCGAAGCGAAGAAGTAGGGCATGGTCCGAGGCAACCCGATATTCCAGAGGATTTCGAGTTTCGTCGCCTTCAATGTCCGCATCACGTCCTGCAACTCGGGTTCCGTCGAGGCAAGGCCGGTCGCCACATTGACGACGATCGGGAAAATGCACATCACCATCGCCGTCAGGATCGCCGGAACCGTTCCCGCTCCAAACCAGAGCACTAGGATCGGCACGATCGCAACCTTGGGGATCGAGGAAAAGCCGACCAGCATTGGATAAGCGACGTCATAGGCAAGCTTTGACGATCCAATGAGCATGCCGAGTAGCACACAAATAATGATGCCGAGACCGAGGCCGACCAGCGTCGTGTAAATAGTCTGAAACGCATGCGGCCAGATCGACGGGAACTGGCTTACCAAGGTGTAGAGGGCCTGTGTTGGGCGGGGCAGGACCATTTCCGAGATCCCGAAGGCGAGGCAGATGACTTCCCAGGCGATGAAAAAGCCGAATATGCAGCAGGCGGAAAGAAGGCGACGTCTGGTATCCGGCTTCATGACTGATGCTCCTTGACGGCCCGTGCCGCGACGATGCGCTCGCGAAGCCTTTGCGTGAGGGAAACGAATTCGGGTTCGAAGGAAACATCGATGGTTCGCGGCCGGGCGAAAGGCACGGTGCTGTCTTCGATGATTCGACCCGGGCGCGCCTGCATGACGCAGATGCGGGATGCGAGGTAGGCGGCCTCCTTGAGATCATGGGTGACGAGCAGCACCGTCGGTTTTTTGTCGATCCAGAGGTTCTGCATGATCTCCCAGAGCTCCTCGCGGGTGAACTGATCGAGTGCGCCGAAAGGCTCGTCGAGCAGGAGCAGGGTGGGATCGTGGATCAGCGCCCGGCAGAGTGAAGCGCGCTGTTGCATGCCGCCCGAAAGCTGCCAGGGAAATTTGTCTCCGAAGCCAGTCAGGCCCACCTGCTTCAGGAGCGCCTCGGCACGATCCCGATATTCACCGCTCTTCTTCTTCGAATAGGTTTGTTTAAACGGAGAGACGATCTTTAGCGGCATCATTACGTTGTCGCGGATGTTGAGCCAGGGCAACAGTGTCGGGTTCTGGAAGGCCATGCCGATCCGAACGTTATTCGCACCGATTTCACGGCCGGCAACGAAGATGTGTCCCTGGGATGGCGAGAGCGTTCCCGCCACCAGCTTGAGGATCGTCGACTTGCCGCAGCCAGAGGGACCGACGAGAGCGACGAATTCGCCATTCTCGATCCTAAGCGACGTTTCCGCCAGTGCTACGGTCTTGTTCTTCTCGCCACCGAAGGTGACGTTCACCCTTTCCAGATCGATAATAGCATTACGGACTGCGATTTCGGTAGCGAGAGCTGATGTCATGCCGCAGCACTCCCCTTGTTCGTTGCTGTTTGAGACGTGACGGCTGCCATCGTCTGATCTGCGTGGCGGACGTCTGGCGTCGGCATCGCCTGAATGTCGTGGACCGAGCGCCCCCAGCCTCGTGCGTCTTCCTGAAGCTTGCGGTTCTTCATGGCGAAGCGGCCGCGGACGATCGTATGGATCGGAAGAGCGGTTGTCTCCATGCCGTGCCAGGGAGAAATCTTGGCGGTGGACTGGATCAGGTTGTCATCGACTGTCCAGGTGCGGTTGGTGTCGACGATAGCGATATCGGCGTCGGAGCCGACCATCAGCGCGCCCTTTTTCGGGAAGAGACCCCAGCACTTGGCGGGGTTTTCCGCGCTCCAGCGAACGTAATCGGAGACGCTTGCGTTGCGGCGCGCGACTTCCGTCAGCATCAGCGGCATTTGGGTTTCTACGCCCGGGAAGCCGCAATCAACCGTCCAGATGTCTTCACGTGTTTTTTCCTCAATGGAATGCGGGGCATGGTCGGTGGCAATCATGTCGATCGTGCCGTCCACTAGCGCCTGCCAGATCGGGTCCTGGTTCTCCGCTTCTCGGACTGGCGGATTGACGCGGATCACGCCGCGCTTTTCCTCATAGTCGTCGGCTGAGAGGACCAGATATTGCGGGCAGGTCTCGCCGGTGATGTCAACGCCGCGTGCCTTGGCTTCTGCGAGAGGCCGTAATTCGGCCGCAGAGGAGATGTGAAGGATGTGGATGCGGGCACCCGTCCATTCGGCGAGGATCGCAGCGCGGGCCACGGCCTCGGTGGCGACCACGGCCGGACGTGCGGCAAGATGCGCAAGCGCATCGGTGCGCCCCATCTGGCGAAGGCGTGCCTCGCGACGCTCCATGATCGAGTTCGTCTCGGCATGAAGCGAGATGCGCTTACCCGTAGGAGCGACGATCTCGAACAGTTCCAGCATTGCACCAGTGCTTGGCGACGGGATGCGGCCGAAGGTGTTGCCCATGTAGCATTTGAACCCGATGACGCCGCCATCGACCAGATCATGGATGTGCGGCAGGCTGTCTTCGCCGAGCACGGCGTAGAGGCCGTAGTCAACATGTGCCTTCGCGCTGGCGATTGCATGCTTTTCCTTAAGTGATTTCGCGTCGGAGATCGCTGGCAGGGTGTTCGGCATGTCGAAAACCGTGGTGACGCCGCCGAATGCCGCGGCCGCCGTGCCACTGGCGAAGTCTTCCTTCTGGGCATAGCCCGGATCGCGAAAATGAACATGGACGTCGATTGCACCGGGAAGAATGTGGAGGCCGGTTGCGTCGAGCGTTTCCTTCGCGGCAGGCATGGCACACTGCTCGCCGATGGCGAGGATTGTGCCGTCCTTGATGGCGATACTAGCCTTGTATTCGGTGTCCGGCGAAACGATGGTGCCGCCGTGGATGACGAGGTCTGCGGTGGTATCTGCGGTCATGACTTAGAACCTTCCTTAAAGTGCTGCCCAGCCGCCGTCGACCGGGATATCCGCGCCGGTGATCTGGCGCGATACGTCGCTGGCAAAGAACAGGCAGGCATTGGCGACATCTTCGTCGACGGTAATGCGCCTCAGCGCGTAATCCTCGGCGTGACGGATCGCGGCTTCCTCTTCGGTGATGCCGAGCTTCTGCGCCATGGTCTTGCAGACCTTGTCACGGAAGCGGGGCCCATCGACCATGCCGGGTGCGACGTTGTTGACGTTAATGTTGTGCTGGCCGACCTCAAGTGCGAAGCTTTTGGTGATGCCGCGCAGACCCCACTTGGATGCCGAGTAGGCCAAGCGACCGGAGCGTCCCCTCATGCCGAAGGTGCCGCCCACATTGACAACCTTGCCATAGCGGTTCTCAATCATCGACGGCAGGACCGCGCGGATCGTATGGAAGCAGCCGTTCATGTTAAGCGTGACGATCTCGTCGAATTCTTCCGGCGTGGTTTCGACTCCGGTCTTGCCCATAGGACCGGAGCCGCCTGCGACATTGACCAGAACGTCGATGCGGCCGAAAGCCTCGACAGTTTTCTCAGCCGCCACATCGCATTGGCCCGCATCGGTGAGATCGCAGCCGATAACGATGACGGAGCAACCCTTGAAACGGGCGTCTTTAGCCACAGGTTCGATCGCTGCCGTGTCGCGACCGACAAGTGCGAGCTTAGAGCCCTCCCGGGCAAAGGCCAGCGTGATTGCCGCGCCCATGCCCTTGGCGGGGCCGGTGATAAAGACGACCTTATCCTTCAGCATCAAGTCCATGATGTTGCTCCGTTCGTTGTGTATGGAGAAAGGGGGACGGCGCACTGCGCCGTCGGTTACTTGACCGAGGTCAGAAGCTCGCTCTTGGCAGGCAGGAAGCTACGGTCGAAGACCTCGCCGACCGTCGGGCTGCGCGGCAGGCTATTGGCGTCTACAAGGATGTCGATCGACTTCGCCAGACGTGCTTCGTCGATATCACCGAGGCCGACGGTCGCAAGTTCCGGATGCGCCATCTCATCGGCCAGGGTCGCATCAAAGCGTTCGCGTTCTACGTCGGACTTGATCAGCGGCTCGCGGGCCTTCACAGAGGCGATGGCAGCCTCGGGATCTTTGATCGCGTCCTTGATGCTCTTGTTCAGCGCGCGCAGGAAACCCTTGATGGCATCGGGGTGATCCTTCATGAAGGTCTTCGAGACAATGATGGCGTTTGAGTAGAGGTCCATGCCGTAGTCGCCGTAGTTTATGAAGCGGATATCCTTGTCCGGATTGACGCCGATCAGCTTGGCGCTGAAGCGGATGGTGTTGACGTATCCGAAGACGCCGTCGACCTGGCCTTTCATCAGCATCTGCTCGCGCAGGTTCGGCTGCATGTTGGTGATCTCGACCGTGGAGCAATCCGTCTTGGTGATCGAGCAGAGAGCCGGGAATAGCTTCAGCGCGCCGTCGTTGGCGGCTCCGCCTAACGTGTGCCCCGCGAAGTCAGCAGGCGTCTTGATCGGGCTGTCGGCCTTGACGGCAACGGTAAAGGGCGGCTGATTATACATCATGAAGACGCCAACCGGGGCATCTTCCGGCTTCTTTGCCGCAAACTCGATTAGCGCGTTGATGTCGCCGAAGCCCATGTCGTAAGCACCATTGGCGACCAACGGGACCGCGGCACCCGAGCCATTACCTTGGTCCATCGTGACGTTCAGGCCTTCTTCCTTGAAGTAGCCCTTGTCCTCTGCCAGAAACAGCAAGCCCTGCGGTCCCTGATATTTCCAGTTCAGGACCAGCTTGATGTTGGTTTCCGCATGCGCGACCGCGGAAGCGCCAACCGTAGCAAGCGCCGTCATCGCAGCGAGTGCTACCATGCGGGCGTGTGTCTTCATCTGATGGTGAGCCATTCTCTGTTCCCTTGATCTGGTGGTTGGGGGCCGCCTTGTCCGGCTGCTCTTTCGTCTGTGTTGCAATGCAGAAGTGCCACTATTCAGTGAACACATCTACCGCTATTATCGTGCATCAGCGGTGACAAAAAGGCCTCACTGAGGAGGAACGCCATGCGACATCTCAAGCTTTTAGAGCAAGTCTCGGAAATCGCCCGTGCCGGTTCGATCCGTCAGGCGGCGGAAAAGATGAACATCACGGCATCAGCGATGAACAGGAAAATCCAGGACCTCGAGCTTGAGATCGGAACGCCGATTTTCGAACGTCGAGCGCGTGGCGTGAGGCTGACGGCCGCCGGAGAGATGTTTGTCCGCTATGCACGTAGCCAGATCGCCGATGCGGAACGCCTGAGCTCCCAGGTCGAAGACTTGCGAGGACTGCGCCGTGGTCCCGTGAAAATCGCCTGCAGTCAGGCACTTGCGCTCGACTTCCTGCCCTCCCAGATCGGCGAGTTCAGAAAGGCCAATCCGCGCCTCGTGTTCAACATCAAGGTCATGGATCACAATGCCGCGATCAATGCTCTGATCGACTACGACGTCGATCTCGCGATCGTCTACCGCGCAGCCATGCGCCCCGCAGTTCGAATTCTGGCCTCGGTTCCGCAAAGACTCGTCGCGATCATGCGCGATGACCATCCGTTGGCTAGCAAAGAGATTTTGCGCCTCTCCGACTGCGTCGGGCATCCGTTGGCACTGCCGGACCAAAGTCTTGGCGGACGCCAGGTTCTTGATGAAGTTATTGCAAGGCGCGACTTTAGGTTCGACGTCATGGCCGAATCTAATTCCTTTGAGATGCTCCGCGGCCTTGTGCTGCGCGGCAACATGATCTCCTTCCAGATTGACGTTGGCGCGCCGCGCGAAGAGTTCGGCATGGGTGTGGTTGGTCGGCCAATCGATGAACGCGATATCCCGCGATCCGACCTCGTGATGTGCCAGTTGCGCGGACGCATCCTGCCACTTGCCGCGGCAAGTTTTGCTGAGCGCATCGTGAAAGCGACAGCCAAGTAGAAGTTGTCCGCTATTGGCGCACAGTGGCCGAGGGCTCATAATTGTTGACTGCTCATCAATCGGCTTTGGGGCCGCGGGCTTATTTCTGTACCCGCTCGTGCAGGCAACCGTTGCGTTAAGTTAGGTGGCCAGACTTGGTGAGTTCAATATTGGCATGATACCGACAAGAGCTTCGGCTTTACCGCAAAGCACCGCGCTCAGCGAAGACGCGCGTAACCTCGGCCATGTTGTCTGTGCCCCAAGAGCAAAGCGGCACTAAGGCTTCGGCCAAGCTCCTGCCCAGTGGGGTCAGACTGTAGTCGACGCGCGGCGGGACCTCTTTGTAGTCAGTCCGCCTCACGAGACCGTCAGCCTCCAACTCCTTGAGCTGTTGGATTAGGACTTTGTCGCTTACGTCTCGCACTGCGCGCCGAAGCGCACCGTAGCGGGTCGGGCCACCCTGGGCGACGAAGTACAAGATCAACGGTTTCCACTTCCCCGATATGACACGCAAGGTTGCGTCAAGTCCGCAGGTAAAGCCGGCCAGTGTCGGGGTGCAGGTCTCCGAAGGTGGTTCGGCCGCCGTCGGTGATACGGATGGGTGTGATCGATTTGACATTTCTAGGTACTTACCAAAAGGTGCATACTTGTCAATGGGTGCGTAGGTCGCCAGCTTAGTGTGATTACAACAAAGGAGCGCGACATGGGCAGACTACAGGGTAAGACAGCAGTTATAACGGGTGGCGGAAGCGGTATAGGTTTTGGAGCCGCCAAGCGGTTTATTGAGGAGGGGGCATTCGTTTATATTTTTGGCCGTCGGCAACAAACGCTTGATGCCGCCGTTGCGCAACTTGGATCCTCAGCGCAGGCGGTCCAGGGCTCAGTGACCGATCTCTCCGACCTCGACCGTCTTTATGAAAAGGTAAAAAACGAGCGGGGCGGGCTCGACATACTCCTTGCTAACGCAGGAACCGGAGCGTTTGCGCCGCTCGGCGAGATTACGCCCGAGCACTATGACCAGATATTTGACCTCAATGTAAAGGGCACGGTCTTTACGGTACAAAAGGCACTGCCACTCATGACGGCGGGTGCCTCGATTATTTTGACGGGTTCAAGCACGGGTGTGATGGGGACACCGGCGTTCAGCATCTATAGTGCGACCAAAGCCGCGGTTCGAAACCTAGCGCGCAGTTGGGCGCTAGACCTGCGAGGTACCGGCATCCGTGTCAATGTGATGTCACCTGGCCCGATCACCACAGAGTTGGCACTGGAAGTTCTCGGTGACGAAGGGATGAACGCAATCGGAGCGACGACGGTGCTTGGTCGTATGGGCGAGCCATCTGAGACAGGCGGTGTTGCAGCGTTTCTGGCATCTTCAGATTCCAGTTTCATGACGGGCGGCGAAGTCTTCGTTGATGGCGGCTTAGCGCAGGTCTGACACCAAGCCGCTGATGAATAGCGACACTGTTTCGTGAACTTGCCGCAGCGAATGAGCGCGTTCGGATAATCATGCCGTCTGCGCGGCTCGGAAAGAAATGCAAACTTTATATCTCCTCTACTGTGTCAATTGGCGAGCATCTTGGATGCTCGCCAATTGACGTCTGCGGACACCTTCATTTGCGATTATTCACGAAGATCCTGCCAATCGTGTTGAGCAGCAGCTGAGCCGCAAGAATGGCAGTGGAACCAGTGTGGTCATAATCCGGCGCGACTTCGACAAGATCGACGCCGACGATCGTACCGCGCTTCGCAAGCCCTGCGATCAATTCCAGCACTTCATAATAGATAAAGCCGCCATGGCTCGGTGTGCCGGTGCCCGGTGCGATTGATGGATCGAATCCATCGATATCAATGGTAAGGTAATAGCGTTTGCCGGCCGGAATGCGCTCCAGAACGGCGTCGACGCCGAGCTTGCGGATCTGCCGCACAGAAAGAATGTCCGAGCCCTTTGCGCGCGCATCGTCATAACCTTCCTTGGCAGTGGAAGAGACGTTGCGGATCCCGAGCTGCGTCATGCCAGTGACCCAAGGTTTTTCCGAGGCTCGGCGCAGCGGACTGCCATGGCCGAAGCGGACACCGTGGCGCTCATCAACGAAGTCCAGGTGCGCGTCGAACTGTACGACATGGATTGGCTCCTGCTCGCTGAAGGCGTTGATGCAGGGGATGTTGATCGAATGGTCGCCGCCGAGGACGACAGGCAGGGCGTTAGCCGCCAGAATTTTGCGCACGCCATATTCGATATTGGCATGGCTGCTTATCGTGTCGGTGTGGATGATATCGGCATCGCCGAGATCGACCATGCGAACGCCTTCCAGGTAGGTGACGTCGTCCTCGTGGTCATAGGCGCCGGCATGGCCGAAGGCAAACAACGTTGAGGCCTCCCGGATGCCACGCGGCCCGAAACGGGCGCCGGACCTCCATTGTGTGCCGAAATCGAAGGGCGCGCCGAGGATCGCGACATCGGCTTCGATCTGGTCCCAGTTTTCCACATAGGGGCTTTTGGCGAAGGTCGAGATGCCTACGAACGGCAGGTTCAGCCGTCCGGAATCATATCCGTGGGAGGCCATTACAGTTCCTTTCAAAATGGTTAGGGCACAGGGGCCGTAAATTTTCAGGCAATTGGTGGGAAGCGACCGCTTATGCGAACCGGGGTGCGCTGAGCTCTACCGGCCCGTCATATTGCGGCATCGGGATTTCCCTTGGCGTGTAGAGCCCTTTGGCGGTGACGTCGCGAACATGCGCGGCGATCTCTTCCATTGGCGCGAACCAGACATCGCCGCGGGCGACGACTTCTTCGAGATATTGGCTGACGACATGCCAGCGTGCCAGGCGGCCGGTGGCGAAGGGGTGGACGACAGGAATCCACAGACCGCCATAAAGATAGGCCGCCTCGAACTCCTCGCGAAAGATCTGGAAGCCGTGGCTCGGCGAGCGGATTGGCATCATATAATCAAGGTCCATCGACTGCACATATTGCGGCCAGTCGTCAACGCCCCAGTGCGTTGGTAGCTCGACGAAATCGCCGCCCGCGGCCTTGACCAGATAAGGCACGTCATCGGCCATCAGCGAACTGTCATATTGGAAACCGCGCTCAACCAGGAGACGCGCCGTCTGGTCGGAGAAATTGTATAGCGGCGCGCGAAAACCGCGCGGCGCCTTGCCGGTGACCCGTTCGATCACTTCACTCGATCGATCGAGCCAATAGGCCTGTTCCTCTGCGCTTTGCTTGACCGGATTTTCGTGCAGGAACCCGTGCTGGCCGATCTCGTGGCCACCGGCGAGAATGGTTTCGATTGCCTGCGGATAGCGCTCTATGCACCAAGCCGGGATGAAAAAGGTCTGCTTTAGGCTGAGCCGACGATAGGTCTCGACGATCCGTGGAATAGCGACGGTCGGTCCGTATTGCAGCATGGAAAGGGCTGAAGCGCGTTTGTAGCCGTCTTGCGGATGGTCGATGTGGATGAGGCTTTCGGCATCCATGTCGAAGGTGACACAGGCTGCGCATTTGGCGCCGTTCGGCCACGGAACGGGATTGGTGATCATGTCTATGCCTTTCATTTGCCGCTGCGCTCGAATTTTCTGCCAACGGCGGCTGGCGCGTGGACCTTGCCCGAGAACAGGACCAGGGCTGCGAGGGCCGCGATGAAGGGCAGGGTGGAGAACAGCTGATAGGGAATTTCGGGGCTGCCGAATTGCAGCCGCAGTTGGGTAGCGTCAGCCATGCCGAATGCGAGGCAGGCGATGGCTGCGCCGAGCGGATTCCACCGCCCGAGGATGACGGCGCCGAGCGCTATGAAGCCTTTGCCCGCGCTCATGTGCTCGGTGAAGACATGGACCTGCGAGAGAACGATATAGGCGCCGCCGAGCCCGCCCAGCATGCAGGAGCCGAGGACCGAGAGGAAGCGAAGCCGTTGCACGTCGACGCCGGCCGTATCGACCGCCATCGGCTGGTCGCCCGCAGCCCGCACAAGCAGTCCCCATGGCGTGCGGTAAAGCAGCATCCAGCCGAGCGGCACGATGACATAGGCGAGATAGGCAAGCGGCCCCTGGCTGAACAGGACGGGCCCCACGATTGGGATATCTGACAGAAGGGGAATCGGCATGACGGCGAAGCCGGGCAGCGGCGCGGTCGCGTTGTTGCCCATGATCTGGCGGGCGAGGTAGGCTGTCATGCCGCCGACCAGCAGATTGATTGCGATGCCGGCCACCAACTGGTTGATGCCGAGGCCGACCGCCAGCCCGCCTAGCAGAAGGCCGAGCAGGCTGGCGATGACCAGGGCCATAAGGAGGCCGCCCAGAGGGTCGCCGAACCACCACGTGCCGATTGCTGCGCCGAAGGCGCCGCCGAGGATGCAGCCTTCGATGGCGATGTTGAACACGCCACAGCGCTCCGACCAGACGACGCCGATCGCGGCAAAGATGAGCGGGATCGACAAGCGTAGGGAAGACGAGAGAAAATCGGTGAGGAACGCCGGATTCATAATGTAATCCATCACTTGGCCTCCTGCGATTGAACCGCAAGCGCAGCGTTGAGCCTCTGGCGTCTGGCAAACCAGGCGCGCCACTGGTCGGCCTTGAACGTAAAGGCCTGCGATGCGGCGACGCAAATGATGACAATGCCTATTACCGCGTCGACAACGGTGCTCTCCAGTCCTATTGCGCGCTGCATCATCAGTGCGCCACTCTTCAGGCCGCTAAGGAAGAAGGCGGCGATTACCGACATCAGCGGATTGAGCTGTGCCATGAAGGCGACGACGATGCCGTCAAAGCCGAAACCAGCAGAGAACAGGTGGTAGAGACGGTGTTTCAGCCCAAGAATTTCGAAGCTTCCAGCCAAGCCGCCGAGTGCGCCGGAAAGAAACATGGTCGAGATCACGGCGCGCCCAACGTCGACGCCCGCATAACGCGCCGCCTGCGGATTGCGGCCGACGAGATCGAGCGAGAAGCCGAGCGTCGAAGAACGGAGCAGAACCCATAACAAGATGGCAATCAGTAAACCGAGCACCACGCCGAAATGAGCATCCGTCATTGGCAGGATAATCGGCAGAAATAGGCCTTCCGGAATTTCCTCGGAATAGGGATAAGGCGCACCGTCCTGCATCATCGGCCCGCCTGCGAAATAGCTTACGAGATTGATGGCAACGAAATTAAGGAGCAGCGTGACGATCACCTCGTTAACGCCCCGCTTAGCCTTCAACACGCCCGCGATCATGCCCCATGCCCCGCCGGCGAGCGCACCGCTGAGAATGGCGAGGATGAGGTGTAATGTTGTAGGAAGCCCGGTGACGTAGAGCGCAACGATCGAGGAGAACAGACCGCCCATATAGATTTGCCCCTCAACACCCAGATTGAGAAGGCCGCCGCGTAACGAGAGGATGACGGCGAGGCCGGCGAGCAGGATCGGCGACATCTTTACAAGCGTGCCGGAAATTCCCCAATAATCGAGAAAAGCACCGTTGATCAGCGCGGAGTAGGCGGCAAGCGGATTGCCGCCGGAAAATAGCATCAGCAGTGCGCCAAGCGCGAAGGCTATACAGAGAGCCCAGACGGTGCGCAGGGCATAGAGCGTTGCGACGAGACGGATCATGGGGCCTCCGGTGTTTCACTGATACCAGCCATCAGGCTGCCGATACGCTCAACCGTCGCCTCGGCGCGCGGCAGCATGCCGGTAAATTGGCCACCGCAGATCACTGCGACACGATCGGCTACGGCGAGGATGTGCTCGAGTTCGGTCGAGATATAGAGGATGGCAACACCCTCGGCGCGTGCCTTGAGAATGGCGCGCTGGATAAGTTCGATGGCGCCTACATCGACGCCTTTGGTGGGCTGCATGACCACCATGACCGCGGGCCTGGCCTCGATCTCACGTGCAAAGATCAGCTTCTGTTGATTGCCGCCAGAGAGGAAGCGCACCGCTTGATTGAGACTGCGCAGCCGCACATCGTAGCGCTTCACCCAGTCGGCGGCGATGTCGCGCATGCGTGTTGGCTTGAGCCATCCCCTCAGCGAAAATGGTTGTCGCCGGAAATCGCGTAGTGCTGCGTTCTGCCAGACAGAGAGATCCAGAACGAGGCCCGTATGCTGCCGGTCCTCCGGAATGGACGAAATCTTTGCGTCGTGGCGACGCTGGTCGATGGTCATGGGCAGAATGTCTGCTCCGTTAAGTGTTAGTGTGCCGCCTTCAGGGCGCAGTATACCTGTCAGAACCTCGGCCAGTTCGGATTGGCCATTGCCATCGACGCCGGCAATCCCGAATATTTCGCCGGCCCTAAGCTCAAAGGAGACAGCCTTGAGTGCCAGGACGCCATGGCTATTGCGTGCCGCGAGTCCGCGGGCTTCGAGGACGACAGGGCCGGGATCCGGGCGCTCGACGTCGTAAGATGAAAGCGCGACATCGCGCCCTACCATCATTCTCGCCATGTCGGACTTTTCGAGACCAGCGACATCCTGTTCGGCGACGACACGGCCCGATCGCATCACAGTGATGCGATCCGCGACGGCGGCCACTTCCTCTAGCTTGTGGGTGATGAGGACAACAGTCTTTCCCTCTTCACGCAGGCGCCTAAGTCCCCGCAGCAGGCCATCGACTTCCTGTGGCGCAAGAATGCTTGTCGGCTCGTCGAAGATAATAATTCGCGCCTCGCGATAGAGCGCCTTCAGGATTTCGACTCGTTGGCGCATGCCCATGGGCAACGTCCAGACCGGTGCGTGGAGATTGACGTCGAAACCATAGCGACGCGACAGCGCGTCAATCTTTGAGGAATGCTCGTCAAGTGACAGACGCATACCCTGGCCCGGAAGTCCCAGAATAATGTTCTCAACCACGGACAGTGTATCCACCAGCATGAAATGTTGATGGATCATGCCGATGCCGTGGTCGAGCGCTGCACGTGGCGATGGGATACTGACCGTCTGACCGAAGACCTCCACCTCGCCTTCATCGGGCTGGTAAAGACCGTAGAGGATGTTCATCAGTGTCGTCTTGCCGGCACCGTTCTCGCCGAGGATCGAGTGGATAGTGCCTGCGGCCACCGTCATTTCGATCGCGTCGAGCGCGCGGAATTCACCGAACAGTTTTCCGACTCCGTGAAGGCGAAGGGCAGGAACCACCATGCGACCAACCTTTCTCTGGCAACCGAGGCCGCCGGCAGAAGGCAATTCTGCCGGCAATCGGGCTTACTTTAAGGAGATTTCGCCGGAAGCAAGCTTCGGAAGCAGTGCATCCACTTCGGCAGGCACGGACGCCGGAACCTTCGGCCCGTAAGTCCCGATGCGTGTCGCATTCTTATGGTCGAAGCTGAAAATATAGGGTTTAGGCTCAAGCTTGCCGGACTTCGCCAGCCCGATGACTTCGCCAAGCGCGCCGCGCATGTCAAAGACCGCTGACTGAATGACCGTATCCGGCCAGTCCTTGATCGCATCATAATAGATGCCGATCGCCATCTTGTCCTTTTCCTTGGCTCCCTGAAGGCTGCCGACGACCGCATTGTCCATGGACGGGAAGATCACGTCGGCGCCTTGGCCGATCAGATTGAGCGCAGCTTCCTTGCCCTTGGCGACGTCGTCCCAATCATTGGTCCACGCGGTCATGACCGCTCCGTCGGGCCGGGCGGCCTTGAAACCTTTCTCGAAGCCTTCGCCAAGTTCGACATAGAATTTCAGCTTCTGCGCGCCGATATATCCGGCCTTGCCGGTCTGTGATGTTTTTCCGGCGACATACCCCATTGCATAGCCCATGGACGGGAAGTCATAGCTGACTACGGAAACGTTCTTGCCGGCCTCGACACCATTGACGACGAGAAATTTAGTATCCGGGAAGCGGCCTGCAACGCGGTCGACAGCATCCTGAAATTCCCCTCCGTGACCGATGACGAGATTGTAGCCGCGGCGCGCGTAGTCCGCCAGCGCTTGCGGTTGGTCAGGTTGCGCCGTCTTTTCGCTATAGGCGAACTCGATGCCAAGCGTGTCGGCAGCTTCCTTGACGCCTTCATAGCCTGACTGATTGAAGGAATTGTCGGTAATAACGCCAGGAAGCACGATCGCGACCTTGAAATCATCAGCGGATGCAGGCGTGATAAGGCCACCGAACACTAGCGCGGTGCCGATTAATCCATTGCGCAATGACTTAATCATGTAGATAGTTCCCTTTGGTTATATTTATAAAAATTTTTATGACATAAAATATTTTTGTCAATTAAATATTTAGCTCAATTATTAATCGAACAACGCAAAAAACGGATAAAAAACAGGCAGATAATGACTGAAACGGGACTTAGAGAACGCAAAAAGGCAAAGCGGCGCGAACTTATAATGGATATTGCACGCCGTAAGTTGCGAGACGAACCCTATGGTGACGTCACAGTTGAATCGATTGCCTATGAAGCAGGCATTTCAGGCGTGACTGTTTACAATTATTTTGGTCATAAGGCTGGTCTGTTGCTGGCACTTGTCGAGGAAAGCGACCGCAGCCTTACCCGACGACTGATTGAGGAGCAGGCGGTGCTGGCGCATGATGCACCCGATTTCGTGGGTTACTGTGCCGACTTCGCGCAACGTCTTCGTCTTCACGCTACCGGCAACCTTCCCAAGCCGGTCTGGCGCGAAATTCTGGCTGCGTCGATCCAGAGCGGAAGTGAAGAATTCGGGCGCAGCTACCGGGCTCTCGACGTGGCGTTGACGGATTTCCTGGCTCATTGGGCGCGTATCTGTATAAAAGCAGGCACGTTGTCGGCTGCGATCGATCCCGACGCGCTAGCGGACACGATCTTTCAGCTTCAGAACGCACGGTTTCAACAGTTCATGAGCGATGACGGAATTTCAGACCTCGAGATTGATAGGCTAACGCGTAGAGACTTTGCTCAACTTAGCCAGTTATTCGCTGTCGGCGGCTAGCATTGGCTGGATGGCGCGAATAGACCTGATTTCTAATTCTATAGTCAGTCAGGCGCGTTTATAGGTGACCATTGCCTTAAAAGCGTGGCAACAACAATTTCCGCATCCATTAGACGCCCGGCTGACAGCTGCGCCCGTTATGGTGGCGAAGAGTTCGCCGTCGTTCTCCCGAACACGAACGAGGAAGGTGAGTTTTTACTTGCAGAAACGATGAGGCGGGCCGTCGCAGACCTCAACATTTCGCATAAAGGCAGTAGCTTCGGGCACGTAACGATCAGTATTGGGGCGCAACAGACATTGCCAACATTGATCAGTTGAGCTTGTTCAAACTGGCAGACGAAGCGCTTTATCGAGCAAAAGCCAGTGGCCGCAACGCTGTAGTTGCTTCCTCCCACGGTGGAGAGCAAAAAATAGAAGCTTAGCCATGTCAGGTTGTTTCATACTCAATACTTAAAATTAGCGCGTTTGTTAGCTTGGTCTAATCAATTGATTTCGATGGATTTTCTGCCGTTTTAGTGTCTTCGATCAATGATTCTGAAACGCTCTCGCAAATATTGTGGTCGTTCAAACGAGGGCCACTCCATGACCGGCATAAAAATCCGCCTGGCTGAAATCATCGAAGCGTTGAGCAAGGCGCTCGATATGACAGAAGGGCAGCCGGAAGGACATTGCATTCGGTGCTGTTACATTGGAACGGAAATCGGGCGCGAAATTGGACTTGAGGACAGCGATCTCCACGACCTGTATTATACTCTTCTGTTGAAAGACCTTGGGTGCAGCAGTAATGCTGCCCGCATTTGCGAACTCTACCTTGCTGACGATCTGAGCTTCAAACACGATTTCAAGCTGGTCGATGGAAGTCTTGGCCAGGTGCTGCGTTTCGTGATTGGCCGCACCGGGATGAAGTCGGGTTTGGCCGAGCGCTTTCGTGGAATCCTGAACATTCTTCAAAATGGCGGCACTATATCCACCGAGCTCATCCAGACGCGATGCCAACGAGGAGCAGATATTGCCCGTCAGATGAGGTTTTCTGAACAGGTGGCAGACGGTATTCTTGCCCTTGATGAGCACTGGAATGGTGGCGGAAAACCAAACGGCGCTGCAGGTATGACAATCCCATTATTTGCCCGTATTGCGCTCTTATCACAAGTCATCGACGTGTTTCAGGAATCCGGCGGCCCCAACAGTGCGTTGAGGGAGATAAGGAAGCGTAGGGGAGAGTGGTTCGACCCCAATTTGGTAGATGCTTTCACCCGGCTGTCATCGCGCTCAAATTTCTGGAAGACTTTAGTCTCGCCTGATCTTGAGGCCCTGGTGCTTGCGTCGGAGCCCGGACAGCAGGCCGTCATGGCTGACGATGATTATCTGGATGATATCGCCGCCGGTTTTGCGAAAGTCATTGATGCAAAAAGCCCCTACACGTCAGGCCACAGCGATCGTGTTGCGTTGTACACGGATTTGATTTCTGAAGAAATGGGTATCGATTTTGAGGATCGTCGGCTTCTGAAACGAGCTGCTCTTCTTCACGATATAGGCAAACTCGGCGTGAGCAACAGCGTGCTGGACAAGCCGGGGAAGCTTGACGATCAAGAGTGGCTGCAAATGAAGCGCCATGCGGAATTCTCCGAGCGGATTCTGTCCACAATTGGAGCGTTTTCAGAGGCAGCGTTAATTGGGGGCGCTCATCATGAACGGTTGGACGGTAAAGGCTACCCGCGGGGTTTAACCGCGCAAGAAATCCCGATGGAAGTCCGAATTGTTTCCACTGCTGACGTGTTTGACGCACTTACCGCCGATCGACCCTACCGATCTGCAATGCCGATAGACAAAGCCATAGGAATCCTGCGAGAAGGAGCGGGAACATCGCACGATCCTATTTGCATCGAGGCATTGGAACGGGCCCTTGACAGAGCAAAACTGGGCACGTTTACGAGGCCAGCACTACAGCAAATAGAGGCTCGTTACGCATTGCCGTCTCATCAGCGCAGTAGTCAACTTTCGGCTACGTCCGCCCGAGATCGTTGGCGTTGATAATGCCTGGTCGAGCTTAGCCGAAGGAGAAGTTGCAAATTTTGTTGGCATTCAGTTACGGGCCTGATTCAGAAGAAGGAAATGTTACGGTCAACGCGTTACGCCTGACCCAAGCTAAAATTGCAGTTCGGCTTTGAGCCATTCCACGAATGCCTCGATAGCGGCGGCATTTTTTGAGTTTAGATCACATACCGCCCAATAGGCTGCCTTCTCTGAGCTGAAACTGACTGGAAACGGCTGAATCAGCCGCCCCTTTCGCAGATGTTCCTTGATGAGCAGGTTTCGGCCCATGGCTATACCCTGTCCATCAAGTGCTGCCTGCAGGACGATATTGTAATCGGTTAGGCGTATGTGTCTGGCTTTGTCGAGGCAGAGGTTCGCGCTCTCGCTCCACAATTGCCATTCGAGCCCGCTTTTCGCCTGCAATATGGGGTGAGGCAGCAGATCATCGGTAGACTGGAAGCGGGATCCGTCTCCGTAAAGAACCGGGCTCATCACAGGTGAAAGCTCCTCATTCGCGAGATGAATGCCTCCCTGCTTATCCGCACTAAAGTCACCGAAACGGATTGCGACGTCTGCTTCTCCGCGATTTATGTCGACCACACGCAGCGTTGGGTCCAGATCCAGCTCTATATTCGGATGTTGCGTTTCAAACCGCTCAAGGCGACTGATCAGCCAGTTTGCAGCAAAAGATGGTAAGAGGCTGACGCGCAGATATGCCTGGCCTGAGCGTGCGCGCAACTGCGCAGTCCCTGCCGCCAGCAGGGACAATGCCTGATCCACGGTGGCCAGAAACATCACGCCCTCGTCAGTCAACTCGATGCTTTTGCTTTTGCGTTGGAAAAGCTGCGTGCCCAATGCGGTTTCGAGTTGCTTGATATGGTGACTGACAGCGCTTTGAGTAATCAGCAACTCCTCACCAGCCAGCCGAAAACTTAAACGGTGGGCTACGGCCTGAAATACCCTGAGAGCGGGCAGTGGAGGAAGAAGGGGGGAGCTGCGCAAATCTGGTCTGCCTCACGACTATTGTGCGTGACATTAACAATTTCGATCGCAGGCTGCAAAGCTTTGAATTGGTCGATGGCACGGATTTCTTCCATGAATTCAAAAAAGGAGAAACACATGTCGATATCCATCATCGAAAAGCTCAAAACTCTCGGAATTGAACTGCCTGCACCAACTGCACCTGTCGCAAGCTACGTCTCTGTGACACAAGCGAACAATCTCCTGTTCATTTCAGGTCAGATCAGCAAGGCTCCCAACAGTGAGGTTCTCGCGGGAACACTTGGCAGGGATTGTGCGGATGAGCAGGGCACCGAGGCTGCCCGCATTGCGACCATCAATGTTCTCGCTCAGATCGTAGCCCATACGGATGGCCTGGTTTCATCCGTGCGCCGTGTCCTCAAGCTCGGCGTCTATATCGCTGCAACACATGAGTTCAAGGATCACTCCCAGATCGCAAATGGCGCTTCAGACCTGATGGTTGCTGTCTTCGGTGATGCTGGCAAACACGCAAGGGCCGCACTCGGAATGAGTTCGCTGCCCGCCGGAGCTGCTGTCGAGGTCGATGCAATTGTTGAGTTGGAGGAAAGCAGGTGCTGACAGACGCCAGGGTCAGGAGCTTACGAGCTGACACCCCAGGCTGCGCCGAGCTCATCCATTTCAACCATGCTGGCGCATCGCTTTCACCAAGGGCTGTTGCGGAGGCGGTGACACGACACCTTGCGCTGGAAGGGTCACGCGGTCCGATGGAGGCTGCGGCCCTTGTTGCGGATCGGCTTTCAACAATTCGGCTGAATGCTGCGAGCCTGATTGGTGCAGAGCCCGAAGATATCGCATTCGGATCGTCGGGGTCCTCCGTGTGGGGCATGGTTTTTGCGGCACTGCCACCGCTGCGCGAGGGCGACCGCATTCTTGTCGGTCGCCACGAATGGGGTGGAAATGTCGCTACGATGCAGCGCGCGGCAAGCAGAAGCGGCGCCCGCATTGAGGTCATTCCCTGCCGCGAGGACGGAAGTGTCGATCCGGATGTGCTCGCCCACATGATTGATGATACGGTAAGGCTGATTTCATTGACCTGGCTTCCTGCGAATGGTGGCCTGATCAACGATGCCGAGGCCGTTGGCAAGATAGCCAACGCCGCTGGAATTCCCTATCTGGTGGACGCCGGGCAGGCATTGGGTCAAATCCCGATTGATGTAGCAAAGATCGGTTGCGACATGCTCAAAAGTGCCGGACGGAAACATTTGCGGGGACCGCGCGGAACCGCGCTCTTGTATATTCGGCCCGAATTTCGCCACAAACTTGATCCGCTTTTTGTGGATGTGAGTTCAGGTCCTCTCATAAATGGTATGCCATTACTGAGATCAGATGCGCGTCAGTTCGAAATGTCTGAGACATCGGTCGCGTTGCTTTTGGGTCTCGGAGAGGCAATTTCCCTTGCTTCGGAGCTGGGTGTGGCGGCGATTCGGGACCGCATCGGCGTGGTTTCCGCAAGCCTTCGGGACAGATTGCGTCATGTGCCCGGTGTCGAAGTGCGTGATCTCGGATCGACATATTCGGGACTGGTTTCATTCACGGTAGATGGCATCCTGGCCTCAAACGTCAAAAGTAGCTTGGCCGAAAAAGGCATCAACATCGGTGCAAACGGGGTGTCATACACGCCTTACGATATGACAGCTCGCGGTTTGCAGGAAGTGGCCCGCGCTTCGGTCAGCTACCTCAACACCGAAGATGAGATCGTCCAACTTGTTGAAGCGGTTGAAGCAATCGCCCGGATGGCCAAACGATAGAAGGAGAACGCGCAATGGATCTTGGAATAGCTGGCAGACGGGCAATCGTCTGCGCAAGTTCAAAAGGGCTTGGCAAGGGTGTCGCGCAGAAACTCGCGGAAGCGGGCGCCATCGTCACGCTCAATGGCCGGCACCCTGAAGCACTTGCGTTGACTGCAAGCGAAATTCGAAAACAGACCAATGCCGAGGTTCACATGGTCGTTGCTGACGTGACCACGGCGGAAGGTCGCGCGGCACTTCTGGACGCGGAACCATCACCGGACATCCTGGTCAACAATGCTGGGGGCCCACCGCCGGGGCTTTGGTCCGACTGGACTGAGGATGACTGGCTCAAAGCTCTTCACGCGAATATGCTTGCGCCGATATTGCTGATGAAAGCGGTGCTGCCGGGCATGATCGACAGGAAATGGGGAAGGGTGGTCAATATCACCTCCGCATCTGTCAAAGCGCCGATCCCCGAACTTGGGCTTTCCAACGCGTCGCGCAGCGGGCTTACCGGTTTCGTTGCCGGAACGGCTAGGCAGGTGGCAAAACACGGGGTTATCATCAACAATCTTCTACCCGGTTCACACGAAACAGATCGTACCGAGGGTTTAATGAAGAGAACCGCCGCAGAACAAAGTATCAGCCTCGATGAGGCTCGACGCAAAGCACATGCGCTCAATCCGACAGGCCGGTTCGGCACGCCAGAAGAGTTTGGTGCCGCCGCCGCCTTCCTGTGCAGCCAATACGCAGGCTATATCGTTGGACAAAATCTTTTGCTCGACGGCGGGGCGTTCCAATCCACGCACGGATAGGGTGGTGAAAAGACGCGTGTCTTTACCGGTATGAGATAGGCAATGGCGGCTTCTCGGCCGTCATGTCGTCAATAATAGTTCGGCTCCTCATAGCACCACATATCGACGCGATATCTGATGGACGAACACGGCCAAATGCTGGAATTGGAGAAACAATATGGACAAACCAGAAACTCAGGTTGGGCTCTCTGGCCTCCTTCGCTGCGCGACCGTTGATGAGGTGGAGATCGTAAAAACGCACCTGCCTGACCATGTCCGTCTGACCAAGGCAGAGCCGGGTTGCCTCTCCTTTGAGGTGTCGCAGACTGAAAACCCTCTCGTCTGGTGCGTTGAAGAAGTGTTTTCGGACCGAGCCGCCTTTGATTTTCATCAGCAGCGTACTCGCGCATCCGAGTGGTTCACAGCCACGTCAATGATCCAACGGGACTACGTAGTCACTGAATAACTGTGGATCGGCCATTTAGCGCAGTTTTCCCGCAAAAATGCGTTTCCGCTACGTTGCCGCATCAATGTTTTACCAGGGGTCAAAGCATTAAATCGGGTAGGCAACGCGCAGGCAATCTTAAATCAAGCCTTGAGCGCGTAGTCTGGTGGCCAATAGTCAGCGACGTCGGCCCGGCTCCTCTGCTTCATCATCGAAGCCAATTGGTTTTGTTTTTACCCAACTGACGAACTTCTGAATCGCGGGGTCCTCGAGAATAGCTGAGATCGTGGAGAATTTCTTTGCCAACTGGGCGTCAGTGAAGCCTGCATGTATGTGGCTATGGCATATCCGATGCAAAGGCACCGTGACCCTGCCACCCTTACTCCGGGGAACAAGATGGTGGTGCTCGATCTGGTCGTCAGGTATCACCCGCTCGCAGAGCTGGCAGATGACGGGCTCCGCCTCCACATCTTGCGAAGTAAAATTGTCTCTCTGCTTGCGTGCCATTGATTTGGTGCCTCTCTATCGGCTGTCAGATTGCGTTCGCGCCGCATCGATAGACCAACCCAAGCATGCCGACAACGCCAAGCCGTTTTCGACAAGGCACTGGCGTGTGCATCGGAGCAACATCGGCGACTAAGTACGATCAGTCGATTAGTCGATCCTCGTGACGAGCGATAGGATATTATAGAATATTGCTCATGATTGACGGTCTTGCTTTGGCAGGTTGTCGGTTCACATCTATTCGAGAGCACATTAGTCTTGATGGCCGCAATTTGCCCAAACCGGTCATATAAAAATAGCCGCGACGCAGATCCTAAACTGTTCGCAGCGTTGTTAAAGAAGCAGCTTCAGGTCCTTTTCAAATCGGTGGGTCAGCACAAAGAACCTTTCATTGCTAGTCGCTGGTGTCCAAAGCGCGTCTTCGTAGGAACCAGATAATTCCCACCCCTGCCGCGCATAAAACCGCTCAGCCCGAATGTTGCCGGCCGTACAGAGCAGCATCGCTCTTGCTATCCCGGACTCACTCAGAAGTTTCTCAGCTAAGGATAGTAATGTCTGGGCCACGCGTGTACCACGAGCACGGTCGCTGACATAGAGTTTGACAACCTCAGCTCCCTTTACGGAGACGAACCCGACTATGCCAATGTCGTCTGCTGCGACGAAGAATGCGTCCTCCGCTTCCGTCAGCCAGAGACTGAAATGGTCCTAGACCGATAAGGCAGCACCCCATCAGGCACAAGGTTAGCATTGGCATCATGCCATCCTTGGTGCCAGAGCTGGACAATCTCCTCATAATCAGCGGCTTTTGCGGGGCGAATTTCGACCATCTGTTCACTCTCTGGTTTTGTCCGTACAGCAGATCTGGGAGTTCTCCGAGGGAAGCAACGTCCGATGTCGGCGCAATGCTGCCATAAGCTCCCAATTTTTGACTACGCATCAACTTCGCTTTCGAAGGAAGATTGAAGCTTTTCAAGGCGCTTTAGTCGAAGGGGACGTTCGCGGTTTGCCGTAACTCTGAATTATGGGAGGTAGACTTGTGGCATCTTCTCAAGCCGCCTGCCAAAACCTTATCGGGAACTCGGTCTGCCAGCACTGTTTTATCCTGTGGCAAGAATCGCCCTTAGTGATGCTACACCGTTCCTGCTGTGACCTGGAGAAGGCGTTTGCTGTTACATTGTATGTCGCAACGACAGCAACGTCATCACAGTTGGTGCCGCTTAGGCTTATCGAGCTCTCGGTGTTTCCAAATGAAATCAATATCTGTGTCGATTCTACAGGCCGTTGTTTGTTGCGAGACAGTTCGATCTCTCCCACATCTTAAAAGAGCCGTCAGCAGGATTATCCCGCCGTTAAAGTTCATCTAGAAAATGTCATTCAATTGCATTACTATTCCGACAAATATGGAGATAGTCATGGCCGCAAACGCACTTGTCCAAACACGTATTGATGCCGAGGTTCGAGACCGTGCCTCTGCCGTGCTCGAAAGTATGGGCCTCACAGTATCTGATGTGGTTCGTATCTTGCTCACGCGGACTGCCAACGAGGGGGCGCTACCCCTTGAACTTCTTTCGGGCAGTGAAGCGCATGATGCCTGGTTTCGGACCAAGGTGCTTCAAGCGTTGAACGATACTCGACCGGATCTATCAGACGACGAGGTTGAGGCGCATTTTGCAGAACGGCGAAAAGCTGCCCGTCTAAAAGTAGGCGCACCAAAATCTTGAAACTTACCTGGTCTGCGTTTGCGCTATCAGATCGCGACGCCATCTTTACATACATCGAAATTGACAATCCCGCTGCCGCTGTTCTGATCGATGAACGAATAGTCGCCGCTTCTCGTCGTTTACTCGATTTCCCGGCGAGTGGGCGCGTGGGCAGAATTGCCGGGACACGCGAACTCGTTATCAATGGCACGCCTTACGTCGCGGCATACACTATTACCGAGACGAAAGTTCGGATCCTTCGTGTGCTTCATGGGGCGCAGGAATGGCCAGAGTATCTGCCGCCCAGTTAAACGACTCGTGACGTGGAGATGATGGATAAAATAGTCAGGTCCCCACATCGGGATGAAACCCACATGTCGCTCTTCATCGAGCGCGATCATTTGTGACTCGCCCTCGGTCTGACTGTCGAAATCATCAAGCGTCAGCTCCGAGCACCGCTCCCATACGAACGCTGCACGGCGTGACCGTAGAAAGAGATCACGAATGGCGGGTACATCGACGGGCAGGATGGGTCGAATGTTCATCGCTTGGTTTTGCTTTTGAGTTTTTCGCGCGCGTAGGCGGATGGTCACGAAGAGGTGACGCTCGCGCGCTTCTTTTCAGGAGATTTACGCGTGATCTCGTTGAGTGGTGCTGTTCTTTGTCGTAAGGCCTCGGCTCAGAAATCTTTGTAAGTTCAACAGGGATTTTCAGAGAAGCGGCTGTCAACAGCCACTCCATCACATCAAGGAGCTTATATTTGCCGGAATTTGAACAGACATTATCCGCAGGCGCACTGATTTCGATAGCGGTTGGCGCTGTCGCGCTACTATTGTTGCTCATCATCAAGTTTCGTGTCCACGCCTTCGTTGCCCTTATTCTCGTCAGCTTCCTGACGGCGCTTGTCACGGGCATCCCGATGGCAAACATCATGAACACACTGACAAATGCATTTGGCTCTACACTTGGCGGCGTAGCGCTGCTTGTCGGACTTGGCGCAATGCTGGGACGCCTGCTCGAAGTATCTGGTGGCGCACAAGCTCTCGCCGATGATCTTGTCCGGCGTTTTGGCGAGCAACGCGCGCCAATGGCCTTGGGCATCGCCTCCCTCTTTTTCGGCTTCCCGATCTTCTTCGACGCAGGCCTCGTTGTTATGCTGCCTGTAATGTTCACGGTTGCGCGTCGCCTGGGCGGAAGTCTCCTGCTGTATGGTATCCCTGTTGCGAGCGCGTTCTCATGCATGCATGTGTTCGTGCCACCGCACCCAGGGCCGGTTGCCGCCTCTGAGTTGCTCGGTGCGGACGTTGGTCTACTCGTCATTGTCGGTCTGGTTGTTGCCGTCCCGACCTGGATCATTGCTGGTCATTTCTTCGGCAAATGGATCGGCCAACGAATCCTTTTACCCGTTCCCCAAGTCGTTCAGAAAGACGAAACGCCTGAGGACGAGGCGTCCCTGCCAAGTCCCGGACTTGTCGTCGGGCTCCTGCTTTTGCCGCTTGCGCTGATCTTCATGAATACAGGACTTGATTTCGCCCGGGCTCAGGACTGGGTGGATAAGGATGCAGGCTGGTTTCAGTTGTTACGTGCGATTGGTTCGACGCCTATTGCCCTCTTAATATCTGTTTTGGTCTCGGCCGTCGTTCTTGGACCAATGCGGGGTCGTGATCCTATCAAGGTTGAGCGCATCGTCGACTCCGCTCTGGGTCCGGTTTGCTCCGTTATCTTGATTACCGGCGCAGGAGGCATGTTCGGCGGTGTCCTTCGTGCCTCTGGGATCGGCGATGCTCTGTCGAGCGCATTGGTTGATATCGGTATGCCAGTTTTTGTGGCAGGTTTTCTGGTTGCAACTGCATTGCGGGTCGCACAGGGTTCTGCAACAGTTGCCCTGATTACAGCTGCTGGACTGATCCAGCCTGCTGTCCAGGCTGCCGGTTATCAGGGGATCGAACTGGCGGCCATCGTCATTGCGATCGCGTCCGGTTCTGCGGTGCTTTCACATGTCAACGATTCCGGCTTCTGGCTGGTTGGCCGTTTCTTTGAAATGGACATTAAAACAACGTTCAAGACCTGGACTGTTATGCAAACGTTAGTGGGCCTTGTGGGTTTTGCTATATCGGGGTTGATTTTCTGGTTGGCTTGAGCGGTGCGAGTGCGCAGATCAGGAGGCTGACTTCAGGTCTCCGATAAGCGTGGGCACGTGCCGAGCATTAAAAGGGTCGGTTATGGGGGGCAGGCGTTCATTGCATCCATACTTTGGATTGCCTCGTCCCCCCTCGATGCCAAGGATAGCTGCTCTGAGGATTTGTCGGGTTTCGGCATCTGCGATTAACTTCATGAAACCCGGTGTCTCATCTTCTCAACGGCTCCGCTGACATGGCTCATGTAGTCGTGTCGGTGTGAGGATGGGGCGGGCCCCCCCCCATGCTCTTGCCTGGCGCGCCGTCGCTTGCCGCTTACGGCGCCGACTGAAGAAACAGCTAAAAATAAACTCTGGCTGTGGGCTTACTGTTCCGCCGATCCTCATTGCCGTTCAGCCACTGATTGCCCAGTCTTTGTGGGCAAGACCATCGGTCGAGAACCTGCCTTTACCGTAAGCAAAATTCCCGACCATAATTATTTCAAAGTTTCGTTAAGGGCTGGACGAATAAGCGCCCCTAGCAGCAGTCTTGGATGTCAGAATTCTTCCCACGAATCCCGTGCAACGGCAGCCGCAGAGCCACCACCAAATGCGCCCGCGATCTTGCGGCCAAGCGCACGTGCTGGAGATGGCGCTGGTATGGACGCGCTTGACGCAGAGCGGACAGGTGCGGCAGTTGGAGCCGAGCTGCTTGCACCCGCGCCGTTGCCCAGATTGAAGCGTGACAGCAACTGGTTGAGAGATGCAGCTTCCTTGGCAAGGCTGTGGCTAGCCGCGGTCGACTGCTCAACCATGGCTGCGTTCTGCTGCGTGCCCTGATCCATCGTGTTGACGGCAGTATTGATTTCCTGAAGGCCAACCGACTGTTCGCGTGAGGATTCCACGATGGCATTGATGTGCCGGTTGATTTCCTGGACTTCAGTGACAATCACTTCCAGCGCGCGACCCGTTTCACCGACCAGATTGACACCTGAGCGAACATGTTCACCGGAAGTGGTGATCAATGCCTTAATTTCTTTCGCAGCCTTTGCCGAACGCTGCGCCAGTTCGCGAACTTCCTGTGCGACGACTGCAAAGCCTTTACCAGCTTCACCAGCGCGTGCAGCTTCGACACCGGCGTTCAAAGCAAGAAGATTGGTCTGGAAGGCAATCTCATCAATAACGCTGATGATGCTGGTGATCTCACCGGACGAGCGCTCGATCTCGTTCATGGCCGTCACGGCCTGACGCACGACTTCACCTGACTTCTCCGCCCCATTACGGGCCTTGGCAACGAGGTGGCCGACCTCTTCGGCACGGTTGCTGCTATCCTTCACTGTGGTGGTGATCTCTTCCAGCGCGGCCGCTGTTTCTTCGACCGATGCAGCCTGCTGCTCGGTGCGCTTGGACAGGTCGTCGGCCGCAGAACGGATTTCATTGGCACCAGCGTCGATACCGCGGGCATTCTGGCCGACGGCACGTAGTGCGTCATTCAGATTGGCAACCGAACCGTTGAAGTTGTTGCGTAGCGTATCGAGATGGGCAACAAAAGGTGTTTCGATGCGGTAGGCAACATCACCATCTGCAAGGCGATCGAGACCCTTGGCCAGTTGATCGACGGCGAACTGCGTGTCGGCAGCGTCCCGCGCCTTCTGGGCCTCTCGTTCCAGGCGTTCCTGTTCGGAAAGGCTGCGGTTCGCGTCAGCTTCTTTTTCGAGGCGAATTTTCTCAAGGGCGTTGTCACGGAAAACGGAGACAGCCTTTGCCATCTGACCGACTTCGTCCTTGCGGTCCTGCCCATCTACAGGTGCAGTCGTCTGCCCCTGGGCCAGCGAAATCATGCGTTCACGCAAGGCTGCGATTGGAGTGGTAATGCCTTTGGCGGCAACGATGAGTGATGCAATGATGCCAAGCGCAAAGGCCACGCCGACGACCGTCAGCGAGGTGAAGATAGTAGAATTTGTCTGGTTGGTCAGTCCGTCACTTCTTACGGCGACCGTTTTCAATATCTGATCCAGAAACGTTGCGCTGTCGGTGGTCAGAGGCAGGATCAGCGTGTCGGCTTTCGCCAGAGCCGCCCTTGCAGGGTCGTTCTGGTCCGCTTGCCCCAGTTGTACGGCCTCGTCGGTCAGGGCGACGACGTCTTTCGTTCTCTCTATGATTTTGTCGATCGCAACACTCTCGCTGGGAAAGAGTAGTTTCGTATTCTGAAGACGCTCAAATAGCTTACTTTTGCTATCGTTGTAAAAGTCCACCGCTGTTTTCATCGCTGGATCTTCCTGGCGATAAGTCAGGATTTGATAGGCGGCATATGCGGTTGCCACGACATTTCGGTTTGCGCGCGACATTTCCACGCTTGCCGCAGCGTCATTTGAGATAAAGTCGGAATAGCTTGTATCTGCTTGTTTGTACCGGGTGGAGATAAAGGCTGTGGCGCTCAAGCCAACCACACAAAGGGGAAGGATCAGGGACAGAATTTTCGTGCGAATGCTCGCATTTTTAAGAAATGACATATTTCCTCGCGGTTCTATTTTGAAGTCGCGAACACGAAGCAGGGAGCATTACGACCGAGGCCGGTCGAACGAAAAACTCTGCTGCAGGGGATTCGGCGTGGATATGAAGAATAACAGACGGTGCCTGCCATCATGGCGACCTGATCGATGCTCTGTCGCGCCTATGCTTAGTTAGTTATGGTTTAAATATAATTAAATATCATTTCTTGAGGTTTATCGAAATTATTTTGATCTATTTTGGCAACTTATAGTATATTTTTTCTCCTTGCCTGCGGTGCAATTTCAACCTGTGTGCGATGATGGTTTGCCGTCGCGCAATTTCATAAACGCCCGCGTGATAGTTGTTGCGATCGCCGCTGGTCCCGAGCTGCCGTCCCGACGATAGCCAGCCGTCGAACGCCCGGTTGCCTTCTCGTTACCGTGGGCGGGTTAACAATACTTGTCTTCAAATCGCCGATGGAAACAGGCCCGCCGCCTCGGCACGGGCTGATATCAGGCAGATGATGTCCTTAATCTTGGGATTGGGTCTGCTCTCCGGCAGAAGGTAAAACCCCATCACTGCCAGGCGGCGAGGACTATTCGGGCAAATCTTCACCTCTCGCAGACCCTTTTCGACAAAATAGTCTCTCAGGACATCGCTGTGGATCAGCACTGCGTCCGTACTCTGCGCAAAACCGATGCAGGCATCCATCGAGTTGCATGCGAATGCGTGGCCAGTGCCGTCGAGGTTTTGAGCACCTGTCCCTGAGATGAGGCGCTTTTGACGAGCCTCTGCCGGATTCGCCATTGTCGTTGGATAGTTACGGATTTCGTCAATTTTACGAGTTCCTTCAAGAAGCGGATGCCCTTCACGGACGAAATATCCGTCGGTCGCTGATCCCAACGGAATGAAATCGACCGCAAGCCCCGGCTTTAGATGGTCGATGCGATGTCCCATGAACAGGGAAATGTCGCCAGCGACCAGCTGGTCCATGCAGCGCATCATATTGCCTATGCTGACATTGATTGGTGCTGCCGGGTGGGCTTTGAAGTGTTCGATCACAAAATCCTTCAAAAGCAGAATCCAGGTGGAATAGCCGGTTCCGATACTGATGCCTTCTTCCAGCTCCGCTTTCTGCCGGGCGATTGTTGTAAGGGCGTTCGTGTGTAGGCGGTTCATCAGGATCGCGCTGTTGTAGAGCGTTTCCCCATAAGGGCTCAGCTGGACACCGCGTGCCGAGCGATAAAGGAGTTCCACACCCAGTGACTGTTCCAGTCGCTTGATGTTGTAGCTCAGTGCTGGTTGCGAGATGTGCAGTATCTCTGCCGCTGCCATGAATGACCCAGCTTCGGCGACCGCCACAAATTGCTCAAGTGCTTTGTTCATGTCCGTCTCCTCGTCTCCATAAAGAAATTTTATGAATGGTCGGAAATATTATATTTGTCCATATACCTCGAGAGGGCTAACTTCGCCGTGCAGAGCAAACTTAAGGAGGAAAAGTGGGGACAATTAATAATCCCACCGGCCAGTTTGTTGGTTGATAAGCTGACCCCTGGCACCCGGCGTGCCCTGCCGATCTGCCGATCGTGCCGCATCGCGGACTGATCCGAAATATTGCACCTATTCGATGCGGAAGGTTGCGCCCTGCGCCGGTAAAGCGAAGCAGCGTCCTTCTCACGGGACAATCAGAAACACGTGGCTGCGTCAGATCGGCATCATTGATCGAAGCGGTTTGGCGTGAATGGAAGAGGAGATAGCCGATGGCCAAGAAAAAATACGTCATCGTTGGCACAGGCGCGCGCGCCCGCATGTTTTACGAAGCCATTGCGCGTAATTTCAGCGCGCAGAATGAACTGGTGGCACTTTGCGATACCAACCAGACGCGCATGGATTACACCAACAAAGTGCTGATCGAGGAGTTCGGCCTTAGCCAGTTGCCCACCTATAAGGTCGAGGATTTCGGTCGCATGCTGGATGAGACAGCTGCCGATGTCGTGATCGTCACCTCGATCGACCGTACACATCACACCTACATCATCGCGGCATTGGAAGCTGGCCGTGACGTCATCACCGAAAAGCCGATGACCACGGATGTGGTCAAATGCCAGCAGATCATCGACACGGTCAAGCGTACCGGTCGCTCGGTCCGCGTCACTTTCAATTACCGCTACGCGCCGCACAATGCGGCTGTCCACGAGATCATCGCTTCAGGCGGAATTGGTGACGTCTATTCCGTCCATTTCGAGTGGTTGCTCGATACCAAACACGGCGCCGACTATTTCCGCCGCTGGCATCGTGACAAGCGCAACAGCGGCGGGCTAATGGTGCACAAGTCCACTCACCATTTCGATCTCGTCAATTTCTGGCTGCAAAGCCAGCCACAGACCGTGTTCGGCATGGGTGATCTGCGCTTGTATGGCCGCGCCAATGCCGAGGAGCGGGGCCTGTTCACGCCTTACAACCGCACCACCGGAGTTGCCGCCGCTAAAACCGATCCCTTCGCCATCGACCTGACCGAAAGCCCGGTCCAGAAAGCGCTCTATTGGGATGCCGAACATGAGGACGGTTACCAACGGGATCAGAACGTCTTCGGGGATGGCATCAGCATCGAAGATACGATGCAGGTCATGGTGCGCTACAAGAGCCGCGCGGTCATGACCTATTCGCTCAACACCTATGCGCCCTGGGAAGGATTTAATGTTGCCTTCAACGGGTCGAAGGGGAGAATCGAACTCATGGTTCGCGAAACCTCCTATATCAATGCCGGTGGTTCTTCACACGAGGAAGGCGCTGCAAAGGGTACCCAACTCTATCATTTCCCGCTGCACGGCGAACCGCGTATCGTACCTGTCGTGATGGAGGAGGGCGGTCATGGCGGTGGCGACAACCGCATGCTGGCAGATATCTTCGGTAGTTCGAATTCCGGCGGTGCCTTCGCCGCAGATTTTCGCGATGGTGCCATGTCAATCCTGACCGGCCTTGCCGCCAACCGGTCGTTCCAGACGGGCTTACCGGTCGAAGTCGACGATATGGTCCAGTTCTGAGCGGTTTTTCAAAGCGCGTGCAACGTTTTCGGCGGCACGCGCAATGCTTTGTTGGGACACGTCGGCGTGAGCGTGTCCAGCAAGGTTATCGTCTGGAAAGCAGCGCACCCCTAGAGAACCGAGTTTGATGTGCCGATATTTTGCACGAGGCTCCATTCGCGGTAGCGTTTTCGACAGACGGTACACGTCCGCGCCAACGAAGCATGGCATGGTTGGCTTGGAAATGGGGAGCTCCACCCAGTCCATGAGGGGACCATCCAAGGCCAATACAGTTGAGGCGACTGCAGGAGTGAAATCGGTGAAGACGAGATTAGCACCCTTCGGATATAATAGCCGCGTTCCGCGCTTTTTTCCAATCGCGAGGCCCCTGGGGAAGGGGATTAGTTCGAACATTGGAGCTTATGGAACACTCCGTGGCACTGCATCGAGTCGAAACTTTTTGCACTTCGTCGCGGCAGTACCCGGCTCTTTCGTTTTTTAATACTCGAGAGACCAACTCCGCCATCGAACGCTCGTCCACGACACGCCTGTTAGCCAACACCCCGGATTCACTATGCATTAAGCATGGTCTAAGCGGCGCGGGAACCTCCAACGGAGCGCGGGCATTCCGATTACGGTGTTGCAGATGAGGATAGAATGACCCCCCAATTTCATGAGCGCTACATAAGCCGTGCAGAACATAATGCCATAGTCGCATATTACAAAAAGCTTGTCGTGCAGCTTCATCAGAACCGGCAAACAGCGAAGGACGAAAGCCACCTCAACAATTCGACTTGCACGTCAAGTAGTGAGGAACTGACAGTTTATCAGAGCTGTGAAGAGGTAGGAGGCATCGATCTTGGCTCAGGCGGCAATGTTGTCGTGGTGGATTTCGCTCGCTGTTCGGCGAAGAACTCCCAGCTCCTCGAGTAAGCCATGCACAATGTGGCTGACGACAAGGGTACTCCATGTGCCGCCCTTCGTGAAGGAATTGCCCTGCATTCGCTAAGGCCATAAACGACGTTGGCGAAGCAAGCCTCTTCAGCGGCGCAAGGCTCGAACTTATCCCACAGTGCCCGAAGCTCCTGGGCCCGTCCATCAGGAGTAAAACCTATTGGCTTGGAACGGGACTTGGGCTTTTGGGGATCTTCGGGTCTGCCAACCATCAGGCTGATCGGTTCACGTGCATTTCGAAGTTGGAAGGGTACATCTTTCACCGTCATTCTCGTCCGAGCCTGAAAGTGCTGTTCGTGACTGGCTACACTGAAAATGCGTTCTTAATGTTTTGGTCTTGATGCGGAATTGGCAGATACTCAAGTCATTTCAACTGTGTACGGCCAATCGGGTTGGCGACATCGTCGCGAAATAATTGTTGAGATAGCGAGCGCAAAGTAACCTTTGCGCTCGCCCGTTTTTGCTTAAGACAGAAACGCGATAAGGTCCTGGTTGAGGCGATCAGGGACCGTTGCGAACAGGCCATGGGGTTCGCCATCATATTCGATCAGTTTCGCCCCTGCGATAGCCTTCGCGGCAGCCCGCCCAGTGGGATCAATGGGGACCGTTTTGTCGCCTGTACCGTGGATCACCAGTGTTGGAACCGTGAAGGCAGCAAAATCTGCACGGAAGTCGGTCTTGCCAAATGCATCTACGCAATCGATTGTGGCTTTCGGGCTCGCCATCACACCCAGCACAAACGACCAGTCCAGCACACCTTGGCTAACAGGCTTAGTGACATATCCGACGCCGTAAAACGTCTTGGCAAAGCTTTGGAGGAAAGCAAAGCGATCCTCTCTGATGTCTTTTTTCATTCCATCAAAGACGCTTCCATCGACACCGTCCGGGTTCGTATCATCTTTGAGTAGGTAGCCCGCGACCGATGCGACGAGCACGGTTTTAGAAATCTTGGATGCGCCGTGTCTCGACAGGTAACGGGCAATCTCGCCTCCCCCCATGGAAAAACCGACAAGCGCAGCACCTTGCAGATCAAGACCGTCAATAACTGAGGCCAGATCGTCAGCGAAGACGTCGTAATTATAGCCACTTGCGGGGTGACCAGACTGTCCAAATCCACGGCGGTCATATGTGATGACTCGGAAACCGGCCTCGAGCAGAGCAACCGTTTGATATTCGAACATGTCGCCGGTCAGGGGCCAGCCATGGATCAGCACCACAGGGCGTCCTTGACCCATGTCTTTTACGTGCAAGCTAGTCCCGTCTTTTGCTTCAATAAATGCCATTATGAAACTCCTTGGATGATGCCAAGAGTAAAGCTCACAGCGGACATCTTGTTCCTCGGAGATCACATTCCAGGTATTTCGTTTGGCCGATCGTTGCACCGACCAGCTCTTCATCGAGAGGGCTAAGACGCGTCACTTGGGCGATTGGGAAAGTCATGGCGTCACCACTGTCATCGGCAAATCGCTGACGGCGTTTCAGGCTAACGACGACTTCTATTAGGTCAGCGCGCTCTGGCGCAGATGTTATGGCGTTCTCTTAATCGTGCGGCAAAACGTCGCCTTGAAGGATACGTTTCCTCTGCTTACCTAACTGTCATGCGAAATACTTGGGTCATTCAAATCTCCTGGCTTACCGATCAAGCACGCTCCGTCACCCGGAGTTGGCAGCATTGATCCTGTAACGCCGCCACAGACCCAGCCGCTCCGGGCACCCAAGCAATAGAAAGTGCGGTTTCGTTACACGGCGTTGAGGCGTGTCATGGAGCGTATCATGTCCCTTTTTCGACACCATCCCACCTGCGTCACATGCAACCGCAAACTGCCGGGTGCTGCGGCCCGTTGCCCATGGTGCGACACCTCTGTCCCGTCCACAATCGACCGCCGCTCTGCCGTTCGTAAGCAACAGGCGTCTCTAGAGACATTCCTTTTGCTCTCGGAGGATGCCGGACTATGAGTTGCGCTATGACGTTGAGCGGTAAGACCCTAACAGGTGGCGATACGGACGAGTTGCAGCTGGTCGGGGTCCTTCCGTGGCGTATCGGGCGTGATGGCGAACGGACGGTGCTGCTCATCACCTCGCGCAGGCAGGGACGATGGATCATGCCCAGGGGGTTGCCCGTGAAGGGAGAACCGCCCTTTGTTGCGGCGTCCCGGAAGGCTTTCGAGGAGGCGGGCATCATCGGTGAAATTTCCACCGTCCCGGTGACAACCTACCAATACATCAAGGTCCTTGACGAAGGATCGCAGGTTGCCTGCCGCGTCACTGTGTTCGGTATGAACGTGCGTGGCACGTTGACCCACTGGCGTCAGAAGGAGCAAAGACACCGACGGTGGTTTTCCCTCGAAGCAGCGGCGGACAAGCTTGATGATATCCAGCTTGCCGAGTTCGTAAGGACAATCGACTCGGAGCCGGGTCGCCTTGAGCAACACAACCGTTCCGAGGGACTACGCGACCACCATACGCGAGGTGCCTGACGTGCCGACGATATTTCTGACAGGCTTCGCAGGTTGGATGCCTTCTGTCTTTCCAATTCGAAGGACCAGTGCCGGACGCTAGCTGCCTGGCGCCAAGAGCTGCGATTGCAACATTGGCGCCAGGTGTTTCCCAATCCGTGACTGAAACTGTGGGGCAAGCCTGGCCCTTTGTGCCAGAGCATAATCCATATCCAGAAAGAGCCACCAATGACTTTTAGATACACCCATCCGTTCCCCATCAGCGGCCCGAACAAGTTGCCTCGTTTCAGGCGGTGGGCGGCCGAAAATATTCCGGGCGTCGCCGTGTCCCTGCCGCCCCAGGTGCCGGTCAAGAGTGAGGCACTCACGGTGCGATTGAAGTCCCTTGAGGATCGCAACATGCTGATCGAAAAACTGCAAGGTGTGGGCTTGCAAGGTAAGCCTTCTCGGTAAGCGGCCGGTCCGTGATTGTGCTGTAGGTAGACCGTCACGCGCAGAAGGTTATAGGGCCGTGCCGCTTACTGCATTTTTCAGGCATAAAAACCCTGCCAATGCATACTGGTTTGATGTTTCTGGTGTTTTGTCGCCTCCGAGCTTGCGAAAGGGGGCGCCATAGTCGGTGGCGCCATGCAGAATATGAATGATGACTACCTTTGATTGTCGACGAGTTAGAAGATCGGATAGTCGGGCAAACGCGTCACAGAATACTGTGATGTTCGTTGCGAAGGACCAGGGTAGAGCGACTGGTGTGTCGTCGATCCCCATCGAGAGTTTTCGTCACCGACAAGTAGCAGCTAGAGCCCCTAAGCACTGATATGCGTGTCTTGTATAACGAAAGTGTTTGAAGCCTGTACGGAACTGGAGACCTAGCGCCCCGGCTTGCGCGGCTCACCGCCTTGAGCGTAGGCTGTCTTTTCCACAAATCGGAACTGGTTGCCGCAGTGCGAGCAGCGGATCATGAATTCCGAGGGAATGCTTGATGGACGCTCGGCACGAAATCCGCGCGGCATCTCGTCGACGCGAAAATCGACATTAGCTGAACGCTTATCGTCGGTTTCCGAGACTTCTGCAAAGCCCTGGTGACCACAGTTTGAACATTCAAGCTTTCGGGAATATCTGTCGCGCGCTGCCATCTGACATCCTGTTATTTTTGCGATCAGGTAACAACCAACGGAAGACATTTCAATGTGCCAGATCCGGAATTCAGCCAGTCCATTTGTTTCGACAGCCAATTTATCGGAGTGCAGGGCGATGGTGCTGTCGCCAACATCGAGTCTGAGGACGATTGCGGGGACTGTCTCGCCATTTATCAATCGGTTTTTCGAACGCGGGGTCGAATTCTTTCGAGGTGAATAATTACCGAGGCTCTACTGTTGTTGGAGCTTCACTTGGCATCAGTGATTTAGATTCCAACGCCAGGCGACATCTTGTTTATGGGCAATTCTGGGGCGTCGACGCGCGACGCCTACCCGGATAGTCCTGACGCATCGAATACGATTACGCGCTCAGCCGTACCGAAGCCCGGTTTCCGCATTGAAGAGATGAACGGCTTCCGGATCAAAGAACAGCGATATGTGGTCGCCGCTGGCCAGAGTTGTTCTTGGTGGCAGGCTCGCTGTCACGCGCTGTGTGCCGACGGATGTGGTAACAAGCAGCTCCGGACCGGTTAACTCGGCCACATCGCAACGCGCGTCGATGGTATTGCCATTGCCGACGAGCGAAAGCGCTTCCGGGCGAATGCCGAGGATGAGCTTCTGCCCATCTGCTGGCACAGTCTTCAGTGATGACGGCAAAGGCACACGGCCATCTCCATTATCGATCGCCAGAGCGCCATTCTCGACCGTCACCTGCAGCAGGTTCATCGGCGGTGCGCCAACAAAAGTGGCTACATATAAGGTTGCCGGTCGGTCGTAGATTTCAGCAGGTGTGCCAAGCTGTTCGATGCGTCCGTCTTTCATGACGGCGATCCGGGTCGCAAGTGTCATCGCCTCGATCTGGTCATGCGTGACATACACCACCGTCGTTTTCAGTATCTGGTGCAGGCGCTTGAGCTCTGTGCGCATTTCCATGCGCAATTTGGCATCAAGGTTGGACAGGGGCTCGTCGAACAGGAAGACTTCAGGCTTTCGCACCAGCGCACGACCGATCGCGACGCGCTGGCGCTGTCCACCGGAAAGCTGAGCCGGCTTACGATCCAGTAACGGCTCGATCTGCAGCAATCTGGCAGCCTCGTTGACCGCTCTGTCGCGCTCCTGCACTGGTACTTTACGCATTTCCAGTCCGAAACCGATATTCCGCCGCACCGTCAGGTTGGGATAGAGCGCATAGGACTGGAACACCATCGCGATGTCGCGATCTTTTGGATGCACGCCCAGCACCGAACGATTTCCAATCCGGATATCGCCGCTAGTCGCTTCTACCAACCCGGCAATGATGTTCAGAAGCGTTGACTTGCCGCAACCTGACGAGCCGAGAAGGACAAGAAACTCGCCACTTTCAAGCGAGATATCGACGCTCTTCAGTGTTTCGACTTCACCGTATGTCTTGCGAATACTGTTGATCTCAAGCGCGCTCATCGAACGGCCTCCTCGGAAGCAAGTGGTCCGCCATAATGACGGGGAAGGGTGGAAATTGCGCGCGATGCGACTTGTGTGCCAGCAAGCAAACAGGCTTCAATCGACCTGGAATTGGCAAGCGCAGCCAGGAATGCGGCGTTAAACACATCACCGGCGCCGATCGTGTCGACGACTTCGACCTTAGGGGCTGCAACTGTAACCAACGAGCCGTCAGGTCCGATGGCAACTGCGCCATCAGGACCGCGTTTGACGACGACAATCGCTCCTTCAGGCATGTGCGAGCGGATTTCGCGTGCAGCCTCGATCGGATCATCAAGGCCAGCGAGCGTTGTCGTTTCGACCTCATTGAGCAATGCAATACCACAGCGGGAAAGCCAGCGACGTGTCTTCGTGCAGTTCTTTTCTGTCCACCCGTCCAGCGGCCAGCCTGTGTCGAGTGCAAGGGTGATTTGGTGGGTCGCCGCCCAGTCGAACAGTGTGTCATAGTTGTGAGCCAGGTCGTCGGTCAGGAATGAGCCACAAACCAGTGCATATCCACCCGCCATCGCCGCGCCGTCGATCGTGGTCAGGACGTCGGATATCCCGAAGCGAGGCAAATGACCACGTGTCGTGAAGAAGGTTCGTTCGCCGTCCGGATGGGTGATGCCGACCGACAGCGTGGTGCGCTCCGAGCGGACGGACCATTTGGCGGCGCGCTCCCCGAAGGCCTCACGCAGCCAGCTGCCGAACTGGTCGCTGCCGACATTGGCGGCGATCGAGAACTCCACGCCGAGCGCTGTCCAGGCCAGCGCACTGTTGCCGGCGCTGCCGCCGACACGAAGCTCGTCGTGATCGACAATGATTTCGGTGCCAGCCTTTGGCCATGGAGCTGCAGGCCCTAAAATAAGATCGACATTGACGTTGCCGATGACTGCGAGAGGTCGCATTTATTCGCTCCTGGTAATCTTGGTTGAGCGTACAGGCGTGCCGGCATCGTCGACGCGGGCATCGGCAAATGCGATCATCAGCCGCTGCGCCGCAGGCAGCATTGCGAATATCGCCGCAAGGCCGTTGGCTGGGGCAAAGCGGATAGAGACCGTGCCAGCGACCGGTTCGTCGCCCGAAGCGTCGAACATGATGACAGGAGCGCCCGTTTCCACCGCGGAGACGGCCATGGCCGTCACGAGGCCGGCCGTACTGTCGTTGCCGCGGAACAGAACGACGCCAATATCCGCGCCGAGCATTTCCATCGGACCATGCCGCAACTGGCCGCCTTCGAGCGAGAAGCATGGCAGACGCGACAGTTCGGTGAGGCCGAGTGCGAGCGCTTCGGCAAGGCCCTGCAGGCGGCGGCCGGAGGTGACGACGGTACGAACCGTGGCGAGAGCAGCGAGTGCCGGCGCGATGTCGGGCTCCTCTGGTGCATTCAGCACGGCGAAAGCCGCTGATGGATCGTCTCCGAACGCTGACAAAATGGCGAGGTGCAAGGCGAAGGTTACCGTGAGGCTGCGGGTCGCGGCGAAGGCAAGCTCGGTGCCACCGGCACCGATCAGTGATGTCACAGTGCGTGCCAGGAAGGATCCGCCCTCTAATGTCAGCCCGAAGGTCTCGGCATTGCCGCCTGTCTCTTCGAACCAGCGCACGACCTCAGCGCTCTCGCCCGACTGCGAGGTGACCAGAACGGTGCGACCTTCGAGCGCCAGTGGCTGGCCCAGTTGTTCCGAAAGAGGCGCGGCAATGGCGTCAATTCCAAGCGCGCGATAGAGTGGTTCGACGGCACGGCCTACCGCGTGCGATCCGCCCATGCCGAGCAGCAGCAGCTTCCTTGTCTTTGCCAATGACGCGGCAATGGTGTGGGCTTTTGTCTTCGCTGCTTCATACGAGGCGAGCGCATCGGCATGCTGCCGGGCCATTTCGCGGTCAATGGCGACGAGGCCGACAGGTCTGTTCTTTTGCTGGGTCATGATCATCCCTTGACGCCACCGCTGGTAAGCCCTGAGATCAGGGCGCGTTGCATGACAAGACCGACCAGCACCGGGGGCAGGGCGGCAAGCACTCCAGCGGTTGCAATCAGTCCATAATCGGAAACACGGCCACCGGCGAGATCTGCGATGGCAACCGTGATTGTCTTGGCGCGCTGGTCGGAGGTGAACAGCAACGCATAAAAGAATTCGTCCCAGGCCAGCAGGAAGGCGAATAGGGCCGACGTCGCCATCACGGGCATGGCCAGTGGTAACGTGATGATCTTCAGCGTCTGGAACAGGCCCGCGCCGTCGATCATCGCCGCCGCCTCGATTTCCTTAGGAATAGAATCGAACCCGGATTTCATCAGCCAAGTGGTAAAGGGAGCGAGAATTGTCAGATATACCAGTGCCAGTCCTAAGACGTTGTTGAGCAGGCCGAGATGGGCAAGACCCATATAGAGCGGCACGGCCAGCGCCACAGGCGGAAGCATGTAGGTGGCGATCACCATTGTGAGCGACCAGCCGACCGTTGGTGTCCTTGACACAGCCCAGCCTGCGGGGATGGCGAGGGCGATCGCTGCAATAGTAGACAATGCGGCAACTTCGATGCTGTTAACCAGCGACGACGTGAATGCTGCGCCAGCGCTGTTTTCCAACGTCGACAGCAACACACCATAGCGCGAAAAGTCTGGCGATTGCGGCCACCACCGCAATGGCTTGGCGGCAAGGTCGGCAGCTGGCGAGATGCTCATGATGAACAGCCAGAGGACCGGAGCGAGAATGACGGCGGCAAGCAACAGCGCGCAGCCGTAGATAAAGATGTTGAACACAGGATTGCGACGTTCCATCAGCTTGCACTCCCTGCGGTCTTGCGAACAAGTATGGCGTAGGCGGCTGCAAGCACGGTGACCAGCAGTGTGACGATCAATGCCAGAGAGGCCCCGGATCCCGCCCGCTGAAACGAAAATGCTTCCTGGTAGACGAGGATCGACAGCGTGCGAGTGCTGTTGGCAGGTCCGCCACGGGTCATCACCCATATGATGTCAAAAACCTTAAAAGCTTCGATCGTGCGCAGAACCAGTGCAACCATGAGCGGACCAGCGATGTAGGGCAGGATGACAAAACGAAAGCGGGAGAAAGGCCCTGCACCATCGACCAGCGATGCCGATGTTATATCGCGGGGCACGGCCTGCAGTGCGGCAAGGGCGATCAGTGCAACAAGCGGAAAGTTTTTCCAGCAATCGGCGACGATGAGCGCTGCAAGCGCAGAGCCCGGCTCGCCAAGCCAAGAGCGGTAGGCATCGAGCAATCCGAGCTGGGTCAACATTGCATTCAACGCGCCATACTCGGGATTATAAATCAGCCGCCAGAGGGTGGCATTGACCACGGTGGGCAGCGCCCAGGGAAGGATCATCAGCGCACGCAGCAGGGTGCGGCCGTAGAAATTCTGGTTCAGCAGCAACGCAGCAAGAACACCGATCACCATCTCGGCGGTCACCGAGACAATCGCGAACACGAGGGTCGTTGAAAGCGTGCGCTGGAAATTAGAGCTTGTGAGCATCTTCACGTAGTTATCGATACCGACAAAATTGCCTGCGGTGCCGACCAACTTGGCGTCAGTAAAGGACAAGGTGACGGTGTCAATCAACGGCCATCCGATGACGGCCATCATCACCGCGAGCAGCGGCAACATCAAAAGCCACGCACGGGTGGTCATCCAGGTGCCGGACATGGGGCGCCCTTTCAATTCATCGGTATGGAGATGGCAAGCCAGGCGGCGCTAGTGGCCGCCTGGTGGTTCACTTGCTTAAAGGCCGCTGTTTTCTGCAGCCGTGTTCAGCGCATCTTCGGGCGAAGACTGGCCGAGAAGGGACTCCTGGATCGCCTGCTGAAGGGCGGTCGAGAGCTCCTGATATTTCGGAGTCGTGGGTCGCGGATACATGGCGGCGAGACCGATTTTCGCAGCGGAAATCAGCTCCTCTTGGCCTTTGGTGACGGCAGGATCATCATAGGAGGATGCCCAGATGGGCAGGCTCAACTTGGCATACTGGTTCTGCGTCGCCTGCGACGTCATAAATTCAATGAACTTCCAGGCTTCGTCAGGATGCTTGCTGGCCGAGGTAATGCCGAGACCCATCGAGCCATTCACCGCAGATGCTTCGCTCTTGCCGGAGACACCGGGAGCAGCCACGACACCGACCTTGCCGGCAACTTTGCTTTCCTTGGGGTCGTTTGCCATGTTGTACATATAGGTCCAGTTCAGCGCGAAGGCGGCGTCGCCATTCTGGAAGACCTTGCGGACGTCCTCTTCGAGGAATTCCTTGGAGTTCGGGTTGGTGAGGCCGGACTTGTAGCTTGCGACCATGTAGTTGAGGGCATCAAGACCGCCGCCGGACTGGAAAGCCGGTTGTCCGTCCTTCAAGAAGTCGCCCTTATAGGCGCTGACCAGCGTCGTGTAATCGCAGATCGCAGCTTCGGCCTGCGCCCAGCTCCACGCGATCGGGGTATCCAACAGTCCTTTGTCCTTAATTACCTTGGCCTGTTCGGTAAGTTCGTCCCAGGTCTTTGGCGGTGTTTTGATGCCGGCCTTTTCAAGGATTTCCTTGTTGTAAAACAGGTATTTGGTGTCGAGGATCCAAGGCATCCCATAGTATTTGCCGTCGTTCTGAACGGTGGTCCAGGCTCCCGGCAAAACATCCTTCTTGGTGTCGTCGGAAATGCGCGATGTGACATCCACGAGTACGTTGTTGGAGGCATATTCCGATGGCCAGATCACGTCGAAGAGAACGACGTCATAGCCGCTGCCGGAACCCTGTGCGAGCACCGTCTTGTCGTGCAAGCCTTCATAGGGAACAAATTCGAGATTGACCTTCACCTCGGGATTTGCCTTGCTGAAAGCCTCGGCCATCGCGCGCACGTCAGCTTCACTATAGGCCGCCTGCGCCATGAAAAGTGCATTGATCGTGGTTTCTGCAAATGCATGTGGTGCAAAGGACGCGCCGAATAGTGCAGCTCCAAGCAGTGTCTTATTTAATGAGTTCAACATTTAGCCAGCCTCCAGCTTTTTGGCATTCACGCGTTTCCCGGGGGCGGCTGTACGTCGCCTCCGGCCTTCAAGGCATCCAGTGTTTCAGATGCCGATTTCGGAGCGTCGTGGAGCCGTTTTGGGCTCTCTGCGTTCCCCGGAACTCTGCGGTTCCTTATTAAGTCAATTGCATTGACTTTATTTCTTGTTCAATATTCTATTGGTGTCAAGGGGAATTGCAGATGCATGACAGACGTCCGATAAGGGCCAAAAGCGGGACCAACCAAGAAGGCACCAGTTCGCATAACAGACGGGTGATGATTGATGCGTTGCGCGTCAACGGCGCGCTCTCACGGGCCGATCTTGCCCGTGCCACCAGACTGACGAAACAGACCGTATCCAACATCATCGATGAACTAGAGCGCGATGGGCTTGTGGCCGCGCATGAGGTGATCCGAAAGGGCAGGGGGCAGCCTTCGACCCCTTACAGTCTGGTTCCGGCAGGTGCATTCGCTATCGGCCTACAGATCGACCGGCACATCACCCGCGCGTTAGCGGTCGATCTCATGGGCACGATCCTTACCCGCGCCGAAGCGCCGCTGCCGGCGAACGGTCCACAGGGGGGCGTGAAGGTCATCCTGGATCTTGTCGAGGCCGTCAGACGAGAACTTGGTCAGATGTTCAGCCAGTCTGAGCGACGCTTGGTCGGCCTGGGCGCCGCGATGCCGGGACCCTTCGGCACAGAAAACACGACAGACGATCCCTGGATGATGTCGGCATGGCAGACATTTCCGCTGCTGGAAATGCTGGCTGCAGGCACCGGCCTTGAAGTAGGGTTGCAGAACGATGCGGCAGCCTGTGCGCAAGCGGAGCGCATGGTAGGAGCGGCCCACGGGCTCGACCACGCCGTTTGCCTTTATCTCGGCTATGGTATCGGTGCCGGTTTGATTCTCGGTGGTGAATTATACAGCGGCGCAAATGGCAATGCTGGGGAAATTGGTATGGCTCTGTTGTCTCCGGGCGGACGTGCTGCTCCCTTGGAACATCGAGCGTCGCTGGCCGCACTCTACCAGCATCTTGAAATCGATCCGGCCGACCCCAGGGTTTACGCCAAGGTCAACGAACTCGCATCGACGGATGATCCGAGGGTCCAGCTATGGCTTGATGAAGCGGTGATGGATCTTCGCTGGAGCGTCCATCTCATTGAAACAGTCTTCGACCCACAAACAGTGATCTTATGCGGTGGTGCGCCCGAAGCGCTTGCCTTTCGCTTGATGGCAGCGATGGAGCCGCTGGTTCCGTCGGTTGCGCAGCGCTCCGACCGCAGCGTGCCAAGGTTTCAGCTGGGAATGACAGATCCATGGGCGGTAGCACTGGGGGCGGCGGCAGAACCCATCAGTCGCGCTTTCGACCCTCGATTTTCAGCGATTCTCAAGCAGGCAATTTGAAGCTGGTTCATGTCCGTAAAGTGGTTGCAGAACTATCGCGACGGGCATTTGACGACGATTGCGCAGAAGACTTAATTCCAATGGGACGGTTTGTGGCGGTCGCAACTGGGCTGATTGTCGGCTTCTCTAATCGCACCGCCGTTCAGACATTGCAAAGTAAGCGGATTCTATGCGCTTTAGGCCTATGCGGTCGGCTCCGTCTCATTAATCCATTCACACAGGATGAGATTGCTGATCTGCAGGGCCGGGCATGTGCGCATTGGGAGACTGCCAGGTGAATGCAGAAGAACTACTGTTGTGCGGTCAAAACAGCCGTCTGATAATTCAAACAAGGCGTCCATTATGTTTCATGCGGCAACGGAAGACTGCCGCACGCTACTAATCCATAGAAATGAGACGCTCTTACCAGAGTAGGATCACTGCGCTGCCGACGGTTCGTCGGCTATAGGACGCATCGCTGCGGGTCAGACAGTCGTTGGCTGATCATCGCCGGGTATCTTCCCATCCGGTGTCAGTTCATCGACCGCCCGTGGCAAATCCTTGCTAAGACGTGCGAGGATTTCCTCTCGCGACAGACCGGTTTTTGCAGTCAATTCGTCTAGCACGTCCGGTCCAATCGCCTCTGCAAGTTCGTTGTCATCGATATCGTCATTTGTCCCAGGCTTTACCCAGGAATCAGCTTTTTGTCCGAAGCCGTTCTGTTGGAACGTTTTGAGTAGGTCGCTCAGGCCACCGCTCAAAATTCCCCCAGAGGTCAGGCCGCCGAGAATAGACCCGATTCCCCCCGTCTCATTACCTCCACCGAGCTTGCCAAGCAGATCGTCAAGGCTACTTGTCTGGCGCGATCCAGCGTCTTGACCTGTGTTTGCGCCTTCCGCCTGCGGCTTGTTCAATCCGCGCAGGAGGTCCGCGATCTTGTCCCTGTTCTGATAGCCAGCGACGGCAAGTACACCAAGCAATGCTTTCAGTTGACCACTTACCATGTTCTTCTCCTCCGTGGGCCTCGAAAACAACGTCGCGACGCGGCCCTGTTCGCTCGACTGAAACGGTTGGTTGGCCATGAAGTTCCGCCTCACAGGTACAACGAACGCAGCGACTCCATGCGCGCCGCCTGCCGCACGGCGGGCCAACTTTGGCAACCTTTCTCTGTTCGGCAAACGGAAGGGATGTAACCCTTCTCACCAGTCGCCTACCGGGCAGCACCGTGCGCAAGAAGCACTTCGCTTTCCATGCGCAGATCAGGAGACTTACCTCAGGTCTCCGATAAGCGTAGGCACGAGTTCCGACACGGTGGGATGTATCGGTACCGACCATTGGAGAGCGGGGTAGGGGGTGCGGGCGTTCATTGCATCGATAATGCCATGGATGGCCTCGTCGCCCTCTATGCCAAGGATAGCCGCCCCGAGGATCTGTCGGGTTTCGGCATCCGCGATTAGCTTCATGAAGCCCTGTGTCTCGCCTTTCTCAACGGCTCGGCCGACACGGCTCATGGGCCGTGTCGATACGAGAATTTGGCGACCCGATGCTCTTGCCTGGCGCTCCGTCATGCCTACCCGTCCAAGCGGAGGATCGATGTAGAGAGCGTAGGCCAGAATGCGATCGCTGAGCTTTCGGTTGCACCCGTCAAGCAAGTTGGCGGCGACGATCTCGAAGTCGTTGTAGGACGTGTGGGTAAACGCGCCGCGGCCGTTGCAGTCCCCCAATGCCCATATGCCGCTGACATTCGTGGAGAGGCTGTTGTCTACGACAATAAAACCTTTGTCGTCGGTCTCGACACCAGCCTCTTCAAGACCCAGATCATCGGTATTGGGTCGTCTACCTGTAGCAATAAGGACGTGGCTTGCATTCATGGTCCCGCTGTTTGTCGTGACCGCGATGTCGTCCGCAGTTTTTCTGAACGATAGCCCGCTTACCCCCGTATGAACCGCGATCCCTTCTGCCTGTAGGATGTCAGCAATGGCGGAGGAGACATCGTCGTCTTCACGTGAGGCGAGGCGGGTGCCACGCTCTAAAATGGTTACGCTTGCGCCAAAACGGCGGTACATCTGCGCGAACTCCAGGCCGATGTAGCTTCCACCGATCACAACGAGATGACGCGGAACCTCCGCCAGCTGGATGATCGACGTACTTGTCAGGTATGACACGTCCGCAAGCCCAGGGTAGTCGGGAATAGACGGACGTGCACCAACGTTGATGAACACCTGCGGTGCTGTCAGGCGCATGCCATTGACCACAACCGTATTGGGATTTTCGAACTTTGCTTGTCCGTAGATCACCGACATGCTGTCGAGACTGTCAAACCAGGTAGCAAGGCCTTTGCGGGCATCGAGCGTGACCTTTTCAGCCCGGCCCCGCACAGCCTCCATGTCTATACCGATCTCGCCGGGGACAACGACCCCATATTCGCCAGCGCGCCGGGCGACGTGTGCAGCCCGTGCGCTGGCGACCAATGTCTTTGTTGGCATGCATCCGGCGTTGACGCAGGTGCCGCCAAGATATTTGCGCTCGATCAGCGCGACCTTGCGTCCAGCCGCCGCCATTCGCGCCGCCAGAAATGGACCGGCCTGTCCTGCACCGATGAAGATGGCGTCGAAGGAAGTCATGACACGGCCGCTACAATCAGCAGCGCTCCAACGACGGCGACAGCGTCTTCGATCAGGGCGGCGGGCAGGTCGCGCCCGAACGAGGTGGCAAGTCTGGCGCGGACGGCTGCTCCGCCGTAGGTACCGATGATCGCTCCGACGATCCCGGCGACCAAGCCTAAAGCGAGCAATCCAGCCGACGCACCGATGGCTGCGCCTGACAGAGCGCCTGATGCCAAGCGGGTTCCGAACTGGACCAGCACTTTGCGCGAGGGCGTGCCGGGGAGCTTGTCGGTGATCAATTCACCAAGTGCCAGAACGGTCAAAATCAAAGGTGTCCACTTGTACCCTATGAAGGCCAGAGGTGTCTGGGAAACATCGAGCCAGCCAAGGCTTGCCGCCCAAGCGATGGCAGCTGGAGCTGTCATCGCCCGTAGTCCGGCGATGACACCGATTAAAAGCGCGAGAAAAATCATCATGCCATTCCCCTTTTTTGATCTGGCGTGGTGCCTGTCGCCGCCACTGCGCCATCGCGTGCAGCAAATGAGAGCCCAGCCTTCGATGAAGTCAAGCAGGTCAGTGTCACAAGACCCCTGTCTGGTAATAGATTTCCGTATCGTCCAATTATGTGCGGACGACATCATCTGGTTGCCCGATGCGAGTGCCAGCGTGCGATCGCTGATAGCATCCTCCTCTGACGGCCTTTGACGAGATAACGTTACCTGACTGATTTTTGTTTGGCGAGTTAAGCGTCGTAAATCGATGCAAAGGGCGAAGCCTGCCGAGAATTAGTCAGACGGAACAGTGCAGCATTCCGTAACGATCGCGGGCTGACCGTGTGCAGCCAAACGGAGGGCTGGCTGGTCCACCGGAAATCAGGAGGCCTTCTCTACGGGGTGAGGAACACCGCGACGGTGTTGCCGACGATGATGGCGACGGACTTTTTGCCTTCCAGTAGCGCTGTGATGATAGCGGTTACGCCGCTGCCACCGTTGTCGCTCCACATCGTAGCGCGGGGCTTCAATATTTCTTCTTTCGAACACTCTTGTTGCCACGTGCTCCGCTGATGACGGGTGTTCTCGCCAGATTTTCAGAGACAAGCCTGCGCCACCGATCAACGCGTTCGGCGGCCAAAGCTCCGCTTTTGACGGCCGTCTGAACTGCGCAGCCCGGCTCATGCGCATGGGTGCAATCACGAAATCGGCAATGTGGTGCAAGCTCAACGACGTCTGCAAAAAGTGTGTCGATGCCGTCGGTGACATCACTGATGTAGAGTGTCCTGATCCCAGGGGTATCAATCACCCAGCCACCACCGGGAATGGCATGCAGGGATCGCGCGGTCGTGGTGTGACGGCCTTGCGCATCATATTCGCGAATAGGTCCGGTTTTCTGCTTTAAGTCAGACGCTGGGCCGGTCAGCGTGTTCACCAGCGTCGATTTTCCTACCCCTGAGGATCCAACCAGAGCAATCGTTTGGCCAGCACCGCACCAGGGACTTAAAAGAGACTTCGCATCGCCGGATCGACCATTCAGCGCAACGACAGGCAGATCACGCTGCAAAGCCTCTGCCGTGGTCTGAAACAGGCCGACATCGTCGGCGGTGTCAGCTTTTGTCAGCACGATTACCGGCTTACTCCCAGCCTGGTTGGCCATGATTATGTAACGTTCCAGCCGATCACTATTGAAATCGGCATTGCACGACGTCACAATCAGCAGCGTATCGACGTTGGCAGCAACGAGTTGTTGGCCACGTCCGACCTCTGTACGCCGCTGAAACACCGCTTTTCTATCAAGCCGACGGACAAACATTTCAGAGTAGGGATCGGCTAAAACCCAATCTCCGACCGCAAATTCCGCCGTATTGGCATTGGCTGGAAGAACCAGCTCGACAGGCCCCGCGACACTGATCACGTCGATGCGCGAGCGGTGAACCGATGCGACGCGCCGAGGCAAGAGGTCAGCTTCACCAGGCTTGATCTGATCTGCGAAGAAGTCTGACCAACCAAGCGATTCCAAGGCAGTGTGAAGATGGGATTCGGTCAAATTTCTTATCACATTCGCTGTCGGAGTTTACAGAGGTTTGAAGGTTTCCTGCCTAGGTGCGCTGCTGTTCTCGCTTAGGCAAAGAGGTTGCGTAAGCAGCCGCTTCGCCGGAATATGGGAATGGGTCTGACAACTGACGGTCGCCGTCGTAAACCTGGAAGGCGGGCCCGTCGATTTCGACGATTTTATATCCATTCACGTATTCAAACTTTGTCGTTTTCCAACCCATAGAATGGTCTCCAATATCGGTCCGATGTTGTTAAACTCTGAAGATGATGTTCGACCGTCATACCCATCAGCCCATGGGTGTATCAGGTGTTTGCACAAAAGACGAATTGATCAGCACCACTTTGCGTATCTTGCGAAATACACCCACACGCCGGCGCTGTCCGGGCGGGACCAAACTGCGATTGGGCCAAGGAGCTTCCGCGACCGTGGTGGTGGCGAGCGGCGGCAGGACCGGTGGATCGTGGGTAATCCATATTTCGTTCAGCGCATTTCAGACAAGCAGCGCGATACGCGCATAGCTGAGTTGCACAGTAATTGTTTTGCAAATGGTCAAAAATCGGGCATAACGACTACAACCGATGCACATGGCGACCTCCTCCCAGGATCGCAGCGTCGGTTGTTCCCCTCTGGAGGTTTTGAACCTTCAAACTTATAGGCCGCGACTTTTGTCGACGGCCTTTTTTCTTTCTCATTCCTGTCGGACGACTGTGCGTCATTACTGGCGCCGCAAAGCCACCGTGTGCGACTGAACCAATGGTAGAGAAATGGGCTTAAATTTCTTCTGTAGATTGTTGATTGATGCGTCTTGACGCGCGCTGCCAGACAATGGACTTGTTACGAAACGACTGCGGAATATCCATGCCATTCTATCTTGTCACCCAGACCACTCTCATTGAAGCGGATGACCCACAATCTGCGGCGCAAAACGCAATCGATTTGATCCGTTCAGGCTCCGAAGTGTTGGTTGCTGTTAAACGCGACCATACAGACATCTCTCATGTGGTTGTGGGTGCTAAGACACTACCATCAATTGTATCCGAAGAAACGACAGTCGGTGAGCTATCTTTACCGGCAGAGCACGTCTCTGAGGTTATGTCACAACCTGGCAAGCTGACGTGGATGCACAAACTGGCCGATGCAATTTCGCTCAGAAGCTGGCGGCGTTGAACCAAATGCCATTCGGCCTCCTGATGGCAGGAAGATAATTTATCCGGAGCGCCGGTGGGACGGGCAATCAAATTGTCTTTTGTCATCTTCCGTATTGCAAAAACTCACAAACCGCCATCGGCGCGATTTATGGCGATTCCTGCGTCAGCTCACCGATCAGTAAGAAAAAGGTCGATGAGAACCTTTTTCCTATCCCACGTTCGAAGGCGCTTGGCGATCGGACCACGACCGGTATGGTTGAATTTCCAGCGCACACGCAGACATTGATGGTCCCTTCATTCTGGCTGAATGCAGCCCGTTGTGGCAATCCCCATCGATCCCATCTCGCATGAAACCAGGAGGCCTGAACTCTGACTTCTAGAGTCTGAAACGGGGACTACGCGGGAGAGAGACCCGCTCAGCGTGATGCCATCACGCGTAAGTCGTTGTCGCCTCGCCACGTTTCGCCAATGCCGATCCGCAAAATGCAAGCCTAGGCTGCAATCCAAGCCATCATAACATTTAAGTATAATGCGATGACGCAATTTGATTTGATGTTATGCGCTCATAGTGATCTTCTGCAGACGAACGCGGCGAAGATCGCAAGGGGATACATATGAAGTTATCTGATTCCGACAGAGCAGCAGGCCTGCTCTACCTTATTCTTGCCGTCTGTTTTGTCGTCCCGGCAATCGGGTATGGCTTTGGAAGCGTGCGCCGCCTAGGCGCCGGCGTATTTCCGCTGGTGGTAGGTCTGCTTCTCGCGCTTGTGGGCCTGCTACTCGTTATCAGGTCGTTATGCGGCCACAAGGGGGCTGCGATTGCAGAGATGAACCTGCGTACGCCAGCATATATTGTTGCAGCGTTGGTTTTTGCTGCTGCAACTTTACGGGTTGGAGGCATAGCGGTTGCTGTGCCAGGCGCCGTTTTGATTTCCAGCCGTGCCTCGCGTGATTTTCCCATATCGCACGCTCTTGGACTGGCTGCGCTTTTGACGGTGTTCGTCTGGCTTGTCTTTGTCGTCGGCTTCAGCGTGCGCCTCCCGTTTCTGGCAGGAGTTTTGTAATGGATTGGTTTGCAAACCTCGCAGGCGGTTTCGAGACAGCCGTAACGTTAAATAACATTATGTTATGCTTCATCGGTGTTTTGCTTGGGACCGCCATCGGTGTTCTTCCAGGAGTGGGACCGCTTGTCACAATAGCGATATTGCTCCCATTGACATATTCGTTGGAGCCAACGAGTGCCTTGATCATGCTCTCGGGCATATACTACGGTGCCCAATATGGTGGATCGACCACAGCGATCCTGGTGAACCTGCCAGGGGAATCTGGTTCCGTTGTTACCTGCATTGACGGCAATGCGATGGCCCGAAACGGCCGTGCAGGATCAGCGTTGGCGATAGCTGCGCTAGGATCGTTCTTTGCTGGCACCGTTGGGACGCTTATGATTGCGGCGTTCTCGCCGTATCTTTCAAAGATAGCACTATCCTTCGGTCCGGCAGACTACTTCTCGCTCATGGTTCTTGGTTTGGTTGCTGCGATCGTGCTTGCATCCGGTGGCCTGCTGAAGGCGTTCGGAATGATCCTTGTCGGAATTCTTCTGGGTTCGGTCGGTACCGATCTCACGACCGGCACGGCGCGGTACACTTTTGGTACTTTCGAGCTTCTTGACGGCTTGGAATTTACCGCGCTGGCGATGGGTCTGTTCGCGATCGGCGACATTATCGCCAATGCGAGCAAAACCCATGACCGCAGTATGGTGAAGGGCAAGGTCACAGATCTTTGGCCAAACAAGCAAGAATTTAAGGAAGCTTGGCCAGCGGTCCTGAGGGGCACGGCGCTGGGATCACTCCTTGGATTGCTCCCTGGCGGTGGTGCCACGCTGTCCTCCTTTGCATCCTATTCGATTGAAAAGAAGCTTTCAAAACATCCGGAACGATTTGGTAAAGGGGCACCTGCCGGCGTTGCTGCACCTGAGAGTGCCAACAATGCTGGAGCCCAGAGCGCGTTCATCCCAATGTTGACGTTAGGTTTGCCGTCGAACGGGGTCATGGCCATGATGATTGGCGCGATGATGATCCATAACATCGTTCCCGGTCCCGAGGTGATGACACGCAATGCAGATCTTTTTTGGGGGCTGGTTGCCTCAATGTGGATCGGCAACTTTCTGCTCGTCATTATCAATCTGCCACTGATCGGCATTTGGGTCCGCTTGCTTCGCCTGCCTTACAATATGCTCTTCCCGGCTATCCTGATATTTTCCTTGGTAGGCCTGTACTCCATCGGAAATTCGTCTGCGCCGATCTTGATGGCGGCCGGTTTCGGCATCCTTGGCTATCTGTTCAACCGCTTGGGTTGTGAGCCTGCGCCCTTGTTGCTCGGATTCATTCTCGGCCCGATGATCGAAGTCTATATGCGCCGCGCGCTGCTGTTGTCCAAAGGAGACGTCAGCGTTTTTGTAACGCAACCGCTTTCGCTCGTTCTTTTGCTGACCGCGCTCGCACTCCTGATTTCCGTTCTTTCGCCCGTGGTGCGCAGGAAACGAGAAGAAGTCTTTGTTGAAGACTAAAGCCTGCCAAAAAATACAAAAAGGGAACTTTCAGAATGTACAAAATCTCACGCAGAACTTTTGCAGCTTTGACATTGGCATCGTTAATGCCAATGTCGACAGGTGTGTTGGCGGATGAATTCCCGTCACGCGCCGTCACAATTATCGTTCCTTATGCGCCGGGTGGCCAGGGTGATATCACGGGCCGCCTGATTGCGGAGCACTTGTCGCCGCTGATCGGGCAGCCAGTAACCGTCGAAAATCGACCGGGCGCCAATGGCGTTATCGGGATCTCTGCGATAGCCAATGCCGAGGCCGATGGGCATACGATTGGTGTCGTCGTTGCGTCTCATGCGATGGCGAAGGCTCTGGTTCCCAACCTGCCGTACGACCCTGTAACGAGTTTCACACCCATAACCACGACTGCAAGAACAGACATCGTGATGGTTACCACGCCATCGATCGGTGTAAAAAATGTCGAGGAGTTTATTTCCTACGCAAAAGAACATGCCGGCGATGTCGCCTTTGATTCATCCGGTCAGGGCAGCAACACACATCTGTTTGGAGAGTGGTTTGCGGATGCGGCAGGCATCGAGATGATTCATGTGCCGTACCAGGGCTCTGGGGACGCAATGCCAGACCTGCTGTCAGGCGTTATTCAAGTTGGCTTCAAGTCGGTGCTGGCGGTCCGTGGATATATTGACAGCGGCCAGCTCGTAGCGATTGCCGCTGGGGGTCCTGAACGTACAGCGGTTTATCCTGACCTTCCTACCGCTGCCGAACAGGGTGTCACTGGCTATAGTGCCAATACATGGGGCATGGTTCTTGCTCCAGCCAACATTCCTGCAGAACGCGTCCAATACCTGAACTCAAAGATCGTGGAAGTTCTGAAAAAACCGGAGGTGGTTGAAAAGTTTTCTTCGATGGGGGCGACGGTCGTTGCCGATAGTCCTGAGGCGGCGAGATCCATGCTGCAAAGTGAGGAGAAGACCTATTCCGATCTTATCACCCGCCTTGGCATCAAGTTAGGCCAGTAAAAGATTTGCCCCTCTCGAAATCGCGAGGGGCAACCATCGCCGGGTCTATAGAGGATGATATGGGAAACAGATCGCTAAATCCGCGCCAGCTCGAGGCATTCCGCGCCGTCATGGTATCTGGAAGCATTACCAAGGCAGGGCTTCTTCTTTCCATTTCGCAGCCTGCGGTGACACGGCTCATACGTGATCTTGAACTTGATCTTGAAATGCAGCTGTTTTCACGCAGTGGTGCCACAGTCAGTCCTACTCCAGAGGCACGAGAGTTTTTCAACGAGGTGGAGCGGCATTTCATTTCGACTGAAAGATTGCGGGAGAGCGCCTCCAGCATTCGGGAGTTTGGAACAGGAAGGCTTAGAATTGCGGCAATACCTGCACTTTCCGGCCATTGCTTGCCGGATGCACTTGCTCGCTACGCCTCTGATTTCCCCAATACTATAGTATCTGTGCACAACGGCGCATCGGTTGATCTCATCGATCTTGTTGCGGCCAGCCACGTGGATGTCGCCATCATTGCGCGTCCTGCATCTCGTAACGACTGCTCATTCCGGCTCCTTCCGGAGGCAGAGGCTGTGTGCATACTTCCCCACACTCATCCACTTGCCGAAAAGAAGGTCATTAGTCCGGCAGACCTTGATAAACAGGACTATATCGCGTTGGGCCACGGTAGCCTGATGCGTATGGAGTTAGAGGCGCTATTGCGCGCGGCTGAGGCGCATCCACGCTTGCGCGTAGAAAGTCTGTTTTCAGGAACCGTTGTCCACTATGTCAATCGTGGACTGGGGCTGGCGATTGTTGATCCTCTGGTTGCTTCGATGGTCGATACATCGAGCACAGTGGTGCGCAAATTCTCTCCCAAAATTCGCTATCAACTGTCCGTTGTCTACGCGCCTGACATCGTCCGAAGCCCGATGCTGGAGCGTTTTGTGGAAGTGTTTACCGAAACCTATGAGCGATTGACACGATCACTTCAGGCGCATGTCGCATGACCTTGCTCTAAACTAAAACACCGAAAGGAACTGATATGAAGGACTTCGAGGACTTCCTCGTTGCGATGGATGCTGCCGTTGCGCGGGTCGCGCAGGAGGAGCCTGAGGAACACCGCAAACTTCGAACAGGCAAGCTTGAGGCGCGGCCCGGTGGTAAGGGAAGTTATTTCACGACACTCGACATCGCCCATGGAATGCTGCGAGATTTTACAATGTACATTGTGTATCCTGGCCTTGTTCTGCACCGCCAGCGGCAAGACCTGGATGCATCGCGAGCAATGATTGCAGAGATGTTCCCAACGGTCTTGAACTATCTCGGCTACAGTGGTTTTGGCGAACTGAAGGTGCTCGGGCATACACTGCTGCGCTTGGCTCCGACATTGAACAACGAGCAGTTTGATCAGGCGCTCACTCGGTTTCTCCGTTACACAAACCTGCTCTATGGCTGGGCATATCACTGGTTCCCCTGGAGCATCGGCGATGCGATGCGTTATGAAGAAGGGGGCGAAATCGAACTTCCACAAGTCGTTGACAGCCTCGAGCCGACAAGCACGCTCATAAAGTTGAGGTGGGACCCAATTGGTATTGAAGTCCAAGCATTTCTAGTCACTGACGGCAATGCGGAGTTGTGCAATGAGCTAATGGCCATCATGCCGTTTAAATGCCTTCAGACGCATGCGATGGTCGCTGGCGAGTCACTTATGGCTTACACACCTCTGGTATCAACCGCACCCACGCCTTTCAAAGAGGAAATACGTCTTGCCCCTCCGGGTCGCATAAGGTTCAACCCAAGGACAGGGCAGAAGCTGATTGTGCAATATGGGCGCACGACAGAAGATATCCTCGCTCCGGTTATCGGCTCCGTTCTGCCCGAAGATGTTTCGAAGCTCGCCGAGGTCGGCATAGCTGTATGGGAATCCACCTATCTCCACAAGGAGCCGGTCTGGTTGACCGTCGAGCGCTTGAGTTAGGCTTAAAATCCATATCGGCTCAGTATCCAGCCTGTTTATTGAGCCGATATTGTGAAACTACTTAGCCGGTCCTCCACTCCGGTTCGAGGGATGCGGCTGCTGCCCACGGAAGAGTAAGCGGGTTTTCGACACGAGGTTTCCAGATATATTGCAAACGCTTAATCGAGCAGTCTTGGAAACTCCATGGCCTAGAGTAGGTCCGGCCAATAAGACGGGCGTCGCTCCGGCGATGAATTGTTTACTGCAGCAACCGGACGAGCAGATATTGCGCGCGTTTAAATCTCATCAAGCGCGCTAGATGGCTTCATTCATCGCCGCCCGTAGGACGTCATTAATACGGTCCTGCCAGCCAGGGCCGTCTGCTTGGAAGTGCGCCAGTATATCGCTGTCGATTTTCAGCGACACTAACTCCTTGGCATTGCGGATAATTGGACGTTCAAAGACCGGCGCCGTGACTTTCTTGGCCGGTTTGAACAGCGCCTCGGCTGCGTCTTTAGGATTGGACGGTCGTCGTGGTGTCGTCGCCATTGTTATCTCCTTTCGTGCAAATCTGGTGTGCACGTTTTAATTCAGCTTGACCAGAGGGGGCGCAATCTCTGCCCGAGTTCTTTCTCGACAATTTTCAGCATGAGCAATGTTTCAAGGCATTGCAGAGTTGTCGTCATCTTTTGGAAGACCTAACCGCTTTGAACGCGCTATCTGCTCGGCAAAAATTCCATTCGAGTACAATAAGGCGCGCTGTCGTTTTCGCTAATAATTGACAGCGAACACGGCTATTAGACTTGAAAATTTTCAGGCACTTCAATGTGCGCCTTCGTACTCCAGAGATGCACCAATGAGTTCACGCGCATATTCATGCGTGGCACCGTTTCCAGCGATGGCTTGGCGCGGCAGGATTTCGGTAATTTCGCCCCGCAACATCACCGCAAAGCGGTCACACATATGATCAACCACAGCCAGATCATGGGTGACCATGATGTAGGTAAAACCACGCTCTTCGCGAAGACGCTGCAGCAGGTTGAGAATTTCCGCCTGAACAGACACATCCAGTGCCGAAGTTGGCTCATCCAATAGCAGCAAGGATGGCTCCAGGATCAGGGCGCGGGCAATAGCAACGCGTTGGCGCTGACCGCCGGACAGCTGGTGCGGAAAACGATCGAGGAACGACACCGGCAGACCAACGTCGGTGATGGCCTTGCGCATACGCTCTTCCCTGTCGCCCAGCTTGTGGATGACCAACGGTTCATTCAGAACTGTGCGCACCGACTGGCGCGGATGCAAGGAACCATAAGGGTCCTGAAACACCATTTGCAGGATGCGGCAACGGTCGATCAGCGGCATATCCCGCACGGATTTGCCCGCGATCAGCACCTCACCCTTCCAGAAATCGGTCAGCATGGACACGCAACGCAGAACGGTGGACTTGCCGGAGCCGGATTCGCCGACGAGGCCAAAACATTCTCCCGGCTGAACAGAAAACGATACGCCGGGCAGAACCTTGACCGCATTGGGTTCAGTGCCGAAGGAAATGGACAGATCGCGAGTTTCAACAGAAACGGACATTAGAC